>CAZBBA010000061.1:0-19769 GCA_964490015.1 uncultured Rikenellaceae bacterium
AGTAGTACAGTGACGGGAAGTGACGAGTGACGGGAAGTGACGAGTGACACAGGGTGACAAGTGACGAGTGACACAGGGTGACAAGTGACGAGTGACACAGGGAGTGACACAAGGTGACAACTGATAACTGATAACAAACAAAAAACAAACAAAAAACAAACAATATGAAAACAAACAACACCAAGCGCCCCTACGAGAAGCCAGTGGTAAAGCGCATTCAGCTCGACAGCGAGATTTCGCTGGTAATGGCATCGGCCCCAATGGGCAATCCCGGCTGGGCAAAAACCGAGGATAGCAGCACCCCCAACCCCTTTAGGGACGAGGAGTACAGCTGTTAGGCCATAGGGCAAGAACAATCAAAAAGTCCGGGTGCATTCGTGTGCCCGGGCTTTTTTTTGCTGACGGAGGGTGACGAGTGACTAGAGTGATTAGAGTTGAAAGTTATAAAGCATAGGGCGTATCTCGTTAACCGCAAAGGACAGCGGTTCCCGAGACTAGGGGCTGGGAGCGTAGGGTGAAGAGCACAGACGGTTACTGAGCAGTTCGACAGGCTCACTGTACCACCTGTCGAAGTAACCTGTGCGCTGCTTCTCTATATAACTATGAGTTTACTATGTTTCTATGTGGTTTGTTTAGTGACTAAAGTGCCAAATGCTAAAAGCCCGGGTGCATTCGTGTGCCCGGGCTTTTTTGTTGGTGACAGAGGGTGATCTCGTTAGCTTGGCAAAAAACACCAATCTCCTCTCGTCAACTACCGTTTCCGAGACAAGCTGAGATAGGCGGGTGACAATGAGTGACTTGTCACTCGTCACTTTAGTCACTGTTCACTAGTCATCCGCCACTACTCACTATAGCTTATCCTAGCTACAATATAGTAATGCAAAAAAAGGCTGCCCAAATTAATCGAGCAGCCTTTTTGTCTATTTGTAAGGAGTTAACTATAGTTTCTGCAGCATCTCCTCCATAATCAGCGTCATCTTTTTCTCGGCCTGCATGCCAATGCGTTGCACCTCCTCGTGGGTTACCTCCACAATTTTGCCGGGAACGCCCAGGTCGGTAATAATGGAGATGGCGAAAACAGGCAATCCCATTTGGCGGGCTACTATAACCTCGGGCACGGTAGACATACCCACCGTGTCGCCTCCAATAATGCGGAAGTACTGGTACTCCTTAGGCGTTTCGAATGTTGGCCCTGTGGTGCCCACGTAGCAGCCAATCTGGGTTTTAATGCCATTCTTTTGGGCAATCTCCTGTGCCAAGGCAATTAGGCTATGGTCGTAGGCTTGGCTCATATCGGGGAATCGTGGGCCAAACTCCTTATCGTTGGGGCCAATAAGTGGGTTGGGAAGCAGGTTTATATGATCGTTAATAATCATCAGGTCGCCAATCTCAAAGTCGGGGTTTACCCCGCCGCTGGCGTTGGAAACGAAAAGATTCTTAATGCCCAGGTACTTCATAACGCGAACAGGGAAGGTAACCTCCTTCATGTCGTAGCCCTCGTAGAAATGGAAACGTCCCTGCATGGCAACAACTTTTTTGCCACCTAAATCACCAAAGATTAAACGGCCATGATGCCCCTCGACCGTTGAAACGGGAAAGTTGGGGATATCGCCATAATCGAGAATTTGCTGGTTGGTGATGTCCTTGGTTAAACCACCTAACCCAGTTCCCAAAATAATTCCAACCTCGGGTTCAACGGTTACCTTGCTCCGAATGTATGCCGTTGTTTCTTTTACTCTTTCTAACATATTCGTGTAATTTATTATTAAAATCGTTGCCTTGGGTATTCAAAAAATCAACCTCAATGGGGATGTAGAAGAATACTCTCCTCATCTCGATGGGTAAATCGTTAAATACCCTTATCCGTGCAGCATCCTTCTCGGTGGTTACTATGGCCACGGGTTTGTTGGGATGCATCGAAAACTTTTCAAATATAGCTTTAATTTTTGTTTCGGTAAAATGGTAGTGGTCTGGGTAGTGCATGATTTCGCATACAGCGTGCTCTTTTTCAAGGTATTTAAAAAATGGTTTGGGGTTTGCAATTCCGGCCAATGCCACTATTTGGCCATAAGGTTTGCTTACCAAATCAGGATTTATGCCGTTAAATAAGGGCATGGGTTTTCCGTACCTAAACGTGGTGAAGTACAACTCCTGATTTCTCGAAAGATTAAGCTTTTTGGCAATTTCGTTTTGTGTTGCTTGCTCCAGATTTTCGGGGCACTTGGTAACAATTACGATGTTGGTTCTTCTCTTCTGGACAATGCTATCGCGGAGCCTTCCCATGGGAAGAAGATAATCGTTGTAAATTGGGTTACCATAATCGGTAAGAAGGATATTTAGCCCGGCTTTAACGTAGCGGTGCTGGTAGGCGTCGTCGAGGAGAATTATGTCGATATTTGAATTTATCTGCAGTAAATTGTTAATTCCCCGAACGCGGTTCTCGTCAACGGCCACCGTAATACCAGGGAACTTCAGCTTAATCTGCATGGGTTCGTCGCCAATATCGTGAGCATTGCTTGCGTGGTTGGCTAGTAAAAAACCTTTGGTTTGGCGCTTGTACCCGCGGCTTAGCGTGGCCACCGAATAATTGTTTTGGAGCAACTTTACCAAGTACTCAATATGCGGTGTTTTGCCCGTTCCACCAACCGTTAGGTTGCCAACGCACACGCTTGGTGTGCTAAAGGATTGCGATTTTAGTATGCCCACATCGAATAGCCAATTGCGGGTATACACCGCAATGCCGTAGAGAAGTGCCATGGGAGCCAAAAGAAATCGTAAAACCATTCCGAATGATGTTAGGCAAATAATCTCGAAAAATAGTAAATCCATCTCTTTTCCGAAAAGGAACGGGCTAAAGTTTATTAACACGAAAAATTTTATGATGAAAGTTTGAGGATTTGGAAAAAGGTTGTACCTTTGCACCGGATTTGCGGATATGGCGTAATTGGTAGCCGCGCTAGACTTAGGATCTAGTGCCGAAAGGCGTGGGGGTTCGAGTCCCTTTATCCGCACCAAACCCAGCTTAACGGCTGGGTTTTTTGTTTCTGGTGGGTTAGGGTAAAGCCATTTTTTATACATTTATGGCCTATTAACCTAAAACCAACCCAATGCCCTTTGATGATCCCACTTTTATCGTGGCACTTTTATTTGTTGTAGCCATCTCGTATCGATTACTGCGGGGTGTTTCAGCATTATTCTTCTTAACATCCAAGGAGAAGTTAGCGCTAAGCGCATTCTACAGCAAAAACCTGCCTTACTTCAACAAGCTCGACCCCAGGCTGCAGTATCGGTTTATGTTCAGGGCCAACTCCCTACGGCGTAGTTTTAAGGTTATTGGTCGTCAGGGATTTCAGGTAACCGATGAGGTTCGGTTAATGGTGGTTGCTGCTCTGGTGCAAATCACCTTTGGGTTTAATCACTACCGATTGCCCCGTTTCCGCACCATATTTGTTTACCCCGACTCGTACCGAAATCCCTATACCGGCAGGGTTCACGATGGTGAGGTGCATCCACGCGGGCTTATTATACTGTCGTGGAAAAAGTTGGTTAAAGGGTTTGAGGATCCGAACGATAAGATAAATCTGGGACTTCACGAGATGGCTCATGCCCTAATGCACACAATTCTGCATACACACGAGCACGAGCAGGGACTCGACGAGTACCTTGAGAGGGTAATAAATCTCTCCAAGGATGAGATTGAAAAGATAAACTCTGGCGGTTACCACTTTTTGCGACCCTACGCGGGAGCCAGTGTCGATGAGTTTTTTGCGGTGGCCATTGAACATTTCTTTGAGGCTCCTGTTGAGTTTTCGGCGCAGTTGCCTAACCTTTATAAAAAACTAACCCAATTACTAAAGCAGGATCCGGCTCGAAATATTTTTGTTATCAAGAGCGACTGGGATAACTATCGGCGCATTGCCTAGAACCTTTAAATTTAGTATCGAGAATGAAAGTATCAGCATTTAATATTTGCAACTTTAAGGTCGATGGCGGGGCCATGTTTGGCGTGGTGCCAAAAGTGCTCTGGAACAGGGCATATCCAGCCGACGAGCAAAACCTAATTCCGCTTGCCCTGCGATCGATGGTAATTGAAACCAACGGCAGGGTAGTGCTTGTTGATACCGGTTTTGGCAATAAGCAGAGCGAGAAATTCTTTAGCCATTTTGGTATTTTTGGAGGAGAGGGACTGTTGGAAGGGCTTGCCCAGTTGGGATACAAATCCGAGGATATTACCGATGTAATCCACACCCATCTTCACTACGACCACTGCGGGGGTGGCATTGCCATAAACGAAAAGGGCGATTACTTTCCCGTTTTCCCAAATGCAAAGTATCATGTAAGTAAAGTACAATGGGAATGGGCAATTAACCCCAATGTGCGAGAGGCCGATTCGTTTCTGACAGAAAACTTGCTGCCCATGCAGCAGCTGGGTATGCTTAATCTTTTAGAGGATGAAGGTGAACTGTTTCCCGGTATCGAAATTCGCTTTTTCAACGGCCATACTCGCGGACAGATTGTGCTACTAATCCATTTGCCCAATGGCAAAACCTTGGTATACGCAGCCGATCTTTTCCCATCAACAGCACATATCCACTTGGCCTGGAATATGAGCTACGATGTGGAGCCGCTGGTTACCATGAGGGAGAAGGAGATTTTTCTGAGCGAGGCCATTGACAAAGGATACATCCTTTTCTATCAGCACGATTACTTTAATGAGTGTAGCACACTCCAGGTTACGTCCAAAGGAATCAGGGCAGGCGATAAGTTAACCATGGAACAGGTGCTGAAGTAGGGTTGAAAATTGTCTGAAAGTGTACTCAGTAAGCGGTGCAAAACAGTATGCAAAAAGCATGGTTGAGACCACAATATCGGCCACTGCAACTGTTGGAGTTGGTAACCTTTTGAGGTAAACCGTTAGCGAAGCAAATCCCCTTAGAAACAGCTGTAGTAAAAAGAAAGCGAAGATTCTGATTCCATGGGGGTTGATTTGAATTGCTGCCCCAAAATTTCCACGAACAATTTCCGAAAAGCTGGCCGACAACCCCTTGCTCGGTGGAACCTCGCCTGTAATCTGTGTTAAAAGTGCTGGGATAGGATGACTATCGCCCCTAAAGGCCATTGAGTAGAGCAGGATTAATACAACTACCGCGCCAAGGCTAAGGTTAATGGCGTGGTAGGTAGCCGATTGTGCGTAGGTTTCTGCCAATTGGCCAGTAGTTGGGACTTTTTTTGCAATGCTCACAAGAGTTGATAGTTAACCTGATTGCAAGTTGATTTGGAGAACCGGAATTACTTTTTAATGGAATCGCCCTCAAGGTAACGCAGCTTATTCTCCAGGCTATCGATGCGAACAGTGGTTTTTTCCTGTATCTCGATGTTCACCTCCATGTCCTCAATATCCTTAAAGGCATCACGAAGGCCTTTCTCCAGCTGCTCAAATTGCTTGGGATTCTTAATGGCCTCGTTGGCCACATAGGAGATACCGCTAAAAAGCATTAACCAAGCAGCGGCAAGCAGAATGGCCAGAGAGGAAACAACCAGCGATACAATTCCCAAACTCTTTGACCCATTCCCCCTTGATGCTTGTACAATAGAAACGATACTGAAAACTATTGCAAGACCTCCAGGTAAGAATGCCACAACTCCTACACAGGGTATAAAAGCAACAATTAGCGAGATTATGCCCATTACAATACCAATAATGCCCATCACTTGGCCTTCAGTCGATTTTTTATACTCTTCCATATGGCTGATTCTTTACTATTATATTAAGGACGATATTTTATGTTAATTGCTGCACTAAGCGAACTATTTGCTCTGAAGAATCTTCAGTAGGTCACTCTCGAGCGATTCGGTTGGGTGTTCAACAATGCGGCCAATTTCAATTCCATTGCGGTAAACGAAAAAGGTGGGGACATAGTCAACAAAACCGGCCTCAACGCCTGCTTCGGGGCACACTTTTTTGCGATCAACACCTATGATCTCCATTTTCTCGAGGGGAAACTCCAGGGTGTTTAGAATTTTGATAAACCTGGGTACTTCGCGCTTGCTATCCTTGCACCAGGTGGCAAGTACAAATTTTATGGTAATTCCCTTAAGATCTGGTTTGGCTGAGGCTAACACTTCGGTTTGAACGTTGTACTGCTCGTATTCGGTGGTGTACCATTGGCTAAACTGCTCGCTCTGGAACACATCTACTGTTCCACGCCCATATAGAATATTTTGATTTGCCATTTGATCGAAAATTATCTTGTTAGATTGCTGTCCGTTAAGTTGTAATACACTGAATGATAGCAGTAATATGGGTAGTAGGTTTCTCATTTTTTACCTTTGTTGGTCTTGTTAAAGTTAGTAACAAAAGTAGAAAAAAAGCAAAATATGTGTATATGTATTTGCCAATCTGCACAAATTGTCGTTTCCATCGGTTTTGCTTTTCTCCTGGACTTAATTTGTTAGAAGTTGTGGCGAAGTTGAAAAAATAATGCGAATCGCGCTTTTTTTATGCTTAAAAACAAGTGTAAAAAAATTTAATGGATTATATTTGTTTATTGATTCTCAAGTTATCACACCCTAAAACAACCCTATGTTCGACTACAAGAGTGATGTTGACCAAAAACTCATTAATCGTCGTGAAATAGTATTTGTTGTTCTGGCTGGCTTGTTCTTAGGAACCTTGACCATGCTTAATATTCTTGGCATTTCACGATACATTCATTTTGAGTTAAATATCTTTGGGTTAGAATTACCCGTTATGCTTTTTGTGGGGATTCTACCTTACCCCATAACATTTCTTTGCACCGATTTTATTAGCGAGCTTTACGGAAAGCATAGGGCTAATGTGGTGGTGTGGACCGGTTTGGTGCTAAATATTTGGGTGCTTTTTATTTTATGGCTCGGGGGTGTTCTTCCTCCAGTTCCGGAAATGGTGGCCGAAACCGGCTTGCCCGAATTTGGCGATCCCAGCCGATCGTTCTACCATATCAGGATGTTAACATTTGGGGCCACCGCCGCATCGATGATAGCTTACCTTACCGCACAATTTGTCGATGTTCATGTTTTCCACTTTATCCGCAAGCTTACTAAGGGCAAGCACCTATGGCTGCGTAACAACGTGTCGACTCTTACCAGCCAACTGGTCGATTCGGTGTCGGTAGTACTTATTACATACTATTATGCCCACGCAATACATATCCCCGAAGGCAAAACGGTGGTGGAAATTCTCACAATCTTTATCCTTTCGAGTTATCTGTTTAAGCTATTTGCAGCACTCCTCGATACCATACCCTTTTACTTAGGGGTTAAGTTTTTGAGTAAGTACTTACAGATTGATCCGATGAAGGAGTTCAAAAAGGATCCCGATCATTTTGAAAAATACTAGATACAACAATGGCTCTGCACGAAACATTAAATCTCCGTAAGGACGAGGTTGTACCAGTGGCGATTCTGGTGCTGCAGTCGGTGTTCCTTGGATTTTTCCTTGGAGCATTCGATGTGGGAGCCAACACGCTATTCCTAAATAGCTTCGATCAAGATATGATTCCCAAGGCCATTGTGGTGTCGGGGTTTACTGGCATTATACTTACTTCGCTTTATTCATTCTTTCAGAGCCGGATGGAGTTCTCCAAGCTAGCCGTGCTAAACCTTTTCGTGGTGTTTTTGCTCACCTTTATGCTTAGGGCTGGCTACTTCTTTTCCGATACCAAATGGTTAGCTTTTGGGCTGTTTGTACTTATGGGTCCACTTAATATTGTTGCACTGGTAGGTTTTTGGGGTACAGTTGGCCGGATATTCGACCTAAGGCAGGGCAAAAGGATTTTCGGTTTTATCGACACGGGCCAGGTAATTGGCATTATCATCAGCTCGTTTTCCATACCGTTCTTAGTATCCATTGGGTTTAAAACCAAAAACTTACTATATATCAGTGCAATCAGTATTTTCTTGGCACTGATTTTCCAGCTGGTTATCGGTTCCAAGTTTTCCAGCAAGTTAAAGGTGCGTGCCGAGAAATCGGCAAAGAAAAGCTCCTTTGTCGATACGCTTAGGATTCCCTATGTGCGCACTATGGCTATTTTTGTTATCCTTTCGATGCTAGTGGCGTTCTTTGTTCACTACCTGTTTTTAGCCGTGGCCTCGCAGCGATTCGATAACGCCGACGAGATGGCCAAGTATTTCGGGGGACTTATGGGATCGTTAACCTTTGTTAGCGTATTGATTAAAACCTTTGTTTACGGCCCGCTGATGAAAACGTACGGGTTAAAAATCAGCTTGCTTGTCTCGCCAGTGGTTATGACTCTAATAACCGCAAGTGCAGCGGTGGTGGGGAGTTTGTTCGGTTTTACGGTTGAGTCGGCTACATTTACCTTCTTCTTCCTGCTGATATCGCTCAGCAAGTTTTTCCAGAAGGCCCTTAAGGATTCCATTGAGAGTCCTGTGCTTAAGTTGATATACCAGTCGCTGCCGCCTTCAATCCGCCACGAGGTCCAGGCCCGCGTCGATGGAACCATAAACGAAATGGCTGCTCTGGCATCGGGTATAGCATTAGCCGTTCTTGGCCTATTTGCAGTGATCACTCTAATCCATTATGTGTATATTCTTATTGGGCTAATTGCTATTTGGTTTATAGTATCAATTAGGTTATTTAGCGGTTATCGAAAAACGCTGAAGCAAACCCTCGACAAGGCGTCAAAAGGTGATGTTAAAGTGATATCGAACGATGAGAAATGGATGAGTACCATTGCCAGCTTTAGCCCACAGCAGCAGATGGCTCTGCTTGAGTGCTCTAAACCCTGGTTAATCCCTGCTTTTCTAAGGAATCGAATCGAAAATGCAGAAAATGAGTCGCTACCCGAATTCAGTCGCTTTGCGCACAAGTACGCATTAGTCGAGTTGACTGATGGGTTAAAGGAAAGAACCAAGACAGTAGAGGATAGGGAAATAGTGAGTACGCTCAATGAAGTGATATCAAGCTTAAATCAACTTGCAAAACAAGCTGATGATGAGGCGTTGATAGCAAGACTTCTACGTTCCAAGGATTACATGGATAGAGTGCTTGCGGCAAAGCTGATAGGGCTTTCCAGTAAGGCAAGTTTTAAGTTAAAACTTACATTCCTAATGCGCGATCTAGTACCTCAGGTTAAGAAACAGGCTATCTGGGCTGCACAGGGTAAACGATCGAAGGAGATTATAAGCTTTTTGATCGATTTTCTGGATAATGACGATTATGCACCGTTTGCTCATACTGCCTTGATTGGCACTGGAGAGATTGGCCTCGAAATGTTACAGCTGGCCTATAACCGAAGTGGAGCGTCCGATAATTTCCGCCGACGGATCATTCGTATTTTACCCGACACCGGAAGTGCCATTGCTGAGAATGTGCTGTTCGAAAAGCTTTCCATTCATTCATCGCTTAAAACTGATATTCTCGAAAGCTTGCTCAGGCTTAACTTTTTAGCCGACGATCGCGAGCAGGTTGCATTGCATCAAATGATAATCGACCAGGCTAGCGTTTGCGCATGGAATCTGAATATTATCTATCAATGTCCCTCGAAAAGCATTGCGCCCAACCTTCGTGATGAAATGGAGGTTGAGTTCACCAATAGTAGGCATAATCTTTTTCAGCTGCTAAAGTTACTTTACGATAAGAGTTCAATTGACGCCGTGATAGAGAACCTGGAGATGGGAACAGGAGAGAGCATCTCGTTTGCCATTGAGCTGCTCGACACATTTGTGGTTGAGGATTTGAAACCTTACATTTTCCCCATTCTCGAGGACAATACATTGGCTAATAAGATTTGGGCACTGCAAAACTACTTCCCGCTAAGGGATTATAATCCCGAGTCGTTGCTAAAATCGGTAATTAATCGTAACGAGAATCTAATTGGTAAGCAAGCAAAGATTTACGCGCTAAACGCATTCAATAACATCGAGAACCTTGATGTTTCGGCCGATTTGGTGGCTCAGCTATTTAACTCCGATAGGATACTGCGGCAGCTATCGGGACAACTTTTACAGAAAATCGATAAGCACAAGTTTGCCGAGTACCGCATAAGGCTCAACGATAAACTACGTGTTGATTTGGACAGAAGTGTTGAACTATCTGAGGTTCTAGGAAGTACAGCCATGGATAGGTTAACGTTTTTCTGCGAATTACCCTACAGCAGCTCAAAGCAGGCACCACTATACTGGCTATATCACACGGCAACCATAAAGGTTTCAAATGTTGATATTTTAACTCTTGGCGTTTTTGCTGGGAAAAGGCATATTGTTCTGGTTGAGTCGGGAAACGTAACTCTGATGGTGGATTCCAAAGCCCAGAAACAATTTGTGCCAGGCGATATTTTTCAGGCCAACGGAATTCCACCTGTGGGGTCAGTCCTCAAGGCTACAGAGGGAACCGTTCTGCATTATGTTGAGTATAACAAGTTTGTAACAAATATTTATAATTACGATTACTTAATAGATTACCTAGTATGAAATCATTCCAGCTTCCAAGACATCTGAATATATTCTCTTATATGAAACAGACATCAATTTTTCAGCAGCTGATTTACAACGTGGTAATCCCCGTTATTGTGGCCATGATTCTCCTTGGAGTTTATAACTTCCGAAACACCCGAGTTATGCTCCGCGAGCATCGTGAGACCCGAAACTTCTTAATCTCCGACGAGTTGATTCAGGTTCTGAAATTTCAGGACATTACTCTATCGATGATCGAGGAGAAATTTAACGATGAGCTGGAAGCCGTTAGCAATCAGATAACCCAGAAGCACCTTGTGTCGAGCAAGCAAATGGATAAGATGGATTTAAAGGGTCTTCGTGCCAAATTGGGCCTCGATCCTACTCTTTACGATATCTACATTATCGATACCAATGGTGTGGTGGTTAATACAACCTTCGACAAGGATTTGGGCTTGAATTTTTTCTCGTTTGGGAAGGAGCACGAGATGCATATTAGGCACATTTTTGCTGCCGGTGAGTTTGTTAACGAAAAGTTTACCATTGAGGCGAGCACCCGCCGGCTTAAAAAGTATACCTACCAGCCAACGCTATGTGGCGAGTTTATTGTGGAGTTGGGGGTTTACTCGCAGCAAGCCGACGAGGTGATCAACATTATCAAGAATATGCTCGAGGAATCGGGTAAAAAGCATAGCACAATTGTTTCGGCGGAGCTGTTTATGAACGCCGACGATCCGTTTTCGCTCACAAAGACCAATGCCATTGAGGTTGATGAAAAGGAATTTTTAAAACAACGATTTGTTGAGCGCGATAGCGTAACCGTGGAACGCAGAATTAATCGACGTTACCTGTCGTACCAGTATATTTATACATCATCTGATAACTCGCAGCTCTACAAGGGGTCAGTTATCCGTATTGTATCCGACCGAACCGATGAGATTAGGGCCGAGATAATAAGAATGCTTGTTTTCATTATTATTTTCACGGTAGTCCTGTTTTTGATCGTTTTCCTTATTTACCGAAAAACCAAGGTGATTACCAACCCCATTAAAAAATTGGTCGATCACGTGAACCGCATCTCCAGCGGTAATTTGAGCGAGCGAGCCGATGTGTCGGGGAGTATCGAGATTGTTACCCTGTCGCGTAGGTTTAATAAGATGATAGCCGAACTCGAGGAGTTGTACCGCGATTTGGAGCAAAAGGTGAAGGACAGAACCGCTGAGGTGGTTGCCCAAAAGGAGGAGTTGGAGGCCCAGCGCGATATGCTTGCCGAGCAGCAAAAGCACATTATGGATAGCATTCATTACTCCAAGCGTTTGCAGAATGCCATTCTGCCTACCCAGGATTTTGTGAAGGAGCTTTTCCCTGAGTCGTTCGTGTTCTACTTACCCAAGGATATTATTAGCGGCGACTTTTACTGGTTCCATCATCATGGTAACAAGCGCTACTTTTCGGCAATCGACTGTACCGGGCACGGTGTGCCCGGAGCACTGGTTTCGATGGTGGGCCAAAACTGGCTAAACTATGCGGTTAAAGATTTGCAGCTCGAACGCCCCTCCGATATCCTCGATGCGCTTAACGATGGTGTGATGTCGACATTTAATGAGCGCGACGATGAAACCTCTGTAAAGGACGGGATGGACATTGCGCTCTGCTGCGTCGATTACGATAACATGACCCTAGAATTTGCCGGCGCGTACAACCCCGTGCTTATCATCTCCAATGGAGAGGTTAACCAGATTAAAGGCGATAAGTTCCCCATTGGCGCTTTCTTTAAGGGTATCCGCGGAAAGTTTGCAAATCATACAATTCCTGTGCAAAAGGGCGATATGGTTTACGTGTTCTCCGATGGATTTGCCGATCAGTTTGGCGGCCCCAAAAACTTCAAATTCCTCACCAAGCGGTTCCGCGAGCTGCTGTTTGAGATTCACCCAGAGCCTGTAAATGATCAGTACGACAGGCTTTACACTACCCTTAAGGATTGGGTTGGCGACTTGGAGCAACTCGATGATATAACTGTTATTGGTATTAAAATTTAGGCTTTATGATATCCCTTAAATTATCAATATGGTTCGATCAGGAGAGCGCCTCCGACAAGGCATTTGCCCAAGGGTTTTCTGTTGATCTTAAGAAATGTCTCCTAAGATATTTGCCCAGCTACAACGTTGAGTTGCTGATGAACGAGAATGGGGGAAGCCGAACCTTTCTGGTAATTTCAGCGAATAGCCAGCTAGTTGTTGATAGTTTAGCTAAGGGTAGCAATAATCTGCAGCCACTTCAAGTAGAGCCAACTGGTCAAAATGCAATTACAGCAGGGAATCCCATGCTTTTCTGGGATAAACAATACGAAACCGGGGAGGTTAGGCTTTTCCGGAGGGACAATGCCCAAACCAAGGTTGGCTACTGGGAAAAGATAACTGATATTGCCGTTGATATTCACAATGAGCTGATTACACCCAAGTCGAAATCGGCTAGGCCAAAGGTTTACTTGTCGCAGGACGACATTAGCCACAATGTGGACAGGGAAAACCTTAAGCGCGATTTAAGCGATTTGGGGTACGAGGTGGTGCCAGCCAAGCCGTTTAGTGCCGATCACGACCAATGCAAACGCGAAATTGAGGAGGCTTTTCAGGGAGTGTCGTTAATTATCCACATAATTCCCCCAATCTACAATATCCATTTTATGGATAGTCACCTGTCGCTTACCGAGCACCAGTGCAATGTTTCGGCCCGAATGGTTTCCCAATCGAATGGCGATGTGATGCGGATTATTTGGATCCCCTCAGCCTATGAGGTTACCGACGAGGAGAATCAGATCTTTATCGAGAAGATTCAGCGCGATCAGGATCAGACTCGAAATACCTTTGTGCTCAAATCATCCATAGAGGATCTTAAAAAGTATTACCGGCAGCGAATGGGTGCAAGCGAGAAAGGCGATTCCGAGGTGACAGGTGCCGATGTATACATAGTAGCCGACGATAAAAATGCTGAGCTATTACTTAAGCAAAAGTTAGCTAGCATCCGCGTAAGTACACCATCGGACTTTTCGGGGATCACCTTTAGTCAACACTTACGCCAGCTCGCCAAGGCAAAATCGGTTGTAATATCCTACTCATCGCCAAATAGCCAATGGCTATCGGTAAAAGCAAACGATATACTCAAGTCGAAGGGTATCGATTCGGCTAAACATTTCGAGAGCATTGTTTTGTATAAAGCCGCCAATAATTTGGAAACGAAAGGATACGAGGATGTATTCTCGCATGTAATAACCAATGCCGATGAGATAGCACAGGTTGTAAGTCAGAGTTTAAACATTAAAAACACATAGCCAATGGATACTGTATCCGGGCACAAAGTAAGCGCAACGGGATTGGCCAATCCTTTTCCCGGACTTAGACCCTTTGAGCCCCGTGAGGCGCACCTGTTTTTTGGGCGCGAGGGGCAAAGCGAGGAGATTCTTCAAAATCTCTCCACAAATCGGTTTGCTGCCATCCTGGGAGCCTCGGGTTCGGGTAAGTCGTCGTTGATTTACTGCGGACTACTTCCCGTCCTTTACGGTGGGTTTTTGCACAATAATCGTTCGCGCTGGCGGGTTGTTGTTGCTCGTCCAGGGGTAGGGCCAATCGAGAATTTGGCCCATTCGATGGCTCATGCTTTTGCAAAAAGCAGGGATGAATCGGAGGTTGAGTCCGATGCGTTGATTAATCAGGCTGTTCTGCGCCGCTCGGCCGATGGGGTTTCGAACGTGCTAAAGCAGTACCATCTCTCGGACGATGAGAATGTGCTTATCCTAATTGACCAGTTCGAGGAGATTTTCCGATACCAATACTCTGGCAAGGAGTCCGATGCGTTGGATAAAGTTGAGCATTTTGTTAATATACTGGTAACTGCCGTAAGGCAGAGCGAGTTGCCAATTTACGTGGTTATAACCATGCGTTCCGATTTTATTGGCGACTGCTCCCCGTTTCAAAAGTTAACTCGTCTTATCAACGATAGCAACTACCTTATTCCCCGCATGACCCGCGAGGATTTTAGCAAGGCCATTACCGGGCCGGTGGCAGTTGGTGGAGGGAAAATTTCGGATCAGCTGGTTCAACTTCTGCTTAACGAAATGGGAAATAATCCCGATCATCTCCCAATTCTTCAGCATGCGCTTATGCGCACCTGGGAGTACTGGGTAAATCATACCGACACCAGCAATCCCATTGGAATTGTGGAGTACGAAGCCATTGGGCGGCTCGAGCGAGCCTTGTCGAACCATGCCAACGAGGCTTTCGATGAGCTTACGGTGGATCAGAAACGGGTATGTGAGGTTGTGTTTAAATCGCTTACCGAGAAGGGCGCCGACAACCGTGGAATACGTCGCCCTACAAGCGTTGAGGAGTTGGCAGCCATTGCCGAAACCACATCCGATGTGGTAATTAGCGTGGTTGAGGTTTTCCGCATGAAGGGTAGAACCTTTTTAACGCCACCACCGCACATAGTCCTTACGCCCGATTCCATTGTTGATATATCGCACGAGAGTTTAATGCGCGTTTGGGATAAGCTCAAGATTTGGGTCGAAGACGAGTCGTCGGCAGTGAAAATGTACCTGCGACTTGCCGAGTCGGCCGAGATGTACAGCGAGGGTAAAACAAGCCTTTGGGGGCCACCCGATTTGCAGCTCGGGATTAACTGGCGCGAAAAGCAGAACCCCAACCTGGCCTGGGCTGTTCGATATCATCCAGCGTTCGAAAGGACCATGGTGTACCTGCAAACAAGCGAGGAGGAGTATATTGCCGAAGAGGAGAATAAGATCAGGCTCCAGAAAAGAGCGCTGAGGCGCTCCCGGATTTTTGCCCTAATTCTTGGTACTGCTGGGATGATATCCATAGGATTAGGAATTCTGGCGCTTATTCAGCGGCAGGACGCTCTTAAAGCACAGAGCGAAGCCGTTGAGCAGAAGGATATGGCCGAAAAGCAAAGGATTGAGGCCGAAGCCCAAAAAGTACTGGCCGATCAGAATGCTGAACTGGCACGACAACAGCAGGAACAAGCTGAGAAAAGCCAGCGCGAGGCAGAACGACAGAGCCAGATTGCGCTCCGAAACTTGAATGAGGCTAATCGACAACGCGAAATTGCCAACTTGCGCCAGCAGGAGGCTACAGAGAGCCAGAAGTTGGCTGAAAGAAATGCACTTCTTGCCCAAGAACAGCAAAAGCTGGCCGAGAAAGCTAGTCTCGATGCGGAACGGAGACGGATGGTTTCCATAGCCCAGTCGATGGCGGTTAAAAGTCAGCAGCTAAGGGTTGATACACTACTGAAGGGCTTGCTAGCCTTTCAGGCATACGCCTTCAATACCGATTACGAGGGTACATCATACAATCCCGATGTGTTTAAGGCCCTTTACCTTAGCTCAAAATTCTTTCAGGGCGATAATTTCAATGTGCTAAAAGAGCATTCAAGTTTGGTTCGAACCTTAGTGTTTCATCAAGGAAGACTCTTGTCATCGGGTAGCGATGGTCAGCTAATTGCTTGGGATTTAAACTCTAGTCAAAGCACAGTTTTGCGGGGCAACCTCTCCATTGTTAAAAAGGTTATAGTTGCTGATGATATTATCTATGGCATAAATAATAACGGTATCTTTTACTTTAAGGAGTCAACCGGCGAATTCGACGAGAAAATTTACTTCCCCCGCGATATCAAGGATTTCTTTATAACTCGTGATGGAAAAATGATCCTGGTATTCAACCAGGGTGTTTCAATGGTTGATGGATACAGTGGTCAGCCACAGGAAATTTTCTCGGGACAATCCCGAATAAATGCATCAAAGTTCGACGTATCCACAAGTACTCTTTATCTTGCCCTAAGCGATGGGAAAATTGTGTCGCTCAATAGCGCAAACCAGTGGCAGGGGGCAAAAACCATTGCCAATGTTCCCGAGAGCAGCTGGGGAGAGTTAAGCTACTCACCCAAACGAAAAATGCTTGCCGCTGGATTTGGAAACAACCAGGGCGCAATTTACCTGTGGGATATAGCAAAAGGGGAGCAAATTACTGTACTCCGAGGCCATAATGCCAAAATCACCGGGGTGGCATTCTCCGATGATGGCCGCTACATGGCCAGTTCGAGCTACGACGCCAGCGTGCGCTTATGGCATTTGGACGACTTGAATAGCCTGCCCGTTGTGTTCGACGATCACGACTCCTGGGTAACATCGGTGGCATTTACCCCGGATAGCAAGTTTATCATCAGTGGCGATAAGAATGGAAGCATTAAGAGATTACCCGTTGAGGTAGAGACGCTACTGGCTAACTTTTGTCCCTTTCTCACCCGCAGCCTTACGCAAGATGAGTGGAATAACTACGTTGGCGAGGATATCGAATACAATCCTAAGAAATGTGTAAATCGATAATGGGTTAAGAATTTTTTCGGTTTGAGTAACCTTATAATTAACCATATCAACAAGATGTATCAATTTAAAACACTGCTAGCAATAGTGGGCTTAGTGCTGATAAGCCAGATGGCGTGGTCGCAAACTAGCTGCTCCGATCAGCTACGACTGGCCCAGCGGAGGTACGACAGCGGTTTGCTCGACGATATTCCCGGCATCCTTTTGCCTTGCCTCGACAAGGGTTTTACCCAGGAGGAGAAAACAAATGCCTACAAGATGCTTATCCAAACATACCTCTTCAGCGATTTACCCGAAAAGGCCGATGAGATAATGCTTCGCTTTCTGCGCGAATTCCCCGAGTACGCCCTGCTTCCTAACGACCACTCGGAGTTTAAGAACCTATACGGAACCTACCGCACTACCCCAATTATGAAGATTGAGCTAAGCCTTGGAACAAACCTTAGCATGCCTTGGGTTAAGGAGTACTATGGCCCTGAGGATTTGAACAATCTTCGCGTAAACTATTCGTCAACTTTTGGCGCAAATCTGGAGTTGAACTATATCAATACCCTTTTTGGTGATTTTGATGGCAGCTTTGGTATCTCCTCCTCATTCTTGCGCATTGGATACTCTAATCAGCCATACGACCATACCTCTATAACCGCCACTTACAATAGTCTATACGTTGGCATTCCATTGGCCTTAAGGTATAACCACCGCATTTCAGGGGTGGAGTTATTTGTTAAAGGAGGATTTGAACCCGTGTACCAACTCTTGTCTACCGTTAGCTACAGCCGCGATGTGCTGGGCGAAGCCGATCCCTATACAGGGTCGGTAAGCGTATTAAACCTGCAAAAGCAGTTCGATATTCGGCCAATATTATCGGTGGGTGCAAATTTCAGGCTATTGGGTCGGCAGTTTATGGCCACAGCCGGGATGAAGTTTGGCACCATAATTCCAATGAAACAAGAGGCTCGATATACTAACGATGAGCTTTACCTGAAACCTTATATTATACCCGACGATTACCTGGTACATCAGGCTTTTGTAAACTTATCCTATGTGTTCTCAATTTACAATCCAAAGAAAACTCACTAGTATGAAAAAGCTTTGGTATATAATCGCTTTATCCTTTATGCTTGCTGGCTGCGGTAAAGGTATCTCCGATTTTCAAGCCGAGAATTTTATTAAGTTCTTTGGCGAAGGCATGAGTGCACAAGGTTTTGATGTGCTTGAAATTTCAGGAGGGTACGTGGTTGCAGGATTTAATAGCACCGCTTTATACAAAAAGCAGGTGTTTGTGGTAAAAACCGATAAGGCAGGGAATACCCTTTGGGCACGTCAGTTTGGAACAGCTCACAACGAGGAAGGCCATATTGTTAGAACCGTTAACAACGAGTATTATACATTAGGTATTCGAACCAACGATATTACCGGTTTTAGGAATTCCTTTTTACTTAAGATAGGCACACAGGGCGATTCATTGACAACCTTTACGTTTGGCGAGCCTAGCTACTCGTTGGTAGTTAATGATATGGTGGTGGATGAAACCGCCATTTACCTTGCTGGCGAATCGTATCAAAACTCTTCTTCGCAGCCCGACTACTATTTAGCCAAGTTCACACTCGATGGCAATCCAATCTGGCAGCGATCCCTAATGGGTTCGGGGAGCCAGAGTTTTAAGAAGATATTAGTAAATGCGGAGGATGGAATTATAGCCCTGGGAACAACAAATGGGGCTATTGGAAGCGCCTTTACCCATATCTCCGTGGTTGAGTTCAGTGAGTTGGGCTTACCTGTCAACTCCAAAGAGTTAGAAGCGCAGACCAATCAGCAGTTTGGCGATGCTATTCGAAACGATAATCAGATAATTGTTGCATTTAATGTTGAATCGGGCAGCAGCACTACGCCCCGCTTGGTGAGCCTTTCCGATCAGAGTCTTGAAATCCTTTGGCAATCCAATCCTACTCTGGGAGCACCCATTACATCAATGGCAAGTTCCCCACAGGGAACTATTTCGCTCTTTGGCGAGAAGGACAATGTCATATTCCTAAGTCAAATTAATTCCACGGGCACAGTAGTGCTCGAGAGTAATATGGTTAAGCAACTGGCCGGTAGTGTAAAAACGGCGATATCTACATCCGATAAGGGATGGGCTCTAATTGGCACCACCACCCCCGACTACGGCACCATGATGCAGCTGATTAAAACCAATGCCGAGCTATTCCTTTTTGAACTTTAAGAGCAAGCGATTATGAAGACGATGAGAGTGATACCACAAATTGTATTGATGGTTTTAGTAAATATCTCCGTTTGGGGGCAAACTGCAACCCTCACATCGCCAGGAGATAACGATTATATTAATAGTTCAATCACTATTGCTTTCGAGTTAAGCCATAATGCCGTTTCAGGTACTGTAAAGTTGACATTTACCCGTACTGGAGGCGAAGAAGATGCAAATTCTCCCCACGTTCTTGTTCTAATGAGCAGCTATGAATCAATGGGTACTCATAGCTTTACCCTGAATGGAGAGAGTATCGTTGTGGAAGATCCCAATATTTCTTCAATTGAATCCGGAGGTCCAAACCTTGTTGATGGAGCAATTTATTCAGTTAAAATTGAGTATGATTATGGTGGAACTATTTATAGTGCAACTAATACAGGAATAACTTATGATACTACCGCCCCGAGCGGGTACTCGGTTTTGATCGACCAGTCGCCGATCTACAGCGGGAACCATACGGCGGTGTCGTTCACCTTCGCCGGAGCGGAGGTGGGGGCGACATACAGCTACACGATCAGCGATGGGGATGGGGGCACCACAGATCCATCAGGAAGTGGTACGATAGCCGAGGCGACGGATCAGATCACGGGGATCGACGTGTCGGGGCTGACCGACGGGACGCTGACCCTGAGCGTGACCCTGACCGATGCGGCGGGG
>CAZBBA010000061.1:19869-25595 GCA_964490015.1 uncultured Rikenellaceae bacterium
AATACGGGTACGGCGGCGACCGACACGGAGGTAAAGGACGCCACGGCGCCGAGCGGGTACGCGGTGGCGATCGACCAGTCGCCGATCTACACGGGCAATGAAGATGCCGTAACCTTCACGTTTACTTTAGCAGAGGTAGGTGCGACCTTCAATTATACCTTCAGCACCTCCGGGGGGGGCACGACGGTGTCGAATAGCGGCACCGTAACCTCAGCGGGACAGACGGTTTCGGCGGACGATCTGACCAGCCTCGAGGACGGCACGATAACCCTGAGCGTGACGCTGACGGATGCGGCGGGGAATACGGGTACGGCGGCGACCGACACGGAGGTAAAGGACGCCACGGCGCCGAGCGCTCCCTCAACTCCCGATCTGGACAGCGGCTCGGACACGGGGGTCTCTAACACCGACAACATCACGAGCGACAACACGCCCACCTTCACAGGAACGGCTGAGGCGGGGAGCACGGTAAAGCTGTACAGCGGAGCAACGGAGATCGGCAGCGTCACGGCAATCGGCGGGATCTGGAGCATCACGGCCAGCACCCTAAGTGAGGGTGTTCACAGCATCACGGCCACGGCCACCGATGCGGCGGGCAATACGGGTGTAGCCTCGGCGGCGCTGTCGGTGACCATCGACCGTACCTGCGCTGCACCAGTGGTAACCGGTATTACCGATGATAATGGCTTTAGCGGTACCGATGGGATAACAAACGATCAGAATATCGTAATAAATGGAACCGCTGAGGCAAATTCCTCTGTGCAGGTGCTGATTGGTGGTTCTCCTATTGGTACTTTAACTGCCAATGGAAGTGGCAACTGGAGTTTAGATTATACTGGAACTACTCTTAGCGCAGGAGCCTATAGCATAACTGCTATTGCCACGGATGTTGCAGGGAATATAAGCGCTACTTCTGGAGCGTTTGGCCTTACCGTTAAGCTAACGCAGCCCACCGTTTCAATATCATCCACTGCCTCCCCTGCAACCAATACATCTCCCGTTCCCTTTACCATTACCTTCAGCGAGGATGTTGAGAACTTTACCCTTGATGATATTAGCGTGGTGGCTACAGAAACGGCAGGCCCAGGAGGTTTAATCACCAAGCAGAATTTAGCTGGTAGCGGTTCTTCCTACACCTTTGATGTGGCTGTAACATACGATAAGGCCACCCTAACCGTAACCATTCCCAGCGGAGGCTGTAATGATATTGCAGGAAACCTCAATACAGCATCTTCGGCCTATGCGGTAGATTTCGACAAGAGGGCATTCACCATTGAACTCACGTCAACCGAGGTTGATTCCACGAAGTTTTCAAGCATCCCCATCACCATTACCTTCAATAAGAAGCTTAAGGCAGGTTCGTTGATCGATTCGGAGATAAGCGTAACGAATGGAACAGTATCCGACCTGAACCTGCCCACAGACATTGACCCAACTATCGGGTCGTTTAATATTATTCCCTCTGCAGAAGGGGTGGTAACTGTAAGCATAGCGGCCGGAGTATGTAAGGATAAGTATAATAACGATAATGCTGAGTCAAATGTATTTTCCATAGTATCCGACCGAACTCAACCTGCCATAGAATCAATAACTACCACTGAGCTTGACCCCACCAATGCAAACCCAATTCCAGTTACCGTGGTGTTTAGCGAGGCGGTTTATGAGCTGCTGGTTGGAGAGATCAGCGTAACCAACGGAACGGCCAGCAATCTGCAAACTGCCGATAAAATTACTTACAATTTTGATATTACACCAGAGGCTGATGGTGACGTATCAGCACATATCCCAGCCGGTGTATGCCGCGACGGGGCAACCAATACCAATACCCTTTCTGCAACGCTTACTCGTACATCTGATCGCACACCGCCAACGGTAACCTCAATAGAAAGGGTTACCCAGCAGTATACAAACCTGTCCTCTGTTGATTTCTTGGTGACCTTTAGCGAACCTGTGTACGATGTGCAAACATCAAACTTTACCCTAAGCGGAACGGCTGTGGGGGCAACAATTAGCAGCATAAGCGGAACAGGTGATTCCCGAACGGTTACTGTATCCACTGGCAGTACCGATGGAACATTATTCCTAAATCTAACATCAATAGGTGATATTAAGGATAATGCATCGAACTCACTTGCTGGAACACGACCCTGCGATCTGGGTTTTATTGTTGATAAAACCCTGCCCGAGCTTAATGCCGTTACCATCACCTCGAATAACACGCCCCACCCCGAAAAGGTTGGTGTGGGTGGGAAGGTTATCCTGTCTATAACAGGTTCTGAAATTGTAAAAATTACAGAACTAAAGGTTGGAACAACAGATTCTGAATCAATTGAGCACTATACTGTTTTAACTCTGCCTGATGAGGAAAAATTAAATTGGACCGCGGAATACGTTTTACAGGCAACCGATCACGATGGTCCAGTCATCTTTAACATAAAGTACATTGATAGAGCAGGTAATCAGGGAGTGGATGTTTCTTCCATCACACACAGTAGTAACGTCACCTTCGATAAGGTTCCCCCAGCGGCAAAGGACATTAAAATTGATTCGGATTACCCCAACGAGAAAACCGTGGCTAAGGTGGGTGATGTGGTTACCGTGGTTTTCACCGCCGATAATTCTGAGGATATCGAAAATGTGGTGGTGCAAATTAATGGCAAAAATGCCGTTGTAACTGATAAAATCGGTTATACTTGGACTACTCAGTACACCATGTCCAGCACCGATTCGGAAAATAGTGGGAATCCTCTGCCATTTACTATTAGCTTTACCGATTACGCAGGAAATTCTGGATCGTACAATTCTACTTCAGAAACTCACGCTGGATCGGTTACCTTCGATAAAACGCCCCCTACGCTTAGCAGCGTTTCCATCGCATCGAGCAACGCAGCTAGCGGTTTGGCCAAAGTAGGAGATCTGATAACACTTACCTTTAACTCCTCCGAGGTTGTTAACATCACCTCAGCATCTATTGCTGGAAATGCCGTAACGCCAATTAGTGAGGGTGGTACAGGTCTTAATTGGACCGCAACCTACACTATGCAGAGCTCCGACAATAACGGAACCATTCCTTTTGTTATTAATTATACGGATGCTGCAGGCAACCCTGGGGCTACTGTAACCACTACCAGCGATGCCACTTCGGTTGTCTTCGATAAAACGGCACCATCTAAACCCGGTACTCCCGTTATGGACAGCCCCGATGATACCGGTATTTCTAATACCGATAATATCACCAGTGTTGTTAGGCCAACCTTCAGCGGATCAGCAGAACCCAATTGTACCGTATTTATTTACAGCAGCGCGCAGGAATTGTCGCAATCAACCACTTCAGATGCGAATGGCGACTGGTCGATATCCCTTTCTGCTGATTTAACTGAGGGAGCCCACGGTATTTACGTTACTGCCACCGATGCCGCAGGCAATGTAAGCGTGGCTTCAAACTCGCTTAGCGTAACCATCGATAAAACTGCACCCGGTGCACCACTTTCGCTTGATTTGGATGCCGCCTCAGATACTGGTATTTCTGATACCGATAACATCACCAGCGTTAAGACCCCAACCATCAATGGAACTGCCGAGGTGGGCTCAACCGTCAAACTATACAGTGGTCCAACGCTGCTTGGTAGCGCCGTGGCCGATGGTACAGGAAGCTGGAGTATAGTTTCCTCAACCCTTGCCGATGGAACTTATAGCTTAACCGCTACCGCAACAGATTTGGCAGGGAATGTAAGCGGTTTATCGGATGCTTTGGGTATTACAATAGATACACAGGCCCCAGTCAAGCCAAGCACTCCTGATTTAACCCCTGCTTCCGATACGGGAGTTTCTAGTACGGATAATATTACCAGCATAACAACCCCTGTATTCCTCATTACCGCTGAGGCAGGATCAACGGTAAAACTTTATAGCAATATTCAGGGAGAGATTGGCAGTGGTGTAGCCGATGGCACGGGTACTTGGGTACTTACGGCCAGTACGGCTCTTTCGGAGGGCAACCACAGCATCACAGCAACAGCCACCGATGTGGCTGGGAATGTGAGTTTGGTTTCTTCTGCGCTATCCATAACCATTGATATTACATCGCCTGCTGCACCAAGTACTCCCGATATGAATCCGGCTTCCGATAGCGGAACATCCAATAGCGATAACTATACCAATGTTGTGAGACCAACATTGACAGGCACCGCCGAAACCTACGCAACCGTCGAGATATTTAGTGATGCCGTAAAAGTAGGGGAGGGAACAGCAAATATATTCGGTATTTGGAGTATAACCATTACTACCGATTTAACAGATGGAGCTAGGGTTATTACCGCAAAGGCCACCGATGCTGCCGGTAATGTGAGCGATGCTTCTGCCAGCTTAACTATTACCATCGATACTCAAAAGCCTGCAACACCTGTTGCTCCAGTTTTAGACCCAGCCTCAAATACGGGTTCTGTGGCCGATAATATCACTGCCGATACTACACCTACTTTTACTGGGAATGCTGAGAATGATGCCATTGTTAAACTCTATGTTAATGGAGTTGAGAATGGAGGTGTAGTTGCAAGTGGCGGAAGTTGGTCAATCACAACTACAGCGCTTACCGATGGGGCAAAGAGCATAACAGTAACAGCCACCGATTTGGCGGGTAATGTTAGCGACACTTCTGAAGCGCTTGAAGTAATAATAGATGCAACTGCTCCGGCGCCTCCATCGAAACCCGATATAACCGATGCCTCCGATACAGGAATTTCAAATACTGATAATATAACTAGTAATAAAACACCTGTATTTACTGGTATAGCTGAAGTGAATTCGACAGTTAAATTGTATAGCATTGTAGATGGCCTTATTGGCTCAGCTACCGCCGATGGTACAACGGGCGAGTGGACAATTACTAGCATTGCTTTAGCAGAGGGTAATCACTCAATCACTGCAACTGCCACCGATGTGGCTGGAAATGTAAGCCCAATTTCCGCAGCACTAGCAATCACCATTGACATTACCGATCCAGGAGTTCCTGTTATTACTGGAATTACTGAGGATACTGGAACTAGTAATACCGATGGCGTAACAAGCGATAACACGCCTACTGTAAACGGAACTTCGGAGGCAAATGCGCTGATTAAGATTTTTGTTGGTGCTTTAACCTATGAAACCACTGCAAACAGTAGTGGAGTCTGGAGTTATACTCTTGCAACTTTGGCCGATGGAGGTTATGCTATCACAGCACAGGCAGTTGATTTGGCTGGTAATGAAAGTTCAGTTTCTGCAGCCTATAACATTACTGTCGATACAACTTCACCAAACATACCAACAATAGCTGGAATTACTAATGATACTGGAAGGAACAATGCCGATGGAATAACCAGTGATCAAAACCTTATCATCAATGGAACTTCAGAGGTTAATGCTAAAATTGATGTGTTTATTGGAGCAGGATTAATTGGAACCACAAACGCCAATGGATCTGGCAGCTGGAGTTTCGATTACACAGGTACTACCCTAGCCGCAGGATCGTATACTATTTCTGCAAAGGCCACCGATATTGCAGGTAATGTTAGTGCAAGTTCAGTTGGCTACCCAATTATTATTGATATAACTGCCCCAAATGCGCCTGTTGTAACTTCAATAGTTAATGATACTGGTCATAGTAGCTCCGATGGTATTACAAGCGACCAGACCCTCATCTTTAATGGCACATCAGAAGCGAATGCTTTGGTGGAGATTTTTGTTGA
>CAZBBA010000062.1:0-25492 GCA_964490015.1 uncultured Rikenellaceae bacterium
TGTCGACCGATCCCAACCGAGCCTTAATTGGCGACGATGAGCATGGCTGGGACGACGATGGCGTTTTTAACTTCGAGGGTGGATGCTACGCTAAGTGCATCGACTTGGATCAGAATAAGGAGCCCGAGATTTTTGCTGCCATCAAGCGCGATGCGCTTCTTGAGAATCTGGTAGTTGACTGCGAGGGAAATATCGATTTTTGCTCCAAGGCCAAAACCGAGAACACGCGGGTGTCGTACCCCATTTATCATATCAAAAATATTGTTAAGCCCGTTTCTAAGGCTGGTCATGCCAAAAAGGTAATTTTCCTTACAGCCGATGCTTTTGGTGTGCTTCCTCCAGTGGCAAAGCTTACCCCAAACCAAACACAGTACCATTTTCTTAGCGGGTTTACCGCAAAGTTGGCAGGAACTGAGCGAGGGGTAAAAGAGCCACAACCCACATTTAGCAGCTGCTTTGGACAGGCTTTTCTGCTTTTGCATCCTTCGGTGTATGCTCGAGAGCTGGTGCGGAAGATGGTGAATCAAAAGGCGAAAGCCTATCTGGTTAACACTGGATGGATTGGTGGTGCATACGGTGTGGGGAAACGGATAGATTTGCCATCAACCCGGGCAATAATTAACTCAATATTGGATGGGAGTATAGAGAATAGCTCGTTTGAAACTCTTCCCATATTTAATTTGCAGATACCCAGATCGCTTGAGGGAATTGATGATGGATTGTTAAATCCTCGGAATAGCTGGTCAAATCCTACTGAATGGGATAAGGCTGCAAGGGATTTGGCTCAGAAATTTATCGACAATTTCGAGAACTTTACCGATACTGAGGCTGGAAAAAAGCTGGTTGCCGCTGGTCCGCAGCTCTAGAGTTCGGTTTTTTTTTGGTTGAAACGAAATAGGGAAAGGGGCTCGAGGCCCCTTTTCTTGTTACTTATGAATTACTAAGATGCTTACTTAAGACCCCTTTGGCGTAGTAAAGGATCGATGGATGGTGCACTTCCGCGGAATTTTACGTACTGCTCCATTCCTTCGCCCATGGCATTTTCGGAAAGAACATGCTTGCGGAATTTGGCAGCCAGATCCTGGTTGAAAAGCTCGCCCGTTTCCTGGAATGCTTCAAATGCATCGGCATCGAGCTGTCCTG
This sequence comes from uncultured Rikenellaceae bacterium, assembly GCA_964490015.1. Classification (GTDB taxonomy): domain Bacteria; phylum Bacteroidota; class Bacteroidia; order Bacteroidales; family Tenuifilaceae; genus Perlabentimonas. The sequence goes on from CAZBBA010000062.1 coordinate 1,144, forward strand.
CCCATAGGTACACGTAGTAACCAGCAGCGTATCCACCACCGAAGATATGTCCAAAGTTAGCTGTGCGGTAACGTGGAACAATCTCGTCAATAAGGCCGATTTTCTTCATCGCCTCATTCTCAAATTTATTCACTTCCGTATCCTTGGTTATTTCAGTTGTGTGCCATTTCATATCGAGATACGATGCGGCAACATACTCAACGTTGGTAAATCCTTGGTTGAACTTGCTGCTGCGCTGCATTTTCTCGATTAGTGCATCGGGAATGGGTTCGCCGGTTTGGTAATGCTTGGCGTAAACCTTCAGCACCTCGGGTTCGCCTGCCCAGTTTTCCATAATCTGCGAGGGAAGCTCAACAAAATCGCGGGGAACGCTGCGGCTGGTGCGATCGTAACGGCCGTCGGCAAAGAAGTTGTGTAGCGCGTGACCAAACTCGTGGAAGTAGGTTTCGGCTTCGTCCCAGCTAAGCATGGCGGGCTTATCACCCACTGGGCGAGAGAAGTTCATCACAATGGTAACCACGGGAGTAATCTTTTTACCATTCTTGTAGCTGCCGCTGCGGTATGTTCCGCACCATGCTCCAGAACGCTTGCTGGGTCTTGGATGTGGATCGATAAACAGAACCGATAGGTGAGAACCATCGCGATCGATTACCTCAAACGCCTCTACCTCCTCGTGGTAAACGGGGATATCGGTACGTTTCTTGAAGGTTAACCCGTACAGCTTATTCGATACGTAGAAAATGCCCTCGCGAACATTATCAAGAGTAAGGTAAGGCTTAATCTCGTCCTCGTCCAAGTCGTACTTTTCCTTGCGTACCTTTTCGGCGTAGTACCACCAATCCCACGACTGCAGCTTAAACTTGCCACCCTCGCGGTTAATTATGTTTTGCATGTCGGTACGTTCCTCTTTTGCCCTAGCTAGCGCTGGATCCCAAACCTGTTGCAGGAAGTTGAACACATTCTCGGGATTTTCGGCCATCTGCTCGGCAGTAAAGTACTGGCCGTAGTTGTCGTAGCCCAATATCTTGCTCATCTGCTGGCGAAGCATCATCAGCTCAATAAACAGCTCTTTGTTGTCGGTTTCGTTATTGTTGTCGCCTCGCATAAAGTATGCGCGGTAGATTTTCTCGCGTAGGTCGCGACGCTCGGAGAACTGTAGGAAGGGAATCCAGCTGGGCTTCGATAGGTCGAACATCCACTTGCCTTCATGCCCCGATTTTGCAGCTAAGCTGGCAGCGCCGGCAATTACGTTTGCTGGTAATCCAACTAGGTCGGTTTCGTTTTCGAGGATAAGCTTAAAGCCGTTGTTCTCGGCCAAAAGATTTTGGTTTAGCTGAAGCGATACCATCGACATGCGCTCGTTGATCTTCTTAAGCTCGTTGCGTTGCTCCTCGGGAAGGGCTGCCCCGTTGCGGGCAAAATCGTTGTAAATCTTCTCCACAACGCGCATTTGCTCAACGTCGAGGTTAAGACTTTCGCGCTTGTCGTATACCTTTTTGATGCGCTCAAACAGATCCTGGTTAAAACGTATGGCGTTGCGATGAGCCGATAGCATTGGGGTGGTTTGGCGGGCAATAGCCTGTAAGCTATCGTTAGTGTGGGCTCCGTTTAGGCCGCCAAATACGGCGCCAACCTTGCCAAGAAGTTCACCCGACTTGTCGAAAGCAACGATGGTATTCTCGAAAGTAGGCTCTTTTGGGTTATTAACTATAGCCTCAATCTCGGCTTTTTGCTGTTTAATGGCCTCCTCGTAAGCTGGGATGTAATGTTGAACCTCGATGAGGTGGAAAGGTGGGGTGCCAAATGGAGTTTTCCATTTTGCGAAGAAAGGATTCTGATCCCCTTTCGGCGTGCAGCTAAGCATCATACCGATTGGAATTAACAGTAATACTAATTTTTTCATGCGCTTTGATTTTGGTTAGAATTATACTTGGTTTTGAAGTTAAATATTGCATTCGCCTTCCTTTAGAGTGATTTTTGATGAAAAAGTTTAAGCAAATTCTGATTCCAATAGAACAATACAGGCGGTTCGTTCCCAAAATTCAAATGTAGTGAAAAATGCTGGGATTTTGTGTGTAACTGGATGTGTTCAACAACAACCTGGTTAGAGGGAAGTAGGTTGTTATAATAACAAAGGGTTGTGTATTTCACATTTGCAATTTAATACAATAAATAAAGGCAGACTTTATGCCTGCCTTTTATTTCCTTTGATATATAGCAAAGCCTTATCTAAGCCTATTCCCAATTCGTAATCCAAAGTATATTGTTCGGGGTTGATTTGGCCCGTACATGTAGCCGGGATCCCGGTTCTCGGTTAAGTCGAAATCGGACTGGTAGGAATTGAAGATATTCTTAGCACCACCAAAAATTTGAAGGGTAGCGCCGTTGATTTTCACGTCGTAACCTAATCGAATTCCCAAATCGAAGAACGGATTGCTTATGCGTAGTTCGCCCTCCTCGGGATCATCGATTGTTGGCCCAAAGTAGGGCACCAACATCTTGCCGGTATAGGTTCCGGTGGTACTAATGCTAAGCTTCTTTGTTGGATTCCAATCGGCGGTGAAGAAACCGTAGGTGTTGGGTGTGCGGAAGAAGTTTCGCTCATCGAATTCCTGCTCGGCCTCGTACTTGCTGCTTTGAATGGTAAAGCCTGCCCTAAGCGAGAACTTTGTTGAGGGGATAACCGCCAACTCAGTATTTACTCCCTTTACTACAGCTCCGTCCTCGGCATTTACGCGGGTGTAAACCACAACGCCATTCTCGTCAACCTCGCCGTACTCATTGGCAAATGGATTTTTGAGCTGGGTGTAGAATCCTTCAACGAGTAAACTTCCCTGGGTTGATCCAAGGGTGAAGTTGAAATCGGTTGAACCCATAAAGCTGTGGCTAGTTTCCTGAATAAGGCCGGGTGCGTTTTGGTGAAGAACTTTTCGCGAGCCCGATGTTTCGATATGGAGATCCTCGTCGAAAATTTGGGGCGCACGATAGCCCATGGCGTAGCTTAGTCGAGCCTGCATGTGGTTGCTAACATCGTACATTAGAGTTACCCTAGGGCTTAAAACATTTCCTGTGATATCGTTTTCGGGGCTTTCGGCATCGGCAATTCGATAGTGGTCGTAACGTAAACCCGCTGTTGTTTTAAAGCCACGATAGGTGTAATCTATTTGGGCAAATGCGCCTGTAATATTCTGCGATTGGTTAGCAACAATCGTGTTTTCAGTGTGAGGAACGCTTACTATTTTATCATCCACAATAGTGGCGTTATCGTAATCGGGGTAGCCCAATTTTGTGTCAACCAGGTTTCCACCTTGGTTCTCGAATCCAAAAATTAAACCTGTGCCATTGAACCTCATCTTGTACTGTGCTCCTAGGGTGTAGGTTAGGTCGGTGGTATAGCCGTAGTCGCTTAGCGACTGACCAGCACCGTAGTAGGAGTCGCGATTTACATTCTGCGCCGATGCAAAAACCGATAGAATATCCGATTCCCTGAAGAACTGATCGTAGGTAAGCGCACCCATGGTAATGTTGTGGCTAACAGCTTCGGCAACCTCAGATTCGTGCAGTGGATAGTCGTGGCTATCGCCACCTCTACGCGATTCGCGGATATTGAAGAAATCGGCGGTTAACTTGCTTCTGTTGCCAAAGCGATGAAAGGCTCTGGCGCCAAGGCTGGTATTCTCCAGCGACGATAGCTCGGAGAAACCATCGTTATTAGCATCAAAAGGTTTGCGGTCGCGAACAAAGCCAAATACGGCAAGTCCGGTTTTAATATCCGACGACACAGCCGTTGCACTAACGTTGATGCTGTGATCGGGAATAGCACCACCTGCGCCGGTCAAGCCCACTCCAGTTAACCCGCTGTTAATGCCAAACTCGTAGGAGTTGGCAATGGGATCTTTTAAGATAAGGTTGACCGTTCCGGCAATGGCATTACTTCCGTAAAGGGCCGATCCCCCCCCACGGATTATCTCAACTCTGTCGACCATGTTCGATGGGATTAGTTCCAGACCGTAAACTCCGGCTAGCCCGCTAAAAATGGGACGACTATTGATGAGGATTTGCGAGTATGGCCCTTCCAATCCGTTCATGCGTAGCTGGGTGAAACCACAGTTCTGGCAGTTATTCTCCATCCGCAGACCGGGACTAAAGTTAAGTCCCTCGCCAAGAACTACCGATTGGGTCATGGTAAATGTTTTTGGGGTAATCGTATTTACAACTACCGACGATTCGCGGCGGCGCTGCTCGTTGCGATCGCCAGTTACCACAATCTCGTCGAGACCGATGGCATCCTCCGACATCTTGAAGTTTATCTCGTAGGTTTGGCCAGCAACCACCGTAACCTGCTTCTCGGCCGAGGTATACCCAATGGCCGATGCCACCACGGTGTAAGTGCCTTCTGGCACGTTTACAATTCGGAAGTGCCCAGTTTCGTCGGTTGAGGTACCAATGGTTGTGCCCTTAAGGTAAATGTTTGCAAAGGGAATGTGCTCGCTGCCGTTAAGTATATGGCCTATAATATGGGAGTCGCTTTTGCGATGGCCATGCCTATGTCCGTGTGAATGCCCTTTGCCATGTTTGTGACCATCACCAGTATTTGTAGATTGGGCAATTAGTGTTATTGAAAAGAGAATTGAAAGGCAAAAAGATATTAATGTTTTCATGTTTAATATATTGTTTATAAGGCTATATGTTGAATCTTACGATTCAATATGATAGATGTGAAAATTCGAAAAGAAAACTAAAGGATACTAAGTAAACTAGGCCAGCTGATTATAAGTTGGTGGCGCTTTGTTTGAAATGTTTTGCGGAGCATTTTGTCGGATAGTCGCCCTATAGGGGAATAGGATTATTTCCTGGTTCTGGTCGACTACTAATGCACGACAAGATGTTGTGTTACTGTATAGAAGCAACAGGCTATCGAAAACCAGTAGTTCAACTTTGCTGTGTTGGTGCGATGGCTGGTCGTTGCTGGATTGGTTTGTGCTAGCAAAAGGGTGGGCATGAACAACGAGTTGCCCGCAGGGCAACTTATGGATATGCATAAATAGCGCGTTGTTGAGCGTGAGTAGCCCAACAACGCCAACCAAAACAATGGCAAAATACTTTTTGGTTATATTATACATACATGCTTTCATGCTGCAAAGATGGAGCTGTTATTTGGTTCACGCAATACCTAAAAATGGGTATTGTTTAGAACCCTCAAGTATGATTGTGAGATGTAAAAGAGGTTTAAGCCAGAGTTGTCAATTAAAACCTTTTATTTTAGAAAACGACTGACAGTGAGGTAGAAGTTATCCAAATCGATAGGTTTTGTGATGTACTCATCGCAACCTGCCTCAAGAGCCTTGTCGCGATCGTCGAGCATGGCATTGGCGGTTTGGGCTATAATGGGGACAAGAGGGCGGAACGATTTTATCTCGCTGGTGGCGGTGTAGCCATCCATTTTGGGTAGTTGAAGATCCATTAGCACTAGGTTGATGCCTTTATTGTTACGACAAATCTCTATCGCCTCTTCGGCCGTGCTGGCTTCCATAACATTGGCCTTTGTGGGCAGTATTATCTCCTGAAGCAAGAGAAGCGATTCGGGGACATCGTCTACAATAAGAACGGTTTTACCAGTCCAATTTGGATATTGGGCGTTATTCCCGTTTGATCCATTGTCGATTTTTGTATCGCTGAGCGAAATGTAAGGGATGGTGAACCAGAATAGTGAGCCGACTCCCTTCTCGGACTCAACGCCAATTTTGCCTCCCATCTTGGTTACTATACCCTTGCAAATGGCAAGGCCCAAACCTGAACCTCCATAGGTTCTAGCCGACGATTCATCGGCCTGGCGGAACCTTTCGAAAATCAGTTCCTGCTGTTCCCGGCTGACACCAATTCCGGTGTCCTTAACGTAAAAGTAAAGGCTGTTGCTTACAATTCGGAAGCCGTACTCAATTCGTCCCTGATTGGTGAACTTAAGCGCGTTGTTCAAGAAATTGGAAAGAACCTGGCGAAGCCTTTCGGAATCGGAGATTATTTTTTTTGGAGAGTTGTGGGGGATAATGTATTGTAGTTCTATTTGATTTTTTTTCAGTCGATGTTGTTCCGAAACGTAAAGTATGTGCAGATCCTTAATGAGTTTTTCGATATCGCACGGAGCTTTGCGCACCTCAAGCTGGTTAGCCTCAATCTTTGAAACGTCGATAATGTCGTTTATCAGATTAAGAAGGGTATTCGAGTTCTCGTTGATGATATCAACATACTGGTTGATTTTTTTATCGTCGAGGTTTGGTTTGATTTTAAGGAGATTGGCAAAACCCAAAATCCCATTCATGGGTGTGCGAATCTCATGGCTCATATTAGCTAGGAATGTGCTCTTGAGCCGGTTCGATTCCTCGGCTCGCTCCTTGGCCTCCTCGAGTAGCGTGTTTTGTTCATTCAACTTTTGGGAATGTTCGCGTTCCGAAACAAGCTGCTTTCGGCGAAGACGGTTAATGTGAATAAGAAGTGTGATAAGTGCAAGTAGGAATGCAGTAACGTAGGCAAACACCAAAAATAGCTTAATGTTTTTACGCACAAACTGGTAGGGGGTATTTATGGAGAACCTGCCCCGGGGTAGCATTCTCCTGCTGATATTATGCTTTTTGGTGTATACATGGTTAAAGGCAAATCGGGTTGGGCCATTGTAGGGATTTATTTCGTCAATGTTTTCGCCCGAAAGAATTCGAGCACCAATTTGCCCTGCATGCTCGCCATGCTCGCGCCCCATGATAATTTTCCCGCCAATTATTCCGTGATTGAGGTAAAAATCCCATGTACCATATATGGGCACCTTGGTGGCTTGAGCAATGCTGATTAGTGCTTCCTCGTATGAGAGATATTGGAGTAATCTGTCCACGTTAAATAGGAGGAAAAGAATGGCATCGCCGTCTCCAAAACCTTTTGCTTTTTCCTGTAATTCGTCAATGGTAAAATCCGATAGGATTTTAATATTTAAAGAGTAATTAGCGCTATCGACAATGAACTCAACCCTTTTTCGAAGCTCTTCCCCAGTGGTGGTTCTGTCGATTATAACGTATAGATTGCTGAGGTTTGGATGGAAATACTGGATAAGTTCGATATTTGATTTGATGTCAACCTCTTCGAGCACCCCGGTAAACCCTTTTTTAAAGCTGTACCTATTATTGATGCCACAAAATACCACTGGAGTTCCAGGAAAAAGTGAATCACCATGTTGCTCCATAAAAATTAGGGCGTCGTTGTCGGTAACAAAAACTAAATCGATACCAGTACCCTGATACTTCATCTTTAGCAATCCATACATCTGATCCAAAACCTTGGGTTTGCTAAAACGCTTGTAATCGATATCCTCGATGTAAATTTCTACGCTAATATGGGTGTTGTTTAGCGAGTTCCTTATACCGGTATTTAGACTGTCGGTCCAGCTAAGGCCACGATGGTACGAGTTGAGCACAAGAATACTCTTGTGACTGAGAGTAGCATCGCTTTCGTTCGATAAGGCTGTTGTTGTCAGCCATATTGCCAGAGTGGCAATTAGCACGAGCGGTTTAAAAAATGGGGCAAACCTAGAATGCATATCCAATAGAATGCTATTTTTGTAGATTACTTTTGAACATCTAAAGATAAATTTTTTTTAATTATTTCGACAAGAGCATGAGTTTTTTAATGACAAATCAAGAGAATAAACACGTTTCAATTATATCCGGTGAACTCGGTATTGCATCGAGACAAGTGTCGAATACCGTGAAATTGCTTAACGAGGGCGCCACAATCCCATTTATTAGCCGCTACCGTAAGGAGCAAACCGGCAGCTTGGATGAGGTTCAGGTTGCGGCCATCCGCGATAGGCTGACTAAACTAGAAGAATTATTCAAACGCAAGGAAACGGTTCTCACTACCATTGAGGAGCAGGGCAAACTTACCGACGAGCTGCGCAAACGGATTGAGGAGTGCTTCGATTCGGTGGAGTTGGAGGATATATATCTGCCCTATAAACCCAAGCGAAGGACTAAAGCTACCATCGCTAAAGAGAAGGGGCTGGAGCCTCTTGCCGAGATAATTATGAAGCAGTATGAGCGCGATATTGAGGGGGTTGCGAAGAAATTTATTACCGATGATGTACTCTCGGTAGAGGATGCCCTTGCGGGTGCGCGCGACATTATTGCCGAGTGGATAAGCGAGAGCGAGAAGGCTCGAAATATTGCCCGTAACCATTTTCGCCGCAGCGCGGTAATTCGATCAAAGGTGGTAAAGGGCAAAGAGACCGAAGGGGTGAAGTATTCCGATTACTTTGCCTGGGAAGAGCCAATCAACAAGTGCGCGTCGCATCGATTTTTGGCCATGCGGCGTGGGCAAACCGAAGGTTTCCTAAAGGTTTCGATTACCCCACCTGCCGACGATGTGATGGACGATATCTCGCGAGCCTTTGTTAAGGGCGATTCTGCGGCTGCCGACCAGGTGGACTACGCCCTTGAGGATAGCTACAAGCGCCTGATTGAGCCAAGCATCGAGAATGAGTTTACCTCGGAGCTAAAGAGCAAGGCCGACGACGAGGCCATTAGGGTTTTCTCCGAAAACCTTCGACAGTTGCTGCTGGCTGCCCCGCTGGGGCAAAAGAATGTGCTGGCCATCGACCCGGGATACCGCACTGGATGCAAGGTGGTGTGCCTCGACTCACAGGGCAACCTTAAGCACAACGAGACAATCTATCCCCATCCACCCCAAAATGAGTCGGGGAAGGCCATGAGCAAAATCTCGGCGCTGGTCGACTCGTATAAGATCGATTCCATTGCCATAGGCAACGGCACCGCCAGCCGCGAGACCGAAGCTTTTGTGAAACGAATTAGGTTTAACCGCGACATCAACGTATTTGTGGTGAGCGAGGATGGTGCATCCATCTACTCCGCTTCGTCGGTGGCGCGCGAGGAGTTCCCCGAGTACGACGTAACAGTTCGTGGTGCCGCCTCCATTGGTCGCAGGCTAATGGATCCGCTGGCTGAGCTGGTGAAAATCGATCCAAAATCCATTGGAGTAGGACAGTACCAGCACGACGTGGATCAGCCCAAGCTAAAGCAGGGGCTCGATACCGTGGTGGAGAGCTGCGTGAACCACGTTGGCGTTAACCTTAATACGGCCAGCAAGCATCTGCTAACCTACATCTCGGGGCTGGGGCCTCAGCTAGCTAAAAATATTGTGGAGTTTCGACGCGAGAATGGAGATTTTATCAGCCGAACCCAGCTGAAGAAGGTTCCCCGATTGGGCGACAAAGCCTTTGAGCAGAGTGCCGGATTCCTTCGTATTGCCGAGGCTAAAAATCCTCTCGATAATAGCGCTGTGCACCCCGAGAGTTATCACGTAGTGGAGCAGATGGCCAAGGATTTGGGCTGCACCGTTGCTGATTTACTAAAGGATGAGGAACTACGCAAGAAGATTGATATTAACCGATACGTAACCAGTACCATTGGCCTACCAACGCTAAAAGACATAATGGCCGAGTTGGCCAAACCTGGTCGCGATCCCAGACAGGGTATTAAAGTTTTTGAGTTTGCCGATGGCGTTTTCTCCATCAACGACCTACAGGTGGGGATGGTTTTGCCCGGGATTGTTACAAACATCACCAACTTTGGGGCATTTGTCGATGTGGGTGTAAAGCAGGATGGCCTGGTGCATATCTCGCAGCTGGCCGATAAGTACGTGTCGAATCCCAACGATATTGTCAAACTGCACCAGCATGTAAAGGTTAAAGTGGTTGAGGTTGATGTAGCGCGCAAGCGTATACAGCTTACCATGAAAGGGGTGGAGTAGAATGCAGTTTAAACCGTTCTGCTTAAATGATATTGAATTAAGGATTGATTGATTGGTTGACCCGCCATCGTCCGGAGGACATGGCAGCGTCAATTTTGATTGGTTGATTGATGATTGATTGATGGTTGATCAACTTGGTGAGTTGAGTGGAGATCGAAATTTTTACCTTACAGTGAAAAGAAAATGCTTACTCCGAATCAAGTAGATTATTTAGTGTATCTAAAGTTTTTCCTAATCGCCCTCACATAAAAAAATACTGTTCCATGAACCGACAGAAATTTTTATTCCCCTTAGCCCTTTTGGCCCTAATAGCCATAGGCTGTAGCCAGAATAGACCTTTTATTTCGGATGCTAAATACCTCAAGATTGTTGAGCAGGACTTGAAGGCAAAAACTCAGGCGCTTGATCATCCTCAGGTGCTGACTAACCTAGCACAACTAGAAGGACTTTCGCTGCGCGAGCATCAAGCCCTAAAGTTTTTTTATGCTTATATGTCCCTTGGCGATCTGGTAGATTACTCCACCGATTTTTACCTGCAGAATATCCGGCAATCGTTCGTTACCCAGCACGAGATGCCCTGGGGAAAAGATGTGCCCGAGGAACTGTTCCGCCATTTTGTGCTGCCCGTTAGGGTGAATAACGAGAACCTGGATTCGTCGCGGATGGTGTTTTACCGTGAGCTTAAGGATAGGGTAATCAATTTGCCCATGCGTGAGGCAATACTAGAGGTAAACCACTGGTGTCACGAGAAGGTTACCTATCAGCCGTCCGATGCCCGTACCAGCTCGCCCTTGGCTTCGGTGCTTACTGCCTACGGTCGCTGCGGCGAGGAGTCGACTTTTACCGTGGCAGCGCTCCGCGCTGTGGGTATCCCGGCTCGACAGGTTTATACGCCCCGCTGGGCGCATACCGACGATAACCATGCGTGGGTTGAGGCCTGGGCTGACGGCGAGTGGCATTACATTGGCGCCTGCGAACCCGCTCCCGAACTCAGCATGGGCTGGTTCGATGCTCCCGCCAAGCGCGCACTGCTGCTTCATACCAGGGTTTTTGGACGGTATTACGGCCCTGAGGATATTATGCAGCAAACTAACGCTTTTGCCGAGATAAATATCACCTCGAACTACGCCCCAACCACAAAGGCCGTGGTAACAATTGTTGATAAGGAGGGTAATCCCGTTGCCGATGCCGATGTTCGGTTTGGCATATATAACTACGCTGAGTTTTTCCCCGTATTTTCGGTAAAATCATCAAAAGAGGGAAAGGCAGCCATAACTGCCGGAAAGGGCAGCATGTCGGTTTGGGCGGCAAAGGATGGAATAATTGGGTTCGATATCATAAATGTGGGCAGCGCCCAGGAGATTGTGGTTGCCCTAAACCTTTGCGAAAACAGCCCATTTACTCAGGATTTTGATATTATACCTCCGGTTGAGGCCAGGATTGAGCGCAGTATCCCGCAGGCAATTGTGGATGCCACCAGTTTTAGAATGGCGCAAAACGATTCTATCCGCAGCGCTTACATAGCCTCATTTATCTCCGATGAAAAGGCTGAGCAGATAGCTAAGGAAGTGAAAGTTGATAAAGGTATTATAGTTAAGTATTTAAAGGCGAGTCGAGGAAACTGGAAGGAGATTGAATCGTTTTTACGGCAGGTTAATCCAGCTCGCATTGAGCTGGCGCTACAGCTGCTTGGACAGGTTGCGGCAAAGGATCTAAGGGACACTCCTGCCGCTGTACTGTTGGATCATCTGAATAATGTTGATCCACAGGAAGGAAATATCTTTCTTAAGTATGTTTTAAATCCTAGAGTAAGCTACGAGATGCTTAGTCCGTATCGGTCGTATTTTCAGCATAATTTGAGTGACGATGTTGTTGAAAAGGCCAAGCAGAACCCTGCAAGTCTGGTGGAGTGGGCCAATGCGGTTAAGGTGATTGACGAGTACAATCCACAGCGAATACCCATTTCGCCCGTTGGAGTGATGGAGTTAGGTGCTGCTGATGCGCGTTCCAAAAATATTTTCTTTGTTGCAGTTTGCAGGAGTTTGGGTATTCCTGCTCGACTCGAGGAGATAACAGGCCAACTACAGTACTATCATCAGTGTATTTGGCACAATGTGAATTTCGAGCAAACCGAAGCAAAAGCGCCAGAGGCGCTTGGGTTTATCAGCCTAAAGTACACCCCAACTCAAACCTTGGATAACCCGCAGTACGACACCCATTTTACCATTGCCCGAGTAGTGGATGGACAGCTACAACGGTTAAACTTTAGGGATACCGAGGGCTACGAGGGAACGGTTAGCTGGAAAACGCGTTTTACAAAACCCGTTGCCCTGGCGCAGGGAACCTATGTTTTGATTACCGGTAGCCGTCAGGAGAACGGCAGCGTATTGGCACGTGTGGAGATGTTTAGGGTTGAAGCGGGGAATACAACCAGCGTTGACCTTAAAATGCGTACCGAGGAGATTTTATTGAAGACAATTGGGACGATTAATGTTAACCTCAGCTTCGTTCCAGTAAATGAGGACAAGGAGGTTTCTCTTAAGGAGGTTACAAAGGGGAAGCATTTTGTGCTTGCAATTCTTGGGGCAGGGCAGGAGCCAAGCAACCACGCGGTGCGCGATTTTGTTCGTCACCAGAAGGCATTTGAGCAGTTGGGCAATCCCATTGTAATCCTTTTTGGTGAAGAGGGTCAGTGGGATCGATTTACGCGCGATGGGTTTAAGGGTTTACCATCAAATGTTATTTACGGTATTGATAAGGGAAGTGCCGTTGCCAATGAGCTGGTAAACCAGCTGGGATTATCATCGATAAGTGATTTGCCCATTGTAGCATTCTCCGATGGAAGGGGTGATGTGTTTTTTGTTTCGCAGGGATATCGGATTGGCCTTGGCGATCAGCTGCTCAAGATCACCAAGAGTAGGGAGTAAGGAGACTGAAGACCGAGGACCGAAGAGATGAGGCGATGAGGCGATGAGGCAAACGCTAAGAGCTAAGGGCATAGGGCAGAGAGTAGGGGTTAGTACAGAACAACGAACAACGAACAACGAATATCGATTTGCGATTCAGGGGCTGTGTAGTTATTTGTGTGCTTTGTGAATTACTTGGTGTCTTTTGTGGTGAAAAGGCGAAGAGCGGAATATCGAATGATGAATTTTGAAGTTGAAAGACCGAAGCCTGAAGACCAATGCAAAGGGCAGAGAGCTAAGTGCTAAGGGCAATTGTTCTATGTGGCTATGTGTGGGCTATTCTTTCTATGTGTTTTGGTTTAAGTTTAGAGTTTAGGGTTTTGACCGAAGACCTCCGCCTGAATGACGCAGTCGGGCAGGCAGTCGGGTAGCGAAGATCGAAGCAAAGGGCGAATCTCGCAGTGTCTCGGAGTTTCGGTGTTATCTGACGAAATGACGAGATTAACCGCAAAGAACAGCGGTTCCCGAGACAAGCTGAGACTAGGAGCAAAGGGCTAAGGGCGAAGAGCCAATAGCCAAACGCATGATCATATGTGGTTAGTTGCAATCTATGTTTTATATGTGGTTGAAAATCTAGTTAGAAGTGACCTGCCTAGGGATTTAAACGATTTTTTTGCCAAGATAGCATGAGAAGTCAGAAGGGGGTAACTAAAGTGACGAGTGAATAAAGCGATCTCGTTAAATTTCCATTAGCGTCGGTTTACTAGATAAACAATTGAATGTTGGCTAGTAAACTATGTCACCCGTCACTCAAGTCACCCGTCACCATAAGTAGATATAGAAAGTATAAAGTAGTACTTTTCTGCAGTTCCGTTATTTTCACTATTTTTTGATTTAACACGGATATGCTCCTTTGGCAGAAGGGGGCACAGGGATACTCAAATCATTGATTTGCACAGAATATAATCGGCATCATATTAAGTCAGCAGCCGATAATTCAAAACAAAACCCCGCTTTACTGGCGGGGTTCTGTTGTTGATAAGGGCAAATAATTTTCGATAGAATGCCCGTTAGTTAGCTATTGCTATCTCTGTATTACCAGTTTCACCGATATCCACTGACCACCCGACGAAACGCGGAGCAGGTACATTCCAGGGGTAAAGCCACTCACATCTACCTGATGGGTAAAGGGCTGATCCTTGGAGAGAGACTTGGAGTAAACCCTTTGGCCACTAGGCGAAATTAGCTCTACCACAAAGTTGGCAGGCTTTTGGGGCTGAATGTCCACCGAGATGAAGCTGTTGGCGGGGTTGGGGAATACGCTTACCACTGTGCCTGTGCCGGGAATTTCCTCAACCCATGATGCCGTAATTACAACCTCATCGGTGGCCGAGCAGCCAAACGGGTTGGTTACGGTGAGCGAGTAGGTTCCGGGCTCATCGACAACTATCGATGGCTCCGTGCTGCCCGTGCTCCACAGGTATGTAACATCTGTAATCCCTGCCTCCAGCGTATAGGGGAGAGTAACCTCACGATCATCGCCTAAACTAAACACAGGATTTGGATGAATGGTAATGGTTTGAGAGAGTATATTGCCCGGTTTCTGGTCGTAATCGGCTCGGAGTTGAATTGTTCTATCGCCAGCCTCAAGGTTGAGATGCTGGTTGAACGTATAGGTGAATTCAGCGTTATTGGCTAGATCCTGACTAAGGGTATAGGACTCCTCCACAGCATTACTACCCTGCACCTGATACCTTAAGGTGATGATTTGGCCGTTGGCAACTGTTTCGCCGCGCTTGTTGGCAAACTTCGCCGTAACTGCAAATTCGTCCGATTCGCACTCGCCAGTTTCTGGCTTTAGCAGCTCAAGCGCCGAGATTAGCGAGGTGCTGAAAGTGATGATAACCTCATCGCTGCCAACACAACCATTGTTGTCTACCACCTCTACGGAGTAAGTTCCGGGATACTGCACAAAGAACGTTTGGGCGGTTGAGCCATCGTTCCACAGGTAACTCACAAATTCTGAGCCTGCATCGAGGGTGAAGGGTTCGGCAACCGCACGATCCTCACCAAGATCAACGGTTGGGGTTGTGTAAACCTCAAGGTTAGCAGTTGCACTAGTAGTACAGCCATTGGCATTGGTAACTGTATATGTGATGGTGTGAACGCCAGGGCCGGCAACTGTCGGGTTAAACTTCCCATTGGAAACTCCAGTCCCGCTATATGTTCCACCCGCTGGGCTGCCTCCTGTTAGTTCAAATTCATCGGCATTTCCACAAACCGGGCTAAATGCTGCCAGGGAAACGCTGGTAAGGGCGTAAACCTCGATGGATGTGCTGGCCGAGTTGGTGCAACCATTGGCATTGGTGAAATTGTAGATTACTGTATGAACTTCAGCTGTGTAGTTTGCTGGATTGAATTCAACTACATCTACTCCATTAATGCTATAGCTGCCACCTGCTGGGCTTCCACCCGTTAGGGCAAATGGTTCTGCATTGGCGCAAACCGGGCTAATACTAGCGATAGTAACGGTGGGCACATCGAATACCTCGATGGGTTGGCTGGCCGTGTTGGAACATCCATTGGCATTGGTAAAGGTATAGGTGATGGTGTGATTGCCAACCCCAGCGTTGGCTGGGTTAAACGTGCTGCTTTCAACACCATTTACCCTGTATGCCCCACCGGCAGGTGTTCCACCTGTAAGGGCGATCGGATCGGCATTAACGCAAATGCCATTGAACGCCGCGAGCGAAACATCCGGTACAGCGTAGACCTCTATCTGAGAGCTAGCGGTGTTGGTGCACCCGTTGCCATCGGTGTGGGAGTAAACAACGGTATAAACACCCGGCGCAAAATCTTGAGGATCGAAAGTTACAAGAGTAACCCCATTTATACTGTAAGTTCCACCTGCAGGAGCCCCTCCTGTGATTGCGACAGGTTCTGCATTGCCGCAAACCGGGCTAAATGCTGCCAGGGTGACGGTGGTAAGGGCGTAAACCTCGATGGATGTGCTGGCCGAGTTGGTGCAACCATTGGCATTGGTGAAATTGTAGATTACTGTATGAACTTCAGCTGTGTAGTTTGCTGGATTGAATTCAACTACATCTACTCCATTAATGCTATAGCTGCCACCTGCTGGGCTTCCACCCGTTAGGGCAAATGGTTCTGCATTGGCGCAAACCGGGCTAATACTAGCGATAGTAACGGTGGGCACATCGAATACCTCGATGGGTTGGCTGGCCGTGTTGGAACATCCATTGGCATTGGTAAAGGTATAGGTGATGGTGTGATTGCCAACCCCAGCGTTGGCTGGGTTAAACGTGCTGCTTTCAACACCATTTACCCTGTATGCCCCACCGGCAGGTGTTCCACCTGTAAGGGCGATCGGATCGGCATTAACGCAAATGCCATTGAACGCCGCGAGCGAAACATCCGGTACAGCGTAGACCTCTATCTGAGAGCTAGCGGTGTTGGTGCACCCGTTGCCATCGGTGTGGGAGTAAACAACGGTATAAACACCCGGCGCAAAATCTTGAGGATCGAAAGTTACAAGAGTAACCCCATTTATACTGTAAGTTCCACCTGCAGGAGCCCCTCCTGTTATTGCGAAAGGTTCTGCATTGCCGCAAACCGGGCTAAATGCTGGCAGGGAAACGCTGGTAAGGGCGTAAACCTCGATGGATTGTGTGGCAGTGTTGCTACATCCACTTAAGTTGGTGAAAGAGTAGGTTACCTCATGAGTGCCGGCACCAAGAGTGGCAGGATCGAAGGTTGTGGTAATATCGCCATTAACCCTGTAAACCCCACCAGTTGGATTTCCACCCGAAAGGGTAAATGGCTCGGCATTGGCACAAACCGGGCTAAAGGCCTCAAGTGTAACCGTGGTAAGAGGATGCACTGTGATTGGAGCATTTGCAGTGTTTGTACACCCATTGCCATCGGTAAACGTGTAGGTGATGGTGTGGGTGCCGGGTACGGTTTGAGCGGGATCAAAAATTCCATCGGTAACGGCTGTCCCGCTATAGGTGCCGCTAAGTGGACTACCACCCGTGAGAGTGATGGCTTCGGAGTTTATGCATAAAGGATCGAATGCTTGTAGTGTAACCTCAGTAAGCGCAAACACTTCAATGTTCTCTGTGCTAGAATAGGTACATCCGTTGGCATCGGTATAAGAGTACTTAATAGTATGTACACCCGAACCAGCCAGTGATGGATAGAATGCACCACTATTTACACCAGGACCAGTATAAACTCCCCCAACTGGATTCCCATCGGGCAACTCAAGGGTTGTACCGTTAACACAAATTGGATCTAATGCAGGTGACGTTACACTTGTGGGAGCAAATACCTCGATGTTACTTGTTGCGCTGTTGACGCAGCTGTTGCCGTCGGTGTAGGTATACACAATTGGATGCGTTCCAGCACCTGCGTCCGCAGGATTAAAGTAACCCTCGCTAACCCCCGGGCCAGTATAAATCCCACCGGAGGGAGTGCCACCCGATATCAGAATAGGTTCAGCATTTAGGCAGATAGATTCCAATGGATCAAATTCTACCACGGGCAAATCAACAACTGTAATGTTAGCATTACCAGAGTTTGTGCATCCATTGGCATCGGTGTACGTGTAAATAATGCTTTTATTGCCAACACCAGGTACTGATGGCGTAAAGAATCCATCTGCAACACCAATCCCGCTATAGGTTCCATTTAAAGGTGTGGCACCGGAGAGTTCAAGGGGACTACTGTCGATACATATTGTTCCTAGGTCATTAAAGGTAATAATAGGTAGTGGATTGACAGTAATTTGCTTTGTGGCAAAATCGGTACACCCTTCGGCGTTGGTGTAGGTGTATGTAATTGTATGTGTTCCAACCCCTGCATTTGCGGGGTTAAACATACCTCCACTAACACCCGTTCCAGAATAAGTACCGCCTTCGGGATTTCCTCCTGTTAAGGCGTATGGAGCCACCGATATACAAACCGATGGGATATCGGCAAGGGTAACCTCGGGCTTGGCGTTTACCACCATATCTTGGCTAACCGTATTGGTACATCCATTGCCATCGGTAAGGCTATAGCTTATAGTGTATGATCCTGCACCAACCACTGCTGGATAGAAAATACCCTCTGTAACCCCTATGCCGCTATATGTGCCATCGGTAGGTGTGCCATGAGTAAGGGTAATTGGTGTTGCATTATCGCATGAGGGATCAAATGCGGATAGTGAAATTTCGGGCAGGTCGAGTACTGTAATAGACAAATTTTGGGTGTTTGAGCACCCATGTACAGGCTCCACATAAGTATAAGTGATAGAATTGATACCCGCACCAGCAATACTTGGGTCGAACTGATTCCCAATTACGCCCATACCACTGTATGATCCACCAGCAGGGTTGCCACCGGTTAGAGTAATTGGTTCGTTGTTTAAACAGTAGGTGCCCGGGGTTATTGCCGCGTGCGTTACCGTTGGATTTCCCCAAACATCAACCGGCTTGTTGAATCCATCGTTGCTTGAATTTTGGTCGAGAGAGTGATACGTTTCGGCTCGTACGGTGTATGATCCGGCATTGCTCAGGTTGATTTTCCGGCTAAATGTATAGGCCAGCTCATCGCCTGGGTAGAACTCCTCGAGAATTGTATACTGCTCTGTGCTCTGGAGAATCCCGTTGAGGTACAGCCTCAGCTGTATGGTATGATCCTCGTAAAGGGTATCGGTACCATGATTTTTAAACTTTACTGAAACAATCTCTGCGTTGGAGAGGGAACAACCAGAAATTGGTGTACTCATGCTAACTACACCGTAGTCGGGAGTAATGGAAATAATGCTGATTTCATCGGATGCTTTACATCCATTAGAGTTGGTTACTTCTACCGAGTAGATACCCGTTTCGGTGACATCCAGGGTTTGCATTGTGCTGGCATCACTCCATAGGTAGGTGAGGTCAGGACCAGCATCGAGGGTTATTAATCCAGAACGGATAATGGTATCGGGGCCAAGGTATACAGTGGGCAGATCAAATATTTCGATCGATTTAGATGTGCCGTCGTTGCTGGTGTTGAAATCGCCAGCAAAAATTCCTTTGGCCTGAATGGTGTAATTTCCAGGAATGCTGAAATCAACCTTTTGGGCAAAGCTAAAATCGATATGTTCGCCTGGGGTTAAATCCTCGGTAAACTCAAAAGCCTCCTGAACCGTAGCCCCTTCGTTAATTGTATACTCAAATGTAACGGAGGTTTCGGCTTTTAGGGTATCGTTGCCCAGGTTTGCAAAACGCACCGAGATGGTTTTTAGTTCCTCCTCGCTACAGGCAGTGTTAGGGCTTAGTATTGAGGTTATACCGTAGTCGTGACGGAGGAAGGTAACCTTAACCATATCGCTATCCTCACAATCGCCCCCGCTTGAGGCAGTAACGGAATAGTCACCATCCTCAGTAACCTCAATGGTTTGGGTAGTTTCTCCGGTGGACCATAAGTACTCCAATGCGGTATCACCAGCATCGAGTGTATGAGAGAGGGCTCGGGTGTACACATCGAGGCCTAAGTCGATAGTAGGATAACCGTAAACCTTTACAACATGGAACAAGGCATCATCCTCGGGTTTAGGGTCGCCTGCAAATGTGGCGTAGAATTCAAAGTTGTAAGTCCCTGGGGTCGACATGTCGACTGGAGTGCTAAAGTACGAGTCGAATGTGCCATTCGGGGGAATATCTGCAAGAATGGTATAGTTTAATTCCTCCTGAAGTACATTGTTTAGTTTGTATCCGAAAAACACCTGGGTAAATGCAGGTATATTACTTGTCCCCAAGTTTTGGATCTTAAACTTTGGCGTTACCGGAGAAAGGAACTCGCACGCACTGAAGGGGGTGATTGCCTCAACTACGCCCACGCTGGTGAATTCGAGATTAACATATACCTCGTCGTCGTCGGGGCACATGTGCTCATCGTAAACGGTAACTTTAACCATACCAGTTGTGTCCATTGTGAACAGGCGCTCGGTTGACTCGTCGCGGTGCCAGTAGTAGGCTGTCCACTCACCAGGATCGAGCTGATAGCTAACACCAGAGTAGGTTATTGTTCCATCTACAATGTTTGGATCGGTAAAGGTGAACGATGGATAACCCCAAACGGTAATGGTTTTGTCGAGCAGATCGTTAGAGGGGTCGTAATCATTCACAACTGTAGCCCATGCTTTGCGCTGGTAGGTGGTTAAGGCTCTCATATCGGTTTCTGCACCTATAAAGGTAACTAGGACAGAGTCGCCTGGTAGTAAGTCGCTTGTAAGAGTAAAGTCAATGTTTTCGACAGCTGGAAGAGCCTCAATCTGGTAGCCCAGTGTAATAATGCTATTGGTGAGCAGTGTGTCCGTGCCGTAATTTGTGACCCAAACGTTGAAAGGTGTTTGTTCAAAGAGTTCGCAGCTTGAGTTGGGACTATCGAATGAGGATACACCCACATCTGCAAGTAACCGTTGAACCTTGATATGGTCTATTGACACACATTCCAACTCATTCTCGAGGGCAACCCAAAACTCACCACCATTAATGGTGGGTACCATAAACTTGTCGGAAGTGCTGATAACTGATATCATATCCTCATGGTCGTACCATGCGTAAGTAATATTCGCCATTTGACTTGTGGCCACAAGTTCAACCGTGTCGGGGATTACAGTGTAAATGTCGGGCCCCAGATCGATAAATGGCCTTTGAACCATGATGCTAACCGATGCAGAGTCGTTTGAGGCCGTGTTGTAGAATAGGGGATCAGTCTCGCCCAAAGTATAAGCTGTAAACGAGTAACTGCCTGGTGCCGAGAGGTCGAATTTTTTGGCAAAGGTGTAATCCATTGTAGTTCCTATAGTAAACTCATCAGCAAGGGTGATTTCCTCGGTGGTAATGGAACTCTCCCCATTGAAATCTCCGCTGTAATCAATAGTGAGTTTAACTCCAACTTTATCACCCGCTAGCAAATTCTTAATACCGAAGTTTTTAACCTTAACTGTAATTTGCTCCTCGTTGCTTAGTTCGCATGTAGATACAAGGTTTAAGATTTCGGTAACCCCAAGGTCGATAGGTGCTTCGTAGATCTTAATGTCGTCAATGGCAATTCCGTCGAAATCGTTGTTGTGATTATTGCATAGGAAGGCAAAGCGGAATCGAACGCTTGAGAAGCCAATTACCTCGTCGGGGAGGGTCTGTTTAACTGTTATCCATCCCCCGGAACTTCCGCTCCAGCCATCAACGCCCAGCGCGCTAACGGGTTTGTCGTTATACCAGTTCCAGTAATCATTATAATCCGATGAGCTATCGAATTGCTCCCAGGTTGCCCCATCATCCAGCGTGTAGAAGAGGGTCATTCCATCAACATTGGGCTCCGTTTCGACCCAAAGTTTTGCCTCGAAAATGGGTTTAACGGCATTGGATAGGTTAAAACAGGGGCTTTCGAGGTAAGCGTAAGTTGGATTAACAGGTTTACCCTTTACGCTAAAGTTGTCGATACTCCATCCTAACTCCACTGGTCCTTCGGCAGAGGTTTGAGTAATGGCAAACCTGAAACGCATTTGAGTGCTATTGCTGTACTCGTTATCAATTGGGTATGACTGGAGAGTATAGTCGTTGTCGAACACTTCGATGCCTGCATTCTCCCACAACGATATCCATGTTACCCCATTATCGGGACTAAACTCAAAGGTTGCATGATCATTTTCTAAAATGCTAAGGTTGCGTCGGAACTCCACGGAAATTTCACTGTACCCAGATACATCGATTGCTGGCGAAACAGCCTTGCTCGAAGATGCAGGGGTAATGCCATTCTCGTAATAGTAAGGATTAACACCATCACCAGAAAGATCGGTGCCTATGAAGTAACTCCCTTCGTAGGAGTATTTTGGCCATTCTGTGTTTCCGCGTTCGAACTCAGGGGTGAAAGTCCAACCTAGATCGGTTTCAAATCCATCGCTAAAGATGGTTTGCTCCGTACCTAGGAATATGCTCCCGTAATAACTATTAAGTCCGGTGGCCCATGCATTCATTCCGGATGAGGCAAACTTGATGCTATCGCCCGAAGGGCTCCCATACTGCCATAGATTTGCTCCAAATGTGCGCCAATACCCGTCGTTTGTTTCAAAATTAACCGTAAACGGCATGGTGTA
The DNA here is from genome assembly GCA_964490015.1 of uncultured Rikenellaceae bacterium. Lineage (GTDB taxonomy): Bacteria > Bacteroidota > Bacteroidia > Bacteroidales > Tenuifilaceae > Perlabentimonas. The sequence continues at coordinate 23,008 of CAZBBA010000062.1, forward strand.
GGTAGGAACAACGTAAAAGCTTGTCGACAGTAGGTTGTTTCCCGTGGCTTGGTCGCCAGGGAGTTGAGTTCGTGCCCTTACGCTTGATCGAAGGCCTGGTGAGGTAAGATTAATGGTATTGGGGAAGGTAAACTCAATCGATTCGCCCACAGGAATAGGTTCGGTAACATTTGCCGTAACCCAGGTTGCGCCTCCATTAAGTGAGTATCCCACTGGGAATTCGGTTGTAATATCCTCACCTCCAAGATTAGCAACCCTTACAATCACGTTTTCGGTGGCTGTATGTCCGCAGCCACTTGTCGGGCTAATCCACTCCGTTATGCTTGCGTCCTTGGCAATAAACTCGGCTGTTACAATAACGTCATCGATATTCCAGCCCGAGTAGTTACCCGAAGGCGAGGTTGGCCCCAATCGGTATTTAAGCTTAAAGTCGGGTGTTCGTTCAAGGCTAATTGGCATATTGTAGTTCTGGGTCGACCACATGTTCTCTGTAATCAGATTAGTATTCTCCCAAATATTTGTCCAGTTACTACCTGCATCACGACTAGCCTCAATGGCGGCCTTATCCTGCCAATCGACATTTAAGTGTCGTTGGAATTGCAACTTGATATTTTTGTAAAAGAAAAGATCAATAGGTGGGCTAATGGCCGTGTAAGCTGATGCAAGAGTGAGGTTTGGCTCGTAATTTCCTGGGTTAGCACCAAGTCCCGTAAGGTCGGTGCCAAGTATTTTTGTTCCGCTGTAAGCGTTGGAAACATTTGGGTTTCCTGGTGATCCGCCTTTGGTGCCGTCGGGTACATCTACTTGGAACTCTGGTATGAGGGTCCAATTGTGAGTGCCTTCAAAATCCTGAAAGTATACAGTTTTGTTAATGGTTCTTCTTCCTGAAGGCGATTGACTTGCGGCAGGATAGAGGGTGTCGTTAAGCAGTATTGATTCTGCTTCGAACATGGCATCTAGAAAATTTCCATGGGTCGCCTCTTCCTTAACATCGTATGTTACCCATATATACGACATACCCGATGGAAGTTCCATGTTTAAACCACTAAGTTGTGCTATTCCACTTGAAAAACTAGCGGGAGTTCCTATTGGTGTTGATAAGTTTAGGGTTTGTCCGCTCGTATAGTACAGTTTTACTCCATTTTCCTTTATGTCATTATCACTGGTGTTTAGTGATTTAAGGTTAATCTCCTCTAGGATGGGAGAGCCAGTGTTACCAGTAATGTTTACATCCAACCTTAAGATTGGCGTATTGTTGGATCCCGAGGGTACAAACGAGAGCACTGGATGAGAAACGCTAAGTTGTGAAACATATCGTGGTATTACGTCTTTTTCCTCCACAATAACATCATCAATACATACACCAAACCCCCATTTATTATGTGCTTCAAATGCAATATAGTAGGTTGAGGAAGGCTCGGGTAGGTTTATACGGATTTTGGTCCACTCTTCAACAGGGTCTAAGAATTCGCTTAGCAGCACCCAACTCTTGTCGATGGCCGTTTTGTAGTAAACCCTTAGCACATCCCAGTCGGAAGTGGCTTTTGTCCATGTCATTTGAGCGAGCCAGAAACTTAGTTCAGGTTTTCTAGCATCCTCAAGGTTTATGGGGGGGGTAACCAACATAGTGCGCTCTTGGTTGGTTCCCTGTATTTGGAAAAAGGCGTTGTAAGTGCCGCTGTATGCCGATGATGGATTTCGAGCTATATCTGTGTCTCCTGCAGGAACTGTGTTGTTTGGATCGTTGGGGTTAAACCCCCCGTTACGATATCGCCATAATTCTGTACCGCTTACGTATTCATTGGTCCAGCCTGTTGGCCTAGCACCGCTTTCGAATCCTTCTTGAAGAAATATTTGAGCATTTGACACTGAATACACTGCGATAACCGTTACGGTAAGTATGGCAGTACGGAGTATAATTGCTTTCATAGTTTAGGTGTTTTGGGCTTTCGATCTAAATGATAATTGGCATTATTCCTATGAGGGCTGCAAATAGCGTTGCGAAAGGGCTTATGTGAATGCAACAAATTATATACCCTTTTGTGTGTGCAAGATCGCAAAAATAGTGTTAATACATATAACAGTTTTTAACAAATAAAGGTTGATGTAAAATTATTTTTTAAATCTTTTAATTCGAAATATGTCAAGTTAACTATCCAATGCGAATATTGTCTCTTAAACCACCCCCGTCCAACCTTCATTCAACCCTCAACACCCACTCATTCCCCTCTCCGAGGGGGAAAGCATCGCCCAAACCTTTCCCATGTTCCATCCCCAAGGGGGTAAAAAAGACAGATTCGAGTACCAAAGAAACAACCCCGCAAAAAACCATAAACCACCCCCGCCCAATCTCTTCGGGTTTGGGTTGGCCGATATGCCCCCTAAGTTAGGGGGCGCGAATCGCCTTTCCGTCCGCTACGCCCACCCGTCCCCCTCTCCGAGGGGGAAAGCATCGCCCAAACCTTTCCCATGTTCCATCCCCAAG
>CAZBBA010000063.1:0-25100 GCA_964490015.1 uncultured Rikenellaceae bacterium
ATAGAGTACGATCCCAATCGTTCTGCTCGCATTGCCTTGGTTGTATATGCCGATGGCGAAAAACGCTATATCATTGCACCCGCTGGCCTCAAGGTAGGCCAGACCATTATGTCGGGTAAAGGCGTTGCCCCTGAATTAGGCAACACATTGTACTTATCGGAAATTCCCCTTGGAACCCTAGTGCACAACATTGAGTTGAAGCCAGGACAAGGCGGAATCATGGCTCGTAGTGCAGGCTCCTATGCCCAGCTACTTGCACGCGAAGGTAACTACGCCGTTTTGAAATTGCCCAGTGGCGAGATTCGGATGGTGCTTATCAGCTGCAAGGCCACCGTTGGAACCGTATCTAACTCCGATCATGCACTAACCCGCTCAGGAAAAGCAGGCCGTTCACGCTGGTTAGGCCGTAGGCCTCGCGTTCGTGGTGTTGTTATGAACCCTGTTGATCACCCAATGGGTGGTGGTGAAGGTCGTTCATCAGGAGGACATCCTCGCTCACGCAAAGGTATGCCCGCGAAGGGTTATAAGACTCGCTCCAAGAAAAAGCAGTCGAGCAAGTTTATCGTTGAACGCAGGAAAAAGTAATCTGAAAATCGTTGAACTATGAGTCGTTCATTAAAAAAAGGTCCATATATAGAGTACAAGTTGGAGAAACGCGTTCTAGATCTGAACGCCACCAACAAGAAGCAGGTTGTTAAAACCTGGTCGAGAGCATCTATGATATCGCCGGACTTTGTAGGCCACACCGTAGCTGTACACAACGGGAATAAGTTTATCCCCGTATATGTTACCGAGAATATGGTAGGACACAAACTCGGAGAGTTTGCCCCCACCCGTACATTCCGCGGCCATGCCGGCAATAAGAAGAAATAGTAATTAGATCTTAAACCAAGAAATAATGGGTGCAAGAAAACGTATAGCAGCAGATAAAATGAAGGAGGAGAGGAAGAACAGGGCTTTCGCCATCCTGCGAAACAACCCCACTTCTCCCCGCAAAATGCGCTTGGTTGTTGATTTGGTTCGTGGTAAGCAGGTCAATAAAGCCCTCGATATCCTAAGGTATACCCCTAAGGAGTCTGCACATAAGGTTGAGAAGTTAATCCTTTCGGCTGTTGCCAACTGGCAAGCCAAGAACGAAGGCGTTCGCCTTGAGGATGCCAACCTATTCGTAAAGGAAATCTTCGTTGACGAGGGACGCATGCTTAAGCGCATCCGCACCGCTCCCCAGGGGCGTGCCCATAGGGTAAGGAAGCGTTCGAACCATGTTACCGTTGTTCTAGACAGCGCAGTTACTAACGAAACTCAAAACACCAAGAGCTAAATGGGAAATAAAGTTAATCCAATAGGCAACAGGTTAGGAATCATCAAGGGATGGGATTCTAACTGGTACGGTGGAAACCATTACGCTCAAAAGCTAGTGGAGGATAGCCAGATTCGCGAGTACCTAAATGCCCGATTGGCAAAGGCCAGCGTTTCTAAAATCGTGATAGAGCGTACGCTTAAGCTTATTACCGTTACTGTTCACACTGCCCGTCCAGGTATTATCATCGGAAAAGGTGGTCAGGAGGTTGACAAGCTAAAGGAAGAACTCAAGAATATCACCAGCAAAGAGATACAGATTAATATCTTCGAAATTAAGCGTCCAGAACTTGATGCCATGATCGTAGCGGGTAACATCGCTCGTCAGGTTGAAGGCCGCATATCGTACCGCAGAGCCATCAAAATGGCCATTGCATCGACCATGCGCATGGGAGCCGAGGGTATTAAGGTGCAAATCTCGGGCCGCCTAGGTGGTGCTGAGATGGCACGTTCCGAAACCTATAAGGAGGGAAGAATTCCCCTACATACTTTTCGTGCTGATATTGACTATGCTCTAGGCGAAGCTCTCACCAAGGTGGGTCTGATCGGTATTAAGGTTTGGATCTGCAACGGCGAAGTGTATGGCAAGCGTGATTTGTCGCCAAATGTTGGCAAGAGTGCCCCCAGTGCACCCGCAGCCCGCACACCCCGACCCCCACGCGGAGCTAACAATCGCAAGAAAAAGAAGTAGATAATCGCATTTAATCGATTTTAGGAAATGTTACAGCCAAAGAAAACAAAATTTAGGAGGCAGCAAAAGGGCCGCATGAAGGGCAACGCCCAGCGCGGAAACCAGCTAGCATTCGGATCCTTTGGAATCAAATCGCTTGAAACCACCTGGATAACCGGAAGACAGATTGAGGCTGCCCGTCAGGCCGTGACACGTTACATGAAACGTGAAGGTCAGATTTGGATTCGCATTTTCCCCGATAAGCCCATCACCAAGAAACCCGCCGAAGTTCGTATGGGTAAAGGTAAGGGTGCTCCCGAGGGATTTGTAGCGCCAGTTACTCCCGGCCGCATCATCATTGAGGCCGAAGGAGTTCCATACGAGGTAGCCAAAGAGGCACTCCGCTTAGCCGCGCAGAAGTTGCCCGTTACTACCAAGTTTATTGTACGCCGTGATTACACCGAAACTGAAAACTAGTTGAGATATGAAAGCGACTGAGATAAGAGAACTTACAGTGAAGGAAGTTGAGGAGCGCATTGAGTCAAATGAAGCTCAACTACTGAAGTTGAAAATGAATCACACCGTTTCGCCACTCGATAATCCCATGAAGATTAAAGAGCTGCGCAAAACTATCGCAAGAATGAAGACCATTCTCACCGAGCGTACTAGTCAGAAACAGTAAAGCCATCTTTCAACAATGGAAAATAAACGAAACTTAAGAAAAGAAAGGATTGGGCTAGTGGTTAGCAATAAGATGCAGAAATCTATTGTGGTAGCCGTTAAGCGTAAGGTAAAGCACCCAATCTATGGCAAGTTTGTGAATAGAACCACCAAGTTCTATGCCCACGATGAGCAAAATACTTGCAACGTTGGCGATACCGTTCGGATAATGGAGACCCGGCCCTTGAGCAAGACCAAGTGCTGGAGGTTAGTAGAAATCATTGAAAGAGCTAAATAGCCATGATACAGCAAGAAAGTAGACTACTAGTAGCCGACAACAGCGGAGCCAAAGAGGTTCTCTGCATCCGTGTGCTCGGCGGTACAGGCAAGCGCTACGCTCGAATTGGTGACAAAATAGTTGTTACCGTGAAAAGCGCATTGCCTAGCGGTGATATTAAGAAAGGAACTGTTACCAAGGCCGTTGTGGTTAGGACAAAAAAGGAGCTTAGAAGGCCCGATGGTAGCTATATCCGTTTCGACGATAACGCCTGTGTACTATTGAACAATCAGGGGGAGATTAGGGGCACCCGTATCTTCGGACCTGTTGCCAGAGAGTTGCGCGACAAGTACATGAAGATTGTGTCCTTAGCACCCGAAGTATTGTAATCTGACAAAATCGTTATTACGATGAATAAGAAATTACACGTAAAGAAAGGGGATATGGTATTCGTTAACGCTGGCGAATACAAAGGCAAGAAGGGTAAAGTGCTTGAGGTTTTGGTAAAGAAAGACCGTGCAATTGTAGAAGGGGTAAACCTTATCTCAAAGCACACCAAGCCCAATGCTAAGTACCCCCAGGGAGGCATCATTAAGAAGGAAGCCCCCATCCACATCTCGAACCTTATGCTGGTGGATCCCGCCAGCGACAAGCCAACTAGGATTGGCCGCCGGTTAAGTGAGAGTGGTAAACTAGTTCGTTACTCTAAAAAATCAGGGGAGGAGATCAAGTAATGGAATACGTACCAAACCTCAAGAGAAAATATCACGAGGAAATCATTCCTAACCTTACCAAGGAGTTTGGTTACAAAACTGTGATGCAGGTTCCAAAGCTGCAGAAAATTGTAATCAATCAGGGAGTAGGGCAAGCCGTAGCCGACAAGAAGATGATTGAAACCGCTCAGGAAGAGTTAACCATCATCACTGGCCAAAAGGCTGTTCAAACCACCTCGCGCAAGGACATCTCGAACTTTAAGCTTCGTAAGAATATGCCCATCGGCACTAAGGTTACCCTTCGTCGCGAAAGAATGTACGAGTTTCTGGAAAGGCTAATCGCCGTTTCACTTCCCCGTATTCGCGACTTCAAAGGAGTGAACAGCAAATTCGATGGAAGCGGTAACTACAGCTTGGGAATTCAGGAGCATATTATATTCCCAGAGATCGATATCGATAAGATCAATAAGATCCTGGGTCTAGAGATTACCTTTGTAACTTCATCGAATACCGATGAGGAGGCTTATGCCCTTCTTCGTGAGTTCGGTATTCCTTTTAAAAATGCTAAAAAGAACTAGGGTATGGCAAAAGAATCAATGAAAGCCAGAGAGGTGAAGCGCGCTAAGCTAGCCGCCAAGTACGCTGAGAAACGTGCCAAGCTGAAAGAGGAAGGCGATTGGGTTGCACTGCAAAAGTTACCCCGCAACGCAAACCCCATTAGGCAGCGCAACCGCTGCTCGGTAACTGGTCGTCCTCGTGGTTTTATGCGTCAGTTCGGCATCAGCCGTATTACCTTCAGAGAATTGGCTTCGAAAGGGCTAATCCCCGGTGTAAAGAAAGCTAGTTGGTAAATACATAAATACAACACAGAAATGGTTACTGATCCCATTGCAGATTATTTGACCCGTTTGCGTAACGCCATCATGGCGAACCATCGGATCGTGGAAGTGCCTGCCTCAAAGGTAAAATTGGAAATGACCAAAATCCTTTTCGACAAAGGTTATATCCTTAACTACAAAATGGAGGAGGACGATAAGCAGGGTATGATTAAAATTGCACTGAAATATCACCCCGAGAGCAAGAAGAATGCCATTAAGCATTTGGAACGCGTTAGCCGCCCAGGCCTTAGAAGATATGTTGGTGTAGACGAGATGCCCCGCGTGCTAAACGGCTTGGGTATTGCTATCCTGTCGACCTCAAAGGGCGTTATCAGCGATAAAGAAGCCCGCACCCAGAATGTTGGGGGCGAAGTGCTTTGCTATGTTTACTAATATCTTAATGATTAATTGAAATGTCTAGAATTGGAAAAAAACCTGTAAACTTGCCCGCAGGAGTTACCGTAAAGGTAGGCTCCGACAACGTGGTAAGCGTGAAAGGCCCTCTAGGCGAGTTGAGTCAGGCTATCCATCCTGATATCACCGTTGCTGTTGAGGGAGGTGAAGTTACCCTAACTAGACCAACCGATCAAAAGCGTCATCGTTCAATGCACGGCTTATACCGTGCCTTGATAAACAACATGGTTGTTGGCGTTTCAACAGGTTGGACTATCCAGCAGGAGCTAGTGGGGGTGGGCTATAAAGCCGAGGCTAAAGGGCAAGTGCTTGAGATGAGCCTAGGTTTCTCACACGATATTCATTTTTTACTACCCAAAGAGGTATCAGTTGAAGCTAAGACAGACCGAAGGAGCAACCCAATTATCACCCTTAAAAGCATCGATAAGCAGTTGCTAGGTGTGGTTGCCGCCAAAATACGTTCAATCCGTAAACCCGAGCCATACAAAGGCAAAGGGATTCGCTTTGTGGGCGAAGTGGTACGGAAGAAGTCTGGTAAATCAGCTGGTGCATAACCTGTAAATAGTTAATAATTATGGCTCTAAAGAAACAAGAAAGAAGAATTAGGATAAAAATGCGCTTGCGCAAGAGAATTTCTGGAACCCCAGAAAAGCCTAGATTATCCGTGTTCAGGAGCAACAAGCAGATTAGCGTACAGGTTATCGACGATGTGAACGGCGTAACCCTTGCATCTGCTACCTCCAGAGTGAAAGAAATTGCTGAACAAGCAAATATTACTAAAACTGAACAAGCCCGCCTTGTTGGTAAGCTAGCTGCCGCAAAGGCCATTGAGAAAGGTATTACCACCGTTGTGTTCGATCGTAACGGGTACCTATACCATGGTCGCGTGAAAGCGCTAGCCGATGCAGCAAGAGAAGGTGGCCTTAAATTCTAATAGCGATGTCGACAAATACAAGTATTCGTAAAGTAAAGACAGCTGACCTTGAACTGAAGGATAGGTTAGTTTCCATACAGCGCGTTACCAAAGTTACCAAGGGAGGTAGAACCTTTAGTTTTTCGGCCATTGTAGTGGTTGGAGACGAGAATGGTATAGTTGGATACGGCTTAGGAAAAGCGAGTGAAGTAACATCCGCTATTTCGAAAGGAATTGAGGACGCCAAGAAAAACCTAGTGAAGGTACCCATTTACAAGGGTACAATTCCTCACGAGCAAGTTGCTAAGTATGGTGGAGCAAGGGTTTTCCTCAAACCAGCATCGCATGGTACCGGAGTAAAAGCCGGAGGTGCTATGAGGGCTGTACTCGAGAGCGTTGGAGTTACTGACGTATTGGCTAAGTCGAAGGGTTCATCAAACCCTCACAACTTGGTTAAGGCTACTGTAGCTGCCCTTCTTGAATTGCGTGATGCCTATTCGGTAGCCGCAGTTCGCGGAGTTGATCTTGGTAAAGTGTTTAACGGTTAGAATTCGGAGTTATGGCAATGATAAAAATAACACAGACAAAAAGCCGTATTGGCTCATCTAAGCGACAAATTGCAAACTTAAAGTCGCTGGGACTTCGAAGAATCAACCACAGCGTTGAGCGCGAGGCTACTCCCGAAATTTTAGGGATGATAGAGAAAGTTAGACACCTTGTTCGCGTAGAACAATAGTGATTAGAAACCTTCATAATGGTTAAAAGATATGGAATTACACAACCTAAAGCCCGCTACAGGATCTACACACAAGGAGAAACGCATTGGGCGCGGAACCGGTTCAGGACATGGCGGCACCTCTACAAGGGGGCACAAGGGGGCGAAGTCGCGCTCGGGTTACTCCAAGAAAATCGGATTTGAGGGAGGTCAGATGCCTTTACAGCGTCGCCTACCTAAGTTCGGCTTCAAGAATAAGTTTCGCAAAGAGTATAAAGCAATCAACATTGATGTTTTACAAACACTGGCCGACAAGCACAATATAACTTCATTCGATGTTCAAACTTTTATTGACGCTGGCCTCGTTTCAAAGAACGACCAGATTAAGATTTTGGGCAACGGAACGCTTACCGCTAAACTTGATGTGAAAGCTCACGCTTTCTCACAAAAAGCCATTGAAGCCATTGAAGCAGTGCAAGGAACAGCCGTAAAACTATAACTTGATGAAATCTTTTTTTGAAACGATTAAGAATATCTTTAAGATAGAGGATCTGAGAAATCGAATCCTCTATACTTTGGGTATACTGCTTATTTACCGTTTAGGAAGTTTTATAGTGCTTCCAGGTATCGACCCAGCACAGCTGGGCGCGCTTAAGAACCAGACAGCCGATGGGATTATGGGGCTACTGGACATGTTCTCGGGGGGAGCATTCAGCAATGCCTCTATTTTTGCCCTTGGTATCATGCCCTATATCTCCGCGTCCATCGTGGTGCAACTTCTTGGGATTGCTATACCTTACTTCCAACGGTTGCAAAAAGAGGGCGAGAGTGGCCGACGCAAGATTAACCAGATAACCCGTTACCTAACGGTGATTATCCTGTTGCTTCAGGCTCCCACCTACCTTGCAAACCTACATGCGCAGCTGCCAACAACGGCTTTTGCTCTTAAAGGTGTATACTTCACCATCTCTTCTACCATAATCCTTATTGCTGGTACCATGTTCATCATGTGGCTTGGTGAAAAGATTACCGACAAAGGAATTGGCAATGGTATCTCGCTGATAATCATGATTGGTATTATTGCACGATTACCATTTGCCTTAACCGCGGAATTCTTTCAGCGTTCCGAGGAAATGGCTGGAGGTCTTGTAATGTTTTTGGTTGAGATGATTATCCTGTTTGTGGTGTTTATGTTCTCTATCCTTTTGGTGCAGGGAACACGCAAAATTCCTGTACAGTACGCTAAACGTATTGTAGGAAACAAACAGTACGGCGGTGTTCGTCAGTACATTCCCCTAAAGGTGAATTCCGCTGGTGTAATGCCCATCATCTTTGCTCAGGCATTAATGTTTCTTCCAATGATGTTGGCAAGCTTTGATACAGAAACCACTACTGGTATTGCGGCTGCATTTTCTGATTTTACTGGTTTTTGGTACAACTTTACGTTTGCCCTGCTAATCATTGCATTCACTTACTTTTACACTGCGGTTACCATTAATCCCAACCAAATGGCTGAGGATATGAAGAAGAACGGCGGGTTTATCCCTGGCGTTAAACCCGGCAAAAAAACTGTGGAGTTCCTCGACACCATCATGTCGCGCATCACCCTGCCTGGTTCAATCTTCTTAGCATTTATTGCTATCCTGCCAGCTTTTGCCATGATGTTGGGGGTAAACAACCAGTTTGCCCAATTCTTTGGCGGCACATCGCTACTAATTCTAGTGGGTGTGGTTTTGGATACGTTACAGCAAGTGGAAAGCCATCTGCTCATGCGTCATTACGACGGGTTAATGAAAACCGGTAGAATAAAGGGAAAGGCGGGAATGTAAATTCCCCAAAAGTAAACGTTCTTTACGGTAATGTCAATAGCAAAGACGGTTGAAGAGGTTGAGCTCCTGAGGATTAACGCAGATTTGGTGTCGCGTACGCTTGCTGAAGTGGCTAAAATTATTCAGCCAGGCGTAACCACGCTCCAACTCGATAAAATTGCCGAGGAGTTTATCCGCGATCATGGCGCTGAGCCTGGGTTTTTAGGTTACAATGGATTCCCTAATACCCTGTGTACATCGGTTAACGATGCAGTTGTTCATGGGATTCCGTCGAAGTATGTTCTGAAGGATGGAGATATTGTTTCGGTTGATTGTGGTACCAAGTACAAGGATTTTTATGGCGATTCGGCCTATACCTTTGCTGTAGGTGACGTGTCGACCGAGATTAAGAAACTTTTACGAACCACCCACGATAGTTTATTTCATGGAATCATGGAGGCCGTCGATGGGAATAGGGTAGGTGATATCTCCTCTGCGGTTCAAAAGCATGCCGAGTCTAATGGATTTTCTGTTGTGCGTGAGTTAGTAGGACATGGTTTGGGACGAAACATGCACGAGAAACCCGAGGTACCCAATTACGGGAGCCGTGGACGCGGAGCAAAGCTAATCGACGGAATGGTAATATGCATTGAGCCCATGATCAACATAGGCACCAAGCATGTTTATCAGGACAAAGACGGATGGACAATTCGTACGCACGATCATAAGCCATCGGCTCATTTCGAGTTAACGGTTGTGGTACGTAACTCCAAGCCCGACGTGCTATCGACATTTGATTACATTGAGAAGGTTTACCAGTTATAATAAACTTAACAATAATTATGGCCAAACAGACTGCCATAGAGAAAGACGGAACTATAGTTGAGGCACTATCGAATGCCATGTTCAGGGTTGAACTCGACAATGGGCATGTTATTACCGCTCATATCTCTGGGAAAATGCGGATGCACTACATCAAAATTCTCCCTGGTGATAAGGTGAAGGTTGAGATGTCGCCCTACGACCTGTCAAAGGGCCGCATCACGTTCCGTTATAAGTAATTTAACCGATAATAAGTATTGCGATGAAAGTAAGAACTTCAGTTAAAAAACGCAGCGAAGATTGCAAAATCGTAAGGCGTAAAGGGCGTTTGTACGTGATTAACAAAAAAAATCCGAAGTTTAAACAACGCCAAGGATAATTTATTAACTTTGTACCCTAATTTTTTTAAGGAGAAAATATGGCACGTATAGTAGGTGTTGATTTACCCAAAAACAAGCGAGGCGAAGTTGCGCTTACCTATATCTATGGTATTGGGCGAAGCAGCGCGCGCAAAATCCTTCAAACTGCTGGTGTTGACCTAAACACCCTGGTGAAGGATTGGAACGATGACGATATCAATAAGATTCGTACCACCCTCAACGAGCAGTTCAAGGTAGAAGGCGAGTTGCGCTCTATCGTTCAGCTCAACATAAAGCGATTAATGGACATTGGATGCTACAGGGGAATTCGCCATCGTATTGGTTTACCTGTTAGAGGACAAAGCACCAAAAATAATGCTAGAACCCGTAAGGGAAGAAAGAAAACCGTTGCCAACAAGAAGAAAGCGACTAAATAGAACATAGGTTATGGCAAAGAAAACAGGAACAACTAAGAAGAAAGTTGTAAAAGTTGAAGCAGTAGGACAGGCTCACATCCACTCCTCATTCAACAATATTATTGTAACCCTTACCAACAGTACCGGTCAGGTGATATCTTGGTCGTCGGCAGGTAAAATGGGCTTTAGAGGCTCTAAGAAAAATACTCCCTATGCTGCGCAAACCGCAGCTGGTGACTGTGCAAAGGTAGCTTTCGACCTTGGTCTACGTAAAGTTAAGGTTTACGTAAAAGGCCCAGGATCGGGAAGAGAATCGGCCATCCGGAGCATCCACTCAACTGGTATCGAGGTTACTGAAATTGTTGATGTAACACCACTGCCACATAACGGTTGTCGTCCTCCCAAAAGGCGCAGAGTATAATTATTTGGTAGATAACAGAATTATAAAATTATTGAGGAATGGCAAGATATACTGGACCAACCACTAAGATTGCTAGGAAATTTGGAGAGCCCATTTTTGGCCCCGATAAAGTTCTTGAGAAAAAGAACTACCCTCCAGGAATGCACGGCCTTAACAAGAAACGCAAAAAAGTTTCGGAATACGGCACACAACTCCAGGAAAAGCAAAAAGCAAAATTCACCTACGGGGTGTTAGAGCGTCAGTTCGCCAACACGTTCGAAAAGGCATCGCGCATGCCTGGTGTAACCGGTGAAATTCTCCTCCAGCTTCTCGAGTCGAGACTGGACAACGTTGTTTATCGCATGGGTATTGCCCCCACACGTGCTGCTGCACGTCAGCTGGTGTCGCATAGGCATATTACCGTAAACGGTAAGGTGGTGAATATTCCCTCCTATAGCCTAAAACCTGGCGATTTAGTAGGTGTTAGAGAGAAATCGAAATCACTTGAAATAATTACCGAGTCATTATCTTCCAACCGCCACACCAAGTTCTCTTGGTTAGAGTGGAACAACGATCAGTTGGTGGGTAAGTATTTGACCAATCCCGAGCGCTCTGATATTCCCGAGAATATTAAAGAGCAGCTAATTGTTGAACTATACTCCAAGTAAAAATTAAACCGAATGGCAATTCTGGCATTTCAAAAACCCGATAAGGTAATAATGCTTGAGTCTACCGAAACTTTCGGTAAGTTCGAGTTTCGTCCTCTTGAGCCAGGCTATGGAATTACAGTGGGCAATGCCCTGCGACGAATTCTTTTGTCGTCGCTTGAGGGGTACGCCATCACTTCCATCAAGATCTCAGGTGTAGATCATGAGTTCTCTGTGATCCCCGGAGTGGTGGAGGATGTTCCCGAGATTATTCTTAACCTGAAGCAGATTCGGTTAAAACGCATCGTGGAGGACATCGAGGATGAGAAAGTAACCATCTCTATTTCTGGACAGAACGAGTTTAAGGCTGGTTTCCTTTCAAATTTCCTCACAGGCTTTAAGGTGTTAAACCCCGATTTTGTGATATGCAAAATGGAGCCTGATGTTAAACTCGAAATTCAGGTTACCGTCCGCAAGGGCCGGGGCTACATTCCTGCCGAGGAGAACAAGGAGGAAGATGTTGAGTTTGGCGTTATACCCATCGACTCAATCCATACCCCCATTAAGAATGTGAAGTTTGAGATTGAAAACTACAGGGTAGAACAAAAAACCGACTATGAGAAGTTGATTTTTGAAATCCTAACCGATGGAAGTATTCATCCTAAGGATGCCCTGAAAGAGGCAGCCAAAATCTTGATTTATCACTTCATGCTCTTCTCCGACGAGAAGATAACTCTTGATGCCGACGACAAGTTTGCCAACGATGAGTTCGATGAGGAGATTCTTCACATGCGCCAGCTACTTAAAACCAAACTGGTTGATCTTGATCTGTCGGTTAGAGCTCTCAATTGCCTGAAAGCCGCCGATGTGGATACTCTTGGCGATTTGGTGCGGTTTAATAAAAACGATTTACTGAAGTTCAGAAACTTCGGTAAAAAGTCGCTCACCGAACTCGAAGATCTGCTTCAAGCCATGAATCTATCGTTCGGTATGGAAATATCAAAGTACAAACTTGACAAGGAATAATTACGATGAGACATAATAAGAAAGGAAATCATCTAGGACGCACATCCTCTCACCGTAAGGCTATGCTAGCCAATATGGCTGTTTCGCTAATTAAGTACAAGCGGATTAAAACAACAGTTGCCAAGGCCAAAGCACTTAGAACTTACGTTGAGCCCTTAATCACGAAGAGTAAGAACGATACTACGCACTCTAGAAGAACCGTATTTGCTTACTTAAAGGACAAGGAAGCTATTACTGAGTTGTTTCGCGACGTAGCAGTAAAGGTAGCTGACAGACCAGGGGGGTATACTCGCATTTTGAAAACTGGAACTCGAATAGGCGACAGCGCAGAGATGTGTATTATTGAGTTAGTTGATTATAATACAACCTATACCAGCGAAAGCAAACCTGCTAAGGCCGCAAGTAAGCGTACCCGTAGAGGCAAAAAGGGTGCCGACGATACCTCAGTAGCACAACCAAAAGCCGAGGTGATTGAAAAGATTGTTGAAACTCCACCCTCAGAAGTGAAAAACACAGCTGAGGAAACTAAGGAGGACGAACAATAGGCTTGTTTTCAACATAAATCTTACGGAAGGGATGGGCTATATAAGCTTAATCCCTTTTTTTTAGTATTTTTACCTGTCAGTTTAACATTTAAAATTATTGAGATGGGACAAATTGTTAACGTACATGCACGTCAAATCCTCGATTCTAGGGGCAATCCTACCATCGAGGTGGATGTAATGACCGAGAGTGGTTATTTTGGAAGAGCAGCTGTGCCAAGTGGCGCATCAACCGGTGTGCACGAGGCTGTTGAGCTGCGTGATGGAGATGCTAGTCGATACCTTGGTAAAAGCGTACTGCGCGCTGTTGAGAATGTCAATACTACCATTGCTGAAGAAATTGTAGGAATGCACGTTCTAGAGCAGCAGTTTATTGATGAAACCCTAATCCAACTAGATGGATCAGAGAATAAGGCAAACTTAGGCGCTAATGCAATTCTGGGTGTATCTATGGCTGTTGCTCATGCAGCAGCACAGGTAACCCAGCAGCCCCTTTTCCGCTATATTGGTGGCGTAAACGCTTGCACTCTGCCAATTCCCCTGATGAACATCCTTAATGGAGGATCTCATGCCGATAATAGCATCGATTTTCAGGAGTTTATGATTATGCCCATTGGCGCTCCCAATTTTAGCGAGGCGCTTAGGATGGGGGCTGAGGTTTTCCATAACCTGAAAGCTGTTTTGAAAAAGCAGGGATATTCAACAAACGTAGGTGATGAGGGTGGTTTTGCACCAAATCTAAAATCGAACGAGGAGGCCATCACCGTAATTCTTAAGGCTATTGAGAATGCTGGTTATCGCCCCGGTGAGGATATTTACCTTGCGCTCGACCCTGCCTCCTCTGAGTACTATTTACCCGAGGAGAAAGTTTATCACCTGCACAAATCTACTGGAGACAAGCTCACTTCTGCGCAGATGGTTGACTACTGGAAAGGTTGGGTAGAAAAGTACCCCATCGTATCCATTGAGGATGGTATGGCTGAGGACGATTGGGAAGGCTGGAAACTAATCAACAAAACCCTTGGCAATAAGATTCAACTTGTGGGCGATGATTTATTTGTGACAAACGTAAAACGCTTACAACGTGGTATTGATGAGAAAGCTGCGAATAGCATATTGATTAAGGTTAATCAGATAGGCACGCTAACCGAAACTATCAATGCAGTTCGCCTAGCAGATATTAACTCCATGACATCGGTAATGAGCCATCGCTCTGGTGAGACCGAGGATACTACCATTGCTCACTTGGCAGTTGCCCTTAACACAGGTCAGATAAAAACCGGATCGGCTTCACGTTCTGATCGGATTGCTAAGTACAATCAGCTCCTTCGTATCGAGGAGATGCTTGGTTCGTCGGCACGTTATCTGGGAAAAAACTTCAAGTTTTTGAAGTAATCTAATTATCTTAAAAAAAGGGCTCAACATTATTATGTTGAGCCCTTTTTTTGTATCTTCACAGGGTGTAAACAAGCTCTAGCGTGACCTGATGGATGGTTCAACTGTTAAAAAAAAGTTTTTTTTATGTCAGTTTCCTGTTTGCATGAATGAGGCAATGTGTTGGATCTGAAGGTTAAGTCATAAAGGCTGGTTGGTTGTTTTAGTATGCAAGCCAATTGAAGAACAATAGCCTTTTAGGTTGATTAACGGCACACGTAGCCTTTTTGTTTTGGATGGATTCTCGTGCTGGGATTTTTTCGAGTTTTCATATTAGATAAGTGATATTGTGAAAAATTGATAGAAGTGATAATTCGTATTCTGCCTGAAATGCTTAGGTTTCGCATTTTTTTAATTTTACTTATGTTGGTTTTATTACAGCCAATGGTGAGTAATTCGAGCAACGTAGAGCAGGTAGTGCAAATTCAACTTTTTAATATTGATAATGGGCTTTCACAATCCAATGTTACCAGCCTACATCTCGATTCTTATGGATTTTTATGGGTTGGAACACAGGATGGACTTAACCGTTACGATGGTTATTCCTTTAAAACATACCGAAACAACCCGCTCGACGACACTTCGCTCTGCAATAATAGCATTCTGTCCATTTGCGAGGATACCCAAGGAAATTTATGGATTGCAACTTGGGATGGACTTAGCGTATTTAATCGACTTGAAGATAAATTCACAAATTACTTTCATAACCCCGACGATCCAAACACCATAAGTGCCAATAGGGTTTTTGAAGTTTTACAGTCTCGCGATGGGTCTATTTGGGTGAAAACCATCGAATCGCTTGATTTGTATCACCCCAGCACAAATTCTTTTACACGTTACCCACACTTCTCCGACCCGTTAACATTTTACTCTGATATTAGTGATTTTGCCATTTTTGAGGACAGTAAGAATCGCCTATGGATAGGCACTAAAGATGGACTGCTCTTTTTCGATAGATCATTGGGCCTTTACAAACGTTTCTCTCACGACCCCCAAAATCCTAGATCGATAAGTAGTAATCGAGTTACCAGTATCATTGAGGACAGAGAAAAGAATTTGTGGGTTGCAACAGCCAGTGGCCTTAACCGGTTTATTCCCGAAAAGGAAACTTTTTTTCGGTATGTTAACAGTACATCAGACAACACGATTAACATACTTTTTACGGATAGCCAAGGGCGCATGCTCATTGGAACAAGAACAGGCTTGCTAGAATTCTCAATTAGTACTGGCAAATTTAACCGCTATGCCGCGTATGCTGATGGGAAAAAGATATATAGTACATCGATAAACTCCATAATTGAGGATAATTCAAAGATTATATGGGTAGGCACACAGGCAGGTCTAGTTAAGTGGGACACCAAAGGGAAAAAATTTAACCTTTATGGGAAATCTATCAGTGGAGATAATCTGTTTTCGAGTAATTCAATTGCATCGTTGTTCGACGATGGCTTGGGTCAGGTTTGGGTTGGTACTTGGGGTGCTGGGCTGCATCTTTTTAATCGGCATAATGGTAGAGTAATAAAGTACTCCCAGAACCAGGCTGATCCTTACAGAATTGCCAATGACTTTGTGCATGCTATTTATCGACTTAAAAACGGAAACCTCCTGATAGGAACTAGAAATGGAGTGCAGCGATTTAATCCTACTAATCGTACGTTTTCAGATTTTTTTAAAGGTTTTGGAGTAGATGTGTCGAGTATTTTTGCCGACAACCGTGTGTACTCTATTCTCGAGGATAGAGAAGGGAGTATTTGGTTTGCCACCCGATTGGGGCTTCACAAGTTCAACAAGAAAGTAATTGAGAGCTTTTACCACGTACCAACCGACTCAAATTCTCTTTCATCCAATGAAATCCATTGTATTGAACTTGATGGGGATTACCTCTGGGTAGGAACATTTAATGGATTAAATAGACTTGATCTGAAGACAGGAAAATCAAGACGTTTTCGTCGTGGTGAACGTTATAGCGAGGGTGAACTCATCTCGAGCGATATTGTTTGCCTGAGACTTGACTCCAAAGGGTACCTGTGGATTGGAACACCTTCTGGGTTGCACAAATACGATCGGAACAAAGATAGATTTACCCTATATACACAGGCCAATGGATTGCCTAATAATTTGGTTTACGCCATCGAAGAGGACCGCAAGGGAAATATTTGGGTTAGCACTAACTGGGGTATTTCAAAACTTGATCCTGAAGAGAATACAATACAATCATACGACGTGAGTGATGGACTTCAAAGCTATGAGTTCAATGTGGGTGCAAGCCACAGATCTATGGCTGGAGAACTTTTTTTTGGAGGAATTCAGGGCTTTAATGCATTCTTCCCCGAGTCTATTCAGCGTAATACTTTTGTGCCCCCCGTCGCCATTACTGCTATCGAGTTTATTGGGTCGCAGGGTCAACGTGAGATATCAGTTGTGGGCAAACGTGAGATAACCATCAAGCGCGACTATTCCCTAATGAACGTGGAGTTTGCCGTATTGGACTTTACCCACCCCTCAAAGAATGTGTTTAAGTATAAGATGGAAGGATTAGAGGACGAATGGATTGACATCGGAGCCAGGCGCGCTGCAACTTTCTCGAATCTGAAGGAGGGAACATATACCCTACGTGTAATAGGAGCCAACAGCGATTTTGTTTGGAACACGGAGGGTGTAGCCCTTAAAATTATTATTCGAACTTCGTTTTGGGAATCAAGGTTAGCGTTTTGGGTTTATGGCGTTTTGCTTGTTGGTTCTATTGCCCTTTTCCTCCGATCGCGTACTCGAATTCTAAGGCGAACAAGTCGGTTACTCCGTGAGCGTGAGCTAACAATGGCCGAGGTTGAGAGCCAGAAGGAGGCATTACTTATTCAGAACAAAAGTATCACCGATAGTATAAACTACGCAAAGCGAATTCAAGAAGCTCTTATTCCCTCGGAGCAGCATTTCCGTAAGATACTACCAGAGTCGTTCATCCTTTACCTTCCCAAGGACATTGTGAGTGGCGATTTCTACTGGATAAATGAAACCAAAAACAAAATTTTTGTTGCTGCTATCGACTGTACTGGGCATGGTGTTCCTGGTGCGTTTATGTCGATTATTGGGGTTGAACTGCTTCGTAATATTACCAATGTAATGGGAATTAACGATGCCGCCGAAATCTTGAATCGATTAGATATGGGTGTACACGACACTTTTTCCAAGGGCGTTGGCGATGAGAATGTTACAGTTAAGGATGGGATGGACGTATCTTTCTGTGTTATCGATAAAGAGCAGAATGTGCTTCAGTTTGCAGGTGCATTCACCAACCTTTATATTGTTAGAGACAGCAAAATTATTGAGGTAAAGGGTGATCGATACTCGGTTGGAACCGGAGGGACTCCCGATAAGCCTCTGTTTAATAGTCACATAATCACCATTGAACCCGACGACATGATATACATGTTCACCGATGGTTACGTTGATCAGTTTGGTGGCCCCGATGGCAAAAAGTATAAGTTCCGTCGATTTAGACACCTGCTGCTCAACATACACAAATACCCCCTTGGTATTCAGCGAAAATACTTACTAGGAAGCATGAACGAGTGGAAAGGCAATCATGAGCAGGTTGACGATATCCTGATAATAGGAATTAAGCCTGATCTTAGCGTATTATTCTAGTTTTTTCTTTAGCCCTCGTTATGATTAGACTAATCGCAGCTTTACTATTTACTATTTTGCCTCTTTACATAGATATTAGCACATTACATACGCCCACCTATAGAATGATTGATATAGATGAAATGAGGCGATTTTTAACTGGAAGGATAGATTATAAGGGAGATGCAAGGTTTGTCATAGTGCAGGCTGAGCATTCCCTAAGGGAGATGTACCTTGAGCAAAATACCTACAAAGCCTTTTTGAAAATGCATGCTGCTGCTCATGCCAACGGGATCAAACTTACCATCATTTCCGGAGCTCGAAATTTTGATTACCAGAGTCGGATCTGGGAAAGAAAGTGGAGCAGTCTTGCTGATGGCTCTGATCTCGATAAGGCGACCTCCATACTTCGATATAGCTCTATGCCATCCACTTCACGCCATCACTGGGGTACTGATATCGACATTAATAGCCTAAGTAATGCCTACTTCGAGCAGGGTCAAGGTCTAAAGGAGTATGAGTGGTTATGCGCAAATGCAATCCGGTTTGGATTCTGTCAGGTATACACCAGCAAGGCCGAAACAGGTCGAACGGGTTATGAGATGGAGAAATGGCATTGGTCGTATCTGCCTGTTGCATCGGGTTTGCTGTGGCACTATATAAGGCTTATTAGTCCTTCGGATATGATGGATTTTAGTGGAGCAGAGACTGTGGCCAATCTCGATATTATAGGACAATACGTTCTGGGAATAGCCAGTTGCGACTAAGGTTTTAGTAGATTTTTCATCTTCTGAATAAGCACTTCAATCTGAAAAGGCTTGCTAATATAATCATCCATTCCAGCTGCTAGGCACTCCTCTTTGTCACCCAGAAGGGCGTTTGCCGTGATGGCTATAATAGGAGTGTGAGAGTTGGAACTAGCCTCAATCTCTCGAATTTTTTTAGTGGCCACAATACCATTCATTATGGGCATCTGAATGTCCATGAGGATTATGTCGAAGCGACTAGTGCCAAACTTGTCGAGGGCTTCCTTGCCGTTATGTGCAATGTCGATACTTTTTACCAACTTCTTTAGGCTTAAAACCACAATTTTCTGGTTTATTAGGTTGTCCTCCACAAGGAGTACATTGGCGTTTTCGAGTTCAACCGAAGTGGCAATTTGAGGCTCCGAGGTTTGCGCTTCTACACTCTTTGCTGGTGTATCAAGTACGGCTTTAGTAACCTCTTTTGAGGTGGGCTTGCTAAGCGTGTAGGGGAAGGCAAAAACTGCATCCTCGGCGCTAAGGGCGATGCTCAGTTTCCCGCCATTGCTCTCAATTAGTTTCTGTGTTATCGATAGCTCAAGTAGATCGATATACATTTGCGTGCTGGCTGAAGTAAGCGACGATTCGTTGGTTACAAATAGATTGTGACCCTCGTTAAGCGGAAGTAAAATGGGTTTATTGCTACTAAGTTCAACTCCAAGTTCAATATAATCGGGCGTGTTCTTTATTGGCGAAACCTTAATTGTAACAACAGCCTTACTGCTGCTGCGATTCTTGAGAATGCTCTCAATAAGGTTAAGGAATATCTGTTTTATCCTAACGGGATCCCCAATAAAGTTTTGAGGCAGGGTTTCGTCTATTTTAAGAGTAAATGAAGTTTGGCTTGAGTTCTGTGTGGAAAACAGCTTAATGGTGCTGTTTATTGTGCTATGTAAATTAAAGTTGATGCTAATGCTTCCTCGCTCTTTAATGTCAACATTCGAGATCTCGACCATGCTGTTAACTACATTCACCAGATTATTAGTTGATGCATGTATAGTATCTATCAAATCCTTTTGCTTCTCATCGGTGGAGATGTTCTCGAGAATGTTGGCCACAACCATAATATTGTTGAGCGGAGTACGAATTTGGTGCGACAGGTTAGCGATGAACTCCTCCTTAAGTTTTAACGCGCTCTTCTGATCCAGTAGCTGCTTCTCGAGATGGTGCGAGTAATTCTGCTTAATCGCATCATACAGGTATACAACTAAAAGCGAAGTTGCAAAAGCAAGAATTCCTATCACTTTAATGCCCAAACTAAGGTTGGCAATGTTTCTGGTAACTCCGCTTGGTATAAACAACACGGCAATAATAATTATTAGAAATGCCAGTGAAAACTTTACACCCCTATTGCTACCTGATGCGCTTATTGCCAACAGGGGGTAAAGACTAATTGCAATTACGGCTAACTCAACATGGGGGGTTGCTACTAGGTGGTAGAGTAGAGCGAGCCCCGGCATTAACAACACAAGAGGCAAAAGGGTGCTGCTAAGCTTGTTTTGGGAAAGCAAAGCAACCAGTAAAGCAATCATCAATGTAAATGCTGAAAATACAATGCCTTGAATTATATGCGATTCGAAAAATGCCATGGCCGATATAACAGCAAAGAAGATAATCATAACCACCGAGGCTACGCTTATTGACTGCATCTGTGCCAGATGCTCTTTCTCATACTTATCCTTTAACTTGAATGAAAGAATGTTTAAAAGGCTATTGGCTGGGTTCATGCCGCATTATATTATGTTAGTTATTTGTGCCTAAGTAAGCGGGGTAAAGTATAAGACATTGCCCGTCTGAGTATTGGTGCTTGTTTGACATGTGAAATACTTATCGCTTATTCAAAGCTAAATATATAAAAAAAATCATTATGTTACAGGGATATCCCATATTTCTTAATTATTGCAATACATTCACTGATGTATAATAGTTGAACCTTTATCAAAATTATTTACACCCTAAATCGATACGTATATCAATTGCAAATACATTTTTGAAGAGATATTTCTATGTTTAACCAAATAAATTAAACGTTTTGTGATAACTATGCTTTACACCAAATAAAATTCAATATATTTGAATATGTGTGTTTATCCATCAAGGCTAAAGATTATATACTATTGCAATCCTTGTTTGGATTGATTTTTGATGATTTACACGATGTTAAACCAAACCATTTGCAAGCCGTGAAAAAGATTTCAATTTTTGCATTCGCCCTGCTTATTGCAGCATTAATGCATGGGTGCTACCTCGATAGCTTTGAAAATATAAAGGATATTCAAGTCGAGCCTATATCGCCTACCTATGGGTTTCCACTCATAAACTCAACACTTACCATCAACGATCTGGTTAAGGGACTGGGTGAGTCTACATTTGTTGAGGTTAGGGACGAGAAAATCTATATCACATTTAGTCAAACTCAGGAAATTCCCTTGGATCTTTCAACATTTAGTATTCCCAACAAGGAATTTAGCGGAACCCTGCCTATTATTGGGGGGGCGGCCTTCGAATTGTACGAGCCCGATTATGTTACCATTGAGAACGATTCCGAAATCAAATCAGTAACACTTAAGGCAGGAACGCTACAAATTGGATTCGAGCGGAACTTTATCGATCACGACATGGTGTTCCGACTTATTATCCCCTCGCTGGTTAACAATGAACACCCCGAGGGCGTTATTATTTCGCCCACTTGGAATATAGATGCCTTTAACTCATCCGAAATATTTTCGCTTGCTGGTGCTACCCTTAATCTTTTTGTGGACGAAACAGATAGCGGCGGTGGGATTAAGTACAACACATTTTCCTATGCTCTGGAGGTTAGCTCAACGGGTAATGCATCAGGACAGTTTGTTACCCGCATTGCCATTTCAGATGTTGAATTCGAACGGGTTACCGGGCTGATAAACTTCGAGATGGACATACCCTCGCAGGAGATGAGCCTCGATGCCTTTAGCTCCATTATCGATGGGAACATTCGTTTAAGCAACCCCACTATTGCGTTTAATATTGGAACCTCCTTTGGCGTTCCCACGGCGCTAGAGGTTACAGGAATTGAGTTTAAGAACAACAAGAACGAGACTCTTTCACTACAGAACGAGGGTACACCCGAGGCCAATACGTTCTTAATTGGAGCTGGTAAAATGAACTATCTGCCCTATGCAACTCTGGAAAAGCCCTATGATGTAGGAACCTATGTGCTGAGCGGTGAGAACTCTAATGTGGATGATGTTTTGCCCTTTACACCCAGTAGTATGGCCTTGAATGGCAAATTTTTCATGGGCAAAGCGCAGGTTATGCCAGCCGACCCCCATAGCTTCTTTGTGAACGACACGAGTTCATTTGATTTGAACCTTAATATCGAAGTTCCCCTTGAAGGTAGCATTGAGGGGCTTAAGTTTAGCTACGATCTTTACGATATGTCGTGGCCAAATCTCGATGACCTGCCCGAGATAAAAGATTTCGATTACAACATTGAGCTATTGATGAAAACAGTCAATGGGATACCACTAACATTTGGCTTGCAGGCCGTGTTTATTGATGGTGGTGTTGTTGTCGATTCGCTATTCAACAAAGTGATGGTGGAGAATATTATTGAGAGCCCAGCAGTTGATGCGCAAGGAAATGTTGCCCAACCAAAAGAGAAAAAGACAACCATTGCCATATCGAAGGACAAGTATGAGAAGATTTCCAAAGCAGGAAAACTCCAGCTCGTGCTTCATTTAGATACAGGAACACCTGAAAACAGGGAGGTGGTTTTTAAAACCTCCCAGGAGCTGGAGGTACAACTTTCGCTAAAGGTTGACATTATGATTGATCCCGATATTTAGCAATTCGGAAACCCAATTCGATAACAATTAGAACATAATAGTTGTGAAAAGAATAGCCATATTAGTAGTCGCACTTTCCGTATCGATGTATGCGGTTGCGCAGTCGGAGCTAACGCTGCCATTCATGAACAATGTGTTTCAGAGCACTTACCTTAACCCTGCGGTACGTTCGGAGCATAGTGTAAGCATCGGGTTACCGGTACTCTCATCTATCCAGTTTCAGGTGATACACAATGGATTTGTGCCCAACGCCTTTTTGAAAATTGTAAACGACACCACCTTGTCCATTTCACCTGCAAACCTCGATAAGCAGCTGCGAAATCAGAATATGCTTTTCGCAAACGGTAGCCTGGATCTGTTTCACCTAAAAATGCGAATCCGTAATTGGGATTTTTGGTATGGTGTACGCCAGAATCATGAGTTGGCTTTCTACTACCCCAAATCAATCCTTAGCCTTTTTCTCGAGGGCACTGAGCAGTATAGAAACGATGTGCTGGACTTAAGTCCATTGGGGTTAAACGCATCAATATACAGAGAGCACACCTTTGGGGCGGCAACTGAGCGTGGGAAATGGGTGTTTGGCGGAAGATTTAGCATACTGCATGGTTTAACAAATGTGTACCTGAATCCTGAAAAACTGGGTGTTTCTGTTGAGGACGATATGTATTCGCTTAGCATTGAATCGAAGGCCAAACTTAAAACTTCGGGAATTCCCGGTGATTCGCTGATGAATGTAAATTTTGAACAGTTTGGCGGGTTTGATGATTTCAGTGTTGGAAGTTATGCCGAATTCAAGGAGTTCATGAAATCAAATTACACAGCCAATTACTTTACCCGGTTTCGCAATCCTGGCGTTGCCCTTAGCGGGGGAGTATCGTATAAGCTCGATGCCAGAACAACCTTTTCGTTCGCGTTTAGCGATTTGGGCTTTATCACCTGGAGCGATAGCACCAAAGCATTCAGTGTTGAGGGTAATGCCGAGTTTAAGGGGGTTGATGCCCTTGGCGCTGTGCTTGCAGGCGATCAGTTTAGCCCCGATACCATAATCGACCAGTTTCTCAGTAACTTTACAACCGTCGAAACATTTGCCGAAAGCTACCGAACATGGCTTTCTCCAAAGTTTTACCTGTCGGCAAACTATCAGCTGGCTCGCAGAACCACAGTGGGTGCAAGTTTTTATGGAGTTGTAAATCGAAGATTTTATCCTGCCTTTACCGTTGGAATTACACAGGGGATGGGGCGTTTTTTCAATATAGCCCTTTCTGCATCGATGAATCAACGTACTGTAACCAATGTCGGGTTTGGGCTTTTAATGAAACCCGGTCCAGTGCAAATCTACTTGCTTGCTGATAATATTTACTCTCCTTTGGTCGACCCCTTCACCTTCACAAATCTGAACTTCCGCTTTGGGATAAATTTGGTTTTTGGACGAGTAAAACCCGCCCAAGGTCTTCCGCATATGTAGTTGAATGTTTGTATTAATCAGAGATACTATATGTTATGAAAAGATTTCTATTGAATTACACCTTAGTTTCATGTTTTCTCTTTGCCTTTGTTGTAGGACAGGCGCAAACCTCATTTATGCCCGTGAATCTAGGAAAGAACGTGAACTCGGAGTACTCTGAAGTAAATCCAGTAATCTCGTGGGATGGAAAAACTCTCTTTTTTAACAGGATCAATCATCCCGAGAATAGATTTGGTTCAAGCGATAGCCAGGATATCTGGTTTTCTACCCTGCGCGATGATGGGACATGGACAAAGGCTCAGCGATTGCCCGAAACTGTTAACATTGGCCAGTATAATGCCATCCTGTCGGCGATGGACGATGGCGTTTCGTATCTTATTCTTGGTAGGTTTAACCGATCGGGGAAACAATGGGTTAAGCGGGGTTTTTCCATAGTTCAAAATCTTGGCGATGGCAAATGGAGTAAACCGCAGGCAATTTCTGTTAAACGGTTTTCAAAAATGAATAAGGGCAAGGCTGTAACGGCTTATATGACCCCCGATCGCGAGCTGCTATTTATGACTTTTTCTACTCATCCTAATAGCAAAAAATTATCGCTTTACGTTTCGAAAAGGAAAAAGGATGGTGTGTATTCCCGTCCTCGTTTTGCCGGCAATGGCCCAGGTAATTCAATGGATCCTCGCTCAATTGAGGCACCTTTTCTTAGCGCCGACAAGAATCGCCTTTACTTCTCAGCCGATTATGGAGGACGTAGGGCAAACCAGAATATCCATTACGCCGATAGGGCCGACAAGGATTTTAAGGAGTGGCAAATGCCCCAGCCTGTAACCGATACCATAAACACCCCAAACTGGGACTCGTACTTTAAGATGAACGCCAAGGAAAGTTGGGCTTACTACAGCTCAACCACCAACTCGATGGGCAAAGCCGATATTTTTAGGGTAAAGATTTTTGAGGAACGACCGTACCTAAAACTTTCGGGTTTAATCCTTAATCAGGCCGATCAAAAGTTAATGCTCGATGACACCGATTACAGCATCCTTGTAAATGGGAAGGAATTTACAGGCCTCGAAATCAGCAAGCCATCGGCTTCGTTCGAGGTGTTGTTACCCCTAGGACAACTTTACACACTACAGCCATTAATGGCCAATTGGAACGGATTATCTGCTGATGTTGATTTGAGAGGGGTTAGAGAGTATTCGGAGGCCAAGCTAAACCTATACTTCTCCTCAATACCCTATGCTTTGGTTAAGGGTAGGGTTGTTGATACCAGAACCAACGAGATAGTGCCGCTAAGCCTAAATCCAAGGGTGTTGATAAATGGGGTT
>CAZBBA010000064.1:0-24176 GCA_964490015.1 uncultured Rikenellaceae bacterium
AAGATGCCGTGAGGAGGGAGAAGGAGGCCAATAGAGTAAAAAATATATTTCTTCAGAATATATCACATGAAGTACGCACACCCCTAAATAGCATCATCGGTTTTTCAGGCCTTATTAAGCAGAATTTGCCATCAGAAGGGAAGGTCTCTACATACTCCGATTTGGTGATTCAAAGCGGATATGAATTACTCAATACAATACACAATATTTTAGAGAGCGCATTGATTTTAACCAATCAGATAGTTGTAAATTATTCGTCTTTTAATCTTAAGTCGTTACTAAAAAGGCTTGTAACAGATTTCGAACCAATTGCTGCTAAAAAAAACTTGGTTCTACAACTAATTGATGCTGATGAAGTAACTGTTAGAAGTGATGAGCAGAAAGTTCAGCATATTCTAAAGGTTATTATTGATAATGCAATTAAGTTTACCTCTAAAGGTTCAGTAACAATAGATATTCTAAGTAACTCCGAGATATCGGAGGGTGATGGCGAGCTTGTTGTTCGAGTTACCGATACGGGAATAGGTATTGACAAGGATGACGTTGAAAAGATTTTTGAGCCATTTAAACAGCTAGATGAGGCCAGTACTCGTAAGTTTGGAGGAAGTGGCGTCGGCCTATTTATTGCCAGATCGTATACTGAACTGATAGGTGGTAAGCTGTGGGTTGATTCGGTTCCGTCAAAAGGATCCTCTTTTTATCTTTCAATCAGAATAGCCTTGTAAGTATGGCAAAACCCTAATGATCAGCTTAGCCAAGTGGGTAATGTATAAATTCCTACAACCCAATACGGTAAAACGATGAGTAAAAGATCACCCGTGCCGCAAACTCAGCCAATGCAAAAAAGATAAATGCAAGTACGTAAAGGCGAATGCCGGTATCGGTGTCGCGTGGATTTGGGAATACCCGTCGGATAAGCATACCTAGCCCAAGCAGCCAGGCCCATGATAGGGCATCCCAAATGGGATGATACGTCCCTTCTGCAAAAGCTATGTTTTCGTTGGTTGTTGTGTCCCAGCCAACCAGTCCAGAAGTGAATTTTACTGCAAGGATAGCTATTATAACAAACACGAAAACTTTTTCTATGTTCCTCTCGAAATTGCCCTTGTGGCAATGGTAGAGCAAGACCAATGCAAACGAAGAGCCTAGTAATATAGTGTTGATGCAAAAGGCTATCAGTGTACCTGATGTGTTCCAAACTGGTATGGTCTCAATCATGTATAGCTTTGCCATGGTGAGTACCATAGCCAAGCCCATCATACTTGAAATGGCAAGTAGTGGAATCGTCAAACGTTTCTTTTCCTTGTAGTACACCCAGTACACTGTGGTTCCGAAAACCGATGCGGCGTAAGCCGACACCATTAATATCTCGCGGCTAAGCCACGACGATTTCAGGTTGGTAAGCGCAAATACCGATGATGACGGCGCCGATAGATGCAGGAACGAGATGATTAACGCAATGCCTATGGCTCCAGTGGCTACAAGTAGTCCAACTTTTAACAAGGATGTATGAGCATTATCATTACGCCTAGGAGTAATAATTGTGTATACCAGCAAAGCTGTTGTTAGCCCCGCCGAGAATTGCCCAATTAGCGTAAAAAATAGTAGCGACCATTCTGAGCTATGCATCTCGTACCTCCTCCTTATTTATGATTTTCCAGTTCATCTCTCTTTTTGCCGCTTCTTTTGCTTTTATCACCAGCGATGGCTTGGTAATATGTTTGCCTGGCAGTGGGTATATATTTTCCCAATCGTCAAACTCGTTTCTTAATTCACTCAGTTCGCCAACCTTTAGCAACCGCATAGGGCATGCTGCAACACACGACGGCTGTTTGCCTTCGGCTAGGTAGTCGATGCATAGGTCGCACTTGGTCATCTTGCCGGTTTGCTTATTTAGATGTAGAGCTCCGTAGGGGCAAGCCCACTGGCAATACTTACAGCCCATACAGCGGTCGGCATCAATAAGCACAATGCCCACCTCGTTCTTAAATATCGCCCCATTGGGGCAATTCTTCATGCAGATTGGATCCTCGCAATGGTTGCACGACATGGATATGTTGTACGATTCGATGCCCGACTCCCAGTTACTATCACCCTTTGATTCCCAATGTCCACCAGCCACCTCATAAACATTGCGCCAGCGCAATCCCACAGGATGATCCTGCTTGTCCTTACAGGCTATCTGGCAGGTTTTGCAGCCCGAGCACTGCGACGAGTCGAAATAAAAAGCCCATTGTTTTGCCATGGTATTAAACTCAAGTTGGTTATTAAGAGTCTGTTTACGTTTTACTCAATATCTTTAATTTCAATCACCACGGGCTTTAGCCAGTGGGAGAAATTTATCACAAAAAATGGCTTTAGCAAAACTCAACAGTGCCCTTATTGGATTAAAGCCCAATGTTCTCATTTTTTTTAATCCACGGGCTTTAGCCCGTGGTAATTAAAAGAATATTTGCAAAATTAAAATTTCAAAAATTAATCAGTTTAGTAAACGTCCACAATTAAATGGTTAAATCGGTTAAAATGAATAATTATCAGAGCTTCAGTTTAATTGCAAAAGACTAGCCCGGAAATGCATAGTTAAACTTTTATTGCCAACAAATAATTACCACGGGCTTTAGCCCGTGGATTAAACAAGGCTAAGAAATGGCTTTAGCCAAATAATTAATCTTTAAAATCTTTAAAACCATATTTCTCAATAAAATCGTTATACTCGTCTGCAAAACTAACTAATTTGTGATGCTCCTCTTGCCCTAAAATATATTTTCTGACATTATCCACCCCATTACCTGACACAGAAACAGCAAAATACTCATCCTGCCATACAAACTTACTTTGAATAAAAGATTGCTTATTAATCCAAAATGATGATTCCCCTTTAATCAACTGAGCAATTTTTTCAATTGTTTGTCCTGAACCTAAGGATATGAGGCAATGGCAGTGTTCGGAATAACCGCCTATTGTATCTATTTATATGCCCTTATGCTTGGCATTTTCTTTTATGTGCATCCATACTGTTTCTCTAATATCCTTTGTACTTAGAAAGGGTTGTCTGCCCTTTGTGGTCCATACATAGTGGATGAATACTTTTATGTAGGGCATATTCTTTAGTTTTTTAGTTTGGCTAAAGCCAATAGTTGATTTTTTAAATTCCACGGGCTAAAGCCCGTGGAAATTGAAAATGCGTTTAACCTATTTGGTTTTCAGAATTATTGCCTTATCAAAATTTAAAAAGGTATAGATTTATTATTAACAGTAGCCTATGTAAAGATTATCAGTCAATTACTACGGGCTTGAGCCCGTGGGTTTAGCAAGACTGATAATAATGGCTTTAGTCAAATTTATAATAACCCTTACACCCTCTCAACCTCCACCATAATGGTGTGCTGCGCATTGCCGTAGGCAAGGGGTGTCCAGCGGTGCGAGGTTAGCACGTTTACATTCCCCCTGCGGTCAATCCCATTCTTATCGGGCTTCCACCAAGCTCCTTGCGGAATATCAATTACGCCGGGCATAATCTTGGGTGTAATGCGGCACGGCATGGCTATTTTTCCTCTGTCGTTGTAAATCAAAATCTCATCTCCATCCTTAATGCCACGTTTTTTTGCATCAATGGGGTTGATGAATACTCGCTGAGGGAATGCCTCCTCAAGCCAGTCAACCCCATCGTGTGTAGAGTGCACACGAGACATATAATGATGTCCCACCGCTTGCAGCGGGAACCTTTTGGCCTCCTCGCCAAAGGGGCTTTCCCATTCCTGTATGTACTTGGGAACGGCAGGTATGGTGTCGGGCTTACCCATATCGAAAAGGGTTTTTGAGAAGAGTTCGATTTTTCCGCTAGGCGTTCGCAACGGATTCTTCTCTGGATTTGCCCTAAACCCCCTGAATGCTATGGCTGGTTTATCAACCGCTTTGGTGTATCCACCCCAGTTGTCCTTTTCCATCTTATCCAAACTGGGAATGTCAGGGAAGCGGGTGTTTCTGTATCGTTCCACGGCCCACTCAATCCATTCCCGCTCGCTGCGGTTCTGCGTAAATTCTTCTCTTACACCAAAACGTTCTGCCAACTCGGCGCAAATTTGGTAATCGCTTTTCGTCTCGTGGGGCGGTTTGGCCAGCTGGGGCATTATGATTACCTCGTCGCCGTACTTCCAACCATCTTGTAAACCCCAGGTTTCCATTTGGGTACAAACGGGTAGCACCAAATCGGCATACTTTGCCGATGGGGTCATAAACTGATCTTGTACCGCAATGAACTCCACAAGGCTTTCGTCTTTCAATATTTTGGCCGAGCGGTTGGTGTCGGCATGCTGATTTATAAGGATATTGGAGGCAACACACCAGATAAGCTTTAGGTTATTATCCAGCTTCTCAACACCACGAACGCCATCCTCCGAATCCATCTCCTTGCCACGCAGAATGGCCTCAGTCCAAAGGAAAACGGGTATGGTTGCCTTTACCGGATTTCGACCCGTTGGGAAAACGTTCCAGAATGGGCCCCCATCGTCGGCCTGAAGGGCAATGCCGCCTGCCCAGCCGCCGGGGATGCCCACATTGCCAGTTATGGCTGGTAGGCAGCAACCCGCAATAACCACCTGCTCGCCGTATGCCCTGCGTTGCATCCCGTATCCTTGGTAAAGCACCGAGGGCTTGCTTGTGGCGTATTCGCGGGCAATGCGCCTTATGGTTTCGGCCGAAACGCTACAAATCTTCTCGGCCCACTCGGGCGTTTTGGGAGTACCATCGTGTGTTCCTAGTATGTAATCTGAGTAGCTCTCCTCGTTTTCGAAACCCTTGGGCATCTGGGTTTTATCGAAACCTACGCAGCAACGTTTTATGAAATCTTTATCGTGAAGATATTCGGTTATAATGGTGTAAGCCATAGCGCTCATCATGGCCACATCGGTACCCGGACGAATGGGAATCCACTCATCGGCCAGAGCCACGGCGCTCATGCTCATACGCGGATCGATACACACAACCCTAGCACCCCTTTCGCGCGCCTTTTTGATAAAGAACTCGCTGTTAGTGCCATCGCGCATCTCGGCGGGGTTCCATCCCCACATAATAATGAACTTGCTATTTACCCAATCCTGCCGCTGATTGCCAGTTACCGATGTGCCATACACATATGGAGTGGCCTTCGAAATACAGGCCCAGCTGTAGCTATTGTAAAAGCCTAACGATCCGCCCAGCAAGTTGATAAGCCGGGCGGCAGTTTGCCTGCCATTTATCTGGTTGTAGCTGCCTGTTCCGTATGGGACAAGTATTGCGGAGTTGCCGTATTTTTCCTTAACCCGCTTAATCTCCAATGCCAGCAAGTCAAGTGCTTCATCCCATGATATTCTCTCGAACTCACCCGATCCACGCTCGCCAACCCTTTTTAGTGGGTATTTCAGCCGGTCGGGATGATACTGCCTACGCCGGTACGACCTGCCACGTATGCAAGCCCTTAGCTGCGGATCCTCAAGCGTATCGCCAGGGCGATCGTCGGTTTCAATACGGGTCACAACACCATCCTTAACGTGGAATTTTAGTATGCATCGGCCACCGCAGTTGTGCCCCGGGCATCCTGCCCTAATTATCATGGTGTCACCCTTCTTCTCAATTATCTCTGCGCTGCCATCTGTAAGGTTACCTATGCAGCCTAGCAGTCCACCCGACAGGAAAACCCCTCCACCCAGCAGGATGCTTAGCTTGATGAAGTCCCTTCGATCCATTGATGTATTATTATCGGCGGGTATTTCATCCTTCTTTCGATTGAAATCTTTAGCCATTTATTTGGTTTTCGATATGTTATATAGATTTTTAAATGGTGTTTTGGTTCAAAAATAGGGAAAATAATCGCAATAAAATCCTTAGAGCAATCAACGTTTTTTTACATACTGCACAATTCCCTTGCAAGTTTTTTTGTAACATTGCTTTAACTAATTCCGAAAGATATGAAAAGGGAAATGCTACTGATAATGATAGTTGGTGTTGTATCGTGCTCAGTATTCACGAAATTTACTCAGGTAGATGTTAAGCCGTTGTCGGTGAGCGAATTTCTTGAAAAACCATTTGGCTACAACGAGAGCATCAATAATTTCAAACAGAAGATGCCCTACAAAACAAAGATTCAGAAGTTAATCAAACGAAGTCCGCGTGAGAATCATCGGCCTGATACAATCTACAACTTTAACTACAAAAAGTCGAAGATTAGCGTGTACAAAACCCGCTTTAACCAGGAGTTTGTGCTTGGGGGAATTGTGAAAAACTCGGAGATTGAGCTTGCCAATGGTATCCGCCAGGGGATGAGTCGCGAAGTTTTTTACAAATCATTCGTTGATCTACCCGATAACAGAAGGGATACAGTTGTCGTTAAGGATTCTCAGTTAGATCGAACTTTTAATTTTTACTTCGATAAGCGTAACCGGCTAGCAAAATTCACTTTTACCGGTGGGAAAGTTACATCTAACTAACGCTAGGTTTTAAATACCTAGCTCAATCTGGAAATGAATTATCCAACGATCCTTCGTGGCCATTTCGGGCAGGATATATCCTTTTTGCTGGTAAATTATGTTGCTTTGCAACTTTACCCTGTGTTTGTAAAGGTATTTTGTAAGCCCAAGGGTGTACTCATCGGTTCGCTGTTCAACCATTGATACTTGGCTGTTTGGGGAGATAAATGAGTAACGAACGCCAAGTTCAAACTTGTTCTTAAAGTAGTAGCTGGCCTGTGCCAAAAAACCATGCCCTGTGTAAATGTTTATGGGGTTTTCCAGAGCATCGTTAATATATGTTATAGGATTGTTGGCTATGCGGTTCATGTACTCGGTGTAAACGGCCCATCCCCGGTACTTGAAAACAGCATCAATGTACCAGGTTTTAATATCCCTTTGCTGATGTAAATATTTGCCACGTTGACCTGCGGCTCTCTGGGCTTTGTGGTTAAAACTAAAACCGCCTGCAAATGAAAGTTTGGGGGTAAGTTCAAAACTTTGATCACCCTCTGAGAAATCGCCATTATCCTTAAACTTGCCAAAAGGTAGTAGCTCAATTCGGCCAGTATAGGCTAGTCCATTATCTGAGGCCAGCGCATTGCGGCCTTCGCCGCTCGAGATGGCGCCTTTTAGATTTACATGCAGCCCCCCAAGGCTTTTGGAGTAGTAGGCCATTAGGCCAAAATCACGATCAATATTAAAGGTCCCGTTTACAATTGATCTGTCGGTGAACTGCTGCTCGCCCGAGGAGATTATGCGTTGTCTGTTCCCCGGCAGCTTGCCCTGACCAAAACCAATATAAAAACCGGGGTTGATGTTGTAGTAAATCATAGCATCGCGAATGATGTTGGGAACACCTGAGTTGTCCCAGTCCTGATCGCCCCGCGAAAATGAAAGTTGAAGGTAGTAGGTTAAAATCTGATTCTTGGTATAGCCATCGAGCCTAAGCCTAAGCCTGCGGATGCGTGCATCCACCTCGTCAATCCCTAGATCAGTTTCTGAAAATGTGGTTAAACCAACCCTGTTTTGCATTCTAAACCGTAGGTTAAGCCCAAACGTGGTGTCGGGTGCATGGAATCCCAAGCCTTTGTCGAATCTGATTGATGCCCTTTCATCTACTTCTGTTTGGGCGAAGAGGCTCCTACTACTGATTGTCAGTGTTAATGCTATAGCTATGCACAAAAAAATGGTGTACCGCATACTAGTTCGTTGATTTTTAATTGACGAAAATGATGGCTTAGACGGAACCCCTCGCTATGAATTTGGTAGGATGGCGATTTCAGTTTGGCGACCCACTACCTTCTGGTTAAGTTGAACCTTTATGGTTGAGTCGAGAGGTAGGAAAAGATCGACTCTTGATCCAAACTTAATGAATCCCATCTCCTGTCCTTGGTCTGCCTTATCACCCCTTTTGGCGTAGCAAATAATTCGCCGGGCCAGATACCCTGCAATTTGCCTAAAGAGCACCTTAGTGCCGGTTGAGTGCTCAACTACAACGGTTGTTCGCTCGTTAAGGGTCGATGATTTAGGCTCCCAGGCCAAAAGGAACTCCCCGGGGTGATATTTTTGGTATAGCACATTTCCGGCTATGGGATACCAGTTAATATGAACGTTCCAAACCGACATAAAAATTGATACCTGTAGGCACCGGGTGTTAAAAAATTCGGTTTCTTCAACCTCTTCAATCACAACAACCTTCCCATCACATGGCGAAAGCACAGCATTTGGGTTTTGGTTTACAGGACGATTTGGTACTCTGAAGAACCTTAAAACGAAAATGTAGAATGGAATGGACAATGCAAGCAGCACAACACCAACCACTCCTAACAATACCCAACCGAGCACAATTAAGGTAAGTAGGATAAAAAAGGTTGTAATCAGAATTTTAACTCCCTCCCTATGAATTCTCATCGAACAACTTGTTTTTAATATTTTGAATTTTTCACTCTCCCTGAATATATCTAAAGCGCATGTTCACCCTGTGTGCAATTCTAGATTATCATCATTATTTCCAAATAAACAAAAACAACCGGCGCCGAAAGCAGCATGCAATCGAACCGGTCTAAAATACCCCCATGTCCTGGAAGAAACTTGCCAGAGTCCTTTACGCCAATACTCCGCTTAAACATCGATTCCACCAAATCGCCAAAAACACCCATCGAGGATGTTATTAATCCAACAACTATCCAGTTAAAGAGTGAAACATTGGTAAAAAATAGCGATAGCAACCAGGCCGCCAACAGGGTTGTAAATATGCCACCAAACAAACCTTCCCACGATTTATTGGGTGAGACTCTTGGGAATAACTTATTGCGCCCAACGCTTAGCCCAACCGCGTATGCACCTGTGTCGTTAGCCCAAAGCAGTATAAAGTACCCAAGTAAAATTTGGGTTTGAAAACCAATTCGGTACGACGAGTAGCTCAGCGCAAAGTAGTTGAGTAGTGAGAATGGAAGCGCCACATAAATTAAGCCCAAGATAGTAAATGCAATATTGTGCATTGGTTTTTGGTGGTTTCTATACATCTCGATGATAAAAACACTAATTACCAATGGTATAATTCCAAGGAATATGTAATGCCCAATTTTACCTATTGCAAATAGGTAGTTAATTATAAAGATGATTGCACCCAGCACAAGCCCATACAAGTACTGAGGTTTTACTCGGGCTTTAAAGGTTAACTTGTAAAACTCGAGCAACGAGAATAACATTAATCCAAGGAAAACCAGCGCAAAACTATGCCTTCCAAGAATTATTGCCCCAACGATTAGGATAACGAATAGGGCTCCGCTGATGGTTCGTTTAAGAAATGAACTCAAAATACAATCTCTTCAATTAACTTTTTGGCAGTCGATTCCTCTGTTGCAAGAACAAACACCTGGGCTTCGCCAATAGTGGGGTACGACGAATCCTGCTTGTTTAGCACTACGGCTTCAACCCCATTGCTGTTAAGCATTTGCTTAACAATTTCGGCCTGAAACGGAATTGTTGTTGAAAAAACGGGAATCCAATTCTGGTCGTCCATAGGTTTTGGTTGTTGGTTGTTTAGTTTACGCTTTTACTGTATCTTCATCTTCTTGCTTGCGCTCCTCCTCTTTCATGTCCTTCACAAGCTCTTCCGATCGGGTGTGCGATTTGCGAGGCCCGAAGATGGTTTCAAGATCCTCGCTAAAAATTACCTCGCGCTCAAGCAGAAGATTTGCAAGTTTCGTTAGCCCTTCCTTATTCTCAATTAGAACATTTTTTGCCCTTTGGTAGGCCTCGTCTACAATGGATTTAACCTCTTTGTCTATTAGCTCGGCCGTTTTTTCACTGTATGGTTTGCTGAAAGCGTACTCGCTTTGTCCCGACGAGTCGTAAAAACTTATGTTCTTAATACCCTTGCTCATCCCAAAGTAGGCTACCATGGCGTATGCCTGCTTGGTTACCTTTTCTAGGTCGTTGAGAGCACCCGTAGATATTTGTCCAAATATTAGTTCCTCTGCAGCCCTTCCACCTAGAGCAGAACTCATCTCATCAAGCAACTGTTCGGTAGTGGTAAGCTGGCGCTCTTCTGGTAAATACCAAGCGGCACCAAGCGCTTTTCCACGGGGGATTATGGTAACTTTCAGCAGCGGATTGGCATGCTCAAGCAACCAGCTAACCGTAGCATGTCCCGACTCGTGAAAGGCAATGGCTCGCTTCTCGTCCAACGATATTATCTTATTTTTCTTCTCAAGGCCACCAATAATCCGGTCGATGGCATCGAGGAAATCCTGTTTCTCAACAAATGGCTTACTTTTGCGCGCTGCAATTAGTGCTGCCTCGTTGCATACGTTGGCAATATCGGCTCCCGAAAAACCCGGGGTTTGCTTAGCCAGAAAATCGATGTTGAAATTCTCCTCAAGTTTGAGGGGCTTTAGGTGCACCTTAAAGATATCCTGACGCTCCTTGTAGTCGGGCAACTCAACGTGGATTTGTCGGTCGAATCGTCCGGCGCGCATTAGGGCGCGGTCAAGAATATCGGCACGGTTTGTGGCTGCAAGGATTATTACCCCTTGGTTCGATCCAAAACCATCCATTTCGGTTAGCAGCTGGTTTAGCGTGTTTTCTCGCTCATCGTTCGAAGTGAAGTTAGCGTTTTTGCCCCGGGCGCGGCCAATAGCATCAATCTCATCGATAAAAACAATGCAGGGCGCTTTCTCCTTGGCTTGCTTAAACAGATCGCGCACACGCGATGCCCCAACGCCCACAAACATCTCCACAAAATCGGAGCCCGACATGCTGAAGAAAGGTACGTTGGCTTCGCCTGCAACAGCCTTGGCCAGAAGAGTTTTTCCTGTTCCTGGAGGTCCTACCAGCAATACTCCCTTAGGAATTTTTCCACCCAAATCAGTGTATTTCTTTGGATTTTTAAGGAAGTCAACAATCTCCATAATCTCCACCTTGGCCTCTTCTAAACCTGCAACATCCTTAAAATCGATTTTTATGGTCGATTCCTTGTCGAAAAGCTGTGCCTTCGATTTGCCCACGTTGAATATATTACCTGGTCCACCACCGCCAGCGCCTTGGCTCATTCGGCGGAAAATGAAGAGCCATACTCCAACCAAAATAATTATGGGCAGAAGCCAGGTAAGCGCTTCACCAAAATAGTTGGGTCGATCCTCGTACACAGGCGAGATTCGTTCTGCGTTGGGTATGTCGGTTTGGGCCTCATCGAGTTGGCGGGCAAAAGTGTCAATCGACCCGATAGTGAAAATGAAGTGGGGGCCGGCCGGGTTAACATTTTTGGCATCCTCGCCAAGTTTGCCCGTGTACTTGCTGAGGCTACGGGTATTGAGGTATACTTCAACTTTCCCCAAATTGCGCACCACCACAAGTTTGTCAATATCGCCCTCCTGGAGCATTTTAAACTGAACCTCATTCCAGGTAGTCTCAACGGGAGTCTTACTTCCGTAAAAGAAATTTAATCCTAGTATACCTAGGATTATGATGATGTAAATCCAGTATACATTAAATTTTTTACCCCCAATGTTCATTTGGTTATTCCCTTTAGGAGGGGTTGGATTTGCCTTTTTATCGTCTTGCTGATTCCCTTGCTGGGAATTTTTGTTGTTGTCTTCCATATAGAATGTTATACTTTAACGTCAGATGTGTTAAACGCTAATAGTAGCGTATTGTTTACATAAGATATGTGAATAAATGGTCAAATTTTACTCGTAAACAGTTTTTTTACCATCGGCCCAGAGATCCTCCAGTTTGTAAAACTGGCGCCACTCAGTTTGAAAAATGTGAACTACCAC
Organism: uncultured Rikenellaceae bacterium; assembly: GCA_964490015.1. Lineage (GTDB taxonomy): Bacteria > Bacteroidota > Bacteroidia > Bacteroidales > Tenuifilaceae > Perlabentimonas. The sequence continues at coordinate 11,768 of CAZBBA010000064.1, forward strand.
GTCAACATAATCGAGTACAACCCAAATGCTATTATCGTAACCGCCTTTTTGCCATACTTTCTGTTGAAGTTCAATCTGGGTTTTATCCTCAATGTTTTCGGCAATTGCAGCCACTTGGGTGGTAGAGTCGGCATGGCAAATTATAAAGTATTGACATATGGCATTGGGGAGTTTTCCCAGATCAAGGCTAATAATATTATTACCCTTTTTTTCTTTTATCGCTTCAATTATGCAGCTGTGAAGTTGGTCGGTGTTTTCTTTGTTTCGTTTACCCATTATAATATCGTAAATTCTGTGTTATAGTTGATCGACAAAGTTAGCCTTTTTTAATGTAATACCAAAGTCAATGCTTTGCATTAGCTTTTTTTACAAGTGATTATAAACTCTGATGTGCAACATAATTTAATTGTTTGTGTATTTACGTATTGATATATGATAATTTTTTTGTTCACCGATTTTATTTCTAACTTTGCAGCAAGTTAACTATTCAAATGGCATTGAGTAAAGCGATTGGAGGCGAGGTTATTAGGTTGGGCGAGGTAACATCGACCAACGATTATGCAGGTAAACTTCTAAAATTAGAATCGGTTCATGGTACAGTTGTGGTTGCACAGCATCAAACCCAGGGACGCGGTCAGCGTGGTAATTCATGGGAGAGTAAGCCTGGAGAGAATTTACTGTTCAGCATTATCCTAAAACCCACTTTTTTAAAGGTACAACGGCAGTTCCTTATATCAAAAGTTGCAGCATTGGCCGTTTGCGATACAGTTTCTCAGGTTATTCCCCATGTAACCATAAAGTGGCCAAATGATATTTACACGGGCAACGATAAAATTGCAGGTATACTGATTGAGAATAGCTTTAGTTCGGAGTACCTCGATACAACAATTGTTGGCATAGGCTTAAATGTGAATCAGCGATACTTTTCCGAGGATTTGCCCAATCCCACGTCCTTGCTGAATAAGACAGGTCAAGAGTTTAACAATGATTTTTTGTTAGCAAATATCTGCAAGGCCTTTGAGGTTCGATATGAGCAATTAAAGCGAGGAGAGAGCCACGCGATAAATGCCGAGTATTTTAACCGCCTTTTCCGAAACCAGGGTTACAGCCAGTACACGTCGCACGGCGAGAATTTTATGGCGCGTATTTTTGGCGTTAGGGACTCGGGCGAACTTGTACTTGAAACTCCCGAGGGAACTCAACGGGAGTTTGCCTTTAAGGAGGTTTGTTTTTGCCTTTAGCTATACCTGCCCATTAAACGCGGCTGCCAGCTGTTCGGCAATACTATCAACCCCTTTCTGAAGTTTAGACCCAACCATCATTTTCATCATCATGTTAAGTTTGGCCTTAAGCGTTATGCGCATTCGAGTGTCGTAGGGTGCCACCTGTTTTAGCTGAATCCAGATATTGAACTCGAAGGGTATTCGTTCGTTTCCAGTAAACTTTATGGTTTTGTTGGGCTCCTTTTCAATGATTTTTAAACCAGCGCCTTTAATGCCCTGAGCATCGAACTCACACCAGTCTTCGCCGGCTTCCCAGCTCTCCAGCTTGGCCGCTTGGGCCATGGGCGTAAAGTTTTGAAAGTTCGAAAGAACCTTGTAAATATCCTCGTCGAGGCGCTTTATAGAAACTATTTTGCTTTCAACCGATGTCATCTTCTGTAATTTAAAGATTTTTCTGATTTATTGATTTTCCCTTCACAAACGCCAATAAGCGTTTATCATTTTACTTTTATCATTTTACATTTATTTCCCCCATTCCCCAGGGTTTTGCCGCCAGCTTTTAAGCACATCCAGCTGTGAATCGTCGATCATGTTTATGCTCAACGCATAGTCTATTAGCTCGTGGTAGTTGGCCAACGTGTAAAGGGGCACGTTAAGCTGGTCGAAGTTTTGTTTTGCCACATCAAAACCATAGGTGAAAATTGCCACCATTCCCAAAACATTGGTGTTGGCATTACGCAGAGCATCCACCGCTTTGAGGCTGCTAAGCCCTGTGGATACTAAATCCTCAACCACCACAACCCGTTGATTTGCCTTAATATCGCCCTCAATCAAATTCTCCAGTCCATGCTTTTTGGCCTCGGAGCGCACGTAAACGAATGGTAATCCCAATGCTTCAGCCACTAATGCGCCATGCGCAATGGCTCCAGTTGCTACGCCTGCAATAACATCAATATTGGTAAAATGCTTTGTAATTGTTTCGACAAATCCTTCACACACCGCTTTACGAGCGTCGGGGTAGGAGAGTACCCTGCGGTTATCGCAGTAAATGGGCGAATGCCATCCCGATGCCCAAGTAAATGGGTTTGCAGGATTCAATTTAATTGCGTTAATTTCGATTAGTTTTGAAATAATTCTATTATTCATGATATCAGAGATTTCAGTTTATTTTGAGTTTAAAAAAATTACTCTATTGCATAGTTCTTTCGCTAGGACTGCAACTCGAAATGGGCTTTTTGTTGAGTGCTCAAATGCAGAAGAACTCACAAAAATACTCGTTTTTTTTCAATCCTCAAGGACAAAGGAGTTGTACATTGTTAGCGATGACTTGCCAAATCTTTTAAATCAATTTACTTCGCAATATAAGATTATTGATGCTGCCGGCGGTTTGGTTACAAACAGCGAGGGCTCGCTGCTGCTTATCCGCAGAAATGGTTTCTGGGATTTGCCCAAGGGAAAGGTTGATAAAGGCGAAACCTTTGAACAGGCTGCTGTGCGCGAGGTGGAGGAGGAGTGCGGTGTTACTCATCTGCAGCTTGGCAATTTGCTTACTACTACCTATCATACCTATGCACTTAATGATAATCAATACTTAAAACGCTCATACTGGTACTCAATGGCGTATAGTGGAGATGAAGAGCTGAAGCCTCAGCAAAACGAAGGGATTACTGATGCTGTATGGGTAAAGCCCGTTGATCTGAAGCTATATTTAGGACTTACTTACGAGTCGATTAAAGAAGTTTTTAGGACAGCCGGATTTGCTTAAAGCTCACGGCGCGAGCGCAGAATATTGAAAAACTGAATCTCGAAATTCTCCTTTGGCGATGGTGCTGGTGAGGCTACCAGTCTTCTGTCCGGACCAATTAGAAAGTAGGTTGGGTATGCCCTAATATCGAAATCCTTAAGAATATCGGGTTTGTTTCCGTAGTGGAGAAAAGTCCACTGGTACTTGGTTTGATCAAGAAAAAGTTTGATATCGTTGGCATCATTGTCCACCGAAATGGTCACAATTTCAAGCCTATTCTTGTGCTTTTCGTATAATTTTTCGAGCAGCGAAAAATCCTGTAAGCAAGTGTAGCTGGTTGTGGTGCAAAAGTTTAGGTAGATATATTTCCCTTCGAATTTGTTGAGCGAAACGAGTTCACCCTTGGAGTTGTATAGCTCGAATGGAGAAGGAACAAAGCCGGGTAAAAGCCGCGTTACCTTGGTACGAATATTTTGCGCTATCAGCAGATGCTCCGCATTGGTAGATTTGCTGTACAACGAGTCGAGAATGGCCAGCAGGGCTCCACGCGAAAACCGATCGTCGAAAAACCCATCGTGTAGTCCTTTTAGAATAACCAGCTCAAGTAGCGAGTCGTTCGATAGTACTTGGTCCTGAGCGAGTGTGCTTTTTAGGCGGCTATAGCTGCGCTGGTTGGTTACCTGATTTAGCGCTGCGCTTCCCGACTCAGAGCGTGCAAAGAACAGAAAATATTTGTCGTAAAGTAGGTTGAATAGCTCCATGTACGATGGGTTATTGTACAGGATGGGTTTATTCAAAAAGTAGTTGTTCGAAATGCTGCGCGATTGCTGCATTAGGGCAAGTTGATTTAAAAGCCCGTAACGGTAAGTGCGATAATCGCTAAAGAACTGGTGATTGTGTTTTGCGAAAATATTCTCGAGTCGTTGTATAAGGGAATCGAGCGAAATAGTTTGCGTTTTGTTGTATGCATCCCTCACAATGGTATCGAAATGTTCGTTGAATGCCAAGTCGAAGGTGCTGATAAGGTAGTTTAAATCGTTGGGCTTCATGTTGGCAATGCCTACATGCAAATCTACCTCTCTAAAAAAAGGATTAAGCCTTTGAGCCTCCGATTTGGGCTCGTAGGCTGGGAGCACAATTTGGTATTCCTTACCGGGTTCTACAAAAAGATAAATCTTGTATATGCCCAAATGGCTGAAAATGTAAGTTATCTCATCAACCTTTAATTCACATCGAAAATAACCCTTCTTGTCAACCGTGCAGCGAGCTACAGCCTCTTCGGTTTGGGTAATTAGGTCGGCATACTGATTGAAAACCAACTCCTGCCCAGCGTAGCTGGGGGCTTTCCCCGATATGGTTACCTGAGCAATCAGGGAGTTCGCCAGTAAAAGCAAAGCCGATGCGGTTAGAGGTAGAATTCGGGCAATTGTCATATTAAAACCAATTTGGTACTACAAGTTAACGCGGAAGGTACTTGTTTATGTTGATAGAGCTGGGTAAAAATATTGTGGCGTCGCCCTTATTTATCAGGATGTCTCGTACGATGGTTGAATTTACTGGTGTATGCTCGGGTGCGGTGAGCAAGAATACTGTTTCAATTTCGGGTTTCATGGCCTTGTTCACCTGGCCAATGGCACGTTCGTACTCAAAATCTGCAGAGGTTCTTAGTCCCCTAAGCAGGAATTTTGCACCAACGCTCTGGCAAAAATCAACGGTAAGCCCCTCGTAGCTCTCAATTTGCACTCGTGGTTCGTTGGCAAATACATCCCTTACCATGTCCAATCTTTGATCAATGGTGAAGAGGTTCTTTTTAGATAAGTTTTTACCAACGGCAACAATCACCCTGTCGAAGAGTTTTAGTGCTCGTTTCACTATTGCTTCGTGGCCAACGGTAAAAGGGTCGAAGGTGCCAGGGAATACCGCAATTTTTTCCATTACTAACATTCAATTTTGTGATAGAAGCAAAGGTAGTATCTTTTTCAACATTTAGGCCAAAATTGCGTTACACCTGCTTTTGGTCAACTTTTGTATCGAATTCGAGTTCTATAGCATTTTTCACCTTTTCCTTTAGCAGCAGGTAATCGAGTGCATCGCCAATATTGTCGAAGTACTTAAAGGTTAATCCCTCAATGTAAATATCCTTGATTTCGGCCACATCCTTTTGATTCTCTTTTGATAGCACAATTTCACTTATGCTTGCTCGTTTAGCGGCAAGAATTTTCTCCTTAATACCACCCACGGGCAGCAACTTTCCACGAAGGGTAATCTCGCCGGTCATGGCAATGCTATTACGGATTTTTCGCTGCGTAAAAGCCGAGGCAATTGAGGTGATCATGGTGATACCTGCCGAGGGGCCATCCTTTGGAATTGCGCCTTCGGGAACGTGAATGTGAATATCCCAGTTGTCGAAAATTTCAGGCGCTATGTTTAACTTTTTGCTGTTCGCCTTAATGTACTGCAGGGCAATTACAGCCGATTCCTTCATCACATCACCCAGGTTGCCGGTAATGGTAAGTTTGCCTTTCCCCTTGCTGAGGCTGGTTTCAATGAAAAGAATTTCTCCTCCAACGCTTGTCCAAGCAAGGCCTGTGGCTACGCCTGCCAGCTCGTTTCCTTGGTATAAATCTTTTAAGTATTTAGGTTGACCTAAAACTTTCTTGAGATCGCTAAGCCCAATCGATTTGCTATACTCCTCGCCAAAGGCGACGCTTTTAGCTGCATACCTAACAATTTTGGCAATTTGCTGGTTAAGCGCCCTAACGCCACTCTCGCGAGTGTACCCATGAATTGTCTCCTCCAGTGTTTTAGCGGGAATGGTTAGCTGCTTTTTGGTTATGCCATGGTTCTCAAGCTGATCGGGAATTAGATGCCTTTTGGCAATCTCAACCTTTTCCTCCATTATGTAACCGCTCATCTCAATCATCTCCATTCTATCCCTAAGCGCTGGATTGATGCTGGCGATATTGTTGGCTGTGGTGATAAAGAGAACCTTCGAAAGGTCGAAATCCACATCGAGGTAATTGTCGTGAAATGTGTTGTTTTGCTCCGGATCAAGCACCTCTAGCAATGCCGATGCGGGGTCGCCATGGAAATCTTTTCCAATCTTATCAATCTCATCGAGAATAAAAACAGGATTCGACGATTTAACCTTTTTCAGGTTTTGGATAATACGGCCGGGCATAGCGCCAATATATGTTTTCCGGTGTCCTCTTATTTCGGCCTCATCGTGCAGGCCACCCAGCGAAATACGAGCGTACTTGCGGTCGAGGGCGTGGGCAATAGATTTACCCAGGGAGGTTTTTCCAACGCCCGGAGGGCCGTAAAGGCAGATGATTGGCGCCTTCATGTCACCCTTAAGCTTAAGTACGGCAAGATGTTCAAGGATTCGTTCTTTAACCTGTTCCAAGCCAAAGTGATCCTTGTCGAGCACTTGCTGGGCTCTTTTCAAATCGAAATTATCCTCTGTATACTCATTCCATGGAAGATCCAGCATAAGCTGTACATAGTTGAGCTGCATTGAGTAGTCGGGTGCCATGGGGTTCATATTGCTCAACTTATTGAGCTCGCGCTTAAATACATCATCTACCTCTTGGCTCCACTTCTTACTCTCCGCCTGCTTTCGCATCTCCTCAACTTCTTTCTCATTGGGGCTGCCACCCAGCTCGTCCTGAATGGTTTTCATTTGCTGATGCAGGAAATACTCGCGCTGTTGCTGGTTCATGTCTGTACGAACCTTTGTCTGAATATCATTTTTAATCTCCAGTAGCTGAATTTCGCGCCCAATAAGTTCGAGTAGGAGTGTACTACGACTTTTCAGGTCGTTTTGCTCCAGCAACTTCTGCTTGTCGGGTGCTGGTAACTCAATATTTGAGCAAATAAAATTGATGAGGAAGTAGTAGTTATCAATATTCTTTATGGCAAATGCCGCCTCCTGCGGCATATTTGGCGACAAGTTGATGATTTTAATGGCAAAATCCTTGATGGAGCTAATAAGCGCCTCAAACTCTTTGCCTTTCTCATCGGTTGGCTCATCGGTAAGGGCATGCACCGACGCCATAAAGTATGGCTCTGTGGCTAAGTACTCGAGGACTTGAAATCGATGTAAACCTTGCAGAATAACCGAGGTGCTGCCATCGGGCATCTCGAGCACCTTTAGCACGCGCGCAATGGTCCCCAGCGAGAAAAGATCTTTTACCTCGGGATCTTCAATCTTTGGATCCATTTGCGAGATAGCTCCCAAAAACTTGGTTTTTTGAGTGAGATTTTTTACCAACTTCACGGATTTCTCCCGCCCAACGGTAATAGGAAGAACAACTCCAGGAAATAGCACCGTATTGCGCAGGGCTAGGATAGGTAGGGTTTTGGGCATATCCTTTACCTCAAAATCCCCGTTATCCTCGGTAAAGAGAGGAATGAATTCTGAGTCTTGATCAAAAGAATCGGATAGGAAGGGTGTGGCTATTTTAACTTCAAAGTTTTTGCTCATGGGTAGTTGTAAAAAAAGATAATATTGTGACAAAATGGCGCGAAAGTCCACTGGTCTATCGCAGTTGGTTAGTTGTGCAATCGCTATGCCATTTTTTCGATCTGGCAAATACGCAAAGCGAAATGGGTTTAAGTAGTTAGAACCCGCAATTAATGTTGATTTATAGTATAGTCTTTCAATGTCTAAAGCCTGCCGTTTGGTCGAATATGTGACTAAGAATATCCTTATCAACCTGCGAAAGTTCAATCCCTCTTCGCCCCATAACTATCTCAGCAGTTTCGAACGCTTTACTGGTTTTGTAGGTGGTAAAACCTTGTGCGCCTCCCCACGAGAAGCTGGGGATGAAATTCCGGGGGAATCCATCGCCAAAGATATTGGCACTTACACCAACTACCGTTCCCGTGTTAAACATCGTGTTTATACTGCACTTGCTATGATCACCCATAATTAGACCACAGAATTGCAACCCAGTGTCTACAAACCCTCTTTTAACGTAGTTCCAAAGTTTAACGCTGGCATAGTTGTTCTTTAGGTTCGATGTGTTTGTGTCTGCCCCAAGGTTACACCACTCACCTATTACCGAGTTGCCAATAAAACCATCGTGAGCCTTGTTGGAGTATCCAAAAATTACGCAGTTATTAACTTCACCGCCAACTTTGGAGTGTGGACCAATGGTTGTAGGGCCGTAAATCTTAGCACCCATCTTTAGTGCAGAGTGTTCGCCAAGGGCAAATGGCCCGCGCACAAGTGATCCCTCCATAACCTCCGAATCCTTTCCAATATATATTGGCCCTGCTTGAGCATTGAGTATGCTGCATTGCACTACAGCTCCTTCCTCAATAAAAATTTTCTCAGGTGCAAAAACCGTGTTGCTCTGAGGGATTGGCTGCGATTTTCGGCCTTGGGTGAGTAGCTCAAAATCAGCCTCTATGGCTTCGCCGTTTAACCGGAATATGTCCCAGGGGTTAAGTATTTCTGCTGGTTTTTCGGCGATATTTATAGTTTTACTGTAAAATTCTTTTTGCAGAGAAAAACCGTTGGTTGGGATTGCTGGCAAAATGGCAGCCACCAGAGAGTCGCCGTTAAAAATAGCTTCACCAATTTGTAGCCCTTTAATGTCTTTAACAAGTTTGGTGTTTGGTAGTATTCCACCATTTATCATAATGCAGACGCCCGGTTGCGTTGGTAGCGAGAATTTTTTTTGAAGATACGCTTCGGTAAGGTGATAGCATGATACGCCTAGCATTTTCTCCCATTTCTCGGCAATTGTGAGAATTCCAACCCGAATCATAGAAACGGGACGCGTAAAGGTAAGCGGCAGGAGGTGCTCGCGGCGGTTGTCGTCGAAAAGGATTGTATGCTGGGTCATGGTTTTTGATGTTTAAAAAGTTAGAGTATTGGCTAGGCTAAATTACAACAAAAAAAGGAACAACTTATGGTTGCTCCTTTCTAGGTATATCAAAATGTTCTCAACTATCCCGTAAGGACAATTCTTAGTTGCTCTTCTTGTCGATGTGCTTCTTGTACTTGGTCATAAACTTGTCGATGCGACCAGCGGTATCTACCATCTTCATCTTACCAGTATAGAAAGGGTGAGATGTGTTGGAGATTTCAACCTTAACCAGTGGGTACTCAACGCCATCCACTTCAAGGGTCTCTCTAGTGTTCACAGTCGATTTGGTGATGAAAACATGCTCATTCGACATGTCCTTGAACGCCACCAGTCGATAATTCTTTGGATGAATGTCCTTTTTCATTTTAAGTTGATTTTTATCTTTAAAAACTCTTTACTAGCTAAAAATTAGGCCTGCAAAATTATTAACTCTTACGATAATAACAAAATAACCAACGAGTTTTTTTTGTAAAGATTTTAGTATTGCCCCAATTAGCCAGTATTGGCGCTAATTTCTTCGAGAAAACTTAGAGAGTAACCTCAGGAACTCAATGTATAACCAAATAAGAGTTACCATTAACCCAAAAGCGCCATACCACTCCATGTACTTTGGCGCACCCTGATTTGCGCTACGCTCAATAAAATCGAAATCGAGGGTAAGGTTTAGTGCTGCTACGCCAATAATTACTAGGCTAATAATAATGCTGAGGGTTCCGCCGTCGTGGATAAACCCAATGGGTACACCAAACAGGCCCAAAATAAACGAAATGACGTACATCAGAGCGATAGCACCTGTGGCCGCAAAAACTGCCATGCGGAACTTGGCTGTAACTTGGATTGTGCCTGACCTGTAAAGGATAAGCATAAAAAAGAAAGTGGCAAAAGTTAGCCCAACTGCTTGGGTAATAATTCCAAGTCCATACTGGGCTGCCATAAAGGCAGAGAGACCGCCAAGGAGCAATCCCTGCATAACCGAGTAGATTGGTGCTGTAATATGTGCGCTACGTGGCGAAAACGCTGTGATTATGGCAGTTATGAAACCTCCAATTCCGCCTAAAATCATCCAGATTGTAACCGAAGGTGAGCCAATGGCGGCTAGTCTCCAGGTGTAAATGGCACCTAGCACAACCAGCCCAAGCATTGCCAGAGTTTTATATTTAGTGCCCTCAATGGTCATTACCTCGGTTGTTGAGGTTGCTCTCTCCTTGGAGAAAATCCGCTCACTAAGAGCAGGGTTCGATGAGTTAAACATTTTAAAAGGATTGTTAAGTTAGACAAATCGGATGTTTGCTGGTCAATTCTTATACCAAACAAAAGTAGTATGACATTTTGCGCCGTTAATTAGGGTTAAAGCCTACGGCTCATCCTCCTCGTCGAATTCAAATAGGAGTTGACCGCCAATCCATGCTTTGTGCTCATCATCGGAATCGGCAAACCGCTGGGCTAGCTCAATAACCTTACCCTTAAACTCTACATTGCGCTGGCCAATTTGCCGTAAGGCAAACTCAATGCTTATTTTGTTTCGGGCAATTTGCTGCTCGTCGTAGTTGTCAATTAGTTCGATATAGGGTTCAAAAACGGCATCTTTAACCTCTTTTGATGCGCTGCGGGCCACAATGATAAGCCCTGCTTTCTGGAGCAATTCATCGTTGCCAAGGCACCATTCTATGCTGCGCGAAAGGGCGCAGTCGGTTTTCCAAAGGAGGTTTGAGCATACCTGCTCAACAATCTCGATATTGGTAAAACTTTGTGCCCAATTATCTATCTGCTCACCGGTAACCTGCTCCGGGTCGGCAATCATCGAGGCAATAATTTTGCACTCCCTAATATCCTGATCAAACAGTTCAAGAGCTAACCTGTGATTCCCTTTGTACATCTCCGCAATTTGGGATAACTCAGGAATTGGCACACCATAGTTCACCTTGTACGACAAGCCCAGCTGGGTTAAACCCACCGATGTGGGACCACTCATCCTGCTTCGTATCTCCTCAATTATTTGCTGAAGTTCCATGGCATAGGATTTTGGCTGCAATTTAGCAATAATTCGGGTATTTTTCTACCTTTGGTTCTTTGTAGAATAAAGGAACCATTGACTCTGTAGGATGTTTGGCAAACTTATAGGATTGACGAAAAGCAATTTTGTTCGACACTTTTTTACCCTTATTACAGGGAATGCCATTGCCCAAATTATTGGGTTGGCGGCAATTCCGGTATTGTCGCGCATGTACACCCCCGAAGAGTTTGGACAGATTGCCCTGTTTGTGGGGATAGTAAGTGTTATTGCCGTTGCTGCCAATGGTCGTTACGATATGGCCATTGTACTGCCCAAACGGAATGGTCAGGCATTTCACCTTTTGGTTGGAGGCTTCGCCATTGCAACCTTATTGGCTTTTTTATGCTTTATCCTACTTTTCCTTTTTAACGAGAGAGTAACCTCTCTTTTCGAGAGTTCCAGCTTTAAGTCCATTGTTTGGTTTTTGCCAATTCTGATTTTTCTGAAGGGAACTCACAAGAGCCTGCAATTTTGGTTTACCCGAAATCAACAATACTCAGCTATCGCTCGGAACAGGGTGATACAGTCATCAACCCAAACGGCTGTAAAGCTAAGCCGCTCTGTGTTTTCGAATGGATATTGGGGCTTGATAACTGGAACATTAGGGGGAGAATTTTTTAGCTGGATTCACTATCTGGTAAAGTTGATGAGGACAGATTTTTGGAGGTTTAGGCATGTCTCCTGTCGATCGGTGCTGCAGTCGTTTAAGGCGTACTCTAACTTTCCAAAGTTTTTGCTACCCATGGGAGTGGTAAATACCTTTTCGGTTAATATCCTTGTTTTTGCCCTTTCGGTCATTACATCTAGTACAATGGTGGGCTTTTACGAGCGGGCCTGGCGAGTTGTAAACCTTCCGCTATCGTTGTTAAGCACCTCGTTTGGGAATGTTTTCTACGAGCGTATGACAAAAAGCCCAAATCCAAAGCGGTTGTATCTGGTGTCGTATTTTGCCAATTTAGCAATTGCAGTGGTAGTTTTGTTGCCAATTGTTTTGTGGGCCGAGGAATTATTTGTTTTTGTTCTAGGAAACGACTGGGAGGTGGCTGGGACAGTAGCACGGATTATAGCTCCTCTCACCCTATTTAACTATGCCACTGCGTGCATTAGCAACGTGTTTTCGGTATATCAGAAAAATCAGATACTTTTGGTTTGGCAGATTTTGTATTTGGCTATTGTGGTGAGCTGGATTTTGTTAGCACGCTCTTTTGATATCTTTATACTGATGAGAGTTTTCGCTTATATTGGTGCAGCTCTTTACGCAGCATTAGCCGCTGTTGGGTTTGGTGTAGTGGCAAACGAGATGAAACGAAAACAGAAAATGAGTATATGAAAGGTTTTTTAGTTAGCGTTATGGGTCTGCTTTTTTTCCGCTGGGCCTATCCCGGATTCGATTATTCTTCGTTTCCTTTCCGGAAACTGCTCAAGTGTTTTATCGCCCAAAAGGTTTTTTGTATTAACCGTAAGGTGCCTTGGCCTGTGCATTGGACATCGGAGGTTAAGGGCTTTGAGC
>CAZBBA010000065.1:0-24129 GCA_964490015.1 uncultured Rikenellaceae bacterium
TTGCTCAGGCAACCAAAATTAACGGAAAATCGTTTAACCTACTGGTTATGCCCAAACTTGTTACCCCCGACGACTACATATATAACGTAGAGGACGAGTACAATGGTGTTATTATTAAGGGTGAATTTTACGAAAAGCAGTTCATGTTTGGCAAGGGTGCAGGTGGATTCCCTACCGGAAGCGCAGTACTCTCGGATATAACCGCCCGAATGCACGGCTACAAGTACGAGTACAAGAAGCGTAAGTACTTCGACACGCCAAAATTCACTAACGATGTGAACGTTAAGATTTACCTACGCTACAAGAATGTAATCGACTTTGAGCATTTCGATTTTGAGAGCATCGACGAGAAATACACAAGCAGAAGCTACAACTACGTTACAGGAAACATCAACCTAAAAAACCTGCATAAAGTGCAAAAGCTTATATCGAAGCTGGATGTTTTTGTGGCGTTTCTTGATGTTCCAGAAAAAATTTAATTAAACGCTAAGACGCCAAGTCGCTAATTTTCATTATTTTGCCTAATAAAGAATTCTGTAGCAAATTAAATCACAAAAACACTAATCAATTTTTTGCGCTTTTGCGGCTTCGCGTTAAACATTTAACCATGAAGAATAAACAAATACACTCCCTCGCCACCCAACGCATCCTCATTCTCGATGGGGCAATGGGTACGCAGTTGCAGGAATTCAGATTGACGGAGCAGGACTTTAGGGGGGAGCGATTTCAGAATCACCGCTGGCCCTTGAGGGGCAACAACGACCTGCTATGCCTAACACGCCCCGACTTGGTGGAGCTGGTTCACCGCCGATACTTTGAGGCGGGAGCCGATATTGTGGAGACCAATACGTTTAACTCCACATCCATATCGCAGGCCGACTATGGCACCGAGCACCTAGTGCGGGAGATTAACCGCGAAGCGGCACGGATTGCCCGCCAAGTGGCGAATGAGTTCACACAGGCAAACCCCGCCAAGCCCCGCTTTGTGGCAGGCTCCATTGGGCCAACCAATCGCACGGCATCCATGTCGCCCGATGTGAACAACCCCGCCTACCGAGCCGTAACATTCGATATGCTGGTTGAGGCCTACGAAGAGCAAACGCTCGGACTTATTGAGGGCGAAGTGGATATACTGATGATTGAAACAGTTTTCGATACGCTCAACGCCAAGGCAGCCATTGTGGCTATTAACAACGTGCTTGAGGAAAAAGGGTTGGACATACCCGTGATGGTGTCGGGAACCATAACCGATGCCAGCGGACGCACCCTTTCGGGGCAAACGCTAAGGGCATTCATCGAATCTATTAGCCATTACCCCCTGTTAAGCATTGGCCTAAACTGCGCTTTGGGCGCAGAGCAGCTTATCCCCTACGTTGAAGAGCTATCGGCATACACCGAATTCTTTGTGAGCGCACACCCCAATGCGGGACTACCCAACGAGCTGGGCGCCTACGACCAAACCCCTGCTGAAATGGCATTGCTGGTTGAGAAGATGCTTCAACGTGGCTATATCAACATAATTGGCGGATGCTGCGGCACCTCGCCCGAGCACATAAAAGCCATTGCCGATGTGGCGCAACGCTACTCCCCAAGGGTTGCTCCTAAGCTTCCAAAATACACTAGGCTAAGCGGGTTGGAACTGCTGGAGATTAGACCCGAAACCAATTTCGTGAATATTGGCGAGCGCACAAACGTGGCTGGCTCAAAAAAGTTTGCTAGGTTAATTGCCGATGGCAAGTTTGAGGAGGCCATTGCCATAGCCCACGAGCAGGTTGAAGGCGGCGCGCAGGTAATAGATATTTGCATGGACGACGCCATTATTGAGGGCGAAAAAGCCATGGTTACATTCCTTAACTATTTGGCATCGGAACCCGATATTTGCCGTGTGCCATTTATGATTGACTCATCACGATTCAGCATTATTGAGGCGGGACTAAAATGTGTGCAAGGGAAGTGTATTGTGAACTCAATCAGCCTAAAGGAGGGCGAAGAGGAGTTTACTAAGCACGCCAAAACCATTAAGCAGTTTGGCGCAGCTATGGTGGTGATGCTTTTCGATGAGAATGGGCAGGCCGACAACACCTCCCGCCGAATTGAGATTGCCGAGCGCAGCTACCGAATACTGGTAGATAAGGTGGGCGTGAATCCCGCCGATATCATTATCGACCCCAACATAATGGCGGTTGGCACAGGCATGAAGGAGCATTCCAACTACGCCGTAAGCTTTATCGAGGCCATTGAGTGGATTAAGCAGAACCTACCACATGCCAAGATTAGCGGTGGGGTAAGCAACCTATCGTTCTCGTTCAGGGGGAACAACCCCGTTCGCGAGGCCATTCACTCGGTATTCCTTTTCCACGCCATTAAGGCAGGAATGGACATGGCCATTGTGAACCCATCGCAGCTACAAGTGTACACCGAAATAGAGCCAAACCTGCTCCAACTCTGCGAGGACTTGGTGCTTAACCGCCGGAAGGATGCCACCGAGAGGTTGCTAGTTTACGCCCAGAACGTGAAGGAGGAGCAAACCGACCAAGCCAAGGCACAGGAGTGGCGCAACGAGCCAGTTGAAAAGCGGCTTGCCCACGCTCTGGTTAAAGGGCTCACCGAGTTTATTGACACCGACACCAACGAGGCGCTCAGCAAGTTAGGCTCGGCCTTAAGGGTTATTGAGGAGCCGTTAATGGACGGCATGAAGGAGGTGGGCGAACTATTTGGCTCGGGGCGTATGTTCCTACCCCAAGTGGTGAAAAGCGCAAGGGTTATGAAAGCAGCCGTGGCCATACTTGAGCCACACATGGAGAAGGATAAGCAAACCTCAACACGGGGCAAGGTGCTAATGGCAACCGTTAAAGGCGATGTGCACGATATTGGCAAAAACATTGTGGGCGTGGTGCTTGCATGCAACGGCTTTGAGGTGATTGACCTTGGCGTTATGGTTTCCTGCGAGAAGATTATTGAAACCGCCATTGCCGAAAAGGTTGACATTGTTGGGCTAAGTGGGCTAATTACCCCATCGCTCGACGAGATGTGCCGTGTGGCCGCCGAAATGGAGCGACAAGAACTAAAAGTTCCGCTACTCATTGGAGGAGCAACCACATCACCGCTTCATACTGCGCTAAAAATTGCACCCAACTATAGCAGCGGGGTTATATACGTTAAGGACGCCTCGCAGGCTAGCAGCATTGCCGCCGATTTAATGAACCCAACCAAAAAGGAGACTCTATTTGAGAACGTTAAGGCTGCCTATGCCAAAGCTATCGAGAAGCACTCGGCCGTGGTATCGCAGCTAATTAGCCTTAGTCTTGCTCGCACCAATGGCCTAAAAATTGAGTGGAAGGACTACTCCCCGCCAGTTCCCAACCAGAAGGGTGTTACGGTGCTAAAAAACTTCCCATTAGCGACCCTAAGACAATACATCGACTGGACTTTCTTTTTCCAAGCATGGGAGATAAGGGGCAAGTACCCACAAATACTAACCGACCCCGTTAAGGGCAAAGAGGCCAGCAAGCTATACGCCGATGCCAATGCCCTGCTCGACACAATTGTAGGCAACAACCTGCTTACAGCCAATGGTGTAATGGCCATACTCCCATCGGTTTCAAAAGGCGATGATATTATTGTTTTTGAGGACGAAGCACGCACTAAGCCACTTGCGGTTTTCCCTCAGCTACGCAATCAGGAGCAGAAGGCGCAGGGCGAGCTTAACCTATGCCTGTCGGACTATATTGCCCCCGCCGAGGTTGGCATTACCGACTGGATTGGAATATTTGCCGTTACCGCTGGCATAGGAGCCGATAGGCTAGCAAGCGAATATGCCCAAAAGGGAGACGACTACAACGGGCTTATGGTGAAGTTGCTTGCCGATAGGCTTGCCGAAGCTTATGCCGAGGTGCTACACGAAAAGGTGCGCCGAGAAATTTGGGGCTATACCCCCAATGAGCAATGCACGCTGGAAGAGATGCTAAAGGAGAACTACCAAGGCATTCGCCCAGCACCAGGCTACCCCGCTTGTCCGGACCATAGGCAGAAGGAAACCATCTTTTCGATTCTCAAAGCCAAGGAAAATGCGGGTATTGAGCTCACCGAGAGCATGGCAATGGTTCCAACAGCTGCAGTATCGGGCTACTACTTTGCACATCCGCAGTCGAAGTACTTCAACGTGGGCAAGATAGACCAAGAACAACTCGAGGATTACTCAAAACGGATGGGTAGCAACATTACAGAAACTGTGCGATTCATACCTAATAACATTTAGTTCTAAGTTGGCAAAAAGCAAAAAAAACAGTTGGCATTTGCCCCTCCTTTGCCAACTACAAATTGCCAACTGCCAATTGTTTGTATATAATAATTACGAATCAAATTACAATTATGACAATCCCAGAACACCTAAATAATCTCAATGGAGCACCACTTTCATTCGAGTTACTTCCACCAGTAAAAGGGAGTAGCATCGATACCATCTTCTCCTCACTCGATCAGCTAATGGAGTTTTCACCGCCCTACATCAACATAACCTACCACCGCGAGGAACTAACCTACGTAACCAATGGAGGAGGGAGAAAAGTCCCCGCTATTGTTCGTAAGCGACCTGGTACGGTGGGCATTGCAGCAGCAATAATGGGTAAGTACAAGGTTGATGTAGTGCCTCACATAATCTGCGGAGGCTTTTCGCAGCACGAAACCGAGGATGCGCTTATCGACCTTGATTTCCTTGGAATCCGCAACTTGCTCGTGCTTCGTGGCGATGGCGACAAGATTACGGGACAATTTGAACCACACCCCGAGGGGCATACACATGCCATAGACCTGTTAAATCAGATAATGCGAATGAACAGGGGGGAGTACCTCGAAAAGTATCTCGATAATCCCTCATCAACACACTTTTCGGCTGGAGTGGCCGGCTATCCCGAGAAACACCAGGAGTCGCCCAACCCCGATGCCGATCTTTTTCACCTTAAGCAAAAGGTTGATGCTGGTGCCGAGTACATTGTAACCCAAATGTTTTTCGACAATAGGGTGTACTTCGATTTTGTGGATAAATGCCGAAAGGCTGGCATAACCGTGCCAATAATTCCAGGACTAAAACCGGTTGCCATAAAGGAGCATCAGAATATTCTACCCAAAATGTTTGGGGTTAATATTCCAACTCCTCTCTCAAAAGCTATGACAAAGTGCAATGGCAATAAGGAGGTAAGACAATTGGGCGTAGAGTGGTGTACAGCGCAGGCAAAAGAGCTGCTTGCCAACGGCGCACCTCTCATTCACCTCTATACAATGGGTAGAGCCGAGAATATTGTGGCAATTGCACGGGGTATTTGTTAACTGAAAAGGTGCGAATTGTTTTTAACTGATTTATTGCTCGAAAAAGTTGAAGTATATCCGTTTATCCATACCCAAATGACTGAAGATAAATGAATAAATAAAGGCATTCTGATTTACCCTTTGGTCAAATATTGAACTCCCGCTGTGGCCTGCGTTTGTTTGATAATAAAGAATGTAAGGATTTGCTTTATTCTCATTAGCTTGAAGTTGAGCTAAGAATTTAAAGGAGTGAAAAGGGTTAACCCTATCGTCATTATCGGATGCTACAAGAAGAGTTGCAGGGTATTCAACCCCTTGTTTGACATTGTGATAAGGTGAGTATTTTATAAGATTATAAAAATCAGTTGAATCCGTTGCATTGCCATATTCATCGGCGTAAACATAGCCAATATTGAATTTATGATAGCGGATCATGTCGAACAATCCGGCTTTTGATACCACAACCTTAAAAAGTTCAGGTCTTTGCGTCATGGCTGCTCCCACCACTAATCCTCCATTCGATCCTCCCATTGCGGCTATTTTTTTGGGTTCTGTATACTTTTGATTAATGAGGTACTCAGCAGCGGCAATGAAATCATCAAATGTGTTTTGTTTATTTAAGCGTTTCCCCTGTTCATGCCATCCCAGAAAATCTCCACCACCCCGCAAAGCTGGTGTGGCAAGGATACCACCATTTTTTAAAAAGATAAGGTTTGAAACATCAAAGAATGGCTCCATGCTTACTCCAAATCCACCATAACCATAAAGAATGGTTGGTTTTTTGCCGTTTTTCTTCAAACCCTTTTGGTAGGTTAAATACATTGGAATTAGCGTTGAATCCTTTGAATGATACCATACTTTTTGAGTGGTAAGATCCTTAATATCAAAAAAGGCTACGGTTTTACCAAGGGGCTTGCGTTCGAAAGATTCTAAATCAATTTGGAAAAAATAACCTGGACTATAGAATGAGTTAAAGTGGTAAATGGCAATACGCTCGTTAACACACCCCGAGAATCCAGAGAAACTATACCCCTCTGGAATTGTCCATGCAGCAACTTGCTCACCTTTTAAATTACAGATAACAGCAAACGACTGTTTGCCATTGTTGTAAATGCGAAGCACCGATTTGTAAAGCATTTTAGTGAACTCAAGCCTTTCGCTGTAAGGGTTAATAAATAATTCACGAGAATTTGTTCGCTCGGGATTATAGCTAAAGATTGCTCCATTTGGTGCATTGCTATTGGTTTCAACGAGCAATCGATTTCCATTTTCGCCAATTACATTATAGTAGTTACCTTTTGTGGGTGAAGAAATGATTTCTCTAAAATCTTCTGTTGGATCTAAGGGTAAATTTCTAATAGAAACCATATTGTAAGCATTGTCATCCTTGGCAGAATTATGGTATAGCACAAGATACTTACCATGAGGGGTAACCTCATAGGCAAAAAAATTATGTTTATACTCTGGCTTATACACCAAAACATCATTATTTGTTGAAGTTCCTATCGTATGAAAGTAAAGAGCTCTTCCACCAATATTTTCTTTAAAAGCTTGAAGTTTATCATTCACATCATATTTTATGTAGAACAAACCCTCACCAGACCAGTAAACTGGGCTGTACTTCACGTAATCAAGGGTTTCAAAGACAATTTTTCCGGATGCTATATCAAGAAATTTTATTGTTTTCCAATCACTTCCTCCTTCGGAAAGTATTAGAGCCAGAGTTTTATTGTCGGGCGAAATTTTTATATTATCGATGCTGAAATTTTTACTCTTATCGATTTTGCTTGGATCGATAAGCTTTTTACCACTTTTTTCTGGGCTTGTATGATAGTAGAGAACTGGAGGTTTTCCCGGGTCATCAATACTGAACGAAAAGTAGTACTTCCCTTCTTTTCGTATGGGTTTGTAGTCTATTGATGAGTAAAGCTTAATGTAATTCACAAAATTTTGGTAGTATTTACCTTGATGTGAGTTTGAGTAGTCATTCTGTTTCTCA
Source organism: uncultured Rikenellaceae bacterium (assembly GCA_964490015.1). Lineage (GTDB taxonomy): Bacteria > Bacteroidota > Bacteroidia > Bacteroidales > Tenuifilaceae > Perlabentimonas. The sequence continues at coordinate 7,304 of CAZBBA010000065.1, forward strand.
ATCCAGCTAATAGTACGAGAACTATTGAGATTTTCAAGCCATTGGTAGGGGTCTTGAACTTGGTGTCCCCAAATTGTATCGGTTGTGTTTTGACTTTTACTTGTAATCTGCAGGGGAGGAGTAATACTTCCAGCAATTAATGAGTAAATAACTAGGGATACTAACTTCATTATTGGATTTTTTGATAATATAATTATTCGATTGAAGAATTATCGTGGCCTTAAAAGTAAGGTTAATTCATATTATTATTCAATAATTACTTATTTTTTTTCTGAAATATTTGTAAGTTTCTTTCACTGGTTCGGATAGTGGTTAAGCCTTCTCTCAATTAATGCTTGATTAGGAGGAAGTAAATAGATATTATTTTTTGAGAGTTGTATATTTTCATATTTAATAATAATAAGAAAGGCTACTCAATTATTAAGAGTAGCCTTTCGGAAAGTAACAAGGAGATTCTGCTATCGTTTCAGCTCAATATCCCTATTCATCTCAATAATATCCACATCCTTTGAGTAGTCGCCAATTAGGTGTTTGGCAAAGTAATCGGCGGTGAGCCAGAAGTGGTACTCGGTCATATCGCCATAGCCGTGTCGCTGGCCAGGGTACATGAAGAAATCGAAACGCTTGTTGGCTTTGATCAGCGCATTGGCCATGCGAATGGTAAGTCCGGGATGTACATTGTTATCAATCTCTCCAGTAGTGAGCAGCAGCTTGCCTTTTAGGTTCTTGGCCAGCTCCGAGTTTTTATCGATATTATACTCAAACTTTGTTTTTCCGGTAGTATCTGTTACCTCCTTTACACCATGGTGCTTTTCGCTCCACCAGCGGTTGTAAATATTATTCTCGTGGTTTCCGGCGTTCGATACGGCCACCTTAAAGAAATCGGGGTAAACCAGCATGGCCGCTGTAGACATAAAGCCTCCACCTGAGTGGCCATGAATACCAACCTTATTGATATCGATAAACTTGTGACGGTTTGCCAGCTGCTCGGCAGCAGCTTTCTTGTCGGCTAACCCGTAGTTGCGTAGATTTCCGTAGCCATAGTTGTGGTACCATTTGGAGCGGTTTGGATGGCCTCCACGGTTACCTACGGTAATCACAATAAAGCCCATTTGTGCCAAACGATCGGTTCTATCCATACGAGCCGAGAACGACTTATCAACAGCCTCAGTCTGTGGGCCTGGGTAAACATACTCGATTAATGGGTACAGCTTGGTGGAGTCGAAATCGAAAGGCTTATACATTACGCCATAAATGTCGGTTCTGCCATCGTCGGCCTTAACCTTAAAGGGCTCGGGGAACTTGTAGCCAGCTGCAAAAAGCAGGCTTAGGTCGGCCTCCTCCAAATCCATTATCTTGTTACCACGATTATCCCTTAACTCGGATTTGGGTACTGTGTTAACTCTTGAGAAATTATTAACAAAGAACTTATTATCATCGTCCATGGAGACAAAGTGGTTGAAATTTCCTCTATTCAGAAGGGCTAAGCCAGTCCCATCGAGGTTGATGCGGTAAAGGTGCTCGTAGTAAGGATCCTCGTCGGGTTGCATGCCGCTGGCAACAAAGTATAAAACCCGATTAGTTTCATCAATACCTACAATCCTATCGGCGTGATAAGGCCCCGAGGTTATCTGGTTCTTGAGTTTACCATCACCATCGTATAGGTAGAAATGTCCCCAGCCATCGCGCTCGGACCAGTGGATAACTTCCCTGCCATTTTTTACCAGGCCTAGTTGCTGTAGATCGATATAGGTATTTAACCGCTCCTCGATAACAACTTTTACGTCGCCAGTTTTGGGGTCGGCCAGGCAGATATCAACGCGTTTTAAATCGCGCGATGTGCGGGTAAAGTAGAATTTCCCGGAGTAATCCGACAGCCATTTGCGGGCTACATAGTCATCGTCGCGTTCCTTTTGCAGGCGAGGTGCCGATTGTATAGAGATTGACTGATCGGGGAAAGCATCTACTTTGATTTTTACAGGCAACGAGTCAGTGAAGTTGAAAACTAGCATCTCCTCCTTGGGAGCCTCCTTTTCGCCGGGCATGTGGTACTTGTAAGTTTCAATCGTTGGGCGGGGATTCGAAAGGGTTTTAATAACCCACAAATCCTTTACCTTGCGCATATCGGAGCGGGTAAGGGCAATCATTTTCGAGTCGGGCGACCATAATGCCCAAGCGCCCTTGCGCTTATCCTTGTTTTTCTCTCTCTCCACGTTGTCCTCGCCTCTCCAGCCCGATCCGTAGCTGTAGTTTTCCATGCCATCCCAGGTTAGCTGATGCTCAACGATGGTGGAGTCCTTTTCCTTCTTCAAGGCTTTTTCGTAGTTCTCCTTATCCATCCAGTAAAGGTTGTGGTTGCGGGCAAATAGCACTTTCTGTCCATCGGGCGAGATATTTGCCCACTCTGGTCTATCCTTGGGCTTCTTGTAATCGTCGAGCATGGTAAGCTTGCCCGTTTTGATATTGTAGTCGAAGTACCAGGTTTTCTTCTTGGGCTTGCTGTTGGCACCCCTTCGTCCTTGCCCCTGGTTTTCGGTCATATCATCTTCCTCATCATCCTTTTTATCCTCATCAACCAGCGTACTTTGGATTTCAAAACGGATCATATCCTCGTTATCCAAAAACTTCAGGTTTTTAATGGGGATATTCTGGGCATCGAAGGGATCGAGGGTTAACCGCGAAATATCGGCAGCCATCTTCACGTTGTCGAACATCAGGCTTTTCGATTTTTTTGCCGGATCGACAATGTAGTAGAATTTACCCTCGCTGGTCTCGTAGGTATACCAGAAACGGGTGCTGTTCTTAAGCCAATGGGCATCAACCGAAGTGCTGAATACCATTTTTCGGATACGGTTCGGCGAGAACCGCGAGGCCAGTTCGTAATTTGCTTCAACTATGGGCTGATTTTGAGAAAAAAGACCAAGAAAGGAGAAGGCGATTAGAAAGGCTGAAAGGAAAAATCTTCTCATAAATTGTTAAGGTTTGAATTAGCGTTTAGATTTTTATTGTTGATTTGATTGATTTTTGAATGGGTGGTTTAATTCAACTTCAGCATCCAAGTATATGGAATGTGCAGCAAGATGCAAATAAATTGCTAAATTTCCCAGTAAATTTGTGAAAGTAAGAGTATTAATCGATGAAAAAAATCTGGAATTGGGGCATAATTGCTCCGGGCAGAATTGCCGAAAAGTTTGCATCGGATATTAGCCTGGTTGAGGGCGCAAATCTATACGCTGTTGCATCGCGCAACCATAGCCGAGCGCAGCGTTTTGCCAACCAATTTAATGCCGAGGTAGCCTACGGCTCCTACGAGGAGTTGGCAAAAGATCCAAGGGTTGATGTGGTGTACATTGCATCGCCACATATTTTTCACTTCGAGCATTCGATGCTTTGCCTGCAAAATGGCAAGCATGTGCTATGCGAGAAGCCCATGGGCATGAATGCCCAACAGGTTGAAGAACTTAGCCGGGTTGCTTCTGCAAAAAATCTATTTTTAATGGAAGCGCTGTGGACAAAATTCTCCCCATCGTTCCGGAAATGCTACCAAATTGTGAACAATGGCGATTTAGGTGAGATAAGGTATATACAATCAAACTTCTGCTTTAAGGCTGAGTACGATACCACAAAAAGGTTGTTCAACAAGACATTGGGTGGCGGATCGCTGCTCGATATTGGTATTTACCCCGTTTTCTTTGCCCTGGAGTTAACCGGTAAACCCGATGCAATTCTTGCATCAGCAGCCATTGGCACGACTGGAGTTGACGAGTCGTGCAGCATAATATTTCAGTACAAGCAAAAGAGAATCTTGGCAAATCTTTCCTCCTCATTCCTGGTGAATGCTCCAACTGAAGCAATAATTGCTGGGAGTAGGGGATTTATTAGAATGCACAGCAAGTGGCACGAGCCCACCAGCTTCGATTTGGTAATTGATGGTGAAAAGCAGCATTACTCCTTCGATGAGCCTGGTTTCGGCTATCAGCACGAGATTGAGGAGGTGATAAAGTGCCTGAATCATGGCGATTTACAATCGGCAGAATTCCCCCACTCCAAGAGCCTTCGGCTTCACGAAACACTTGACCATATTAGACAGCAAATAGGATTGGAATACTAAAAAAGGGAATCGAATTCGATTCCCCCATCGCTTTACAATGCCCTTTTAGCTAGTAAATTTGGCGTTTTGGCATCAAATAGAAGGTAAATGCTATTTTGATAATTCATCATTGAGAATATCCTGAATATAATCCTCGCAGCTCATGCACACGGTGCAGGCTTCGGTTTCGCGCTGGATATCCTCAAGGGTTTTGCAACCCTTCTCGTTGATGGCGGCTACAATCTGTCCACGGGTAACCTCCATACAGGTGCAGATAATTTCGTTGTCCATTGTTTGAAATTTAAAGTTTGAAGACGGAAGACAGAAGAGTAAGGATAATCCATCCGTCTTCCCTCGTCAACCTCCAAAAAGCGTCGGTTTACGAGGCAGGCGTCTTCTGGCTTCCGTCTTCTGGCTTCCGTCTTCTGGCTTCCGTCTTCTGACTTCCGTCTTTCCTCTACTCCTTAATCATAGTTAGCAGCATCTTAAACCTCTCGGTAGCCTCTACGCTGTGGGGAATGCCTGCAGGCATAATAATGGTTTCGCCGGCAACCAAATCGTGACCCTCGCCACCAATCACAATGCGGGCTTTGCCCTCGAGCACCTGAACGGTGGCATCGAATGGTGCTGTGTGGGTGCTAAGGCTCTCGCCTTTATCGAAAGCAAATAGCGATAGGTTACCTGTTGGGCGCTTTAGCACGTTTTTGCTTACAATTCCTCCGCTGGAGTAGTCAACCTCGTTTACAAAGCTGAACTTTTGGCCTTTTACAAATTCGTTGGTCATATCTATTATGTTTTTAGTTGGCAATTGGCAAAGAGCAGTTGGCAATTCGAAAATCCATTGCCAACTGCATTTTGCCAACTTTCATTTGAAAAATTATCCAATCATCATCTTTATATCCTCATCTACTGTAGTAATACCTCCAATACCAAAATTGTTCACTAGCACGTTGGCAACATTTGGCGACAGGAACGCTGGAAGCGTTGGGCCTAAATGGATGTTTTTAACGCCTAGGTAAAGCAGTGCCAGAAGAACGATTACGGCCTTTTGCTCGTACCAAGCAATGTTGTATGCAATTGGTAGTTCGTTAATATCGTTTAACTCGAACACCTCCTTAAGCTTCATGGCGATAACGGCAAGAGAGTACGAGTCGTTACATTGGCCAGCATCTAGCACGCGAGGAATTCCACCTATATCGCCTAAAGGCAACTTGTTGTAACGATACTTGGCACAACCAGCGGTTAGAATAACTGTATCTTTTGGTAACTTCTCGGCAAACTCGGTGTAGTAGTTACGATCCTTCATACGGCCATCGCAACCAGCCATCACAACGAACTTACGAATAGCACCCGACTTAACAGCATCAACAACCTTATCGGCAAGAGCAAACACCTGCGCGTGGGCAAATCCACCAACAATCTCACCTGTCTCAATCTCTACTGGAGGTTGGCAAGTTTTGGCCATTTCGATAATCTCCGAGAAATCTTTTTGCTTGCCAGGCTCACGGTTAGCAATGTGCTTGCTACCAGGGTAACCTGCTGCGCCAGTTGTGAATACCCTGTTTTTGTATGTAGATTTTTCGGTTGGTGGTACAATACAGTTGGTAGTGAAAAGGATTGGCCCATTGAAAGTCTCGAATTCCTCCTTCTGCTTCCACCAGCTGCTACCGTAGTTACCCACAAAGTGCTTGTACTTTTTAAATGCTGGGTAGTAGTTGGCCGGTAGCATCTCGCTGTGAGTATATACATCAACTCCTGTTCCCTCGGTTTGAGCAAGCAGCTCCTCCATATCCTTAAGGTCGTGACCGCTAATTAGGATACCGGGTTTATTGCTAACGCCAATGTTAACCTTGGTGATTTCGGGGTTTCCGTAGCTGGTTGTGTTGGCCTTATCGAGAAGAGCCATTGCAGAAACACCAAACTTACCAGTTTCGAGCGTAAGGGCAACCAACTCGTCAACGCTAAGGTTTTGCGTAGTTGATGCCAAGGCACGCTGCATAAACTCGTAAATGGTTACATCCTCGTGGCTAAGGTTAAAAGCGTGCTCGGTATAAGCCGCCATACCCTTTACTCCGTAAATGATAAGTTCCTTAAGTGAGCGAACATCCTCGTTGGTCTCAGAAAGAACGCCAACAGTTTCTGCTTTTGCCTCGAACTGATCGGGAGTTCCATGCCAAGTGCAACCCTCAAAACCATCGTTAACGGTTACGCCCTGCTTTTTGCACTCCTCGCGAAGCGAGTTGCGAAGTTCAAGCCCACGGGTAACACGATCGGCAATCACCTTCTTGTCGAAGTTGGCGTTGGTAATGGTCATGAATAGCCCATCGAAAATGAACTTGTTCACAATGGGGTTCTCATACTTTTTCTGCTCACGTAAAGCGGAACTGTAAACGCTCATCCCCTTAAGGGTGAACATTAGAAGATCCATAGTTTTTGCTAGGTCGTCGGTTTTTCCGCATACACCTTTTATGGTGCAACCGGTACCTTTTGCTGCCTCTTGGCACTGAAAACAGAACATGCTCATAGTTGTAAGTTTTTAAGTTAGCTTGTTAAAATGATTGATTGATTGATTGTTAGTTGTTAGTTGTCAGTTATCGGTTGTCACCAGAACTGATTACCGATTACCGATTACTGATTACCGATTATCTCGTTAACCTCCAAAAAGCGTCGGTTCCCCTCGTCAACTTACGTTTCCGAGACAAGCTGAGACAGGCCGATTACCGACTACCGTTCTATACCCAGCTACTCTCCAAAACCTCGCCCTGAATACCAACCGTGATTAGCTTGATGGGCACCTTGCGCTGGGCTCTATCCATTGCCATTTTAGCTAATTGAAGCAGGCCGCCGCAGCAGGGAACCTCCATCTTCATAACGGTAATGGTATCAATCTGCGCGCTATCGATAAGAGCGGTAATCTTTTCAACGTACGTTTCTTTATTGGAGTCGAGCTTTGGGCAAGCAATGGCCAGGGTTTTACCCTTTAGATGATCGCTATGGAAGTTCCCCATAGAGAACGCCACACAGTCGGCAGCAAGCAAAAGATTCGATCCCTTGAAGTGTCCAGAATTTGGATTGATTAGGTGCAGCTGAACAGGCCAATGCGTTAGTTCCGATTGTCCCGAAACCATTGCATTGCCATTGGCCGCTGCAGCAACAGGAGCCGCACCAAAGGCACGGGCTGCCGAACCGGGACATCCACCGCCAGCGTGATGATGATGTGCTTGAGGCTTTGGCTGAGGCGTGTTATCGCCACATCCGCAAACATCGGCTTTCTTGTGGTTATGTACTGCATGTAGCACATCTTCAACATTAAAATCAAGTTTATCCTGATTGGCCAGAAGCCACTCCACACCTTGGCGTAGGTACTCCTTCTCATTGTAATCCTTCAGATGCTTAAGGTGAGCAATTACAGTGTTCTTACCATTGCCAACCATTTTGCTAATGGTAAGCACCTCATCGTAGGCCTCAGCCTCGCGATGTTCAATGGTAATTGCTCCTACGGGGCAATCGCCTATGCAGGCGCCAAGGCCATCGCACATCAATTCGCTAATTAGTACGGCCTTACCGTCAATCATTTGTAGGGCGCCCTCATGGCATCCGGTAACGCATAAGCCACATCCGTTGCACAGGTCGCGGTCGATTGTAATAATATCCCTTTTCATATTTGTAGTGTTTTATTTTATCGTTTTTGATTGAAATCCTACTTCGATTTCACACTGCAAACATACGGTATAGGTCAAGGGGAAAATGTATCATATGTTACAAACACGCATTTTTTCGATTTTTATTCTTTTCTCAAACCATTAATTTGCTGTATGTTTTATGTATCTGCATTTTAATCGATTACAGATGAAGATATACACTCAATCATAACCTATGAATACAGTTTTCCATAACTCGTACTATCGAAAAATGTATTATGATTAAAGGGTAATGTTGACTAACCGAAGGTAAATAGTTTATGGTCTTTTTAGATTTAAGAGGACAATATAATATAACTTAAAACCTTAATGACTAAGGGCATTTGTTACTTGAATTTCTGATGAGAAACTTGTAGTCAATCCAATTATAACTTACTAAGTTAGTGAAGTAACAGTTGATTGGAGGAATAGATTGATGAAATGTTAACTTGGTTTATCCAATAGTTTGCAAATAGAAGATAATGCAAGAATTCTTAATTGTTGATGTTGATTTTAGATTTTTAGATGTGTACTATCAATAAAAGGTCTTTTATTTTCAATTCCAAGATAATCATAGGTTTATTATTAACTGCAAGGTTAATAAGCTATCACAAATCGGGTTGATGAAAATGGTTGGAGAATTCAGTAGTTCACGGGTTGTGATTACACTATATTCAAATTTTGCAAAAACTACTTAGTACAAAATTCAAGTAGATTTATCAAATCTTGTGTGTTTTTTATGTCCAATTGGTTTTTAACTGCGTAAGCATATATCTCGTCCCAATTATTACCATATACTTTTTTTATTGACCTTAAATTATTTATTAAGTTTTTTTTACCATTTTTAGTTATGTAGATTTTATTACTAACTGAATATTTCACATCTTCAATTACTTCAAACTTTTGCATACTTTCATTGAACAGTACTTGAGAGAATTGCTCCGATTTGAGTTTTTTAACAGAACCGGTATTAGTTGACCCTCCATAGGCACCTGCTTTATCTGAAGTTATAATTTTGGTAATGCGCTGAAGCAAAAGTTTTGAACCATCTGGGAACGTTTTAATAACTTCTGCAATAGTAGATTTTGAGATAGGCACAAATGTTCTATTTCCATAAGTAATCATCAGTATATTGCTTAGGTCGACGAAGGTAAATGGGTCGCCATTTTCATTAAGAAAACAAATTCTATTTGTATTAATATGATAGTTAAGACTATCCATCAGGATTGATTCACTCTTATAGTAAATCTTGCCAGGCTGGAAATTTTCATCCAAAAACTGCTCGCTTGCTAAACTAACTTTCTGATTTGAAGCATCGGTGATGCGATTAACAATTATATCTCTTGCTACGATAGTTTGAAAATTTAAGCAGACTAGAATACTGAAAGTTAAAACTACTTTTATCATAATTGTAAATTTTGCTAGATCAATTTGTTGTATTTAACTCAAAAATCATTCCTAAACAAAAAAATAAAAATAAGGGAATTCTAAATATCTTTACTTAAAAATTTAGAGTTGATTCGTTGCAATGTATAAAAAATATTTTTAAAAATTGAGGGTATCATTACTATATCCTTTAAGTTAAAAAAACTAATATTGTTAAATTAACTAATCGAACTTAAAACATTCGTCAAGTTTAAGTATTTGTCAATTATAACATTCTAATTTTTTACTATTTTTCCCTAAAAACTTGCAAATCAACAATTCTTTAGTCTGCCTATAAGAGTAAAACTTGAATGATTATTTTCAGTAAATACGAATATTCTAGGTTTTTCTATACAGTTTAGCAATAAATATCATTAATAATGATCGTAATTTGTTTTACATTTGGCTCCTTGATTTATTTGAATAATAATTTAACCATGAAGAAAACTCTACTCCTCGTTTTTGTTGCCATTATGGGCTGTAACCCAAAGCAGGTGAAGCAGATATCATCAGTTGAAAATCCCAACCCGATAGAGGTTGAGGTGAAAACCTTGTCGGATAATTCGATGGAATTTTCGGTGGTTAATCGCTCAAAGACTCCCTTAAACATATACCAGTATTACAATCTGCATATTGAGCAAAAGGAGGGGGGTGAGTGGATTCCTCTTCGAATTTTACCCTGTCCCTGCGGGGCTCCTTGCGCTAAACCAGCAGAATTTGTTAGTATTTCGGCCGGCGAAAGTATGGTTTGGGAATGGAACTTGCACGAGAGTTGGTGTGGCGAACTAGTCGATGGTTTTATCCCCTCAACCAAGTCGCAAAGGGTTAAACCCGGCGAGTATCGCATTAGGGTTCTATACAGCCTTCAGCCTAGCGAACAGGCGATCTTCTTCAAAATGTTTACCATTAATTAATTCGATATCAATGAAAAGATTTTTACTTCTATTACCCTTGTTATTTGCTGGCATCGCAGCATTTTCGCAGAATTGGGTTGAGGATTTTTATGCGCCTGCCAATGCAAAGAGTCCCATGAACTTTTACCAGATTCAAAAAGATTTTAATGAATCCTTTAGCAAGTACGATATTCAGGGGGGTTACTACTACGAGAATGGCCAAAAGAAGAAGGCTGGAGGTTGGAAGCAATTTAAGCGCTGGGAGTGGCTATGGGAAACGCGTATCAACCTTAAAACTGGTGAGTTTCCCGATGTGAATATTGTTGAAATACAGAAATCATTTCATAGTAATTACTCAAAGTCAGCCCCTGATCTTTCCAACTGGCAAAGCATGGGTCCCAGCAGTTCAGCAGGCGGTTATGCTGGCGTTGGACGGATAAACTGTATTGCTTTTCATCCCACCGATCCCAATACTTTTTGGGTAGGTGCTCCCTCGGGTGGTCTTTGGAAAACCGACGATGGAGGCGCATCGTGGACTGTACTAACCGACAACCTGCCGGTTATTGGCGTAAGCGAGGTTATTATTCCAAACGACTACGAAACAAGTCAAACCATTTACATCGCCACTGGCGATAGGGATGCTGGCGACAACTACTCCATAGGTGTGCTAAAAAGCACCGATGGGGGACAAACCTGGGATCAAACCGGGTTAACCTTTCCAGTATCTTCTCGATATCGGATTACCCGTTTTCTGGTTCATCCTACCCAGCAAAATATTTTTTATGCAGCAACCAATGGCGGAATTTATAAATCGACTAATAGCGGCGATACATGGACAAATGTTTTATCGGGTTTATTTTTCGATATGGAGTTTAAGCACGGTTCGGAGGACAATACTTTATTTGCTGTTACGGCTAGTCAGTCTGGCTCCTCTCGTATTTATAAAACCACCGATGCCGGGCTTAATTGGACTGTGGTGCATACTTTCCCAACAAAGGCTTATCGAATTGAAATGGATGTGTCACGTTCTAATCCCGATTATGTATATGCCCTTTCGTCGGATACAGGTGGTGGATTAGAAGGAATCTATCGCTCTAATAATGGTGGAGCCAGCTTTGAGAAGGTTTACGATCCTAGTACAACCGGGAAAAATCTTTTGAACTGGTATATCAATAGCACAGAGGCTGGAGGTCAGGGCTGGTTCGATTTAACCCTTTCCGTTTCTCCAACAAGCGAGTTTATTCTGTATTTGGGTGGTGTTAATTCCTGGAAATCGAATACCGGTGGGCTAACATGGAACTGTGTGAATTTTTGGACATCCTACACTGGTTATAATACGGTGGGTGCGCCTGTGGTTCATGCCGACAAGCATTACATGACCTTCCAGAACGACAATACCTTCTTTGAGGCCAACGATGGTGGTATTTACAAAACCACCGATGGTGGCTCAACCTGGAATGATTTAACCAATGGCTTGGTGATTAGTCAGATGTATAAACTGGGCGTGTCACAAACCATAAAGGACGAGGTGATAACCGGTCTACAGGATAATGGCAGCAAGTTAACTTCATCGGGAAACTGGTACGATGTGAAGGGCGGCGATGGTATGGAGTGTATTATCGATTACACTGATGTGAAAGTTCAGTACGCTACCTATGTGGATGGACAAATTGATAGGACTTTAAATCGTTGGAACAATAGAACTAATATTACTGCATCTCTTAATGCAAATGGTGAAAAAGGAGCATGGGTAACGCCATATATGCTTGATCCTAATGACAATCAAATAATTTATTTAGGTTATGAGGATGTATGGAAATCTGTTAATAGGGGTGATTCATGGATTAAGATATCAAATCTTGGCCTTTCAAATAAGATTCGATCGATGGCCATTGCCCCATCCAATAGTAAAACACTTTACATTACCGACTTAAACAAGTTCTACCGTACTACAAACGGAGGGACTAACTGGACCGATTTGACTCACAAAGTGCCAACATCGGGAAACGCAATTACCTATATCTCTGTTGACGATAAGGATCCACTGCACGTTTGGATAACCCTTGGTGGGTATGGTGGGAGTAAGGCTCTAGAGTCGACCGATGGTGGAGAGACATGGACTGATATTTCGGCAGGATTGCCAACAGTTCCGGCAAATACCATAATTCAGAATAAACTATCAAAATCACAACATCTTTACGCGGGAACCGATATAGGTGTATTCTTTAGGGAAGGTAATGGAGAGTGGACCTTATTTAGTAATAACTTACCATCGGTTATTGTAACCGAGCTGGAGATTCATTACGATAAGCAGCAAGCCGAAAGTAGTGTGCTTTACGCTAGTACTTACGGTAGAGGCTTATGGAAATCAAATCTTTCCGATTTCCAACTCCCCGAAATACAGCTAAGCAAAATTGAGGGGAAATACTACGTGTCAAACGATAGCACAGCTGTAATAAACATCTCTTACTTACTTAACGAAACGTTTACAAGTAATAGCTTCACAGCTTATTTGTCTGATGCCACGGGTAAGTTTGATGCATCTGTTGCCATTGGAGTTGTTGAATCGGATGCTAATGGAACTATTGTTGCCAGAATTCCCACCGGAACTCCTTCGGGTAGTAATTATAAAGTTAAGGTTTTCTCGTCGAGCCCTGAGTTCGAAAGCCCTGCCAGCAATTCCTTTGAGGTAGTGCTCGATTTGGTATCGCCCGAGGTAACCGTTTCGAGCAGTGTTGGCACCAACACATCGCTGGAGAGCTTTGATGTTAAGGTGAAGTTTAGCAAGGATGTAAACCACTTTTCCGATGAAGATATTACCCTTACCAATGCCACGCTAAATACATTTGTTCAGAATAGCCAGGCGGAGTATACTGTGAGTATCTCGCCACAGGAGTCGGGTTCGGTTGCATTAAGTGTTGCTGCCGATGTAGCTTACGATATGTTGGGAAACTGGAATGTGGCATCGAACCAATGGTCGGTAACTTATACTCCAACCAGTGCAGAACTTATGTTGGCTTTTGGGGTGAATATCTTCCCAAATCCAACAAAAGGACTTCTTACCATCGATGTTAAGAAACCCTACCAGAAAGGAATGGTAAGTGTGTACACATTGGCCGGCAAGCAGGTTTATCAGCATAAGCTGAAAGCCAACCAACGAAATAGTGTCGATTTGACTCATCTTACCAAAGGCGTTTACCTTTTAAAACTTAGTATCGATCAAACAGATCTTACACAAAGGGTTGTTATAGAATAGGATTGTTACTTAAAATTTTGGTTTTCGCCCGAAACACTTAATATGTGTTTCGGGCGACATTTTTTTGCTACCCCTGTAATCGGGCAGTAAATTATCCGAACCGGAAAATGGCCTGATGCTGGTATACTCTAAATGATAGATTAACTCTTGTGAATTTTGATTAGAAAGCCATATGGTGTGAAAACCTGTTTATGGAAAAGATATAGCCCTTTGTCACAGTTTTCTCATCAATTAAAAATCGAGAAACTATACTAATCGGTAATCAAGATGCCATAGCAGTGGATTTAGAAAGGTTATTATATAAAGCAATTCATCTATAAGACAACAGCCGATAAAGGTTTCTTGTAGAAGTTGAAATTATTGAATCAACTTTTCAATCATGCTTATAAGTGCAACCAAAAAATAGTTATTAAACCACAATTGACTATTATAGGAAAAGAGGATAACATCCTATCGCACATAATAACAAAGGGCTTCCATTCGGAAGCCCTTTGTTATTATGTTCCACTGAATGGCTAGTTGCCCTGAACGGGGCATCCTAGTGCTGTTTCCAGCTTCTTTAGGTTATTGTTTATGTGGTTTTGATAGTTTGAATACTCGTTAACGGTTTTCGACAGCTTTCCGTACTCCCCATTAATCGTATCGTAATATCCTTTCATGTTGTCTAATGCCTTTGAAAGGGCATCGAGTCCAGGAATGGTTGGGATATCGATGTTGAACTTATTAAGGACGGGTTTAAGAACACCCATAGCCAAATCAGAGAACGCGCCCATAATGGCCTTCACCTCACTGGGTAATCCATCGAGAATTTGTCTGACCGAGAAAGTATACTTTTTCACCAGTAGGTTTAGCGTAAATTTCTTATCCAATGCACCGTTAAGCTCGTCGATAATGGGTTGAATCTTATCCACCACCTTTTTCACATCCTTTAGCCCATTGGTCACCTTATTTACTGGATCGGCTAGTTGACTTAATTTCTTAGCTTCGTTTTCCACTTTCTCAAAGCTACTATTTATCTCAGCGAGGGTTTTGTTTGTGTTAACAAGCCCTTTGTTAATCTCATCAACGGCGGTTTCGGCTTCCTGAAACTTTTTCTCCTCCACAACTTGTGCAACGCACTCCTTGTAGCGAAGGGTATACTGCTCGGTGGTTTTAAGTACCGTTTCGGTTGAGGCCATCACCTCCTTGGTTTTGTTTACCACTCCTTGGGTCTTCTCAACCACCTGCTTGGTGGGAGTAATTACCGGCTGTTCGATGGCAGTGAACTTTGTGGCAACCGCTCCAACCGGGTCTTGAACTAGGTCGATAGAGCGGGCTAGCATTCCCGTTACGGTACCAACGGTAGGTATTACGTTGAAGAGTTTGAGCGTGCGCGAGGTAGTCTTCATTGTTTCGTTTAGCGAGCGGGTGTTGTCGGAGATATAGGTTATCTTGCCCATTACATCTACGCTTTTATCCACCACGCCCGATGTGGTGTTGACTCTACCCTGGAGTTTACCGAATTCGGAACGAGTTGTGATCAGGTTCTTGGCCATCTCCTCCATTTTACCGTTCATCCGTAGGGTGTAAATTTTGGGCATGCTATCCTTGTAGTTTGGAATCCATTTCCGGACCTCCTGGTAGCTGGCAATGGCCTCGTCGTATTTTTTTGCATTTTCGGCCTTCAAGCCAGCTTGGTAGTAGTACTCAGCAATGCGTTCAGTGGTTCCTGCAAGCAATTTCTTGGCCTCATCGTTCTCCTTGTTCCACTTTAGCGCAAGTTTAAACGATTCGATAGAGCTAATCCAGCTCTCCACATCGCTCTTCTTGATAAGGTCTTGTCCCTGTTTTACGTATAGATTCGAGATGTGCTGAGCCACCTTCTGCTTTCCTTCCTGGGCCTCTGGGAGGGTCTTTACGAACTGTAATGCCGAAACGTATGCTGTGTGGCTCAGAATGGCCTTATCGATGATTGGTGATTGGCTATACTTTTTGGCCAGAGCACACAGCTCGTTGGCTACCTTCGTGTTTACCGAATCCTTTGCAGCTGGGCTAGCTGTGTAGTTATTGATGGCATTCTTAAACCGGCCTTGAGCGTCGGCAATGTTTTCCGTGCCAAGAAACTCCCTCCCTTCCTTCATCAAAAGCCCAAAGGCCAACTCGCGCGCCTGAACCTGCTGTCCTGTGTAATCGATTATTTTGGTTGTCCACGACCATTTCCCTTTGGGGTGCTCAATGGGTAACTTCACCTGGCCCATATTGGCATACAACTTCACCAAGTTATCGTATGTTTTCGACATCTCTTCGGCCAATTCCGATTTTGTTGGTGTTCCCAACTCGGCAAGCCTGGCTTGGATAATAGTCATCCCCTCGTCGAACTTCTCGTGAAAGAAATTTTTGCCCTGAATAAAGTTTGGGTCAACAAGAACTCCCTCGCTGGCCTCAATTAAAGCCTCGAGGTGCTTTCCATCGGCCCACAAGGCGTTTGCCTTTTGAATAAAATCGTGTCCCTTCGAGAATCTCCCCTTGATGGCAAGGCATCCCGATAGCATAAGGGTTGCGCCAATGAAAAGGATAAATAGTGATTTTGTGTAGTGTTTAGTGATCATAGTAATTTGGTTAGTATTTGTAAGTATTATAGCTTGTATAATAGATTGTAGCGCATATTCATTTTTTTGAAATATTTTATTCGCTTATTTCTAAATATTCTTAATCAAGCATTGTTACTGTTAGTGAATTGATATGGTGCGTTTATTTTAAATTTCGAAACAGCAGGAAATGCGCAACTAGTAATATGATTATCTTTAAGAATTATTTCATTTAACCTTGATTATTATATGAAAAGAAGAGTAACGTTGTTTTTTACATTTCTGGCGTTAGCTACCACTCTAGCAAATGCCCAAACAACTGTCCTAATGCCCGTGGGTAAGAAGTTTTATATTCAATCGGCCATGAATTTTGGCAAAAACAATGGTGGCTACTGGGATGTTCCCGGCCACCCAAAGGCCATTGAAAAGGGATCGAACATCCAGGTGTGGGATCTGGATAGCGGGCACGATCGCGAGTTCACCATTCTGGCCACCAACGTAAAGAACTACTACGAGCTGCAGGTTGGCAATACCTCAAACGCCAGGATAGATGTCCAAGGAGCTAAAAAGGAGAATGGAACAAGTGTAAAAACTTGGGAGAATTCTGGTAAAAGTCATCAAAAGTTTCTTTTCAAGCACTTAGGCAATGGCAAGTTTAAAATTTACGATTTCAACAGCGGAAAACCTATCTGTTTGGCTGGCCGAAGCAATGCCAATGGATCTAACGTGCATATCTGGGACGATCACGATGGCGCATGGATGGAGTGGTACCTGATTGATGCGCAAACCAAAACCGCATTTGTTCCCCAAACCGCTAGTGCAACCCCTGACTTTTTTATAAAGAATAAGTTCTTTAAGTATACTGGTGCTTCAATGGGAGGCGGAAGAGCAGAAGGAAATGCTAGTGTTGAGAAA
>CAZBBA010000066.1:0-23588 GCA_964490015.1 uncultured Rikenellaceae bacterium
TTAAGTCGATACACAGCAGCTACATAAATCCCACAGTTATCGACGAGCGCCAGCTCAACATTGCGCAAATGGACGTGTTCTCGCGCCTTATGATGGATCGCATTATCTTCCTGGGCGTTCCCATCAACGACGATGTGGCCAACATTATCCAGGCACAGCTGCTATTCCTCGACTCCAACGACCCCTCAAAGGATATCCAAATCTATCTAAACTCGCCCGGCGGGTCGGTTTACGCAGGACTGGGAATCTACGACACCATGCAGTATATCAGCTCCGATGTGGCCACCATTTGCACGGGCATTGCCGCATCCATGGGTGCAGTGCTGCTTTGCGCTGGCGCTGCAGGTAAGCGATCTGCATTACCCCACTCGCGGGTGATGATCCACCAGCCCATGGGCGGTGCCGAGGGGCAGGCGTCGGATATTGAGATCACCACGCGCCAGATACTTGCCCTACGCAAGGAGTTGTACGATATTATTGCCCTCCACTCGGGCAAACCCTTCGATAAGGTGGAGAAGGACTCCGACCGCGACTACTGGATGACCGCCGACGAGGCCAAGGAGTACGGCATGATTGACCAGGTGCTGAAGAAGGGGGAGTAGGCAGTATTGTGAATAAGAAAACCCGGGCAAAGCCCGGGTTTTTCTATTGTGTTTGATCGTTAGCGCGCTCGTAGCCATCCTCAAATTCATCGAGGATCTCATCGAGGTGCTGAATATCTCTTACTCTTAGCTGGATGCTGGTGATGCCCCTAAAACTATTCTCGCCTATGCTGTAGCAAACGCTGAATGCTGAGCCCTCCTGTATCCTCTTGTAATGGTGCGACATTTGGAAACCAATCCCTTGGAAAATCTTGGGGTTGTCCTCCTGTATAAGCGACAGCTTCAGATGGTCGCGGTCGTTGCCCACCAGACGGCTATCTCCGGTATCGTATACATTCTCGGTTACAAACACTGGCGACATATTGCCTGGGCCAAAGGGTTGAAACTGCTTTAGAATTCGGTAGAATTTATCATCAATCTCGCCAAAATTTAGGCGGGCATCAATATCGATTTGAGGGATAAGCATATTGGGCTCGATATGATCTGCCACAAATTGCTCGAATCGCTCTTTGAAAATGGGAACATTTTCCACCTTCATGGTTAGGCCGGCGGCATACATGTGGCCACCAAAATTTTCGAGCAGATCGGCGCAGGCCTCTACGGCCTGGTACAGGTCGAAACCCGGTACCGATCGTGCTGATCCAGTGGCCAGTCCATTCGACTCGGTTAGTACAACCGTGGGTTTAAAGTAGGTTTCGATTAGGCGCGAGGCAACGATTCCAACCACGCCCTTGTGCCACTCGGGATTAAAGAGTACAGTTGTTTTACGGTTTTGAAGCGTGGGGTCATCAGCAATTAGCCTAAGGGCCTCGTGGGTAATGGTTCTGTCCACAAATTTTCGGTCGTTGTTGCACGAGTTTACCACCGATCCCATCTCATAGGCAATGGAGTCGTCCGCGGCGCAGAGCAGATCCACTGCCGATTTTCCCGATTCCATTCGGCCAGCTGCGTTTATGCGAGGACCTATACGAAACACAATATCATCAATGGCAATAGTGTGCTTTTCGATTCCTGCCAGCTTAATTATGGCTTTTAGCCCGCGGCTGGGAGCCGTGTTTAGCTGGTGCAGCCCAAAGTGGGTAAGAATTCGGTTCTCGTCGATCACCGGAACAATATCCGAGGCAATGCTCACGGCCACAAGATCGAGGTAGGGGTAAAGTTCGGATAGCGGAATTCCATTCACCTGGCAATAGCCCTGCAGAAGCTTAAACCCAACGCCACAACCCGACAGCTCCTTAAATGGATAGTTGCATTCAGGTTGTTTAGGGTCGAGTACTGCAACAGCAAGGGGAATGGATTCGCCCGGCAGGTGGTGGTCGCAGATAATAAAGTCGACGCCACGCTGGGTGGCGTAAGCGACCTTCTCTACGGCCTTAATGCCGCAGTCGAGGGCAATTACAAGCGAGTAGTTATGCTCAATGGCAAAATCGATACCCGTGTACGAAATACCGTATCCCTCGGAGTACCTGTCGGGGATATAGTTTCCAATATTGCTGTACCGCTTACGGAGGAACGAGTACACCAGCGCTACGGCTGTTGTGCCATCCACATCGTAATCGCCATACACCAGAATTTTTTCGCCGGCGGCAACTGCCTTGTCAATTCGTGCTACCGCTTCCTGCATGCCTTTCATCAGGAAGGGATCGTAGAGCTGCTCAAGAGCTGGCCTAAAGAACATCTTGGCCTGCTCAAAGGTTTCGATTCCCCGTTGCACCAGCAGGGTGGCCAGCACCCTGTTGATTCCCAAAGAATTCATTAAACCTTCAATCGTGCTGGGGTTACCAGCTTCTTTATAATTCCATCGCTTTTTCATCAATTTAAAACGGGCTAAATGCTAGTGATTTTAGCATTCGCCCTAATCGTTACATGTAAGTAACATCGAAAACTTTCCCAAACATTTCCAGCATAACCTCTTGCACTGCATTTACATCAACTTCCTTTCCCAGTTCCTTCTGCATGGAGGTTACACCCTTATCCACAAATCCGCAGGGATTGATATAGTTGAAATAGTCGAGATTGGTATTCACATTAAACGCCAACCCATGCATGGTAACAAAACGGCTGGCGCGAACTCCTATTGCGCAAATTTTACGCTCCTTGCCCTTTTGGCCCACATCGAGCCAAACACCCGTAGCATTCTCGAGCCTGCTGGCCGAAAAGTCAAAGCGCTCAAGCGATTTGATAACAACCTCCTCCAGCAGGTGGATATACTCCTTAAGGTTGATTTTTATCGCCTCCAGATCGAGAATTGGGTAGGCCACAATTTGGCCAGGGCCATGGTAGGTAATATCGCCACCACGATTGATGTGGTAGTACGTTGCGCCAATCTGCTTAAGCATTTCGTCGCTTATAAGCAGGTTGGTGTTGTGCCCACTTTTCCCTAGGGTATAAACGTGCGGATGTTCACAGAATAAAAGATACCCCGAATGTTCCCTATCGGGCTGATCCCTGTGCGTAAGCACGTTGGCAAACAGCTCCTCCTGATAATCCCAAGCCTTTTTATAGTCAACTAAGCCAAGGTTTTGGTAGTTTATGGTTTGCATTTATATGTCGATATTTTTTTTTCATCGAATGTTGTTAATGAGAGGATTTGTTCCCTCCCTGTTTTGCCGTTTCCTCGGCGTGGTACGAGGATCGAACCAGTGGGCCGCTCTCCACAAACCTAAATCCCTTTGCCAGGGCCATGGTTTTGTAACGCTCAAAAACTGCTGGCTCAATATACTTGCTCACGGGCAAGTTGTTACCTCGGGGTTGCAAGTACTGACCAATGGTTATGGCGCTGCATCCTGCATCTACTATATCGGTAAGGGCTTGCTCAATTTCACTCTCCTCTTCGCCTAATCCAACCATAATGCCCGATTTGGCAAGATAGCCATTTTTTGCGATATGCGCAATAACCGCCAGGCTTTTCCTGTAGCTGGCCCGCGAGCGCACCAATGGGGTAAGCCTTTCTACCGTTTCAATATTATGGGCAATAATATCGGGATTCGATTGCAAAACAATATCTAGAAGATTGGTGTTCCCATTAAAATCGGGGATAAGCACCTCTATCTTGGTATCGGGATTTTGTTTCCGCACCTCAACAATGGTGTTGTGCCAATGCTGAGCCCCTTGGTCGGGCAAATCGTCGCGGGTAACCGAGGTGATTACGCAGTGCCGCAGCTTCATTAGCTTAACCGATTCGGCAACCCGTGCTGGTTCCTCGGGGCTAGGCGGCAAGGGTTTACCAGTGGTGGTAGCGCAAAACTTGCACGCTCGCGTGCAGATATCGCCCAGAATCATAAAGGTGGCCGTTCCATTTCCCCAGCACTCGCCAATATTTGGGCACATTCCGCTTGAGCAAATGGTGTGCAAACCATGCTCCTTTACCACACGACTAACCCGGGTGTATCCATCGCCCGTGGGTAGTTTTATCTTTAACCAGCTTGGTTTGCGCTCAACTTTTCGATCCTGCATCTGCGACATCACAACTATTTAAAATCAATCTACAAAAGTAGTAAAATGTATTGGGTTATGGGAATTGAACTCGTAGTTTAATCAACCGTATTTTCAAATTACTCTAATACAGCGCAATAATTCTACCGCTGGGATTGAATGGTCATGTAAAAAATCTCCCTAATGCTGGGTGTGCCAAGGTTATTTCACCGCAAAAAAATTCATATCTTTGCAGCCAAATTTTCAATACTTTACATTTTATGTTTGAACTAAGTGAACAGGAACAGCTGCGCAGGGCTTCGCTTGCCGAGATGCGTAAGCTTGGAGTAGACCCATATCCCGCTGCCGAGTACCCGGTTAGCCACTCATCGTTGGATATCAACAATAATTTCGACTCGCTAAGCGAGAGCAAAACCGATGTATGCATTGCGGGCCGAATAATGACGCGCCGAATTATGGGAAATGCGTCGTTCTTTGAGATTCAGGACGAGAAGGGCAGGATGCAGGTTTACATCCGCCGCGATGATATTTGTCCCGACGAGGACAAAACGCTTTACAATACAGTGTTTAAGAAACTTTTAGATATTGGTGATATAGTGGGTGTTAAGGGATTCGTTTTCAAAACCCAGATGGGTGAGATTTCGGTTCACACGCAGGAACTCACTGTGCTGGCCAAATCAATCCGTCCGCTACCCATTGTAAAGGAGAAGGATGGTCAGGTGTTCGATGCGTTTACCGATCCCGAGCAGCGTTACCGCCAGCGCTACGTCGATTTGGTGGTTAATCCACAGGTTCGCGACACGTTTCTTAAGCGAAGCAAGATTATCAACACCATGCGCGATTTCTTTAACTCCAAGGGTTACCTCGAGGTGGAAACGCCAATCCTACAGCCAATCCCCGGCGGAGCCGCTGCTCGTCCATTTATTACGCATCACAATGCGCTGGATATTCCGCTTTACCTGCGGATTGCCAACGAGCTTTACCTTAAAAGGCTTATTGTAGGTGGATTTGACGGCGTTTACGAGTTTGCCAAGGATTTCCGTAACGAGGGGATGGATCGTACGCATAACCCCGAGTTTACCGTTATGGAGATTTACGTGGCCTACAAGGACTATTTTTGGATGATGAACTTTACCGAGGAGATGATTGAGCGCGTTGCACTGGCGCTGCACAATACTACCAAGGTTACCGTTGGCGACAAGGAGATTGACTTTAAGCGTCCATTCCGTCGCGTAACCATGACCGATGCCATTAAGGAGTACGCGGGGGTTGATATCAGCGGAAAAACTGAGGAGGAACTACGCCTGATTTGCAGGGACTTGAATATTGATGTTGACAACACCATGGGCAAGGGCAAAATGATTGACGAGATTTTTGGTGCAAAATGCGAGCACCACTTTATCCAGCCCACATTTATTATGGATTACCCCATCGAGATGTCGCCGCTATGCAAGCGCCACCGCAGCAATCCAGAGCTAACCGAACGCTTTGAGCTGATGGTGAATGGCAAGGAGTTGTGCAACGCATACAGCGAGCTTAACGACCCCATCGATCAGCTGGAGCGATTCCAGGATCAGCTAAAGCTTAGCGAGAAGGGCGACGATGAGGCCATGTTTATCGATAACGATTTTGTGCGTGCGCTTGAGTATGGAATGCCAACCTGTTCAGGCATGGGAATTGGTATCGATAGGCTTACCATGTTTATGACCAACCAATCGTCCATTCAGGATGTGCTGTTTTTCCCTCAGATGAAACCTGAGCCCAAATCGCGTAAGGATTCAACCGATGCTTATGCCAAAGCAGGAATTCCTGCTGAATGGGTGCCCGTACTCCAGAAAATGGGTCATTCAACGGTAGCATCGCTAAAAAGCCTAAAGGCTGGTAAGCTGTTCAACGATTTGTGCGGTTACAACAAGAAAAATAAGCTGGGATTAGCAAACCCAACAATGGATGAGGTTACCCAGTGGGTTGAGGGATAAAGAAAATCAACCTTTTTTACGCAACTACAATACATTCGGCTGAGGTTGTACCTCAGCCGAATATTTTTTGATAGGCTTTGCCTGCTTCGCGGATGTAATCTTTTTGCCTTTTCAGACAATAGTATCAAGACAGCCTGTTGCCGAACTAACTCTTGAACAATCAGTTCTAATTCATCCTATTTGATTTGTTAACCCGAACAAGTCTAATTTTAGGTTTATAGCTGTATTCCAACTTTAATGGTTTGCAAATAGTGGACAGTGCATTGTGTAAATCGTGGTTAGTAAAGTGTCCGCTAAAACTCAAGGTAGTGGGGTCGAATCCTTGAAACTCTATTGAAAAATTGAATTGTCGTTCCAACTCCTCAAAAACCAAGTTGAGTGGTGTTTCCAAAAAGTTAAACGATCCACCAGTCCATTTATCGGCATTGTAAATATTTATCCTTTTTACCTGCAAGTAGGTGTCGTGCTCACCAACAGCTGTTCCCTCTCCCATAGTAAGTGAGTGCTCATAACCATTTTCAAGTGTAAGTAAGATATTTCCCTCCAAACATTTAACATCAAGGATTTGATCTCTTAGGCAGATATTTATTTTTGCTTGATATGTGGTAATAGAAATTTTTCCTGCATCAATTCTAAAAGGATTCTCGTTTGCTGCTACCTCAAAAAGCCCTTCACCACTAAGCGATAAAGTTCGTGAGGTTTTCCATCCAAATTTTCGATACTTAACATAGCTATCGGCATTTAGGGTAACAAACGATGAATCGGGAAGCAGTAAGTAGGCATACTTGTCTTTAGGGGTTTGGTGGGATATTGTGGCCAGCTGCCAATCCCAAATCATCGAAATAAAAACGATTAGTAAAAGGATCAATCCTCCAGAACGCATCAACCTTGATGTAATTCGCGAAACTCGTTCCTCTTTTCGAAACTGCAGCCAAATTGTTTCTGTATTAATCCTGTAAACAGGTGGTTTTAAGGATGCGAATAAGCTCAGAAGCTGATCAATTGTCATGGGTTTTTTTACTTCAAAATCCCCTCCAAGGCACTCTTTTTCTAGCAGGCCAATGGCCTGCTCGTTGGCTGCAATAACCTCTCGTACTTTTATTTTAAGCCGTTCACCTATTACATCAACCCCAAGCCCATCAAGCCTGTTCATTAGAAATACTGTACGCGCTAATGATGGTAGTAGGCTAAGAGCATTATTGATAAAAACCTTGTAATCCTTAGCAAATTCATTTGTAGCTTCAAAGGCAAAGGAAACAGGTTTGGGCAGTCTTTTTTTTCGAATTATCAGCAATGCCAATGAGTATGCAAGCGATGGGTCGATGGAGCCTTTTATTTTACCTCGGATTGACCATAACTTAACAAAAACCTCGGTGAGAATTGATTCTGCTGCTATGGCATCGCCAGTTTTGTAGTAGATGTAATTATGCACACCGTCGGCATGCTGCTCAAAGAAGTTTTGAAACCAGCTCTCGTAATCGAATATGATTTGAGCGTTTGCCATTCATTAAGTCTGTTTACCGATATTTTTTCCAGCCATCATACCACATGCGGCATCTATATCGTGGCCTCGCGAATGCCTCAGCGTTGTAGGTATGCCCTGCAGATTAAGTTTGTGCTGAAAGTCTTTTGCTGCGATTGCAAGACTGCTATCGCTTTTTTTGGAGTTAAGCGGAATTACATTAACATGACATTTGAGATCGGACAACAGCTCCGCAATGCCATTTGCATGCTCCTGTGAGTCGTTTTCGCTCGGAACAACCACATATTCAAACGATAACCTTAAGGGTTTTTTTAGTGGATATTGCCTAAAGAAATCGACAACGCTTTCGATAGGATATTTTTCTTCGGAGGGCAAAATTTTTGCCCGTTGCTCTGCAAAAGGACTATGAAGACTGATAGCTATATTGCAATTTCTCGAACTAACCAGTTTTTCAAGTTGAGGAATTATACCAACTGTAGATAAGGTAATTTTGGCAGCACCAAAGGCAAAACCCCACTCCGCATTTAGGATATCTAAGGCACTAAAAACAGACTTGGGATTATCCAAAGGTTCGCCCATCCCCATTACCACTATTCTATTTACCTGCTGTCGCTGTGGGATAGTCAATAGCTGACTTAGGATTTGAGCTGTGCTCAGGTTTTCCATTAATCCCAAGCTACCCGTATAGCAGAAGCTACAGCCCATTTGGCAACCGCTTTGGGTCGAAATGCAAAGGGTATTCCTTTTTCCACTAGGCATGTATGCCGTTTCGAATGGGTTACCGTTTTCTGTTGTGAACAGGTATTTTGAGGTACCATCTTTAGAGGTTTGGCTGCTTTGGGGTTGCAAATATTCAATGGAGAAATTGGCATCGAGTTTATGTCGAACCTCCGAAGGGATTGATTTCATCTGCAAAAATGAATGGCAGCCTCGGCGATACATCCAGGTACAAACTTCTCGGGCCAGCAAGGGGCTAGCTTCAAGATCGGTTAGCACCAATTCCACTTCGCTTAGCGTATATCCCAGTAGTTTCTTTTTCTGCATTTTGCAAAATTACGATTTTTGCAATTCTTATATCTTTGCTAATACAATTTCCTATGTAAACAGCTTTTGCTATTGAAGCAAGTAGCGGCCAAGGTTTGTCTGATATCAAAAATCTTTCGAAAATAATGCTTGAATACACGAGGAATGGTGATATATCGAACTTTTTCTATATATTTGCACGTATTAGATAGCCCATTTCTTTCATAGCTTGAAATTTTTGGTCTGGCTAAGAGTGGGGGCAAAGCCCCCGCTCTGCATTTAAAAACGTTCTAACACGACCAAAAGATAGTTCTTCCCGAATGAACATTTCCAAAAAGTTCACCTAACCAAAATTATCCATACCTTTGCTGTTTAATTTCTACACTTGATTGGACATGCAGCAACCCATAGGACATATAATTGTGAATAACACTAAATGCGCTGGTGTTCTGGTTGTTATATTGCTATTTTTACTTACCTCGTGTGCCACCAAAAGCATTAGTAATCCTTATGGTACTAAAAAGAGCAAACCCAAGCCATGCAAATGCGGTACACGGAAAAAACCTGGCCTTACCCATCAGCATAATCATTTCCCCGATAAAACATTTGCTGATGCAGCAAAGCCCGATTTCTGGGGGATAAACATATAAACAAGGAATTACAGGATGAGTGAAAAGAAAACCATTGGTATTGTTGGAAGTGGAAGTTGGGCAACGGCTATCACCAAAATTCTGCACGAAAATGTTGATCGTGTAAACTGGTATATTCGCGAGCCTGAAATCATCAGCCATATTAATCTTCACAGGAATAATCCAAGCTATATAAGCTCTGTTAATTTTAACCTCGAGAGGTTAAACATTAGCAGCGACATTAACGAGGTGGTTGAAAAGTCCGATATCATATTTTTTGTTGTTCCCTCGGCCTTTCTAAAAATCTGGCTCGAACCACTTACCCAAAAACTTAGCAGTAAATTTGTGGTAACCGCAATCAAGGGTATAATTCCCAATGATAATATCACTATTGCCGAGTTTTTTAACCAGTACTACCAGGTACCATTCGATAGTATTGGTGTTGTAAGTGGTCCATCGCATGCCGAGGAGGTGGCATTAAGCCGGCTTTCGTACCTAACGGTATCGTGCAAAACCCTTAGCACCGCAACCGAAATAGCAACCTATCTCGAGTCTTACTACATAAAAACCATTCCCAGTACCGATATTTATGGAACAGAATACAGCGCGGTGCTAAAGAATATTTACGCCATTGCCACAGGGATTGCCCATGGACTGGGCTATGGCGATAACTTTCTAGCCGTTCTGGTGAGTAACGCGCAGATTGAGATTACCCGGTTTTTAGAAAAAACCTATCCCAGCCAACGCGACCCTAACAGGTCGGCTTACTTAGGCGATTTGCTGGTTACCTGCTACTCGCAGTTCAGTCGCAACCGCCTATTCGGAACAATGATTGGCAAAGGATACTCCGTTAAATCGGCCATGCTGGAGATGAATATGGTTGCCGAAGGTTACTATGCCTCGCACTGTATATACGAGATAAACCAAAAGTTTGGGCTCGAAATGCCCATAAGCCAAGCTGTTTATAATATACTCTACGAGGGGATTGCCCCCTCCATTGAGATGAAAATACTAACCGATAAATTACAGTAAAACTCAGAAAACCATTTAATCATGAGTACATTAACCGTTAACATTGAGGATATATTTGAGTTTGCCACGCAGGACGATCTCCTCAGCCTGCAACTTTCCATTGAGCAGAGCCTAAAAACCCTGCACGCAGGAACAGGAAAAGGGAATAACTACTTGGGATGGCTATCACTTCCTTCATCCATCACCAAGGAGGATTTAAAGCAGCTAAACGATGTGGCCACAGATCTTCGTAGCAAAAGCGAAGTGGTTGTTGTGGTTGGTATTGGCGGATCGTACCTTGGAGCCAAGGCGGTTATCGATGCGCTAAACCATTCCTTTGCCGATGCGGTTCCTCAGGGTAATCCCCAAATTGTTTTCGCAGGACATAATATCTGTGAGGAGTATCATTCGGAGCTACTTGAAATGCTCGACAAAAAGTCGTACTCAATAATTGTTATATCTAAATCGGGAACTACAACCGAGCCTGCCATTGCCTTTAGGCTACTAAAGCAACATCTCGAGGGGAAAGTGGGTAAGGATGAGGCCGTAAAGCGCATTGTTGCCATTACTGATTCGTCGAAAGGCGCTCTAAGGCAACTAGCTAACCAGGAGGGATACAAAACTTTCATAATTCCCAACGATGTTGGCGGGAGATATTCAGTACTTACTCCTGTAGGGTTATTACCCATTGCAGTTGCTGGGTTCGATATACAAAATCTGGTAAAAGGAGCTGCCGATGCTGAGGTTGCTACTGGAATGGAAACCTCTTATGATACAAACCCTGTTTGTCAGTACGCTGCAGCGCGTAATGCTCTCTACAAGAATGGTTACAAGGTGGAGATAATGGTGAACTACACGCCCAAACTTCACTTCCTTACCGAATGGTGGAAGCAACTTTACGGCGAAAGCGAAGGGAAAGAGAATAAGGGAATTTTTCCTGCAGGTGTCGATTTTACAACCGATCTTCACTCCATGGGGCAGTATATTCAGGAGGGCGAACGGATGATATTCGAAACCGTAGTTTCGGTTAAGAATGCAAAGCGTAAACTTGAAATCCCGCAGGACTCTGAAAACCTCGACGAGCTTAACTATATAGCAGGTAAAAGATTATCGGAGGTAAATCGAATGGCGCAGCTGGGAACTTCGCTGGCTCATATCGATGGTAAGGTGCCAAATATGGTAATCCAAATTCCAGAGATAAGTGAGTACTGGCTTGGGTATATTATCTACTTTTTTGAGAAAGCCTGTGCCGTGAGTGGCTACACACTTGGCGTAAATCCTTTTGATCAGCCTGGTGTTGAGGCTTATAAAAAGAATATGTTTGCCTTGCTGGGGAAAAAGGGTTTCGAGGAGCAGGGCAAGTTACTTCGCGAGATTTTAGGTGAGGATAACTAGGCTCAATTCATAATATTTGTGTGGCAGAATGAGAATTCTGCCATTTTTTTATAATTTGCGGTCGTTATAAACCAATAGTTTGGAATTATGAAAAAATGCAGCTCAACATTTTATGCAGGTATCATCCTGTGCGGCGTTTGGCTGTTTATGCAGGTAGCAATGCCCAATAGCCTGCAAGCCAAGAACTACCATAAGCTGATGAAGGAAGTTACTATTGGCATGGATTCCGCTCAGGTTGTGCAAATTGCTGGCGATCCTACCAGAGTGGTTGAGGTTGAGCGCTACTTCTACAATCTCGACCAGGTGGTAATTTCCGATAACGAGGTAATAGATATCAGAATAAAACATAAGGTAAAACCCCTATCCAAAAGCGAAAGAAAACATCAGGAAGTAAAGCCCATCTCGCGGTTAAGGATTGGAATGAGTCGCGATGAGGTGCTGCAAAATGCGGGTTCACCAACGCTCGACGAGACCGGAGTTGATCTATATTTCTCCGACCGTCACCGGGTTGAGTTAAGGGAGGGGAAGGTGCGTGAAGTGGAGATGCATATTAAAATTGAGATGGAGATCCTCGACTGGATTAGGCTAAATTTTAGTAAAGGAGGACTCCTTTTCATGAATATTACGCTGGCTTTTATAATGTTTGGCGTTGCGCTTGAGATTAAGTTGAAGCACTTTAAGGAGATTATTCGCAAGCCCAAATCGGCTATCATTGGCGTAGTATCGCAATTTATTGCTCTGCCTGCCCTCACATTTCTACTGGTAATTATTCTTAAGCCAACTCCTAGCGTAGCGCTGGGAATGATTCTGGTAGCTGCCTGTCCCGGTGGAAATATCTCGAACTTTATATCATCGCTTTCAAAGGCAAATATTGAGTTATCGGTTAGCCTCACTGCTTTTGCAACCCTCTCGGCCATAATCCTCACTCCACTCAACTTCGCCTTTTGGGGCAATCTTTATTCTGGAACAGCCGATATGGTGGTTCCCATTAAAATAGATGTTTGGGAGATGATGCAAACCGTTTTCATTCTGCTGGGTATTCCCATTGTATTGGGTACCTGGTTTGCCCATAAGTTCCCAGTAATTACAAGTAAGATAATAAAACCCTTAAAGTGGTTTTCGCTGGTAGCGTTTATGGGATTTATCTTAGCCGCTTTTGCATCAAACTTTCAGTTCTTTCTCGATTATATCCATTTTATTCTGCTAATAGTTTTTGTTCACAACTTATTAGCGCTTACTACGGGATTCTCTTTAGCTACACTATTTGGCCTTCCCAAGGTCGATAGGCGTACGCTTACCATCGAAACCGGTATCCAAAACTCAGGGCTTGGACTGGTACTGATATTCAATCCAAATCTTTTCGATGGCCTAGGTGGTATGGCCTTTATCGCTGCCTGGTGGGGGATATGGCACATCATTTCGGGTTTACTGGTGGCCTCATTCTGGAGTAGAAAACCCATAGTAAGAGAATAATTAATTTGATATTAAATTATATTTTTATGCCAACTACCAGAGATAAGGTTGAGCAATGGTCCTTAGCCTACTTCATTCTTAAGCATTACGTTGACTGGGGGTTTCATTTTTATTTTAGGACTACCGTTTCGGGGCTTAATAGCCTCCCAAAGGATAAAACGCTGATTTTTGCTCCCAACCATCAGAATGCGCTGATGGATGCGCTTGCCGTACTTTGCGTAAGAACATGGCAGCCCGTATTTCTGGCTCGAGCCGATATCTTTAGTAAACCTTTGCTTAGTAAAATACTCACCTTTATAAAAATTATGCCCGTATATCGAATGCGCGACGGGTATGGTAACCTGCAAAAAAACGACGAGATTTTTAATAAAACCATCGATGTACTTAAGAATAAGAATGGGCTGGTAATATTGCCCGAGGGCAATCATGGCGACCAAAAGCGGCTTAGGCCACTCAAAAAGGGCATAGCCCGCATAGCCCTACAGGCTGAAGAGGCCAGCGAGGAGTCGTTGGATATTCTGATTGTGCCCGTTGGGCTCGACTACACCGATTACATTAAGGTGGGAAGCGGTTTGCACATACGCTTTGGAGCACCAATGGGCATTAGCCCTTTCATGAAAATTTATAAGGAAAATTCGGCCAAGGCCTATAACATGCTGATAAGCAATTTAGAAAAAGGCATCAAGGCCGAGATGGTTGATATTGAGGATGAGAAATACTATGGCGTATACAAGGTAATTATTGATGGTTTCACCACAGATTACCTGAGGCGTATGAAACTCCCACAAAACCACCCAAATGCCGTAGATGCTCAGCAGCTCATTATTGAAAGGATAAACAATTTCAAAAAGAAGTTAAATGACGATTTTTTGTTGTTAGCCGCCGATGCGTTGGAGTACAGGCTGTTGCTTAACAGAAGAGGGTTAAAACCAACATTATTCCCAATGTCGCAAAACCAGGCAACTGCTATTATCCCAATAGCAATTTCGCTGCTGGCTTTGTTGCCGCTTTTCATCTACTCATTTATAAACATAATGCTGCCCATTGGATTATCGAAGTTAGTGAGCAAAAAGTTTCTCGACCTCCAATTTATCAGTAGCGTTAGGTTTACTCTGGGCCTTATACTAACTCCATTATTTCACCTAATACAGATAATAGCATTTGCCATTATCTCGGGGAGTTTTATTTATACATTGGCCTATGCCATTACTCTACCGTTGTGCTTCTACGTTTTCTTTGAGTGGAAAAAATGGGCAACTATACTTGGCCATAGGCTAAAGGAGTTCTACGTTAAAACCTTTAAGGCAAAAAGAAGCAGGAGACTATACGAATTGCACAGGAGTATTAAGGATCAGCTTTGGAGTATTATCGATTTTAAAGATGATTCGGAGTTCCATAGAGCAGTTTAATCTAGCGGATTATTTCTTACGGTAAGCCTCTCCTGTCATGCTCACTACGGGTGCGTCGCCGTATGCTCTTATGTGATTAACCCTGGTAATTAGAACTATATCGGCATTTATCAGGGCGGCTTGCCTTCGTAGTACGGCTTCGGCACTGCGCTCAAGGGCTTGAACGCTTCGGTAGTGTTGGTTGCTGGTTGCCTCTAAGCGCACATCAAGATTATCTATTTTTATTAAGCCTTCTACATCACTGGCATTTTTAGTGAGCTCAATTTCGCGCCAGTCCTTAACATTCCTAATCTCGGTTACTCTGGAACTCATTTGCTCTACACCACCGGTTCGGTAGTAGATGGTTTGCACTTTTCGCCTATCAATCCAGTCGGTATCCATATTTCCAGGCTTTGAGTAAAATACATACTTTTCGGAAATACGGCGAACCTCCACCTCCATCTCAGTCCCATCAAGCAGCTTTATCCAGTCGAATTTTGAGGGAACTCCCGGAGTAATTTTTGACCTCTTAGCTGCAGCCCGATTTGTAGTATCGGATTGGCTTTTTGCAAGGCTATCGGTTAAAGCCTGTCCATATCCAACACTTGGATTTATCCACATCAACAAAAACAAATACGATCCAAATATTAAATTTCTCATAACAATCATTGGGTGCACTTTTACGATCATCAAAAAAAACTTAAAAAGAGTATCGCCCTTGATAATCCATTACATTTTACAAAAATACAAAATCCTGAGGAACTGACCACCTCCTGTTCATGGTACTAAACTCTACAGAATGTGTGCCAATACTCTTCGTAATAGCCCTTTAACATTCGAAGCCACAATTTATTTGCGCTGACAATCAGGTGAATTGATTTTTTTATCACAAAAATTCATTTTTTATGGTAGGGTATGTAACTCGAAAAGGGTCATAGGTATGAACAAAGCAAATATTAACCCTTAAATAAAAATTGACATGAAAAAAATTGCTAGTTATTTCCAAAAAATGGGCGCGTTCGCACTGCTCATGCTGGTTTTGAGCCCCGTGATGGGACAAAATGGCAACGGTTTTCTGACACTTAACGGTCAGCTAAAAGATGCGAAAACTAACAACAGCCTCAATTTTGCCTATGTTACCGTTCCCGGAACGCACATTGGAACTGTAACCAACAGCGAGGGTGAGTATACCCTTAAGATAAGCCGGGATATTATTGCAACCGAAGTGGAGTTTTCACACTTGGGTTACAAGTCGAAAAGGATGCCCATCGACAACCTTAAAGGCGATAACGTGGTGGTGAAGCTCGAACCCGCGTCAGTGCAGCTCGACGAGGTTACCGTAAGACCCGAAGATCCTGCAAAAATTGTTCAGGATGCTCTTAGGAAGGTGCAGTTTAACTACAGCGATAAGCCCAATATGCTTACCGGCTTTTACCGCGAAACCATTAAGCAGCGCCGCGACTACATCTCGATCTCCGAAGCCGTTGTTGATATCTACAAGGCATCGTACAAGCCAACTGGTGGAGCCGATAGGGCTAAAATCTACAAGGGCAGGAAAAGTGCCAACGTTAAAAAGGCCGACACTTTGGCCGTTAAGCTGCAGGGAGGCCCTAGCGTATCGTTACTACTCGATCTAGCGAAGAATCCAGAGGTGATTTTCTACGATGATTTTACTAACCTTTACGACTTTACCCTTGAGGATGTGGTTACCATCGACAACAAGATTAGCTACGTAATAAAGTTTGCCCAAAAAAGTTCGGTTACAGTACCCCTGTACTATGGTAGATTGTACATCGACACAAGAAACCTTGCCATTACTCACGCCCAGTTTAGCCTTAACCTCGACGACAAGGAGGAGGCAGCCAAGCTTTTCATCCTCCGTAAACCTCGAGGAGTAAAATTCACACCAACCAGCACCAGCTACTACGTAACCTATTCGGAGCATGGCGGTAAGTACTACCTTAACTATGTGCGCAACGAGCTCGCCTTTAGAGCCAACTGGAGTCGCCGGATTTTTAATACCAGCTATACTGTAGTAGCCGAAATGGCCATCACCGATAGGGATCTTGATAATGCAACCCGGTTTGCCACCCGCGAGAGTTTTAGGCCAAGCCAAATTCTGGCCGATGCGGTTCAAGATTTCAACGATGTAGATTTCTGGGGAGAACATAACTACATTAAGCCCGAAGAATCGATACAAGACGCCATTGTTCGCTATGGCAAAAGGTTGAAAAGATTACAAAACTAATCCAGCCTAATAACACCAACGCTGTGCAGCTAAAAACAGCTGTACAGCGTTGGATTGTTCAGCAAAAGTTGATCTTTTTTACATATCTTTGGCCATAAATTGCACAAAAGGATGGGTCTTGTAGTTAGCTTCTCGCACCGAAAAATCCAGCAAGGTAACATTAAGGAGTTTGAAAAGCTCTTTCGAAAACTTTATGCTGATTTGTGCCACTATGCATTCAAATACTTAAAGGACATGGATGCTGCTGAGGAGATAGTCCAGGATCTATTCTATAGTTACTGGAAAAACAGGGAACGGATTGAGGTGAAAACATCGCTTAAATCCTACCTCTATCAGGCAACAAAAAACAGATGCCTAAAGGCTATTGAGCATAACGCCGTAAAGGAAAAATATACTCGCGAGCTTCAAGTACAGAACCTGACCGAAACGCCTGAAGCATCGCAGGAGATTGAAACCGAGGAGCTAACTCAGATTATCGACAAAACCCTTGATCAACTCCCCGAAAGGTGTCGCGAGATTTTTGTGATGAGCCGCTTTGATGGACTGAAATATGCCGAGATTGCGGAGAAATTATCCGTATCGGTGAAAACCGTGGAGGCTAACATGGGCAAGGCGCTTAAACTTTTTAGGATAAACCTGCAACAGTACAACCAAATTCCTTGCTAACAACCAACATACCATGAAACTGAGCTTAGACATACCAAAGGATTGCAATGCCATAGCAAAGTATATCGCTGGTGAGATGTCGCCATCGGAGGTTGAAGCATTTGAGACTATGGTGAATAGCCACCCCGATAACTACGCACTACTCGAAATGATGAAGAAAGATTGGCAACAAATAGGTAATACCACAGTGAAAACACCAAATGTAGACAAAGCTTGGCAAAACCTGCAGGCAAAACTCGAGAGCGAGACCCTAATTAATCATCAACGCCCAACAGCTCCCTTTTACAAACAAAATTGGATGCAGTTGGCTGCTGCGGTTGCTATAATACTTATTGTAAGTTCGGTTTACTTTACAACTGCACTAGTTGGGAACATTACCATTAAATCATCATCCGATTCAAGTACCCTTGTTCACACCCTGGCCGATGGGAGTAGGGTATACCTTGAAGCAAACTCAACACTGAGCTATGACAAGCGATTTGGCAAGAACAATAGAGATATTTTCCTAAAAGGCGAAGCCTTTTTTGAGGTTACCCCCAATGCCAATCTGCCCTTTGAGGTTGAAACGCAAAACGCCAAGGTAAAGGTACTGGGAACCTCATTTACAGTAAAAGCAATAGATAATGCCGATTTTGAGGTTGTGGTAGAAACGGGTACCGTTAATGTTTCGGCAAAGGCCGACAACGTTTCTGGGGTAATTGCCCAGGCAGGCGACCGGATTACTCTTGTAAACAACAAGCTTACCCGCTCTGCTGGGCTGATCGATCCAACAAAGAAATTCCTGAATCAGCGTTTCCAGTTTAAGGACGAGCAGCTGGCAAACATTGTCAATGTTATTAATAAAACCTACGGCGTTAATATAATTATTGGCACTCCAGGGATTGAAACCCGAACGCTCACCGTTACATTTATGAATAACTCTGTACCCTCAATGGTTGAGGTAATCTGCGCCACTCTGGGGCTAGAGTCCGATTTTGATGCAAATACAATAACCCTACGCCAAGCAGTAGATGGTAGCGAGTAGTTGCCATAGAGTACGATCCTTTTTACATTCATTTCCAATTTTTTGGGGACTGTTAGTTTTATGTAGCGTAACCCCAGGCCAATTGCAAGGACAGGTTATTAATGAGGAAATTTTCGACAAAAAGGTTACCCTTCCCAAACAGAGAACAACAGTATATCAGGCGCTAAATCAGCTATCCGATAGCATTGGATACCTATTTGCTTACGATAGTAAGCTGGTTGATAGCGATCGAAGAATTAGAACCAATATTACCCGAATACCACTTAGGAAAGCCCTTGGCCAAATTCTGGCCGACACAACACTAGGATTTAGGGTTATTGACAGGCATATACTGATCTTCTCCAACACTAAATCCGATACCTTATCATATCTAAACGAATCCACCGACACAACCCGTTTCTATTCCGTTCGAGGGCGTGTGCTCGACTCGCAAACGCGAAAACCTCTTCCCTACGTTACCGTGGGAATTCCCGAAATTGCCCTTGGAAGTGTTACTAACCAGGAGGGAGCATTTTTGCTCAAAATTGATAGAGGGGTTGATGTTACACATCTGAGTATATCGCATATTGGCTACCGTAAAGTGGTTATTCCCATCAATCTGCTTCGAATAGAACCAGTTGATATCTTTCTCGAAACCGACTATATTTCCATACAGGAAGTGATTATCCGAAATATCGATCCCCGCATGCTGGTTCGTGAAGCGTTGGATAAGATATCCGATAACTTTAGCCCATCACCAACCTATCACACTGCATTTTACCGCGAGGGCGTGGTGAAAAGCGGAAAATTTCAAAACTACTCTGAGGCTATCTTTAGGATTTACAAATCGGCCTACTCAAAAAAAATTGAAACCGATCAGGTTAAGCTGCTCAAATCGAGAAAGACTCAGAATCTTGAGCCAACCGATACGCTTAGCATTAAGCTTCGCGGTGGAATTAACAGTTCCCTAACTCTTGATATTGTCAAAAATATTCCCTTTTACCTCGAAGAGGATTATGCTGATTTCTACACCTTTACCCGTAAAGATATAGTAACCTTCGGCGATCGTATTGCATATGCTATCGCTTTCGATCAGAAGGAGTCCTCTATCGAACCGCTCATTGTTGGCACTCTATATATTGATGTGGATAATTTGGCCATAC
The DNA here is from genome assembly GCA_964490015.1 of uncultured Rikenellaceae bacterium. GTDB lineage: Bacteria > Bacteroidota > Bacteroidia > Bacteroidales > Tenuifilaceae > Perlabentimonas. The sequence goes on from CAZBBA010000066.1 coordinate 19,499, forward strand.
TTGGAGCCGATCTCGAAATCAATCCCAAAAATATTGTTCGCGCAACCGATCAGTTTGTGCATAAAGGTAACCGACGCTTCCGCTTTAAGCCCGAAAGCATAAAGTACTCTGTTCGGTACACAAACCTGAATGGCGTGTACCACCTTTCGCATGTTAGGGGCGATTTAAACTTTAAGTATAGACTTCGCCGAAGTTTTTCCATGAACTCGTTTCACCTTTTCTTTGAGTTGGCCGTAACACAAATCGATTCGCTTAACGTTACTCGTTTCGCTCGAAACGAGATTGAACCCACCCAAAATGTTTTCCTCGATAATGCCTACGTGTATGACCAGGTTTTTTGGAAAGACCTTAACATAATTCCACCCGAGAAAAGCGTTTTTGAAGCGCTAAAGGACATAAACCTCAAGATTGAAGAGATACAGCACCCATCCAATCGCTAGCGTAACATTACCTGTCAAAAATCATGGTGTAAATCATCCCATTTTCAGGTTAAAGCTTTTCCTCAATCCATCCAAACTAGCTATATTTGCAATTTATTTAGATTAATTCCAATCTAATTGTTATTAATCTAACAGGCGGTTAAACAATAGCCGCTTTTAGATGTTCACTTGTTTTATATCTAATGAATAAATGCAAACCGTAAATTAAATGGCCAACGATCAGGATAAAATACTCGATGAGGTAACCAGCTCGGAATATAAGTACGGATTTGTTACCGATATCGAAACCGAAACCATTCCCAAGGGGTTAAGCGAAGAGGTGGTGAGGCTAATTTCTCAGAAAAAGGAGGAACCTGAGTGGATGCTCGAGTTCCGACTAAAAGCATACCGCCATTGGCTAACCATGGAAATGCCCCAGTGGGCGCATTTAACTATTCCTGAAATAGATTTTCAGGATGTAATCTACTACGCTGCCCCCAAGCAGAAAGCTAAGCTTAACAGCTTAGATGAGGTTGACCCCGAGCTGCTCGACACATTCAATCGTTTGGGCATCCCCCTCGAGGAGCAAAAAATGCTTTCGGGCGTTGCCGTTGATGCGGTTATGGATAGCATTTCCGTTAAAACTACGTTTCGCGAAACTCTAGCCGAGCAGGGTATCATTTTCTGCTCCATGAGCGAGGCCATTCGCGAACATCCCGATTTGGTGAAGAAATACCTAGCATCAGTTGTGCCCGTTACCGACAACTACTTTGCAGCCCTAAACTCGGCTGTATTCAGCGATGGTAGCTTTTGCTACATCCCAAAGGGCGTTCGCTGCCCAATGGAACTGAGTACATACTTCCGTATAAATGCTGCCAATACGGGGCAATTTGAGCGTACGCTCATTGTGGCCGACGACGACAGCTACGTATCGTACCTCGAAGGCTGCACCGCTCCTCAGCGCGACGAAAACCAGCTGCATGCAGCTGTTGTGGAAATTGTGGCCATGGAGAATGCCGATGTTAAGTACTCAACCGTTCAAAACTGGTATCCAGGCGATAAGAATGGCAAAGGAGGAATATACAATTTTGTAACCAAACGGGGCATCTGCAAGGGTAAGAACAGTAAGATTTCGTGGACGCAGGTCGAAACCGGATCGGCAGTTACCTGGAAGTACCCCAGCTGCATTCTCTTGGGCGATAACTCATACGGCGAGTTCTACTCCGTAGCGGTAACCAACAACCACCAGCAGGCCGATACTGGAACCAAGATGATCCATATTGGCAAAAACACTAAAAGCCGGATTGTATCCAAAGGGATTTCGGCGGGAGTCAGCAACAACAGCTACCGCGGTCTGGTTAAGGTGGTTAAGGCAGCCGAGAATGCCCGCAATTTCTCGCAGTGCGACTCTCTATTGCTTGGCGATAAGTGTGGAGCACATACTTTCCCTTACATTGAGGTCGATAACCCAACCGCTATTGTAGAGCACGAGGCCACCACATCGAAAATTGGCGAGGATCAGATATTCTACTGCAATCAGAGAGGAATCTCCACCGAGGATGCCGTGGCGTTAATTATTAATGGCTACGCCAAGGAGGTTTTAAATAAGTTGCCCATGGAGTTTGCCGTGGAAGCGCAGAAACTGCTTGCAATCAGCCTTGAGGGTAGCGTGGGGTAGAGGAAGTAGAGGAATTTGAGGAAGAAAAGGAAGAAACGGAAGGGTTGATATCGTTGGAGGTTTTAGGGAACGGTTTAAATTGAAAAACAGGAAGATGATGGAACCAAAGAAATCTGAAAAATCGGAATCATTTACCGATTTGTTGGTTTGGCAGAAAGCCCATAATCTCACCCTCTTAGTCTATCAATTAACAAAGATTTTTCCCAAGGATGAGGTTTTTGCTTTAACGTCTCAGTTTCGCCGTTCAGCGATTTCCGTTTCAGCAAACATTGCCGAAGGCTTTAAAAAAATGGGAAAGAAAGATAAATTGAGGTTTTTCAATATTGCTCAGGGCAGTCTAGAGGAGAGTAAGTATTACTCCATTTTATCGAAAGATCTTGATTACATTAAAGATACCGAATTTACTGTTTTATGGGAAAGCTGTAATGAGGTTGGTTATTTACTAAGTACTTATTGCAAGGCCATTAAACAACAACTAATAACAAGTGCAAAAATAACGAAGTGATAGAGGAAAAACTTGGAATAGATTAAGAAGTAATCAAGAAGAATTGGCAAGGGTCAACCTCACCTTCCTCAAACTTTCTTATTCTTCCTAAATCTTCCTCGCACTTCATAAACTTTAAGTTAAATATGTTATCAATTAAAAACCTACACGCCAGCATCAACGGAAAAGAGATTCTTAAGGGAATTAACCTCGAGATAAAACCTGGCGAAATTCACGCTATCATGGGGCCCAACGGATCGGGGAAAAGTACTCTAAGTGCAGTGCTTGCTGGTCGCGAGTTGTTTGAGGTAACCCAGGGCGAGGTAACCTTTAACGGGAAAGATATTTTTGAGCTATCGCCCGAGGAGCGCTCACGCGAGGGGTTATTCCTTAGCTTCCAGTACCCAGTGGAGATTCCAGGGGTTAGCATGGTAAACTTTATGAAAACCGCGCTCAACGAGCATCGCAAGCACAAAGGGCTTGAGCCTGTTACGGCATCCGATTTCCTTAAGCTGATGCGCGAGCGCAAGGAGCTGGTCGAGATCGACTCGGCGCTAACCAATCGTGCTGTAAACGAGGGATTCTCGGGTGGTGAGAAGAAGAAGAACGAGATTTTTCAGATGGCAATGCTTGAGCCCATGCTGGCCATACTCGACGAAACCGATTCGGGTCTCGATATCGATGCGCTGCGAATTGTGGCCAACGGCGTAAACAAGCTAAAGCGCCCCGATAATGCGACTATCGTTATAACCCATTACCAGCGATTGCTCGATTATATAGTGCCCGATTTTGTGCATATCCTATACAATGGTCGCATTGTGAAAACCGGTGGCAAGGAGCTTGCCCTTGAGCTGGAGGATAAAGGGTACGATTGGATTAAGAATGGAGAAGAGGAATAAACGGAATGCTAAATAAAAATTTAAGAATATTGATTAACGATTTTTGAACTAAGACTTTAGTAAACACCTTTGAATTGAGTTAACTGGTTTTGTGATTAGTAACAAATATTCCTAAATATGAATAGATTTGATTTGGAGGAAAGGCTTATATCCTTTGCAGTTCTAATAGTCGACATATCTGAGTCGATGCCAAAGTCATATGCAGGAAATCATCTTTCTGGACAACTCTTGCGATCTGGAACCTCCCCAGCCCTAAACTACGGTGAAGCGCAGGGTGGAGAATCAAGGAAAGGTTTTAGTCATAAAATCAAAGTTGTGTTAAAGGAGTTAAGAGAGACATATGTGTGTTTAAAAATTATTCAACGTTCAAGTCTTTTTACCGATGAGAATAAGTTAGCCAAGGCTTTAGTTGAAAATAATGAGTTAATTTCAATATTTGTGAAAAGTGCCGAAACTGCACAAAAAAATTTAGGATAAAGCAAGTAATTCTATTGTTTTAATCCTAAATCCAAGATCGTTAATCCTTGTTCATTATTCAATTAATAAGACATGAACCCAACAATCACAATATCCCCCAAGGAGGAGCTAATCAACCTCTACATCGATAATC
>CAZBBA010000067.1:0-23243 GCA_964490015.1 uncultured Rikenellaceae bacterium
ATAGAAGATTGGTTAACCACCTTAAATGTTAAATTTTAATCTAATACAATATGAAACGATTTGCATTGGTGTTTGTAATGATAATAGCCTCAAATATACTATTTGCACAGGCATTTATCGATGAGGTATTCCAAAAGTATTCCGGAAAACCCGGATTCACCTCGGTAATGATCACTCCAGAGCTCTTCAAACTCTTGGCCTTAATGGATAAAAATGACCCCGAACTGCAAAAAATCTCCCAAAAAATGAACTCCTTAAGAATTCTAGTATCGGAGGAGAAAACGGTAGGCTTTACCAGCGAGGTACGCGAGAAAATGGCTAAAATGAACTACCTTAACATTATGGAGGTAATTGATGGCACTCAAAAGGTTAACTTCTACGTGCAGCAAAAAGGGGATTTGATCACCGACTTTCTTCTGCTTTCCATCGACGATAAAGAAGAGGTGCTTCTATCCATAACTGGAAACATGAAGCTAAGCGAGCTGTCCGATCTGGGCAAATCGAACTCGTGGGGCGGCAGTACGGGTCATCTATCGTTGCTGAAAAATTTGGAGAAGAAGTAGTCCATAACAATCGCTCAACCTCGCTGCAAATTGGTAGTGAGGTTGAGTGTTTAAAACTTAAAAACGATGAAAAAATCTATTTACATTCTAATTGCTCTTCTCCTTGGTTTAGAAGTAGTAACTGCAAGCTGTACAGCAAGAGAGGAGTTTGAGACTAAACCCGTTCTGGCAAGATTGCTATACCAGGAAGATCTTCGTACATTTACGGTGCCTGGATTTCTGGTGCGGTACGCCATGCTAGTTAGCGAGGATACCCGCAGGGTTCGTCCGGCTTTAAAAGGAGTAAACTCCTTTACAATCTCTATTTCAGAGGATGTTAAGGATTCCCAATCGGTTTTTAGTCGTATTAATGCAGGTTTGAATAGGCGGAATTACATCAATATCATGGAGATTATCGACAACGAATCGCGGATTACTGTTAAAGCCCTAGAGCACAAGGGACGCATTAGAGAGATGGTGGTGCTTATCGACGACAAATCATCAATTGTTTGCTTCTCGATGAGGGGCAGAATAGATCCCGCAAATTTTCTGAAATTTGTCGAGACTATTACAAGTGAAAGGGAAACCAAACGGGTTTAACTTTTTTTTACCTGTATGCAATGGACCAGAACCAATTTAAGGAAAAGATAATTCCCATAAGCAGTAAACTCTATAGCATTTGCCTTAGAATTTTGGGAAACTCCCACGAGGCTAAAGACTGCTTGCAGGATGTTTACCTTAAACTTTGGAGTGGTCGAGAATTGTTAGCAGAAGTAAAGAGCTTGGAGGCGTATGCAATTACAATAACTAAAAACCAATGTCTCGACAGGTTACGAATGCGAAAGCAAACCGTTGATGTGGATCAGTTAGCAACCAAAGTTAATTTTATAGTAGAGCAAGAAGATCAGGAGTTTACCGACCCCCGGTTACAAAAGCTGAATAGGGTAATTTTACTACTCCCCGAAATACAGCAAAGAGTTTTTACGCTTAGGGACATTGAGCGATTAGAGTTTGATGAGATTGCAGAGCAGCTAGGGATAAACCAGGAGAATGTTAGAGTAATTCTTTCTAGAGCAAGAAAGAGGATAAGGGAAATTGTTGAGCAGGATATAAACAGCAAAAAACTTGTATATGAATAGCGTTGAAACAAAGGTTCGAAATCTGCTTGAGCGATACTATCGAGGCAAAACGACCATTGCCGAGGAGGAGTATCTGAAAGATTACTTTACCAATTCCCTAATTCCTCTAGATCTAATGGCCGATAGGGAAGTATTTGTTGCCCTAGGATATTCATCATCAGTGGAGTTTACTCATGGGCTAGAAAAAGAGCTTCTTTATACCATCGAAAAAGCCCAAAACCAACAGGTTAAGCAAAGCAAAGGTAAGATAATCAGGATGATCACAACGTGGGCGGCAGCCGCCTCGGTGGTTATTATTATTGGACTTTCGTGGTTTTTCACACAGGATTCACCCGAAGTTATGTTTGCCGACACGTTTGACGATCCCTATTTGGCCATGCAGGAAACCCAGCGCGTTTTAGCGCTGGTAGGTGCCAAAATTAGCATGGCCAAGGACGAGATGAAACCCTTGCAAAAATTGACGTTGCCAGCCGAAGCCTTGGGTTCGGTGGGCGAACTTTCCAAAAATATGCGACACCTTGAAAAGATTAACGCATTGGATAAACCCAAAGAAATGCCATTTATAAAACATATCTTTGACAACCAACAAGAAACCAACAATTACTATAACTAACAAGCAGTAAACTAAATATATCATGAAAAGAGTTGTTGTTTTATCATTGCTACTTCTGCTAGGAGCTGTGGCAATGGGCCAAAAATCACCTGTCGATAGACTATTCGAAAAGTACTCGGGTAAGGAGGGCTATACCTCGGTGTTTATATCGGAGTATATGTTCACGCTATTCTCCAGCATCAACTCCAGCGATAAGGAGTTTCAGGAGGTGATCAAGGGCCTATCAGGCATAAAGATTCTTGCCACCGATAACCCCAAAACCGGGATTAACTTCTACGCGGAGATTATGAAAGAACTCCCCGCTAAGGATTACAAGGAGCTAATGGTGATAAAGGAGAAAGACCAGAACCTCACCTTTTTGGTAAAGGACGTGAAGGGTAAAATTGTGGAGCTTTTGCTTATTGGCGGAGGGAGCGACAATGTACTAATCTCCATCCAGGGTTCCGATATTAACCTAAAAAATATAGCGAGCCTCTCCAAATCGATGAATATTGAGGCCCTCGACGCTCTGGAGAATATCAAGTAATAAGCATTATATCCAGTTTGTGAGTTGTTTTTTTTGTTGATTAGCGCTCTATTAAACAAATCTGTATAGATTTGTAAAAAAAAACTTCTGGAGATGAATGCTGATTTCTTGGATAGTAACCTGTACCTCTATTTGGTGCTTCCGCTACTAATCTTTTTTGCCCGCATAATCGATGTAACCATCGGGACAATGCGAATCATTTTTGTATCGAAAGGACAAAGGGCAATTGCTCCTATTCTGGGTTTTTTCGAGGTGTTTATTTGGATTATTGCCATAGGGCAGATCATGGGCAACATCAATAACTTTGCCTGCTATTTTGGGTATGCCGCAGGTTTTGCCACAGGCAACTGGGTGGGAATGCGATTGGAAGAGCACTTGGCAATGGGTAATATCCTGGTGAGGGTGATTGCCACAAAGGATGGAAATTCGCTTATTAAGAACCTAAACACCCATGGCTATGGCGCCACAATGGTTGAGGGGGAGGGTAGCACAGGCAAGGTTCAGCTAGTATACTCTATCATTAGTCGCGACAATCTTAAAGATGTAATTGGCGTTATTGAGGAGTTTAACCCAAAGGCATTTTTCACCATTGAGGATGTTCGGAAGGTAAGCTCGGGAATTTTCCCTGCCAAATCGCCAATTCATAAGTTGAACCCATTTAAGCGATGGAGGAAAGGTAAGTAGTTATCTTTGCTAAATAATATTTAAAAAGCCTGCTGCATTATTGCAGCAGGCTTTTCTGTTAGTGTAGTTTAGGGAGTAAATCCTCGGGGCGTTTGTCGATACCATTGCGTTCTGTCCTGATAAGCTTTTCCCAGCACAAGCAGGTTATCCTCGCGGAACCAGTTCCCAATAAAGGTGATGCTGGTGGGAAGGTTTGCGTTGGAGAAACCCGTGGGGACAGAAAGGGCAGGATGACCAGTAAGGTTTGTCATAAGTAGCTGATTCCCTCCAAAACTTGGAGCTACAATAACATCAACCTCCCTAAAAATCTTTTCAAACTCATCAATGAGCTTTGTTCTAATCCTGTTTGCCTGAATGTATTCAACGGCGGGTACAAACCGGGCTTTACGGAAAAAGTTTGGCCACGCCACCTTACCCTGCCTAACCATCATATCATCCATATTGGTGAGCGTTAAATCGCTGAATGCTGCTGCAGATTCCACATCGAGAATTATTGAAAGTGCCGACATGGGCAGATGTTCGGGAAGTTGTATGGGGATTAGCTCTACACCCAAATCTTTAAGCGTAGCTAAAACTAGGCTATCGTTGGTTTTAAAGGGGTAATTTGTCGAGAAGTAGTCGTTTGTAAACCCAACCCTTAGCTTTTTGTAATCGGCTTTTAAATTGATGTTAAGGGGCATTCCCACTAGCGTGGGGTCAATGCCATCAATTCCAGAAATCGTATTTATTACAATGGCACAATCCTGGGCAGTACGGCATATAGGCCCAATTTTATCCATACTCCACGATAGCGCCATGGCGCCAGTCCGGCTAACCCGGCCAAAGGTGGGTCGCAGTCCGGTTACACCACATACGGTTGATGGCGAAACGATAGATCCCCACGTTTCCGAGCCAATGGCAAATGGAACCAACCCAGCTGCGGTTGCCGAAGCCGAACCAGCCGATGAGCCGCTAGAACCCCTTTCGGTATTCCAGGGGTTGCGGGTTGTGCCGCCAAACCATACATCGCCCCAAGCCAATTCTCCTAGAGTGAGTTTTGCAACTAGGACTGCCCCTGCAGCATCCAATTTCTCAATTACAGGTGAGGTAACTGATGCAATCTGATCTTTATAGATAGCCGACCCAAAGGTGAATGGAAAGTCCTTTAGGGCAAGCAAATCCTTTACACCGTAGGGAATCCCATGAAGTGGACCACGATATTTTCCCAGCTTAAGCTCGGCATCCATGGCTTTTGCCTGCTCAATAGCCCTGTCTTCGAGCAAAGTGATTACGCAGAAGAGCTCTGGATCGTACTTTTTTATCCGATCGAGGAATAGCTGGGTTAGCTCCAGGGAGCTTATCTGTTGGCTTTTTATTAAGTGCGACAGTTCTGCCACGTTGTAAAAGCAAAGACTTTCCCTGTTTTCGGGTAAACTTACCCTATTGGGAATATCGAAATCGGTTTTGTTACTCTCGAAATTTGGATTGTACCCTGCGGGAAACGGGGAGAAAACCAGCGCTGGGGGCAAATCGTTAGGAATGTTAAAACTGTGGATGGCTTTGTACTTTTCGGTATATCCCATCACATCATCCATTAGGGAATCGCGCTCAGCATCAGTAAAACGTAGATTAAACAGGCTTTCGGCATTTTTAATCTTTGTTGTAATGCTCTTGCTGCTGCGATGCTGGTAAATATTGACTCCAACAGATACGGCAAGGACTGCTGTAAGACCAACAATTAGAATGTTTTTTGTACTCATATCGTAAGAATTTAGGGTTGTTTTCAGTACTGAAATATATGATAATTCTTTCTTAGAAAAATGTATGTAGTTGTTTTTATTTACGACTGGGGTAGGCTAGTGGGGAAGAGCGGAGCGACGTTTTCATCGGGGGCAAATCCTTAAACCGCCCCTAAAGGCGGTTCGCTGGGCAGGGCTTGTACGCTTCTTTTTCAAACTCATCGTAGCGAAATTATCCGGTAATATGCATAAACTTTGTTTTATGGGTTAAACTTAGGTAAGTTTTCCCACCTTACACAGTTTACTGAATAGACCCCACAATTTACTTTACACTCTCAATTATATTTGAAGACCGATGCAGACATTGATATCTTAGTTTACACAATTTACTTTACACTCTCCACAATTTACTTTACACTCTCACTTTACACTCTCACAGTTTACTGAATAGACCCTACATTGCTGTTGCTTCGACTTACATCTGCTCTGCTTCCAGTTTCAATTGGGTTGCTTCGAATTACATTGCTGTTGCTTCGGCTTACATCTGCTCTGCTTCCACTTACAAATGGGTTGCTTCGGGTTACATTGCTGTTGCTTCGGCTTACATCTGCTCTGCTTCCACGTACAAATGGGTTGCTTCGGGTTACATTGCTGTTGCTTCGGCTTACATCTGCTCTGCTTCCACGTACAAATGGGTTGCTTCGGGTTACATCTTGGATGCTTCGGTTTGTATTGCCCTTGCTTGTGACCGATGCTTAGCTAAAGTGCATAACCTTTATTTAATAGCATTACTGTCCGACCAAAAGTTGTTTTGTCCCTCCGGGACAATAGAAACAACTTAATTGCCTATTCTACCGATATTTTGTCCCTAAAGGGACAATAAAATAATCCCTACTTGTTCTACCGATATATAGTCCCTACGGGACTGTGCCGTTAGGCCTGCCTACTGCAAGCAGGTACAGAAAACCGGTAGAAGAAAAGGACGCCCCTCAGATCAGTGTCCCGTAGACCTGCCTGCTGTGGACAGGGATAAAAGAATGGATAGGTATTCTGGATGTTGATGAAAGAATTAATAGGAAAATAGTGTTTTTTTTTCTAATCCAAAGAGTTAAATTGTTATATTTAAAAGCGTAATACAAGTTTCAGTTCCATTCTACACTTATTGTCAACTTAAGGTTAGTTTGCTTTTTCCATGTTTTTTTTGACTAATTCTTTTTTGCTACATTTTAAACAAAAGGTTTTAGGATGTGTTATTTATGCAAACCAATAATTTAAACAAATAGATGAAAACAATACTATTTGCAATTGCAATTAGCATCGCAATGACATCAACGGTAAGCGGGCAGGGAAAAACTCTATACGATTTTACTGTAGAGACCATAGCGGGCGAGGAGTTCCCCCTAAGCAAGTTGAAAGGGAAAAAAGTAATGGTGGTGAATACTGCATCGAAGTGTGGGCTAACACCTCAGTACGAAATCCTAGAGAAGTTATACCGCCAGTACAAGGGGCGTAATTTCATTATTATTGGATTTCCCGCCAATAACTTTATGAACCAGGAACCTGGTTCAAATGCCGAAATTATGGACTTTTGCACGCAGAACTACGGGGTATCGTTCCCTATGATGAGCAAAATTTCGGTTAAGGGCAGCGATATTCACCCCCTTTACAAGTGGTTAACCAAAAAGAGCGAGAACGGTGTGGTTGATGCAGATGTAACCTGGAATTTTCAGAAATTCCTGATCGACGAGGAGGGACATGTAGTAAAATCGATTTCACCGCGCGAAAAGCCCGATTCCGACGAAATAGTAAACTGGATTACCCAGAAGTAGCAATATACTAGGTTTACTAGTAAGTCATTTTGAAGCGATTCCTTTGGGAGTCGCTTTTTTTATGATATACATCATACTAAAAAATCGCAGGTTGCTGTTAAACCTTTACTATTTTTACCTTTCAAAATGGTGACGACAAACATTTGGGGAACATATTACATCTTTTATAATGATCAAAAGAATACTATCGTACATTGTAGTATCCACTATCTTTTTGCCTGCTGTTTACGCAAAACCCTTAAAGGATTTACCCACGGGAAAGCGGGTTGTGAATGCCCAAAGGGTAACTGAACATATAAGAATTGATGGCGTACTGGATGAGGCAGCATGGGATGAGGCACAGGTAGCCAACGATTTTTACCAGTACGAGCCATATAATGGATCGTTCCCATCGGAAAAATCTACAGTAAAAATACTGTACGATGATGTATCGATATACATTGGTGCAGCCCTATACGATGAGCAACCCGATCGGATTTTCAGGGAGTTGGGTAAACGCGATAACTCGGATAATCTCAAGTCCGATGCGTTTAGCGTACTTATTAGTCCATATAACGATGGAATTAACTACTTAGAGTTTATTGTGTCGGCCTCGGGTGTACAAACCGATATTAGGCGAACGGGTAATAGCTCCGATAGGAGTTGGGATGCGGTTTGGGATAGCCAGGTAACAATTACCGATAAGGGCTGGTTTGTCGAGATTCGCATTCCATTCTCGGCCCTTCGCTTCTCGAGCCGGGTAAATGGTAACTGGGGTATTAATTTCAGAAGGCTAATTAAACGGTATAACGAGTGGAGCTCGTGGAATCCAATCGATAATTCGATTTCAGGAATTGTAAACCAGTCGGGTGAAATGTCGGGGATTCGAAATATTAATGCCCCCATTAGGCTATCGTTTAGCCCCTATATATCAGGATATATCGATAAGCATCCCGATAATAAATCTACCTCGTGGCGGCTCAACGGTGGAATGGATTTGCAGTTTGGCCTTACGGAGAGTTTTACCCTTGATATGACCCTAATTCCCGATTTTGGCCAGGTAAAATCCGATGATAAGGTGCTCAACATATCACCCTACGAGGTGCAGTACGGCGAGCAGCGTCCTTTTTTTAACGAGGGGATGGATCTATTCGATAAGGGAGGGATTTTTTACTCGCGCCGCATTGGGACAACTCCCAAGGGTTTTCACATTTCTTTGAATCAACTTGGCGAGAATGAGGTTATTTCATCAAATCCCCAGGAAACATCCATGATCAACGCCACAAAGATTTCGGGCAGAACATCCACAGGTTTAGGTATTGGATTTCTGAATGGTATGACATCCAACACTTATGCTACCATTCTCGATACAATATTGCGAACCGAACGCAATCATCTTACCCAAGGGTTTACCAACTATAATATGTTTGTGCTCGATCAAACTCTCAGGTTCAACTCGTACGTGAGTTTGGCAAATACTAATTTGATGATTCCATCGCAGGATTACGTGGCAAATGTAACAGCAACCGATTTTTTGCTCCGCAATAAGGCTAATATGTATGCATTATCGGGCAGGGCAATCCTAAGCCAGCAATATACCGATGATGTGGATTTGGGGTATAAGTACTATTTTCAGTTCGATAAAACTTCGGGGAGTGTTCTGTTCAACATCTGGTCAAACACCGAGAGCGAAAACTATAACCCCAACGATATGGGATATCTGCAAAAACCTAACGAGTTTAGCAATGGGGGAAGCGTAAGCTACAGGGTTTACAAACCCTTTTGGCGTTTGTTAAACTGGAATAGCACGATGGGAGGATCATACTCCATGCTGCACACGCCAATGGTATATACTAGTTCGAATTTTTACGTAAACTTTAGAACCACTTTTGCTCGAACATACCATTTCATTAATGGGGAGTTTTGGATGGATACACGAGAGCGTAACAATTACGACGAGCCAAGAGTAAATGGGCGAATGGTTGTCCTACCGCGCCGCTTCTCCGGAGGCTTTAACACATCTTCGGACTATAGAAAGACTATAGCAATCGATACTCGTACAAGCTACTGGCGAGCCGAAAAGATGGGAATGGACAACTTCTCGTTTAGGTTTTCGCCTCGTATTCGCTTTAGCAATAGCTTCTTTGTGGTATATCAAATTCAGCAGGATTTTGGTCGTAACGATTTGGGATATGTTGGGCGTACCTCGGATAACTCCACTATTTACATGGGAATACGCGATGTTTCCACTCTCACCAATACCCTCGATGGCCTTTACTCCTTTAGCGCCCGATCGTTTGCCAGCATCCGCCTAAGGCATTACTGGCGCTGGCTCGACTATAAGAGTTATCATACTCTAAATCCTGATGGGACAATCTCACAGCCACTAGAGAGTGCTTCTTTGGATAGGAATATTAATGTTAATATTTTCAATATCGATTTAACCTACCAGTGGAATTTTGCCCCAGGCAGTACACTTTCAATTGTTTGGAAAAATACCATCGAAACCTCTAATAAAGCTGTACGTAGCGAGTATTTCGACAACCTTACTGGCCTGTTCCGATCCGAGCAGGGCAATAGCATCTCGCTTCGAATGCTCTACTATCTCGATTACAGCACGCTGGCTAGTCGGTTTGCTAAATAAATTGATTTGTGATTAACCTGCCTGCAGGCTGGTTGATTGGTTGATTGGTTGGTTGACCTGCCTGTCGCAGGCTGGTTGAATGATTGACTCTGCATTGCCAACTGCTCTCGTTAACCGCTAAAGAACAGCGGTTCCCGAGACAGGCATCTGCCAACTTTATGATGATTGAAGGCAGAGGTTGGGGTTGATTGATTGACCTGCCTGCCGCAGGCTGGTTGATTGATTGGTTGACCATTTCAGGTTTTTTTATGATGATTTAGGGGATATTTATTCCTTGTTAATTCTCCCCAAATAGGATTGAACTTTCAAATACTAAATCAATCTCATCAAATACTAAATGGTTTCCATCCGATAATAGCTACCTATTTTTATAGGAGTAAACGGATATTACTTTGGTGCAAAATTTAAATAATGCCCAAAGTAATAATTGTACCCTCCGAGAGAGCTTTTGTTGAGGAGGAAATAATTAGCGCCGAAAGAGTAATTACCTGGCTCGAATCTCTCGATCTTCCTGCTACTTCATATCCTGTAAGGCAATGGAATGGGAGGGAAGCCCTTTCATATTCGAACGACGAGAGTACCATTATACTCCAACCCCAGGAAGAGTTTCAGCTTATATCCATTGACTCCATTGTAAGGCTTGAGAATCATAGCTACGAAACCCGTTTCCATCTCGAGAGTGGTGAATACTTCACCTCGTATAAGCCCCTGAATATTATGGTGGACGAGCTTAAGCAGCACCAGTTTTTCCTAATTCACCCCAATCATCTTATCAATATTAAGCACCTTAAGACCTTTGTGCAGTGCAATGCCTTTGTAACGTTATCTAACTCCGATGCAATACCTGTGAGCGTTGGGAACGACCAGCAGATTGTCGAATTTTTGAGTAAGCAAACCATAATTTAACTAAACACTAATTTAACTTAACTAATGGAGGATCACACCATGAAACGTACAATTTTACTTTTAGCCGCAATTCTTTACCTGGGAATTTCATCAAGTTTTGCACAGCTATTTCCAAAGGTTGACAGACCTACCACGGACGACATGAGCATGCTGGCCATGCAGTTTAGCCGCGATAAGGATGGCAAGTACGAGAATGTGCTACATATCAACTTTACTGGCTGGGCTCCTGCAGTTAAAGGGCCAAACGGTCAGGAAATTCAATTTAGAGTATTTAGCGCTGGCGCCGATATGACAGTGCTATACTACGCCGAGAACCTTCCTGCTGGCGAGTACACCCTAACCGGATTTTATCATGTTTACACCAACTACGACAAGCTCGATGAGTATAAGAAACAGGTAAATAACCCCAACTACTCACCTGTTTATGAGCCCTACGCCAATAACCCATTTCATGTAAAGCAGCATATTCCGCTTAGCAAGCCCGTTATTGTATATCTAGAACCCAACAAGATTATGTCGTTTGGCAGCTTTGCTGTTAAGTTCGAGTACTTCGAGGGTGCAGCCGGAACCTCGGCCGATCGTTGGAGGGTTAACGATGAAACATCAATTACCCTTGAGGAGGCTCACAGCGATTACGTATTACGCTACATGAAGCCCTGGAGAACTCCAGCTTGGAAGCGTTGGAACGAAAAGAATCCTGCGAGCGCTCTATAGAAATAGTCATCTAGTGATTTTATATATATCATTACAATACAAGTATTTATAATAAATTCAAATCTTAAAATACATAATCATGAGAAATTATCTATCAGAAATAATAGGAATTGGTCTTTTGCTTTTAGCATGCAATTCTTTTTCGCAGCAAAAGGGGACAGTTACTGATATAATTGGTAACAAATACCCAACCGTAGTTATAGGTAGTTTGGAGTGGATGGTCGAGAACCTAAAAGCCACTAAGTATAACGATGGTAACGAAATACCAAACTTGTCAGTCAACAGCGCTTGGCAACGTTCAAAAACAGGTGCATACTGCTGGTACGATAACAATGAAAACAACAATAAGGATGCCTATGGTGCTCTTTACAACTGGTATGCAGTTGAAACTGGTAATCTTTGCCCCACGGGATGGCGTGTACCAACAGATAACGATTGGGCAGCCTTGATTGGTTTTGTGGAGAATCAGGGCATTCCCAATACCAAAGATGCTGGTGGAGTAGGAAGCGCTCTTAAATCGTGCCGACAGGACAGATCGCCAGCTGGAGGCAATTGTACCACAAGCGATCATCCCCGATGGAATATGCACCCCCAACATCATGGACTTGATAAGTATGGCTTCGCTGCATTGCCAGGTGGTTTTCGCTCCGATAATGGTGGCTTCCGTACTACTGGGGCACTACGTATTGGAGTAAACGGATACTGGTGGAGTAGTACCGAAAAATCAGCAAATAATGCATTTTATAGGATAATGTACCACGATGCTGGACATGTAGTTCAGGGCAGTGGATTTAATAAAACCCATGGCTTTTCTGTTCGCTGTGTAAGAGATGCTGGCGTGTCAACAAATCAGGCACTTAAAATTAATGTTAGCCCAACGGGTGGAGGCAAAGTAACTGGCGCCGGAGATTATAAATCTGGCCAAAAGGTGAATGTAACAGCCACCCCCCAGAAGGGTTATCGATTTGTTAATTGGACAGGCGATACCAAATTTATTAAGAATGCCATAGAAGCCAACACTACGTTATCTATGCCTGAACAGGGTATTACCCTAACAGCCAACTTTGTGACTGATGGTGGTGATAATACGGTTATTGATGCTGATGGGAACAAGTACACAATAGTAGTTATTGGCACACAGACATGGATAGTTGAGAATCTCAAGACTACTAAGTATAATGATGGTACTGAAATATCAAATATTACTGTTAATAGCTTATGGCAACGATCTAGGTCAACCGGTGCATACTGCTGGTATAGTAACGATGAATCAACTTACAAGGATGCCTATGGGGCCATTTACAACTGGTATGCCGTAGAGACGGGTAAACTTTGCCCCACAGGCTGGCGTGTACCTAGCGATGAGGATTGGAACGTACTGGTAAACTTTGTGGTTTCAAAAGGTTATCCCAACACCAAAGAAATTGGTGGAGCAGGTAATGCCCTTAAATCGTGCCGACAAGACAAATCGCCGCTAGGAGGTGATTGCGCCACAAGTATTCATCCTCGTTGGACTATGAATTCAACTATTCATGGGGTAGATAAGTTCGGCTTCTCAGCGCTTCCAGGGGGTATTCGAAAGGATAACGGTACTTTCGAAAATATTGGTACTCATGGTTACTGGTGGAGTAGCACAGAAAAATCTGCAATGAACGCTTGGTACCGAATTTTGTACAACAGTGCTGGGAATATTAGTCAAGGCAGTGGTTTTTTTAAGGGTTACGGTTTCTCTGTGCGTTGTATTAAGGAGTAGTTAATAATAATTATGAAAATAAAGACAACATATTCCTAATATGCTGGAATGAATGAACTCAAACGTACATTTTTAAAATATCTATTATGCCTAAAGTAGTACATATTTTAGTTCTAGTATTGCTAATTGCCCCTTGTTGTTCTACCCCAAGGAGTACTGTTGAAAGTAATAGTCCATCAATTCAGCTGAGAACTACGGGTTGCCGAGGTAAATGTCCTGTCTATAAGATTGATATTTATGATAATGGACTGGTGCGGTATTTCGGATCAGAGAATGTGCCCAGAATTGGGGAATACAGCAAGAAAATATCAAAATCGGATGTAAGGAATTTGAAGCAAGCGTTCTTAGATGCTAAATTCTTCGACCTTGAAAATGAGTACACCGAGAGGGTAACTGATTTAGATACTAAATACCTATCCTTTCATTACAAAGGACAAACCAAAACAATCCGCCACTATTTGGGGGGGCCTCAGGAGCTGAAAAATCTTGAGAACCTGGTTGAGTCTATTGCCAATTCTGATGATGGATGGGAAAAAAGCAAAAATTAAGATGTTACATGAATAAATCATTACTAATAATAAACTATTAACCATGAGAAGAACTCTACTTTTATTGTTAGTCTTGCTTCTGGGCTTTAATTTGTTTGCTCAGGATAAAGAACTATCCAACAGGCTGATTAATAGTTACCATAAATCTAAAGCGGTAGCTTTTTCAAAATCAGCTGGTATTAAAAATAAGCTTTGGCTTACGCCACTTTTGGCAGAGGCAACTCGCAATTGGGATAAGCTTACTCCAGAAGCCAAGGAACTGTTTATTACTCACAAAAGCAGACCTAGCTATTCTGGGGATGTTGAAACAGTTGTGTATGGGTTTTATGCATTCCATTACACTACCAACAGCATCGAAGAGGGCGAGAATGTTGACCCAACCGATTCTAACGGCAATGACATTCCCGATTATGTAGATGAGGTGATAGCTATGTTTGACTACATCTACGATTTGTATCATGTGGAAAATAACTTTATTGTGCCACCCGTGGTGGACCCCGATGATTACCCTTATTACGATGTTTACATTTGGGATCCAGGACCTGGTTACTATGGTTATGTTGCCACAGAATATGAGATTGGAGACAACCCAAACTCTCCTGATATTACCGAGGTTGATGCTGCATCAAGCTATATGGTATTACGTTCGAGTTACGATGGCTTTGGCGATGATCCCGACATTGCACTCAGGGTTACCGCTGCCCATGAGTATATGCACAGCGTTCAGAATGGGTATACTCGAACCATGGACGTGTGGATGATGGAAATGGGAGCAACATGGTCCGAAGAGTTTGCTTATCCCGGCGACGACGATAACTTCCAGTACCTAATGTCATACTATAGCAACCCGGATGTGGCTTTTAATCTATCAAATGGAGAGGATCCCGACTTTGACAACCATTGGTACGTTACGTGGCTTTTTGCAAAGTACTTAACCGAAAATACCGAGAATGATATTATTCGTAGCATTTACGAAAGATGCATTTTCTACAACGCCGTTTATGCGATAGACTTAGAACTCCAGGAGAACTGGAGCACAACCCTTGAGGAGCAATTCCGAAACTTTGTGGTAGCAAGCTACGTGCTCTCTAACAATCCAGATGATACTCCATTTAAGTTCGAACGAGCCAACGATTATCTTACCTATGTGCTGAATAACGGAGGCATCAAGCATGAAGCAACATTTAATTTTGATGGTACCGATATTGAATTCGATAGTGAAGTAGATGGAAACGAAAAACTTATGCGTTTTAGTGCTGATTACTTTTATATGGAATCAGATCAAAACTTTGTAATTACCCTAACACCGACTAACGATGATGATGAGTTAGAACTAGTGCTGGTAAAGGTTAATGAAACAAGTAGCAATTTCGAGGTTCAAATTCCTGATAGCAAAACTGGTGAAATGAGTATTGCTGTGGACGATTTTGCCAAATGGGAGTACTTTGTGCCAATGGTTATTAGGCACGATCATTATAATACCGATATCCAATCAGCACAATACAACCTCTCCATAGTACCATTTCAAACTAATGAGTTTGCAGGAGGATCAGGAACTGTATCCGATCCCTACCAAGTGGCTACGGCTGAGCATCTTAATAATGTTAGAAACCATATGGATGCTCACTTCATTCAAACAGCTGATATTGATCTTGGCGTTGCGCCATGGAATGAGGCTAATGGCTGGAACCCTGTTGGCGATAGTGGCAATAGCTTTACTGGAGTATACAACGGAAATGGTAAGGTAATTGATAGGCTAACCATAAACCGCCCTGATGCATCAATTCCTGTGGGTTTATTTGGATATGCACTAAATTGCGAAATTAAAAATCTTGGAGTTACTAATGTTAGTATTGTTGGGAATGGATGGGTAGGGTCAATCTCAGGTATTACTTTTAATGGTACAACCCAAAATTGCTACAGTAGTGGAAATCTAGAAGGTACTGAAAATGTGGGAGGCCTAGTAGGGCTTAACGCAGGGGCTTCGGGACGTATATCCACATCGTTCAGTGCCGCCAATGTTACAGCAACAACCGTGTTTGCAAAAGTTGGTGGACTTGTTGGAAATAACCATTCGGCCCTAATTGAGGACTGCTACAGCTTAGGTAATGTGAGCCACACAGGTACAACAGAATCATATACTGGTTTTGGTGGGTTTGTTGGTTCAAATGTCAACAATGCTACAGTGGTAAGGTGTTATTCAACTGGCTGGGTAAAACAAAACGGTTCAATTGCTTCTGACAAAGGTTTTTGCGGTGTTTACCAGAACGGATACATGGCCAATAACTTCTGGGATATGGGCACTAGTGGTGCAACATCCACAGCAGGTACAGCTACTGGCAAAACCAGTACGGAGATGAAAGCCTTATCAACTTTCACCGAGGCCGGCTGGGATATTGGTGATGATAAAAAATGGGCTATTGCAGCTATTAAGAACAATGGCTACCCATACCTTAGCTGGCAAACATTTGAAGAGGTACCTGGCGATGCAATGTGGACATATCAGCAAAGCAATTCCACCTACGATTTAAAATCTGTATTTTTTCTAAATGACAATACAGGATGGATTGCAGGTTGGAATAATACCCTGCTTAGAACTACCGATGGAGGTACTACTTGGACACCAGCTTCTTCGGGTATTAACCATGCAATGCAGAATGTGTTTTTTGCTAACCAAAATACTGGCTGGGCGGTTTCGTTGTATGGAGGTATTTTCAAATCAGCTGATGGTGGTGACACTTGGAGTACCCAGAATTCCGGTACATCCAATGGTCTTAACGGATTATGGATGGTTGATGAGAGCACCGGCTTTATTGCTGGAAACTGGAAAGTTTACAAAACAACTGATGGTGGTGAAAACTGGGTTTCTAAATTCGATGCGAATGTTAATACTACAGATATTTTCTTTATAAACAACGTAGGCTTCGTATGTGGCAGCTCATCGGGTAATCCGGGGCTAATCTACAAGTCAACCGATTTGGGCGAAAACTGGACCCAGATTTACCAAACACCTAACAACAGTGACTTTATAACCAGCATTATGTTTGTTGATAGCAATACGGGCTATGCAGCTGGTCACAACCATAATTATGACGCTGTTGTAAAGGGATTTATTCTAAAAACTACCGATGGAGGCACAAACTGGGAGCGAATACATGAGAATACTGAAACCTATATTAATGATGTTCACTTTACATCAGCATTGGTTGGGTATGCAGCCGGAGGAAACAGCTCAGGATTTGGCGGGGGAAAGATTTGGAAAACAACCGATGGAGGAGCCAATTGGATTGAAATGGAGTATGATTCAAATCCACCATCCGATGCTATTAACAAGTTATACTTCTCTGCAAATAGTGTTGGTTATGCTGTAGGTAATGGTGGAATTGTTATGAAGATTAATACCTCTAGTAGTAGTGGTGAAACCGAGATTTTCGAGGTAACAAACCCCATTACTGGCAGAACATGGATGGACAGGAATCTAGGGGCAAGTCGCGTAGCCACAAGTTCAAATGATGCTGAATCGTATGGTAATCTTTATCAGTGGGGGAGGTATTCAGATGGTCATGAACTAAGAACATCTAATACTACTGCAGCATTGAGCGCCACCGTAAATCCCGGTCATGGTGACTTTATTACTCCAAATAACCCACCATATGATTGGGTTAATCCTCAAAATGATAACTTATGGCAAGGTGAGGAGGGAATAAATAATCCATGCCCAACAGGATTTAGATTACCAACTTATGATGAGTTTTATGAAGAGATGCAATCGTGGACATCGCAAAATTCCGAGGGAGCTTTTTCTTCTCATCTTAAATTACCGTTAGCTGGTAACCGTGGTTACTATGATGGTATGCTTAATTATGTTGGTGAAGATGGCTACTATTGGACAAGTACAGTTGATGGGAATTCGTCCTACTTTGCATATATTCATGGTGGAGGCTTAAGTAGTAATCTTTATCGCTCATTTGGGTTTTCAATTAGGTGTATAAAAGAATTAGGGGATCAACCCACTTTAGCCACATTAACCACTACAGCGGTTACAAACATCACCCAGACCAGCGCATCTTCGGGTGGTGCAATTACCAATGATGGTGGTGCTAGTATTACAGCCAAAGGAGTTGTTTGGGGTACAGCGGCCAACCCAACCCTAGAGGTGAACAGCGGTTACACCAGCAACGGAACAGGCAACGTTGAATTCAACAGCGAAATTACTGGTCTAACGCCCAGCACAACGTATTACGTTCGTGCCTACGCAACCAATAGCGCTGGAACGGCCTATGGCGATCAAAAAGAGTTTACAACATTGGAAGAGTCGCAAACCATAACCCTATGCGAAGCACTTGATAATTGTGATTTTACGTTCACAACCGGAGGTAATGCCAATTGGTTTGCCCAAATCAACACAACCAATGATGGTGTTGATGCCGTTCAGAGCGGTTCCATAACTCACGATGAGATTTCCTGGTTTGAAACAAAAGTTCAAGGGCCTGCAGAAATCAGCTTCTGGTGGAAAGTTTCCTCTGAATCGGAGTATGATTTCTTAACGTTTTCAGTAAACGGAAATCTTGAAGAGTTCATATCTGGTGAAACATCTTGGGCAAAGGTTAACTTCACTTTAAAATCTGGAGAAAATACCTTAATCTGGGCTTATTCTAAGGATGACGTTGTAAGCTCAGGAGAAGACTGTGGTTGGGTTGATCAATTCATTTACACTGAGATTAATGCAACAGTGCCAAGCCTTACTACTAAAGCTGTAACAAACATCACCCAAACCAGCGCATCATCTGGTGGTGTAATTACCAGTAATGGCGGTGCTGATATTACTGCCAAAGGTGTTGTGTGGAGCACATCGGCTAACCCAACCCTGGATGCCAACAGCGGGTTCACCAGCAACGGAACTGGCACCGATGAGTTCAACAGCGAAATAACGGGTTTAGCTGCTAACACAACCTACTTCGTTCGAGCCTACGCAACCAATAGCGAGGGAACGGCTTATGGTAACGCGTTGGAATTTACCACTGAGGAAGAAGAGTCCAATGAATTTGCGGGCGGTATAGGAACACAGGCCGATCCATGGCAAGTTGCAACTCCCGAACATCTGAACAATGTTAGGAACTACCTGGGTAACGATCATGTCGATAAGTATTTTGTTCAAATTGATAATATCAATCTAGATCAGGCGCCATGGAATGCTGGTGAGGGGTGGGTGCCTATTGGAGGCGAAACCGGTGGTTACTTTACCGCCAACTACGATGGTGCAAATTACTCCATTTCGGGATTATTGATTAATCGCCCTAACGCGAACTACCAGGGCCTATTCGGCATGGTTCAAAACGGTGTGATTAAAAATGTGAGTCTCCTCTCGGCCAATGTAAAGGGGGAAGCTTATGTAGGGGCTCTTTTGGGCTGGAGTTCAATGGCTACTATCGAGGGTTGTAGTGCTGAATCAATTGTAGTTGGTGAAGGTGAGTATGCCGCAGCGGTTGGTGGTTTGGCTGGTTATAACTACAAAACAACTATGTTGGGTTGTTCGAGTTCTTCAACGGTTACCGGCGATTACTTTGTGGGTGGACTGGTTGGTAATAACAATGAGTCTGTTTACTCAGAGTGCTTCTCATCAGGAACTGTAACCGGAATGGTTGAAGAGGCTGGCGGGTTAATAGGCCGAAACTATGTCAATACTATTATCAATGAGTGCTATTCTACAGCAAAAGTAACCGGTAAAAGCGTGGTTGGTGGATTTGTTGGTTATAACGTAAGCTCCTCCATTTCCAATAGCTACGCCACTGGATCAGTTGAGAACTCTGGGAATGGTATCAGTTTTGGAGGTTTCGTTGGTTATAATCAAAATACTAGTTCTATAACCAATTGCTACAGCATTGGACTTGTTAATTCCAATACGTTCAATTCTGGTGGATTCTCGGGAACAAACTCGGCAACCATATCTGCATCGTACTGGAATACAACAACCAGCGGTAAAACTCAGTCAACTGGAGGCACAGGATTACAAACTTCTCAAATGTTAACCCATATATCTTTCTCTGGATGGGATTTTAGTTCAATATGGGATAACATAGCGGATGTAACATATCCATTCCTAAAGTGGCAAGGAGGAGCTGAGGTTCATAACTATCCAGACGTTTCGGTTCCAGTTGTTGCTACTATGGCGGTTACTAACATCACCCAAACCAGCGCTTCGACGGGAGGTTCAATAACCAATGATGGTGGCACCAGCATTACTGCTAAGGGTGTGGTATGGAGTACCTCCGAGAACCCAACCATTCCCGGCAGCAAAACGGACGATGGTTCCGGCACAGCGGAGTTCACCAGCGAGATTACTGGCTTGACGCCCAGCACAACGTATTACGTTCGAGCTTACGCAACCAATAGCGCTGGTACGGGCTATGGTGATCAAAAGGAGTTTACCACACTGGAGGAATCAATAACCATAGCCCTGTGCGAAGCCCTTGATAACTGCGATTTCTCTTTCTCTACTGGAGGAAATGCTCAATGGTTTGGCCAATCAATAGTAACTCACGATGGTGTAGATGCTGTTCAGAGCGGTAATATATCGGACAATGAATCTTCGTTGATAGAGACTACTGTTCAGGGTCCTGCTGAAATTAGCTTCTGGTGGAAAGTTTCCTCTGAAGAGGGTTATGATAATCTCATTTTCTATATTAATGATCAGGAAATGCATAGAATTTCTGGGGAAACTGTTTGGGAGCAGCAGTCATATACCCTAGGCGATGGTGAGCATATTCTAACCTGGATATATACAAAAGATGCCAGTGAAAGCATTGGAGACGACTGCGGATGGCTTGATCAATTCATTTACAATGAGATCAGTGTAACAGTACCAAGCCTTATTACAACTTCTGTTACAAACATTACCCAAACCAGCGCATCTTCTGGCGGTGCAATTACCAGTGATGGAGGTGCTGATATTACAGCTAAAGGGGTTGTTTGGGGCACATCGGCCAATCCAACCTTAGAGGTGAACAGCGGGATCACCAGCAATGAAACGGGCATTGCCGAATACAACAGCGAAATCACTGGTTTAACGGCCAACACTACTTACTACGTTCGAGCCTACGCAACCAATAGCGCTGGAACTGGCTATGGTGATCAAAAGGAGTTTACCACACTGGAGGAATCAATAACCATAGCCCTGTGCGAAGCCCTTGATAACTGCGATTTCTCTTTCTCTACTGGAGGAAATGCTCAATGGTTTGGCCAATCAATAGTAACTCACGATGGTGTAGATGCTGTTCAGAGCGGTAATATATCGGACAATGAATCTTCGTTGATAGAGACTACTGTTCAGGGTCCTGCTGAAATTAGCTTCTGGTGGAAAGTTTCCTCTGAAGAGGGTTATGATAATCTCATTTTCTATATTAATGATCAGGAAATGCATAGAATTTCTGGGGAAACTGTTTGGGAGCAGCAGTCATATACCCTAGGCGATGGTGAGCATATTCTAACCTGGATATATACAAAAGATGCCAGTGAAAGCATTGGAGACGACTGCGGTTGGGTTGATCAGTTTATGTTTACACCCATTAACATCCCAACTATCGCCACAAATGATATTACAGAGATTACACAGACCTCTGCAATTTCTGGAGGGGTACTTTACGGTGATGGTGGTGCAGAAATATCTATGAAGGGAGTGGTATGGAGTACATCTCAAAATCC
Organism: uncultured Rikenellaceae bacterium; assembly: GCA_964490015.1. Classification (GTDB taxonomy): domain Bacteria; phylum Bacteroidota; class Bacteroidia; order Bacteroidales; family Tenuifilaceae; genus Perlabentimonas. The sequence continues at coordinate 21,297 of CAZBBA010000067.1, forward strand.
AACTTTAGGGTCGAATGACGGTTCTACAACAGATGGAGAGGGACTCGGTAACTTTACTAGCAATCTAACAGGTTTATCTCCCAACACCACTTACTATGTTCGTGCATATGCTAGCAACGCTGCAGGTACGGCCTATGGTAATGAAAAATCCTTTACTACCTCAGCCACAAATGTTAAGATTGACTCATTTTCTAGCGTTAAAGCCTATCCAAATCCATTTACCTCAAACCTGAATCTCACCAGCGAGAAAGGGTTTAAATCAATTTCCGTGACCAATGTCAGCGGTCAGGTGATTCTGGTTGTAGAACTTAGCGGAGAGTTTAGCCATAGGCTGGAAACCGAAGAGCTGCAATCGGGATTTTATATCCTTAATTTTGTTGAGGTTGATGGCACCAATTCCCGAGTTAGGATTATTAAACGCTAACCAACAAACCTCTCTATATCTAGAAAGGGCTGCCATTCTCGGCAGCCCTTTCTTTTCTGATTATTATGCAATTTCTGACTTCTGACTTCAATCTTCAATCCTCTGTCTTCCAATTTCCAATCGCTAGCCCTGATGCTGCTCTCGCAGCAAATCATTTACCGTTTTCACGGGGTTAAAGGTGATTAGCGGAACCTCCACAAATATGGTAATCCAGTCGCTCATAGCGCCATTCCATAGCCCGGGTAGTTCTTGCGCTTTTAGCGGGCGTCCATCCTTACTTTTTAAGGAGATAAAGCCTGTGCTGGGATCACGGTACTTGAGCAGGTCGAACTTCTCACCATCCACATCAGTTATTCCACACACTAGATCTACTGGATTAAAGTGGGTTGAGGAATCAAATACTGCTTTTTTCTGCGAATTATTAAGGTCAATCTGCGACGACTCCACAATCTGTAACGAAATGGAGCCATCGGAGTTAGTGGCCCAGAAAGGCCCGCCACCGGGTTCTCCCTCGTTTTTAACCATTCCGCATACACGGATGGGTCTATTCAGTTTGGTGGTAAGGTAGGAATGAAGGGCCTTGGTATCGCTTAGATTAAGACCCGTTGGGGGCAGAATGCAAAGCTCCTCGATGGTAAAGTCTAGCACCTCGTGCAAAAAATCTTCCGACGGATTTTCCTGCTCCTGAAGTTGGCTAAGGTAATCGAAAATTAGACTTTGGTAGCTAACAAGCAATCCGGCTAGTGCTTTCTTATACAGCACAGTTTGTGGTTTTAACCTGTCGGGAACCACATTGTCGATATTCTTTATAAAAACAATTTCCGAGCTAATCTCATTAAGGTTCTCAATTAGAGCCCCATGTCCACCGGGACGGAATACTAGTTTGCCCTCCACACCGCGGAAAGGAATATTATCCACTTCCACAGCAATAGTATCGGTCGATTTTTTCTGCTCTGAGTACTCAATTGAAAATTTTACACCGTGAACCTCCTCGTAGAGAGGAATTACATCCTTTGCCAGCTTCACAAATCCATCCTTGTGCTCAGGCGAAACGGTAAGGTGAATACTTACTTTGCCATTTGGCATACGAGTGTACTGGGCTCCCTCCACAACATGCTCCTCAAATGCAGTGCGTGTTCCATCGGCGTATGTGTGAAATTTTATTAATCCCTTGGGAAGGTTTCCATAATTTAATGCATAGGGTTGAAGCAGAGCTTTAACTATTGTTGAATAATCCTTCTGTTCTAACAGCTCATCTATATTATACTTGTTGTTTTCCAACTCGGTTTTTAAGTCATTGTAAAAGGCAAAATTTTTGATGTTCTCAAAGAAATTCCGAATCGAGTTAAATCCTTTATCTGTAAAGCAATCATCCTGTTTACTCGGGTAATCATCCAAAAACTCGTAAAGATGCTTAAACATCCTTGTTGCTGCTCCCGAGGCGGGTACAAACTTGGTCAGCGACCCCTCGTAGCTCCTGAAAAGGTCTACCAAATCGCCCACCTCACTGCACTCCAATCGGA
>CAZBBA010000068.1:0-20868 GCA_964490015.1 uncultured Rikenellaceae bacterium
GAACTATCTTTGGCTTCTTGCAATCCAAGGGTGTTTAATAGAATTGTTTGATTAGGGATTGTTGAAGCAATGCCTTTCAATTCGGCTAATGAAGCGTGTGCCAATGGTAACGATTTTAAAACCCTTTTACTCTCAACATCTAGTTTTAATGGCAATTCAGCCAATTTCCATTGTGTGTTTATCATATGTAAAAAAATTATTAAAATCTTTACAAATATAGCTTTGTTTGTAAAGAAAATCAAATAATCTTAACAAACTGACTCTTGTTTGTATAATTTTTCCGATTTTGTTATCAGACGTGATTTTTCTTATTGCTTTGGTGGTAACTGAATATTAACTAACTGCATTCATTGTCATACTTGGAAAGACTTTAAGGCTGCAAAATCAGTTGCAACAATTGAGGGTTTGTTTTTAATAGTTTACTATTTTTACACCAAATCGATGTTACAATGCACAACGAAACAGAGCAAAAGCAAATAGTAAATAGGTACAGGGGTCTGCTGAGGGCTTGCCGCAGCAATGTGAATGCTGATGATGTGAAGTTGATATCGAAGGCTATTAAGGAGGTAACGCGTTTGTATGCCGATAAGCGAACTGCATCGGGCGATCCCTACGTGTTTCATCTAATTGATGTGGCTCGAATATGCGTGGATGAGATTGGGCTAGGGGGAACGGCTATTGTTGCCGCGTTGCTGCACGACACCATTTCGGATAAGTTGCTGAGCTATATAGAAGTTGAGAAACGATACGGGTTAACTGTTGCTCAAATTGTTGACGGGCTATCGAAAATTTCTTCGCTCGACCCCAAGGATCCCAATAAGCAGGCCGAGAATTTCAGGGAGTTGATTCTTACCCTATCGACCGATGCACGGGTAATTCTGATTAAACTGGCCGATAGGCTGGAGAATATGCGTAGCCTAAGCGCCATGCCACCCGATGCGCAGCTGAAAATATCGTGGGAAACCTATCATTTGTATGCGCCGCTGGCACATCGATTGGGCCTATACCGCTTGAAATCGGAGATGGAAGATCTGGCCATGAAGTACACCAACGGGGATGATTACCGGATGATTCTCCGCAAGCTGCGGAATACAACTACTCGACGGAATAAGTTTATTAGAGAATTTATTGAGCCAATTGAGGCCGAGCTAACCAACCGTGGGTTCAACTTCGAGATAAAGGGACGCCCCAAAACGGTGTTTTCCATCTGGAAAAAGATGCAGAAAAAGGGCGTTAGCTTCGATCAGGTGTACGATGTTTTTGCCATTAGGGTGATATTGAATAGTCCCCCCGAGCGCGAAAAATCGGACTGCTGGCAGGTGTACTCCATAATTACCGATTCGTACACGCCAAACCCCGAGCGCCTACGCGACTGGATATCGGTGCCAAAAAGCAACGGATACGAGTCGCTACACACAACGGTAGTTGGCCCCGAGGGGAAATGGGTGGAGGTGCAAATCCGCACCAAGCGGATGGACGAGGTTGCTGAGCGTGGGCTTGCTGCGCATTGGAAATATAAGGGGATTAAGCAGGATAAAGGGTTAGATCAGTGGGTGGCGAAGGTGCGCGAAATACTTGAAACACCAGCAACAACCCCCGAGGATGTGGTGGATCAGTTTAAACTGAACCTATATCAAAAGGAGATATTTGTATTTACCCCCAATGGCGATTTGCGAAAATATCCCATGGGCGCCACTGTGCTCGACTTTGCTTTCGATATCCATTCCGATGTCGGGAGTAAGTGCATTGGCGCCAAGGTAAATGGGCGGAATGTGCCCATTAAGCAATCTCTGGAAAATGGTGATGTGGTGGAGATTATTACGGCCAAGAATCAGAAGCCCAAATCCGATTGGCTGCAGATTGTGGTAACCGGAAAGGCTCGAACCAAAATTAAGCAGTGCCTTAGGGAGGATAAGAACAAGCAGCTCTCGCTGGGCAAGGAGATGCTTTTCCGGAGGCTTAAAAACTGGAAGATTTCCAATACCGATGAGGCCATAAATATCCTACAAAAGCATCTGAAGCTAAAAACAACAGCCGATCTCTTTGAGTATATCTCGCTGGAGAAAATCAATATAAGCGATTTAAAGAGCGTGCTGGTTCAACCCGAAAAGCCCGAAATTACTCCGCCTGCGCCAGAGGCAAAGCCCAAAACGCAGGACTCCAAGGAGCCAACATCCTCGGATTATCTGGTGATAGATGAGAAGTTGGTAAATATTGATTACCGCCTGGCCAAGTGCTGCAACCCCATATTTGGCGATAGTATCTTTGGATTTGTTACCATAAAGGAGGGGATTAAGATTCACCGGACCAGTTGTCCCAATGCAGCGCAGCTGCATCAGAAGTATGGCTATAGGGTTGTAAATGCTAAGTGGAAGGAGACCAAAGCCGAGACATCGTTCCAAACCACCATTAAAATTGTTGGTTTCGATGAGTTGGGCATTGTAAACAGGATATCGGAGCTAATTAGCAAGGATTTGAAGGTGAATATGCGGTCGTTCGCCATGAACTCGGCCAATGGAATGTTCGAGGGACGCATTCAGGTTTTTGTTTCCGACACTAAACATCTAGATATGCTACTCTACAGGCTTGCGCGTATAAAAGGCGTGCAGCGGGCGGTTAGGGTTAGCGGGGAGAGATGACAGCAAGAGCAAGAGTAGGGAGCAAGGGGAATATCGATTAACGATTTAAGATTTAGAGACGACGAAATTTTTATACTTTGTGGCATCCTTAGTGAGACTAAGTGCGCTAGGTGCCTTAGTGGTGATAAGGCTCAGAGCAAAAAATAGCAAAAGTGGGAACCAGTAGAACGAAGCCAATTGCTCTCGTTATCCAGCCACATAACGGCTGTGTCCTCTCGTTAACCGCTAAAGAACAGCGGTTCCCGAGACGTGCGAGACAGGCAACTGCCAACTGTATTTGCCAACTTACTTACTGATGATTGTATGATTGGTTGAGTGGATCGTAAGGTTAAGGCGATGTCCTGAGTTTGTCAAAGTAACCGATGCACAGTATCCCTATCTACCTATGAATAATCTATGTTTCTATGTGTTAATTTTTAGTGAGTAGAGTTCATAAAGTATAGAATCAAAAGGCAAAAGTTAAAAGGCAAAAGGCATAAGTCAAAAGCATAGTGCATAGAGCATAGAGCATAGGGCATGGAGCAAAGGGCACGGAGCAAAGGGCTAAGCGCTCTCGTTATCTCAGCAAAGAACGCTTCGATCCCGAGACAGGCAAGAGCTCTTGTCATCGCAGCAAAAAACGCTGCTCTTACGAGACAGGCATAAGCTAAAAGCAAAGGAAAAGACCGAAGATAGAGGAGGATGGCTATGGTTAGGTTGGGCTGTGAAAGGCAATTGGTGAATGTTCGGAATTTTTTTTTGGAATTGTTATATTTGCGAGATTTCGGTTAAAAAGAAAGTAATATATGTTATTAACAACTGAGAATATCCTACTTATCGGTTCCGCATTACTGCTTACTAGCATAGTTCTAATTCAAAGGTCGTACAAGTTCGGCATACCAACGCTTATCCTGTTCGTTGTTATTGGTATGCTGGCTGGCTCCGAGGGGCTGGTGGGCATTAACTTCGATAATCCAGCCATTGCTCAGTTTATTGGAATCGTATCGCTCAACTTTATCCTGTTTTCGGGAGGACTCGACACCAACTGGTCGTCCATAAGACCGGTGCTATGGCAAGGAATTTCACTTTCGACAGTGGGTGTTTTGTTAACCGCAGTAAGCACTGGGATTTTTGTATGGCTTGTTACTGGTTGCCATATCTACGAGGGGTTGCTGCTGGGCGCCATTGTGTCGTCGACCGATGCCGCAGCGGTATTCTCCATCCTGCGAGGGAAAAGACTTGCGCTAAAGAGCAATCTCAGGTCGACGCTTGAGTTCGAGAGCGGAAGTAACGACCCCATGGCCTACGTGCTCACCATTGTGTTCCTAACGCTGGTTACCAATCCCGACATGGGGTTGATTAGCGTTATTCCCTTTTTCCTTAAGCAGATGTTTCTGGGTGCAGTTGGAGGTGCTGTTTTTGCTGTGGTCAGCAAGTATATTATTAATAAAATCCAGCTTGCCTACGAGGGGCTATACCCTGTACTGGTAATTGGATTGATGTTTTTAACCTTCTCGGCAACCGATGCTGTGGGTGGAAACGGCTTCTTGGCCATTTACCTCTGCGCCTTGTACTTGGGAAATCAGGAACTAATCCACAAGAAAACCATCCTTAAGATGTACGACGGCCTGGCCTGGCTTATGCAAATAGTACTCTTTTTAACCCTTGGTTTGTTGGTAACCCCTTCGCAAATTATTCCTGTTATTGGTATTGGGTTGTTAGTTTCTGTTTTCCTGATTATTGTTGCCCGACCGGTAAGCGTTTTGTTAAGTTTGCTTCCCTTCCGAATGGCGTTACGCAAGCGATTCTACATCTCGTGGGTGGGTCTTAGGGGCGCTGTGCCCATTGTGTTTGCAACCTATCCTCTGATTGCCGGGATAGAGAAAGCGGGCATAATTTTCAATGTAGTGTTTTTTGTATCGCTTACCTCAATTCTGATACAGGGCACCACCCTAACCACTTTAGCCAAGTGGTTCCATGTGGCTCTGCCCGAGAAGCTAAAACCCAAGGTGCCCGTGGAGGTATTCCTGTCGGAGCAAGAGAAAACGGCGTATGCCGAGATAAAAGTTCCCGACGATTCGTTCCCCGTAAACAAGAAGATTGTGGATCTGCATTTCCCCAACTCGGCCATAATTGCCATGATAAAGCGGGGCGAGAAGTATATTACCCCTAACGGCTCCACCGTAATTGAGGCGGGCGATACTCTGGTGGTTCTGTGCAATCAGAACAACGGTATGAAGGAGGTGCAGGCGTGCCTCGATTTAAAATTTTAAAACATTTCGGCATACAAAATTAAAGAACAGCAATTTATTGGTGATTTGTTATAGATTTTTGTTTAATTTTATTTCGTTAAAAACAAATCTTTTGCTGCTTAATGAAAAAGAGAATTAAAATTCCTCTCGGCACAGCCGCAGGAATGCTTGGCACTTATGCAAAGGATCGCATAGTGGAGCAAATACGGCTAATAGCTTTTGTAATTATCTACCTTGTTGCCTTTCAGATGCTGATTCTTCAGGTTCCCCTGGCCAATGCCTTGCCCATTGCTGGTGGAATAGCCATGGTAGTATTTGGTCTGGCATTCTTCCTTGAGGGTCTTCTGCTTGGCCTAATGCCTTTGGGCGAAAGGGTAGGGGTTAAACTCCCGGCCAAATTTGGAATCATCTTCATAGCTGTATTTGGCATCTTTCTGGGTTTTGGCTCTACTGTAGCCGAGCCGGCCATTAGCTCACTTCGGACAGCCGGAGGAAGCGTTACAGCATGGGATGCTCCAATGCTCTACATGCTGCTCGAACGCTATACCCAAGCATTAGTCTATAGCATTGGTGCCGGTGTTGGGCTTGCTGTAGCATTGGGTATGTTTAGGTTTTACTACGAGTTATCTATCAAACCATTTATATACGCTATTATTCCTGTAGTACTGGGATTGTCGCTTTTTATGTCGTTCGATGGAACCCTAAGCTCAATTATTGGTCTGGCTTGGGATTCCGGGGCTGTAACCACTGGCGCTGTAACCGTTCCGCTGGTTTTGGCACTAGGAATCGGTGTATCGCGGGCGGCTAGCAAGAACAAAGCCTCGAGCGGAGGCTTTGGAATAATTCTACTTGCCTCGGCTTTTCCAATTTTAAGTGTTCTTATACTGGGACTTGTCCTTCGTTCATCATCACCCGAGAAAACCACCGAGGAGCAGTTCTTTGCCAAGGAGAATAGGCAGTATGCGTTAAAACTTTTTGACGATGATAGGGGACTACTGCACCATGCATTTACCCGGGGTAGCGAAGTGGGACGTAAAGCCTTTTTCGCCGACGATGCCATGTATTTCGAAACGCTAAACAACCTGGCTAACGATCCCGAAAAATTAAAGGAGTTGCTTGGTACCATGTCGCTCGAAAGTTGGCTAAGCCAAAAGGCATCGGAGGTAGAGCGGAAATATATAGCATCGGTTAAAACGGAACCAATTGTAATAACGTCAGGGATTCCTTTATCGCAAGTGCTAAAGGAGGAATCAAAGATTTCGCTCCAAGCTGTGCTTCCCCTCACCTTTCTGCTTCTTATTGTTCTGATGATCTTTTTGCGCGAGAAATTGCGCTATAAGGACGAGATTACGCTTGGTGTGATATTTACTCTAATTGGGATGGCTCTGCTCACATCGGGCATTCGATTAGGGCTTGGGCCCTTGGGCGGACAGGTTGGTGCACAGCTGCCCCGAGCATTCAGCAAGGAGGCTAAGTTTATTGATAGCAAAATGATTGCCCCCTTCGATTCGGCCTTAGTTTTTAACACCATTGCCTTGGATGGAACCCAAAAACAGTTCTTTAATCTTATGGAGGGCAACGAGATTAAAACCATTGAGTTTGTCCCGGAACGTTTCGATAAGGAGAATAATATCTACGAACACGTGATAAAGCGTGCTCCATTGTTAGGGCCAAATCTTACGCTAATTGGAATACTATTGGTCCTGCTGTTTGCATTTGGAATGGGCTTTGGCGCAACCATGGCCGAACCGGGTCTAAACGCCTTAGGTATTACGGTTGAGGAGCTAACCGTGGGAGCCATAAAACGATCGCAGATTCTGCTGGTTGTTTCGCTGGGCGTGGGGATGGGGCTAGTGTTGGGAGTTATTCGAATTCTCTACGATTTGCCCTTGGTCTGGTTTATTGTTCCCGGATACCTAATCCTGCTCCCTTTGACCTATTTTAGTGAGGACGAGTTTACGGCAATTGCCTGGGACTGCGGCGGGGTTACCACCGGGCCCGTTACCGTTCCCTTGGTGCTAGCCATGGGGCTTAGCATTGGGAGCGAACTTAGCGTGGTTGATGGCTTTGGCATTCTGGCATGCGCTTCGTTCTCCCCAATTCTAACCGTTCTAGGATTTGGGCTGATTACCCGAGCCCGTCAAAGACGTATTGTAAACACTTCAACAGAGGATAGCGATGAGTAACGATACCAGCACATTACCCAAGGATTTCTCACCCTCGAGAGCCGTTTGGAAAACCCAACTCGATAAGGGCGCTCACGCGCCCCACAGGGTAAGCCGTATTACCTGTATCGTTAATAAACTCTTTAGCGATACCATATCGGAGCAGATATTTAAACTGGGCATTACTACGGTATTTGCCGAAACAGCCCGAACCACACGCGAGTTTATCTCACCCCGCAGCTTTGGCCTTCCCGGATCGGTAATCACTATGCAGAGCACACCGGTTGATGTATTCCGGTTCACGGTTCAGCGCAAGCAGGCAAGGATGGTTATGGACTATCTGGTTAAGGCTGGAAATTTTCAGACACCCGGACGGGGAACCATATTCTCCCAGGATCTAATAGAGTTTACTAAGAAGGAGGCACCTTTTATAACTTTTGAAGATATAGATTGTAGAGAGGTTTCTCATGATATTCCGTATCTCCGCAAGCTGTCGTATGTAATCTGCGTGCTCTCAGTTCCCGGAAGCGGCGAGAAGCTGGCCAAGGTGGCGCTCGACCTGGGTGTATGCGTACCGCTTATTACCCACGGAATCAGCAACGATATGCGCGATCAGCTGGGGCTGATTCGCATTACCATCTCGCCCGAGAAAGAGGTGGTACACCTGATTATGCCCGAACAGGATACCGAGAGTATTATCAAACTTCTACTGGAGGAAGGGCGACTCGACCGACCGGGCAGAGGGTTTATTTACCAAACCCCCATCAGCTTTGGGCTTATCGATACCCGCATGCGGGTTGGTAGGCAGCAGTACGCCGCCAGCATGGAGCAGATTATTGCTGCCATCGATCAGCTGAAAGGGAACACCTTCTGGCGTAAGCGCCTCGATACCTCAGGGGTAGATGCCGTGAATAAGGAGCTTTGGCTTCCCAACGATAACTGCGAAATCTCCGTAATCTCCGAAGAGGATGCCGAGGATATTCTTAAGTATGCGGGGATGAACGCGGGTGCAACTGGGTCAACGGTTTCGAGGTTACGGATTCTCACCTCTGGAGCAAAAGCCCCAAAATCGTCGTCGTTGGTGCTAAGCACCTTTAGCGTATCGGCCGAGAGGACCAACGATGTGGTTGATGCCCTGCTCGAGCACAGCGCGGTGGGTATTAAGCACTCGGAGCGCGTGCAGGTGCTCGACTCACCCGCAGCGTATATCCATACATTTTAGCGAAGTGCAGTAAAATCAAGTGACGGGACTTTGTGACCAGTGACCAGTGACACGGTGTATTCCTTTCTTTCTATGTGCCTATGCGGATACTAGTGTTGCTATGGGGGTATTCCTGATGACGTACTTTACAGTTGCCTTTGTGCGGAAGATCTTGAGGTAGCCTAACTAGTAGTTACCTTTCCTAATCAGTAGAAGCGCAATGATGTTGAATATTTCCAACCGCCCCATCAGCATGTTGAGGGTAAGTACAAACTTGCCCAGTGCGGGAATGCTTGCGTAGTTCGATAGCGAGCTCACCTCGCCAAAGCCTGGCCCCACGTTGCCAATGGTGGCGATAGAGGCGCTAAAGGCGGTGAATAAATCTACATTTAGTGCGGCCAGAATTACCGTGGTGGCAAACAGGGTAACGAAGTACAGGATGATAAACACCAGCGTGAGGGTCTCGAGTTGCTCACTTACTGGCCGGTTGTTGATCCTTAGCACTACCACTGCCCTTGGATGTTGGAGCAGGGTGAGCTGCTTGCGGAGCGAGCGGAAGAAGAGGTACACCCGGTCGAATTTGAGACCGCCCGAGGTGGAGCCCACCATGGCGCACTGAATGGTGAAGTAGATAAGGATGATATGCGTGAGGGGCGGCCAATGGGCGCTGTCGGCGGTGGCAAAGCCTGTAGTGGAGCCCAATGAAATTACCTGAAAAGCCCCATACCTAAGCGACTCCCACAGCCCATAAGTACCCGTGGTGTAGAGGTTGGCGGTTACCAGAACAACGCCTAACAGCAGAACAGCTATGAAAGCACGCACTACAGGCGATCGGAATATATTATCGGCCTTAAGTGTAAAGGTTCCGTAAAGTAGCCCGAAATGAATGCCCGAAAGCACCATGAAGAGCATGATGATGGAATCGATGAGCGGGCTGTTGAACCCGGCCACACTGAGATTCTTTGTGGAAAAACCTCCCGTGGCGATGGTGGCAAAGGAGTGGTTCACGGCATCGAAGAGGGACATGCCCGCCAGGGTGAGCAGCAGGGTTTGGGCAATGGTGAGCCCCACGTATACGATGATCAATACATGTACTATTTTGCGCGCCTTGTAGCGGAAGTTGAGCTTGGAGAGCTCGCTCATCTCTGCGTTGAGCAGGGTGAGGCGCGAGCTGGTGGCGTGCGGCAGGATCAGCAGAACAAATACGATTACTCCCACACCCCCAATCCAGTGGGTGGATGATCGCCAGAAGAGCAGCCCCTTGGGCAGCGCCTCAACGTCGTTGAGGATGGACGCACCGGTGGTGGTAAACCCCGACACGCTCTCGAACCAAGCGTTGATCAGGGTGAATTCCCCGCCCCACATCAGGAAGGGGAGCATGCCCACAATACAGGTTATTACCCAGCCCCCCACCACAATCACCAGTCCCTCGGAAAAGGAAATCTCCTCGTGACTCTCCACAAAGATAAAGGGGAATAGCCCGAATATTATGCAGATAAGGCCGCTAAAGAGTAAGGGGATGGCCGATGTTTCGTTGTAGGCTATCGAGATGACTGCCGACAAGAGCAGGAATGCGGCGTTGAACAGCAGCACAAACCCGATAAACTTTATGATTACCTCCTTGCGCATGGCTACTGCTGTTTTTCCTCCTGGAACTTCACCAGCCGTTTGATAAGGTTGTTCACCTCTACCTCAATTTTCTTGATCTCATCCTCTGACTTAATGCTAGAGTGGAGCTGCTTTTCGCGGGGATGGTAGGTGTTGATGGCCTCGGCCAGCGTGGCCAACGGAGAGATGTAGTAGTGGGAAATAAAGAAGGATAGTATCAGCGAGAACACCAGCGCGCCCACAATGGCCACTATGCCCGGCATAATGGCCCTGTGCGATTTATCCTTGAGGATGGTAGCCTCGGCGTACATGTTGGCCTGGTTAAGCGTCATTAGCTCGTCAACGGCATGCTTTACATCGATAAAGGCATGGTAAATTTCGCCGTGGTACCAAGCCATTGCGCCCTCGGTATGGCGGTTGTAGAGCGTGGCGTTTAGCTTAGCGGAGAACAGGGCATACCTTTCGGCAATTATGCCGATATAGCTATCCTCGTTGGTCTCGGTGATGTTGTTCCGGGCAATCTCGAAGGATTTCTCGAATGCTACACCAGCCGAGGTAATGATCTCGCGGCCCTCGTCCTTCTCGCCGAGCAGGAAGAGGAGTACGCCGCTATCGGTACGCTCCAGCGCCTCGAGCATGGTGCGTGTAGCCCCAATGGTCTTGTAGTTATCCTCGATTAGGGCGTTCACGGAACGGCTAAGCTTAATAAACTCGATAACCGATACGGCGCCGGCCACCATCAGCAGGGCGATGAGCAGCATGAACCCGGCAAGGATTTTCAGCTTAAGGGTTTTCTTCATCACGAGTAAGGTTATGGAATAGGATAGCAAATGTATGCATAAACAGGTAACGTTGTTCGGATTGGGTGGGGAATTTTGTGGCGAGTTGTGACCAGTGACTAGTGACCAGTGACTAGTGACGGGACTTAGTGACCAGTGACCAGTGACACGGTGTATTCCTTTCTTTCGATGTGCCTATGCGGATACTAGTGTTTATTAAAAGTTGAAAGTCTGAAAGTTGAAAGCATGCCCTGAGCTTGCCGAAGGGTCTGAAAGTCGAAAGCATGCCCTGTGCTAGCCGAAGGGTCTGAAAGTCGAAAGCAGCCCTTCGCCCCATGCCCCATGCCCCGTGTCTAAGCTTGTCTCGGGAACCGCATCCCTTTGCGGTTAACGAGAGGAACCACCGTTCTTTGGTGGTTAACGAGATTTGCCCTCTGCTCTCTGCTCTCTGCTCTCAGCCCTTTGCCCTTGGCTCTACATCCAAAATCCAAAATCGTTAATCGATATTCGATATTCGATATTCTTCTTGCTCGCGACCCGCCACTTATCTCCATATTTTTTTTTTCAAAACCTTTTCCACAATAAAACAGCAAGTAAATTACAAAGGATAACTAAATATGTTGTAGGTTTATGGCTAAATGCTAAAACAGATCCACTAGATATATGGAGTAGCTCTAGTATTTATAGCCCACTACTGAAAGTAATATAGGATACTTTTTGTGGATGTACAAACAAGTTGGGCACAAGCGAAGAAGCATACGTACGGTGCTGAATTTTAACAACATACTAGACTAGGCATTAACCAAGATTTCACTAGTCCAATCTACAAAAAAACTTCATTTTCACACACTTGATTTTTTGCAAGCATAAAAAAAAATTATTAATTAAAAATTTTTTACTTTAGCATCTATGAAAGAAGGCTTATTTTATTTTATGTTTTTATTAATTATTATGACAGTTGCTGTTACAGAGCAAGGTTCTAATGAAAGAACATATAATAATACTTCAACTTGCCAATCAATAAATGTTTATAAGGAAATTAAATGTATAATCCCACAATTTAATTTCTCTCTAAAGAAAATCATCCCAATAGTATTAAACTCTCTAATTGAAAATCAAAAAAGCTTAGAGGAAAAATGGTTTTGCAGGTTTGAATCAATCCTATTTATTTCGAAATGGAATAAATTAAGTATGTTAGATTTGAAGCCTTTAATCGCAATGCCCATCAAGCCAATTCTTTACAATTCTTCGAAGAGTAAGGACGAACATCATCTCTCTTAATAAGTAAGTACTTCGCAAAATCTATTTTGCTGTAGTTTTAACAGATTATTTATTAATTAAATGGAGAGATTATGTTTACTCATTATATCAAATCATACTTTTTAAGTATTAATAAGAATCGTTTTTTTTATTTAATTAATCTTGTAGGATTTTCCATAGGATTCTTGCTGCTATCTATCATATCATCTTATGTTTATCAAGAGTTAAACTTTGATAAGTTTCACAAAAATTTCGACAATATTTACAGGATTAATGCGGGAGGCTATGGTGTTACACCTCTATGTTTTGCTGATAAATTAAAGAATAAAATCCCCGAAATTAAAAATACGATAAGATTTAGTTCTGGAGAAATTCAAATCAATAATGAAAAAAGAAATGTTGATATTGGCAAAATATATTATACTGATAATGATGTTTTTCAGGTATTCTCTTTTAAACTTCTATTAGGAAATGCAGTAGATGTTTTGAAAGAACCATATTCTTTGGTTATTAGTAAATCCATTGCAAACAAATTATTTCAGGGCGATTCTCCCATAGGAAAAACCATAAAAGATAAAGATAATTTCATTTACACCATTACAGGCGTAATGGATGATATTCCAAATGAATCACACATTCAAGCAAATGCATTTGCTTCAATCGAAACCCTGAGGCATTCAGAAGGTGAAAATTCATTTGGTTGCGGTGCGTGGTCAATCTTGACATATGTATACCTATCTGAGAAATCAACACCAGAGGAAACTGAGACAAAAATTAATAGTGCTCTTGAAAATTTTAAAATGGCTACCAGTGATGGTAAGATTCCATTAAGATTACAGCCATTGGAAAAAATATATTTCGATGCGGAGAATAATAAATACGATGGGTCAAAACACGGAAATATTCAAACTGTATTTTTATATTTAGCTATTTCGGTTTTGATATTAGCAATTGTTATCATTAATTATGTAAATCTTTCTATAGCCACAAATGTGGGAAGAATAAAAGAAATTACAATAAAAAAAATTAATGGAGCTAAACAATCGCAAATAATTTTACAAACAGTATTTGAGGCAATTGCAACAGCCATTCTATCCTTTGTTTTTGCCATTTTACTTATTGAACATTTTTTTTCATTTTTATCGTCACTTCTAAATTTGCAAATTTCCCAATCATATGATAGGTTAGAGTTGTATCCTTTATTTTTTATTGGCACTATTTTAATAGGAATAATAGCCGGATTGTTTCCTGGTATATTTCTATCTAAAACAAAAGTGATAAAAGTACTAAAGAACGAAACTGTTTTTCGCTCAAGCGGTATTCAACGAAAAATACTCCTTGTTTTTCAGATGCTTATTGTAGCCACATTATTAAACTCAACGTTCACTATCCAAAGTCAAATAAACCATATGTTAAAAAAGGATATTGGATTAAAATACGAAAATGTTATTTCATTTAAATTGAACGAGGAATTAGGCCGAAAGAGAGATTTATTAAAAGATAAGCTCATAGAAAATCCTAACATATTAAATATCTCATTTTCTACTAATCTAATAGGTGATGGATTTGCAAAGGCTCCAATAGGAAATGGTGATAACCTTAAGATGAGCTATTTATTGACCATTGACCCTAGTTTTTTAGAATTATATGGAATCAAAGTAGTTGATGGCAGAGCTTTTTCAAATGATTTAACAACTGATTTTAGCAACAATTGCATTATCAACGAGGAAGCAAGGCGTATTTTTGGTTACGAGAACCCAATAAACAGTTCACTTAATAATAAAGAAATAATAGGCGTTGTAAAAGATTTTAATTTCACCTCGTTACATAACCAAATTGAACCATTAATTGTTTTTTGCGGAAATGAAGGTAATACAGTACAGATTAAGTTATCGAATGAAAATCAGAATAATACACTAAAATACATAAGTGATATTTGTAAGAGCATTTCATTAGGATTCGATTTTGATATCATCTTTTTAGAAGACAGAATTAGAAATATGTACAAATCTGAGCTAAATCTAAAAAACAGCTTTCAGTTTTATTCCTTTATAGCCTTTACTCTATCATTACTTGGGCTATTTGGCCTAACGATGTTCTTGATAAAGAAAAAAACTAAAGAAGTGAGTTTGAGAAAATTATTTGGTGCAAAACAATATAATACATTGAAGTTATTAGCCTCTGAACAAATCTTGTATATATTGTTGGCAAATATTATAGCCATACCTACAACCTATTTTATAATTCAGAAATGGTTAACTAATTTTCAATATAGAGTTGACATTGATTATATAGTCTTTCTAAAAACATTTTCGATTACCGTTTCTTTAACAATACTTGCCGTTTCATTCCTAATAATTAGAATACACAAAGTCAATATAATTGAGACGTTACGAAATGACTAAAACCATCACTTCACTAATACAAACAATGAAGACAAAATAATGCTGGTAATATATTTTGTTATAGTACGTTTTTTTAACTACATAAGATTGTGTTAAAATGTAAAGCAACTAATATAATGATTAAAAGCATTAATCGCCAGTGCCTAACACGGGGTGTAGCTAATCTCGTCATTCTGCCGAGACACGGTGCGAGCAGATTGGGAACTTCGGAGCTTCATCGCCCGTTTGGGGCGATTTCGTCGGGCGATCCGCCGGCTGGCGGATAACTCGCGCTCCTCTCGTCCCGTCAAGTTTTTGACGAGACGAGACCACACCCCCAGCTGTTGCAGTGCCTCTTAGGACGACCCGAGAACGATAGACAAATACGATTTATGAACAAAAGAAAAAAGAACATTGAATATTCGAAAATAGATAAATAAGTTGAAACACTTATGAAACCAACTATTGAAAAGAAAACGGTATTAAAGATTATAGGAATAAACCTGACTCTTTTTTTATTGCTAGTTGGATTAATATACATCAATAAGACATTTTTAAGACCAACATTCAATGAAAATCATTTAGCACAAATTTTAACAGGGAGTTTCCCTAATTTTATTGCGGCTTTCTTGATTAGCTTATGTGCTGTGAATCCAGTTTTAATCAGAAAACCACGATTAGGACGATTGATTGTCTATTTGGGTACGGTATTAATTATGACGGCTTTAATTCTTGACGAATTAGAATCTATCGGAGCAAGCAAACAATATGATATTTATGATATTGCAGGAAGTATAATCGGTGCTCTTATAGCTGTTCTGATTTTTGAATATTTATATTATAGACAAAAACAAAAAAATGGAAAGAATTCTCATAACTGGAGCGACTGGTAATATTGGTTTAGAAGTAATTAACTACTTGACTGAATTAAAGTCTTCTAACGAAATAATTGCTGGTGTTAGAAATATTGAAAAAGCAAAACAGACGATTTCAGGAAAAAACAGAATAGAATTTGTAGAATTCGATTTTGAAAACCCTGAAACTTTTAGTATTGCTTTAAAGAATATTGACAGAGTCTTTTTGTTAAGACCACCTCATATCTCTGATGTTGAAAAGTTTTTTAAACCCTTGATTGAATGTTTTAAGAAAAACAGTATCAATCAAGTTGTATTTCTGTCAGTTCAAGGAGCTGAGAAAAGTTCGATAATACCACACAATAAGATTGAAAAACTAATTGCAAGCAACGACTTAGAATACATTTTTCTTAGACCCAGCTATTTTATGCAGAACCTGACAACGACATTACTTCAGGACATAAGAGAAAAAAGACAGATTATGTTGCCATCAGGTAATGCTAAATTCAATTGGATTGACATAAAGAATATCGGTGAAACTTGCGCTATACTTCTGGATAGATTTTCAGAATTTAAGAATCAAGCCATTGAAATTACAGGTTACGAAAATGAAAATTTCAAGACAATAGTTGATTTGATCAATCAACAAATAGAAGAACCCATTAGTTTTAAAAGTGTAAATCCATTGAAATTTTACATAGTTAAGAAAAAGAGTGGTATGGCGAAAGGGATGATTATGGTAATGCTACTTCTACACTTCTTACCAAGATTTCAAAAAGAGCCCAATATTTCAAACTTTTATGAGAATTTGACAGGGAAGAAACCCACGTATTTGAAAGAATTTATTGAACGAGAATTAAGAAAATTAGACAAAGAATAAATTACGTACCTAACAAGGGGCGAACCCAATCTCGCTGTTCCTCGTAATCGGATGTTCTTTGTTTGATGACGAGGTTAATCCTTTATACGAGACTAGACCACGCCCCAGCCTTTAGTGGCAGGAGTATAAGCCAGAGAATTCAAATGATTAACTACAATTTAGAAAACTGAAAAAAATGAAGAATGTAGCTTTACTCTTGATTAGTATACTAGTAATGGTTGGATGCCAAAATTCACCCCAGATTATTAAGGAATCATGGATTGAAAAACCAGTTTCCGCCTGGCCTGATTTTGCATTAACCAATGAAATTAGTTTTACGGACACAACTTTTTACAATATTGCGAACTCTTTTTTGGTGGATACTGGGTATGATACAATTGGTGTTTCATGTAAACATTTTTTTATGGTTTTTGAAAGTAAACTTGGTTTAAATAGTATTGATTTGGGCTATACGTTTAACTACTGGAATATGTATCCTAAAAATCATAAAGAGAAAACAGTTTCTATTAAAGGATTAATAAATACAAACTCAAACGAACAGATTGGTCAGTTTAATACCTTAAAAGACCGTGATTGGATTCTTTTTGAATTAAAGGAAAAGAATACCGATTTATATCCACTAAAAATTAGATATACACCTGTAAGGAGCAACGAGATTGTTTATGCGGTTGGTTGGGGAGCGAACCAGAAAGACAACAGAATGCCTGCATTGATAAAAATGCAGTGTTTTAAGAATTTGGGAAATTATTTTTATATAATGCCATCAAAAAATCAACCACATGGTATGAGTGGCTCTCCTGTGATAGATAGTAATGGATTTTTAGTAGGAATTGTTTCAGGGCAGGAAGGAAATTTGGGAGTAATGGGTGCAGTTACATATTTGACTGCGATGTTTGATAAGTATGATATTAAGTATAAAAAACCCAGTTGCTAATAATGGGCGTACCCAATCTCGCTGTGCCTCGTAATCGGATTTTATTTGATCGATGACAAGGTCACTTTCCGCCGAGACGAAATTGAAGCGCGTATTCTCAAGTTATGGCAATATTTTTTTGTATTTTAACAGAAAATTTAATATAATCGTAAATAAATTTAGCGATTGTATTATATCCGATCAAACCCATCAGCTTAACAGCTAGTAAACTAGTTTATTCGAACCCTTTTAAAACCTAATAAGATGAGAGATTTTGTTATTTTTTCTTTAATAATTGCCGCTGCAGTTCCGGTTGTAATATTTTTACTTAGCATCGTGTTTCGGAACTCAATAATGAAGAAAGTGGCGGTTTACGTGGTGATTATGTCTGCTCTTGCAGCAATTTTAGCATACCTAATCTCTGTCATTGGTTTTATCCATACCCTGTGGTTAATCCCCGTTTTTGTGCTTATTGTTGTTTTTGCCCTTTGGCAGCTAAATAAGGACTTTAATGTGCTTAGAGATTTATGCAATAGCTTAGATCTATTTGCAGAAGGCGATATGACTTTCCAAATCCAGCGTGAAGATTTAGAGCGAAACAATGAGTTAGGACAGCTAGCCCGGGCTGCTAGTGCAATGAATGAGCGGCTTACCGATATTATTGGCACTGTTATCGATGGTTCCGACTCTTTTGCTTCCGCCAGCCAAAATCTTAGCTCGGGCAGCCAGCAGGTTTCTCAGGGAGCAAACGAGCAAGCCTCATCTGCCGAGGAAATATCCACATCTATGGAGGAGATGGCTGCGAATATCAAGCAGAATACCTTAAATTCGAGAGAAACAAATCATATAGCAAAGGAGGTTTCGTCTGAAATAATGGCGTGCCACAGGATTTCGAGCGAAACAGCAGAATCGATGCAGCGTATATCTGGCAAAATATCAATAATTACAGATATAGCGTTTCAAACAAATATTCTGGCACTTAATGCCGCTGTGGAAGCGGCAAGAGCAGGGGAGCACGGTAAAGGTTTTTCGGTGGTTGCCTCAGAGGTTCGGAAACTTGCCGAAAGGGCAAAGCAAGCCGCCGACGAAATCTACACAGTGGCAGGAGCAGGCGTTGAACTCTCGAATAGTATCAAGGATAAACTCTCGAAATTAGTACCCCGAATGGAGAAAACTGCTTCGCTGGTCGAGGAGGTCGCCTCTGCTAGTATCGAGCAGGATTCAGGCGCCGACCAGATCAACAATGCCATTCAGCAGCTGAATGAGGTTATTCAGCAGAATGCTACTACAGCAGAGGATATGGCATCGAGTGCTCAAGAGCTTTTATCGCAAGCAGATAGGATGAAAGAAACGCTGAGCTTTTTTAAGATTAGCAAGAGATAGGTTTAGTTTGTGGCAAGGAGTGTTCTCGGGTTGATTTAAGATTAGTAACGTAGTTTACCAATAACCAAAATTCCGTATACCTAGTCTTTAATGATGGTATTTACATGCTGATTAGCAAAGCTAACGCAGTTTCAGAATAGCTAAAATCACAAATTTTTGGGTATAACGGTATAATAATTTTTTAAACAAAACCCATCAGTAAATGACAGAGTTAGAAAAGTATATCCAAACCTACTTTGGCATAAGCAATGACGATTTGGCAAAAATCAGCTCATTTTTTTACCCTGTATGGTTGAAGAAGGGCGATTTTTTCTTAAAAACTGGTCACTATTCCGAAAGACTAGGTTTTGTGCAGTCGGGTATTATAAGAGAGTTCGTAATTATTGATGACAGGGAGGTAATCAAGTGGATATCAACAAAAGGCTACTTTATGGTGGATTTATCAAGTTTTATATTCAACCAAACCGCTCGATGGAACATTCAGGCATTAACTAGCTGCGAGCTATTTGTAATAGATAAAGTAGATTATCAAAGAATTGGACAGGTTGTGCCTCGATGGGCTGAGCTAGAAAAACTTTTTATTGCCAAATGTTTTACCGTTTTAGAGGATAGAATTGTGCAGCAAATCTCAATGTCTGCAGAAGAACGGTATGGTAAGCTTTATAGTACCAATAAAGAATTGTTTAATCAAGTGCCATTGCAGTACTTGGCATCAATGCTGGGCATGACCCCCGAAACCCTAAGCAGACTTCGGAAAAAATCGGCTGGCTGAACTTCTTGATTTTTGTCAAGAGCAAGGCTTCACTTTGTGCTGACCTTTGTAGCATCAAATTTAAAGCAAAGCAGTGTTCACAAAGTTTTTTATTAACAGCAATAACCTTGACAGGATCAGCGGTTTTTTTTGCACAAAACAATTCGAAGATGAAAAGTATTAATTACAGCGCGCCAGTATGGTGCAGTAAGTCAATCGCAATTAATGCCAGTAATGAAAAAGTTTGGTTAGTGTTAACCAACATCAATAGTTGGCCAAGTTGGCAACCCGAAATTACCAACTCAAAAATAAAGGGGGCGTTAAAACCCGAAACAACGTTTGACTGGAAAAGCGGTGGGGCAAGTATTCGGTCAACAATTCATACCGTTGACCCTTTTACTAATTTCGGTTGGACCGGCAAAACCTTTGGTTTGCATGCTATTCATAATTGGAATTTACAGGTTAAAGACGGACAAACCATTGTTTCTGTTGCTGAGAGCATGGACGGTTTTATTGCAAAGCTCTTTAAAGGGCCATTTAACAGGAATCTAGAAAAAGGCATGCATCGTTGGCTCGGTTTTCTTAAAAAGGAATGTGAGATGCAATAGGGTAGACGCATTCGCTGCACCTTGTTTCTTAGCTTCGTGCCCTTAACAAAAAAACTTCCCAAGCACACAAACAATTTTGTCGATTGTTGACTGTGTACCTCGGGAAGCGGCGCTTAACGGGATTGGCTGTTGAGCTTGTGAATTGAATGTTTTGGAAGCAATCCGTTTACCTTTTTCTATGGCTTTTTTTTCAATTCCACTATGGGATGATTGCTAGTGGCATCTGCATTGGTTACCACCGTTATATCTTCCATTTCAATTCCACTATGGGATGATTGCTAGAAGGACGCAAGCGGCGCAAGCAAAAAGGTGCAACTAATTTCAATTCCACTATGGGATGATTGCTAGAAAGCGGCTACAACGGGGTCAGCAACAATGACCAAATTTCAATTCCACTATGGGATGATTGCTAGGGTTGGTGTTGCTGGGAATGCCAGCCTAGTCCACTATTTCAATTCCACTATGGGATGATTGCTAGTCAACGGGTGCAGAAACCGAAACCAAGTAATCAAAATTTCAATTCCACTATGGGATGATTGCTAGGCCCGTCCTGCGGGGGTATATCTCCTCAAAGTTCTATTTCAATTCCACTATGGGATGATTGCTAGAGTGCCAGCGAGAATCCCGTCAGGCAGTAACTGCTATTTCAATTCCACTATGGGATGATTGCTAGTGGCATATTGGAATGGTGTTGATTGGATAGACACAGATTTCAATTCCACTATGGGATGATTGCTAGTTCCTGACGCACCTAATGACGGGAAGCAGTATGCTATTTCAATTCCACTATGGGATGATTGCTAGAACCCCATCCGGTTCGGCAATATTTGCTTACATCAATTTCAATTCCACTATGGGATGATTGCTAGAATGAGCATCGCCGTGGCTCAACCGATTTTAACTACATTTCAATTCCACTATGGGATGATTGCTAGTTTGAGGAGGGGAGCGTTGCAATTATCCCTGTTATATTTCAATTCCACTATGGGATGATTGCTAGGTTCGCCCAGCCACCGACGATGGTAAATTTATTGTATTTCAATTCCACTATGGGATGATTGCTAGCAATATGGACTAAAGGTGTAAAGGCAGCCAAGGAGATTTCAATTCCACTATGGGATGATTGCTAGGAGCACTCGCAGATGGGAAGAGCGTCGTGTAGGGAATGTGTATAGATCTCTGTGATGGTCGCATGAACAAAAAAAAAAAGGA
>CAZBBA010000068.1:20878-23238 GCA_964490015.1 uncultured Rikenellaceae bacterium
GGTTGGCTTTGTGCTTAAGTACATTTCAATTCCACTATGGGATGATTGCTAGAACTTACCAGCGTAGGCTCTTAGCACTAAGGCTGATTTCAATTCCACTATGGGATGATTGCTAGTATCGAAGGTGGGTATCTGCATATAATTTTACCCAATTTCAATTCCACTATGGGATGATTGCTAGCAAAATGGTGTTGCGTATTGGTCTTTACATCAAGACATTTCAATTCCACTATGGGATGATTGCTAGGGGTATAGACCTGTATCAAATCCCATCAATTACCGATTTCAATTCCACTATGGGATGATTGCTAGACTTTGCGAAACGAAATGGAGTAATGGCTATAATGATATTTCAATTCCACTATGGGATGATTGCTAGGAACCCCTTTGGCAAATTGCGGTATCGGTTGTGCTATTTCAATTCCACTATGGGATGATTGCTAGATTTAATCTGAGATTCTGGCTAAAGGATAACTGGCATTTCAATTCCACTATGGGATGATTGCTAGCGGGAGGCAATGCTATTTCGAAATCTTTAGAAAAATTTCAATTCCACTATGGGATGATTGCTAGTGCTTGCCCCTTGACTCGCGCGTATGGCTTCCCACATTTCAATTCCACTATGGGATGATTGCTAGTTGAGCAGCACTGCCGTGACGAAGAAAAAAAACAGATTTCAATTCCACTATGGGATGATTGCTAGAATTTCTTGACCCAAAAACAGGCTTTTACAAGTTCATTTCAATTCCACTATGGGATGATTGCTAGATATGATACCAATTGAATGGCTAGCTTCATATACATTTCAATTCCACTATGGGATGATTGCTAGCAAGTATGGCTAACGGATAACCTTTGCGAAACGAAAATTTCAATTCCACTATGGGATGATTGCTAGTGCGTATACATTAAATTAGGATTTAATCCTGCTTCTATTTCAATTCCACTATGGGATGATTGCTAGTCTGGATTGCATTCAATGAATGATTCGTTTAGACTATTTCAATTCCACTATGGGATGATTGCTAGTGAATATTCCTACCCTGTTGTACCTGTAATTGCGAATTTCAATTCCACTATGGGATGATTGCTAGAACTCGCTCCCAGTTGCCTCAACTAGAAATATCAAATTTCAATTCCACTATGGGATGATTGCTAGCGCGCATTCTACCAATTAAATTATCAAAGTTGCCAGATTTCAATTCCACTATGGGATGATTGCTAGCGTGGGTAGAGGTACGAAATAACGAAAGCGACCAGGATTTCAATTCCACTATGGGATGATTGCTAGTGAAAATCCGCACGGGATTGTAAAATTTAGTAACTTATTTCAATTCCACTATGGGATGATTGCTAGTATTCGCTACGAATACAGGGCCCTAACCTTTGCCAATTTCAATTCCACTATGGGATGATTGCTAGATAATTTCGTCCAGACCTTTTAGCCTGAAACCTCTATTTCAATTCCACTATGGGATGATTGCTAGTTACAAAAGGTATCCAGTAGAGACAGTCTACAAACAATTTCAATTCCACTATGGGATGATTGCTAGGATATAGTGATACATACACCCAAAGACTTTAATCTATTTCAATTCCACTATGGGATGATTGCTAGAATGCTTACCAATGTGATTCCTAGCGCCCCTACCAAATTTCAATTCCACTATGGGATGATTGCTAGATTTGCTGGTTGATATGAGCGATTTCATTGAGAGATTTCAATTCCACTATGGGATGATTGCTAGTTGTTATTATTGTTAATATCGTAGTTGCTCCTGCAAATTTCAATTCCACTATGGGATGATTGCTAGTTGTTGGTAATCATTCCTACAGAGCGCAATCATGTATTTCAATTCCACTATGGGATGATTGCTAGCAACGGCTTTAACCATTCGGAGACCGAGTTTTCAATTTCAATTCCACTATGGGATGATTGCTAGGGAAATACTATTAAGACTGATTCAGGAACAGGATATTATTTCAATTCCACTATGGGATGATTGCTAGAAATAATGCATATACACATTTATTCTGTGCATAATATTTCAATTCCACTATGGGATGATTGCTAGCATGTTTACCAAGTTCGATCGCTATGACTACCCAATTTCAATTCCACTATGGGATGATTGCTAGCGTTTACAGGACGCTGGACTAAATCCCAATCTAGTTTAATTTCAATTCCACTATGGGATGATTGCTAGTCAATCAAAGATCGCACACGGTGCGATAGAATTTAATTTCAATTCCACTATGGGATGATTGCTAGCTGCGCCAAGGTTTTACAGTAAACCTTTTTCCGCTATTTCAATTCCACTATGGGATGATTGCTAGTAGTCTCCTCGAGAATGCGTATC
>CAZBBA010000069.1:0-22772 GCA_964490015.1 uncultured Rikenellaceae bacterium
ACGGCCTTTGGGTTATGAGCCCAACGAGCTACCAACTGCTCCACCCCGCAATATTATATTGTAGTAAAAGAACTATCTTGTTTATTGCGGTTGCAAAAGTAGCTAAATTTTGGTTTATCGCAAATTATTAAAAAGTTTTTTGTGATTTTTTTCGACTCGCTCATCGCCCATCTTGGGAAAATACCGGTTAACCCTGTTTTTACTTAACACTTTTTAATAGGAGTGAATACCGATTTTATCGCATATCAATATTTACCATCAACCGCTTAAGGTAAAAAATGCTATATTTGCAGCTATTCGAATGCACAACTATGGCTAAGGAAAAATCGAAGAAACACTACATTCATAAGCTTAAGAGCAAATATAGGCTGAGCATCCTTAACGATCAAACCTTTGAGGAGGTTTGGGTTATGAGGCTTTCTCGTCTCAACGTAATAGTAGCCGTTGGTGCAACAGCGATATTTCTGGTTACGGCCGTTATCCTTCTTATCGCCTTAACCCCTATGCGGGAGTTTATCCCAGGGTATCCCGATGGTAATACTCGTCGAAGTATAGTGGAGAATGCCCTAAAGACCGATAGCTTAGAGCGTGAGCTGCGACAGTGGAAGATTTATCTTGGTAACCTGCATACCATACTTAGGGGCGAGAATCCCAACAACATGGAGAGCATACCCGACACCTCGATACGCTATAGCGAGATTAACTTTGCCCGATCGATTGAGGATTCGTTGCTGAGGATGCAGATTGAGACGGAGGAACTGTATAACTTATCGGTTGTCGATTCGCGAAGCGATAGGGATAATCTTACCCGTCTGCACTTTTTCCCTCCTGTGAAAGGGGTTATCACAAACCCTTTTAATGCAAAATCGGGACATCTTGGGGTCGATGTTGTTGCACCTCCCAACGAGGTAATTGTTGCCATTGCCGATGGAACCGTAACCCTATCGAGTTGGACACTGGAAACAGGGTATGTTATACAAATTCAGCACGCAAGCAACCTGCTATCGGTATATAAGCATAACAGCAAGTTGCTAAAGCAATCGGGAGCACACGTAAAAACAGGTGAGGCCATCGCCATAATCGGAAATTCGGGAGAACTCACCACGGGACCCCACCTTCACTTCGAGCTATGGCACAAGGGCACACCGTTAAACCCAGAGCAATACATCGTTTTTTAGTGAATATCCAGCCAACATCTAGGTAATGAAAAGACGAATAGCCATTCTGGGGTCAACGGGGTCAATCGGTACCCAAGCCCTTGAAGTAATTGACATGCACCCCGATCTGTTTGAGGTTGAGGTGCTAACTGCTCACAACAACTCGCAGCTCCTGATAAAGCAAGCCCTGAAGCACAAACCCAACACCGTGGTTGTTGGCAATAAGGATCTGTACATCGAGGTTTTGGTGGCCTTAAAGGATGAGGATATAAAAGTTTTTGCCGGTCACGACGCCATCTCACAGGTGGTGGAGATGGAAACCATCGACATGGTTCTAACTGCAATGGTTGGTTATGCAGGTCTTCTTCCCACCATTAATGCCGTTAAGGCCAATAAACCCATAGCCCTAGCCAATAAGGAAACCCTTGTGGTGGCGGGTGAGCTGATCATGGGAATGGCTTATGAGCACAATGTTCCCATTATTCCTGTTGACTCGGAGCATTCGGCCATTTTTCAGTGTCTGGTGGGCGAGAACAACCCCATCGAGAAGATAATTCTAACCGCATCGGGCGGGCCTTTCCGCAATATGTCGTTTAAGCAGCTGGCGCATGTTACCCGAGCCGATGCTTTGAATCACCCCAACTGGTGCATGGGTAATAAAATCACCATCGATTCGGCCACGCTTATGAACAAGGGTTTTGAGGTGATTGAAGCCAAATGGCTTTTCAACCTTAAACCCGAACAGATTGAGGTGATTGTACATCCCCAGTCAATAATCCACTCCATGGTTCAGTTTGAGGATGGATCAATAAAGGCCCAGATGGGCTTGCCCGATATGAAGTTGCCCATTCAGTACGCGCTGGGTTTCCCTAACCGGTTACGCTCCGACTTTCCCCGATTCTCATTCCTTAGCTACCCTAACTTAACTTTTGAGGAGCCCGATACGGATCGTTTCCCTGCTCTCGATTTTGCGCGAAGCGCAATGCAGCAGGGTGGAAATATGCCCTGCATACTAAACGCCTCAAACGAGATTGCGGTAGAAGCATTCCTGAACGAAAAAATTAGCTTCCTAAAAATGGCCGATATAGTTGAGGCTTGCCTTAGCACGCAGCCCTTTATTAAGCAGCCTACCTATAACGATTACCTGGAAACAGACAAGAATACAAGGGAGTATGCTAAACGTTTAATTTAGGTAGTGTTTCCCCCGTAAAACCATCGACTAATTTTTATTGTTACTTTAGAAAAAAATCAATATGGGAATTTTTAATCAAGTTTTACAGTTCATTCTAAGCCTTTCAATACTGGTTGTCCTTCACGAGTTTGGCCATTACCTTTTTGCCCGAATGTTTAACACGCGTGTCGAGAAGTTCTACCTGTTTTTCAACCCCTGGTTCTCGCTCTTCAAGTTTAAGAAAGGCGAAACCGAATACGGAGTGGGCTGGTTGCCCCTTGGAGGATATGTGAAGATATCGGGGATGATCGACGAGTCGATGGATAAAGAGCAGATGAAAAAGCCTGCCGAGCCGTGGGAGTACCGCTCAAAGCCAGCATGGCAGCGGTTTCTGATTATCTCAGGCGGAGTTTTGGTAAACTTTATCCTGGCCATTGTTATCTACTCCATAGTTCTTTACACTTGGGGCGAGCAGTATCTGCCCACCAAAAATGCTACGCATGGGGTGGTTTGTGCACCCATCGCCGAGGAAATGGGCTTTAAGAATGGCGATAAAATTGTTTATATAGATGGCCAGGAGGTTGAGTCTTTCTTCCAAATTGCCCCCAAAATCGTAATCGACAATGCCCGAAGCGTAACCGTGGAGCGCAAGAACCAGCTGGTAGACGTGAAAATTGATCAGGCTTTTATTCCTCAGCTGCTGAAAACCCAAATGCTTTTCCAGCCCCGAACCCCACTGATTATTAGCCATGTTGCCGAGGGTACAGCAGCGGCGGCAGCTAACTTTAAAGTAGGCGACAAGCTGTTAGCCATTAATGGCGATGAAGCATTCTACTTCGACCAGTTTAAATCCATTATTCAAGCCAGCGCAAACCAAACCATTGTGGTTACCATGAGCCGCGATAACCAGCCAGTTGACCTTACGGTAACTGTGCCCGAAAACGGTATAGTGGGGATTGCGCCAACCAGCCCTTTCGAGATTCTTGAACTAAAAAACATTCAATACTCGCTCATTGGCTCTATCCCTGCAGGCATTAAGCGAGGAGCAAATATCGTAACAAGCTACCTAAAGCAGCTAAAACTGGTATTCTCGCCAAAAACAAAAGCCTACGAGTCGGTGGGCGGTTTCATAACTATTGGCAGCATTTTCCCAAAACAATGGGACTGGCAATCGTTCTGGGATCTTACAGCGTTAATATCAATTATTTTAGCCATTATGAATATGCTGCCAATCCCAGCGCTAGATGGCGGTCATATGCTATTCCTGGTATACGAGATGGTCTCGGGACGAAAACCCAGCGACAAGTTTATGGAGTACGCCCAGATTGTTGGTATGGTGCTAATCCTATCGCTATTCATTTTTGCCAATGCGAATGATGTTGTAAAACTTTTCAAATAAATTTGGTAAGAGATGGGAAAACCATCTCCTATCAACTACTTTTGTGTAACCTAATTGGCTAATTTATATCGTATAAGTAAATAATAAAACTGCTATTACAATGGACAATGTAGTTATTGCTGGTATTCCAGGGGTTTGGCAAGTAATTCTGCTTATTGCAGTTATTCTACTTTTCTTTGGTGGGAAAAAAATTCCTGAGCTTATGCGTGGTTTGGGCAAGGGGGTTGGGGAGTTTAAGAAGGGAATGCGAGAGGGGGACGACGAGCCTAACGACTCTCACAAAGCCAGCAAGGAGTAATCTGCTACTTCTGACTTCCCAAGGTTATGCGCAATCTGCTTCTGGTAATACTCACGCTGGTATTACTCTGGCATGGCAACACCAGCTGGGGTAATAGCTATCCAATATTGCCCCATCCAACGGGTAAGCATACTCGCTGCGGAATAATCCAGAACCTAGATAGCCTAAAAAAGCTAAAACTACCATTACAATCTTCTACCACAGAGAATAGCCTCAAAGGTGTTTTCCCTTCGTTTCCCGATTTAGTGTACGAAGTAAAAATCGCCAATATCGATAACCTATCACCCATTGCCTTCGACTTCAACCCGCAGGTAAAACGGTATATCGATATTTATACCCAAGAGCGAAGGGAACAGGTGTCGCAAATGCTTGGGTTGGCTGAACTTTACTTCCCACTTTTCGATGAGATACTCGACAAGCATCAGCTCCCGCTCGAGTTCAAGTACCTT
Organism: uncultured Rikenellaceae bacterium; assembly: GCA_964490015.1. Lineage (GTDB taxonomy): Bacteria > Bacteroidota > Bacteroidia > Bacteroidales > Tenuifilaceae > Perlabentimonas. The sequence continues at coordinate 4,475 of CAZBBA010000069.1, forward strand.
GCGGTTGTTGAGTCGGCACTAAACCCCCTTGCGGTATCTACAAGCGGAGCGGTAGGGCTGTGGCAATTCAAAATTAACACCGGCCGAATGTTCGATCTCCAGGTAAACAGCTACATCGATGAGCGTATGGATCCGGTTAAGTCCACTGAAGCCGCAGCCATGTACCTTAAATATCTTTACCGGATTTTCAACGATTGGCACCTGGTGATGGCTGCTTACAACACAGGCCCTGGAGTAGTTCGAAATGCCATATTCAGGGCTGGTGGCGAAACAAATTTCTGGAAACTTTACGATCAACTCCCCGAGGCTGCCCAAAACTACGTGCCCGCCTTTATTGCTGCAGCCTATGTTATGCAGAATGCAAAGGCTCACCGAATCGATGCCATGTCGCCAACGGCTCTTTACATGCAAACCGATACCGTTCATGTGTCAAAGCCCATATCCTTTAGCATATTGGCGCAGGAAACAGGAATCTCTCTCGATATTCTCCGATTCCTAAACCCCACCTACCGCCGTGGACTTGTCCCTAAGAGCGACAATGGACATTCGGTAAGATTACCGGTTTCGCATATTCCCCCGTTTCTGGAAAAGGAGCAGGCAATATACAACAAAACCCCTCGGAAACTAGACTTTCACGATATCCTAGCCAAGGCCGGCAGTACTGAAAACAAGATTAAGGTTGAACATAAAGTGCAACCCGGAGATTATCTACATAAAATTGCCGTTAAGTACAACTGCACAATCGACGATATCAATATTTGGAATCCAAGAATTACCGGAGATCTTGCCATTGGGCAAACAATTATTGTTTGGGTAGATGAGCAAACCTACGAGTTTATACAGCAATCGCCAGCAGGTTTGTAGCCATAAAATGCTAGGATTTACAAAAAATGCCTTAACTTACCACGCAGAATTCTAACAAACTTGTATCAGCCATGAGAAAAATAACATCAATTGTTTTGTCATTACTGCTAATTGTCGTAGCATTTTCGTGCGATAAGGGAACAGGCGGAAAACGTACTCTGCTTACAAATGTAACCGGTGCCGCTGGCGAAGTAGTAGTTGTTCTATCGGGTTCAGTAATTAACGAGTCAATAGGAAAAACCTTTAAGAGTATTCTTGAGGACGAGTACCCCATGTTGCCACAATCGGAGCCTTTGTTTAAAGTGGCTATGGTTCCAACCTCGAGTTTTACCGATATCTTTAAAACGCATAGAAATTTAATTATTGTTAAGGTTGGTGATGAGTTTGAGAAAACACAAATTATTCCCCAGCGCGATGTTTGGGCCGCCCCTCAAACAGTTCTTAACATTGTAGGCCCCACATACCCCGCCATTGAGCGCATGCTATTGGAAGATAAGGATCGGCTGGTACAGCTGCTTGAGCAAGCAGAGCGCGACAGAACGGTTCAGAATGCCATAAAGTTCGAAGCCGAAGGGCTAAGGGCAAGGGTTGAGAAACGATTTAACGCCTCGTTGTATTTCCCAAAGGGATACCGCATGAACATGGACACAACCAGTTTTATGTGGTTTTCGTACGAAACCCCTAGCACTAGCCAAGGTGTGTTTATTTATGAATTCCCCTACACCGACGACAACACCTTTACAGCTGAATACTTGATTGCAAAACGCAACGAGTTTCTCAAAAACTACGTTGCTGGCCCTACCGCCGGAAGCTATATGATTACAGAAACAATAATACCACCCACTTTCCAGCCATTGATGTTTAAGGGCCGCTACTTTGGACAGCTTCGTGGGCTGTGGGATGTGTACACACACCCCATGGGTGGGCCATTTATCAGCCTTTCCACTGTTGATGAAGTACGCAACAGGGTAATTACCGTTGAAGGCTATGTTTATGCCCCAAGGCTCGAAAAGCGAAACTACCTTCGTCAGGTTGAAGCGCTATTGCTTACCTTTAACCTTATGGATGAGCCCAAAGATTAGTAATCCCAAATAATAAAGCGAGGGGGCTTTTCGAAATTCGAAAAGCCCCCTCGCTTTATAGAGCATTTATTTATCCAATATCTTCCGATCCTTTAGAAAGCCCACTGCGGATAATACCCCGGCTCGAGCCTTTTATAAAGGTTAAAATCTCATCACGTTCGGGGGTAGCTGGCATCGACTTTTCAATCTCGGCAATGGCCTGTGTTACATTCATCCCCTTATTGTAGATAGTTCTGTAAATTTCCTGAATTTCGGCAACCTTTTGCGAGTCAAACTGTCGGCGACGAAGCCCAATAATGTTAAGCCCAACAAAAGAGAGGGGATCATGTCCGGTAAGTACATAGGGTGGAACATCCTTGTTCACCTTTGAACCTCCCTGAATCATAACATGTGCCCCAATCCTCTCGAACTGATGAACTAGGCAACCACCCGAAAGAATTGCAAAATTGTCGATCTCTACCTCACCGGCAAGCTGCGTTGCATTGCCTAAAATCACATTATTTCCAACAATACAATCGTGCGCTACGTGCACGTATGCCATAAGGAGGCAATTACTTCCGACCTTGGTAAATCCGCGCGAAGCAGTTCCACGGTTCACTGTAACACACTCCCTAAGTACGGTGTTGTCGCCAATCTCGACAACGGTTATCTCGCCCTTAAACTTAAGATCCTGTGGGATTGCCGACACCACAGCTCCAGGGAAAATTTTGCAGTTTTTACCAATTCTGGCCCCGTCCATAATGGTTACATTTGGACCAATCCAGGTACCATCACCAATAACTACATCCTTGGAGATGTATGCGAAGGGTTCTATGGTAACATCGTTCCCGATTTTTGCCTCGGGATGAATATGCGCATTCGATGAAATCATTCTATTTCTGTTTTACTATTTGTGCAAGTAGCTCACCTTCCATCACCAGAGTATCGCCCACAAAGGCTTGACCAAACATGTTGGCAATTCCCCTGCGTATGGGCTCCAGCAACTCGAGCCTAAACACAATGGTATCTCCAGGAACAACCTTGCGCTTAAACTTCACACGATCAATCTTCAAGAAGTAGGTAATGTAGTTCTCAGGATCGGGAACGGTATTCAATACAAAAATGCCACCCACTTGAGCCATCGCCTCTATCTGAAGCACACCCGGCATTACGGGCTCATCGGGGAAGTGACCCACAAAAAAGTCCTCGTTCATGGTAACATTCTTTATACCAACTACCGAGTTTTCGTCCATCTGTAGAATCTTATCTATCAAGAGGAAGGGTGGACGATGGGGTAGAATCTTGCGGATTTGATTAATGTCGTAAAGGGGCGGTTGATTCACATCAATTTTTGGAATATTGGGTTTCATCGCCTCCTTACGGGCCATTTTTCGGATTATTTTAGCCAGCTCTGTATTTGCGTGGTGCCCTGGACGCTTGGCAATAATCTTCCCTTTAATTCTACGACCTACCAATGCTAAATCGCCCACCACATCAAGGAGTTTGTGGCGAGCTGGCTCGTTGTGGAAGCGTAAGTCAAGATTATTCAAAATTCCTTCGGGTTTTACATGCACCCGTGGTTTGTTGAAAAGATCAGCAATCCTGTCGAGTTCCTCCTGAGGAACCTCTTTCTCCATGATAACAATGGCATTCTGCAGATCACCGCCCTTTATAAGGTTGTTCTTCAACAGAACCTCCAGCTCGTGGAAGAATACAAAGGTACGACAAGGGGCTACCTCGTGGGCAAAATTGTTAAGGTTAATAAGCTGGGCATACTGATTTCCCAGCACCTTTGAGTTGTAATCAATTAGCACATCAATGCTGAAGGATTCATCGGGATAAGCCGAAATTTCGATACCTTTTGCGGGATCGGAGTATACCAACTTCTCCTTAATAACGTAGAACCCACGTTCTGCATCCTGAGTTTCAACGCCAACCTTCTCTATCTCCTCCACAAAAACCCTGGCACTACCATCCATTATCGGCATCTCGGGACCGCTCACCTTAATGATGGCGTTATCAACCCCCATACCCGAAAGGGCAGCTAGCACGTGTTCTACGGTAGTAACCCTAACGCCATTCTGCTCAATTGTAGTCCCCCTGGAGGTATCCACAACATTGTCGGCAATTCCATCAATGGTGGGCTCTCCTTCCAAATCGGTACGTTGGAATACGTAGCCCGTATTTTCAGGAGCAGGGCAAATATCTAATCGCACATCCACTCCGGTGTGCAGGCCTTTGCCTGTTAGTTTTATCTCGTTTTTTAATGTAGTTTGTTTCTCAAGCATAAACTATGGTTTAATGTATTGGTCGAAAAAAACGCCCAAAAGTACATATTCTATTTGAACTAAACTAACCTTTGTCAATCAATCGTTTAATTTCATCGATTTCGCGTTTTAGCTCAGGGAGCTGTTTAAATACCACGAACGATCGGCTAAACCTGCGCGATGGCATTGCTGGAGTTCCAATAAACACCTCGTTGGGTTCCTTAATGCTGTTGGGGACTCCCGTTTGCGCCGAGAGTTTTACGCCATTGGCAATGGTGATATGTCCTGAAATGCCTACCTGACCGCCAAACATGCAGTTCTCGCCTACCTTTGTTGAGCCAGCCACACCCGATTGCGCAGCAATAACCGTATTTGTTCCAATCTCGGCATTGTGAGCTATTTGAATAAGATTGTCGAGTTTAACTCCCTTGCGAATAATGGTTGATCCCATTGTTGCCCTATCGATGGTTGTGTTGGCACCTACCTCAACATTATTCTCAATAATCACATTGCCAATCTGAGGTATCTTCTGATAGGAACCATCCTGCTGCGGGGCAAATCCAAAACCATCGGCACCAATAACTGCCCCTGAGTGAATTATACAGGAGTTACCAATCACGATACTGTGGTAAATCTTCACTCCAGCGTACAACACAGTGTTATCACCAATTACAGTATTATCGCCGATGTATACCTGCGGATATATTTTTACATTTTTCCCAATCTTTACCCCATGACCAACATACGCCATTGCTCCAACGTACACATCCTCGCCCAGCTTAGCCGATGCCTCAACTACAGACTGGGGATGTATACCAACCTTCCGCTCTTGTGCAGCAGATACCATGCTCAGCAGCTTGGCAAACGATTCGTAAGCATCCTTAACCCGAATAAGCGTGGCATCAACTTTTTGGTCGAGCACAAAGTCCTGATTAATAAGAACCACAGAGGATTGGGTTGTGTAGATGTATTTGGAATACTTGGGGTTCGATAGAAATGAGAGTGCGCCGGGGCTACCCTCCTCAATTTTTGCCACGGTATTTACTTTAACATCGGGGTTGCCCTCAACTACACCGTGCAGCAGATCAGCAATAACCTTTGCTGTGAATTCCATATTAATATAGTCTTAATTTTTGTGACAAAACTAACAATTAATTACGAGAATTTCAGAAGGCTATTTTGGGTAACAGAGAAAATATTTTGTTACCTCCTGCGATAATATCTTAGCATTAATCATATCGGAAGCCGTTGAAATATCGACCAAAGACCCATTATTGTAAAGGATCTTGATGGACTCCTCCGACAGCCTGTAAGCATTATTACTAACCGACCCAGTAAAGACAAAAAACTTTGAAAATTCTTGGAGCGAAGGGTTACCTTTTACAAATTGTTTACGCTTTTCAACTAATTCTTCATCCAAAAACTCATTATTCCTAAGATCTACCTTAAACAGTTTCCGCGATGTAACCATCCGGGCAAGGGTCGATAAAACGGGATCGGAATGATGCTGCCACTGCTTAGCGGCTACCATAATATCGGAATCGTCGATGCTGGCAAAATGTGCTACGGCCTCATGTGCCGTTTCCTTGCTCCTAAAGGTTTTACTTGTAATGTCGTGCGACAGGAAGTACCACAACCCAGGAGTGCACCACAAGGCCTCGCCTTGATGCGCCAACTCGCGAGCCCGCGAGAGTAACTGAGTAAGCAATTTCTCAGCCGATACAACTGTCTTATGGAGATAAACTTGCCAATACATTAGTCGTCGGGCAATAATAAATTTCTCGATGGAGTATATCCCCTTAGCATCAACAACCAGGTTGTCGCTTACCACATTCAGCATTTTGATAATGCGATCGGAACCAATTGCACCCTCGGTTACTCCAGTAAAAAAACTATCGCGCCTCAGGTAGTCCATCCTGTCAACATCGAGCTGGCTAGATACCAGCTGGTGCAAAAACTTCTTTGGATAGCTTCCCTCGAAGATCTCGATAGCCATTGAGAGTTTGCCGCTGAGCTGCCTGTTCATCTCGCGCATAATGCATGTGCCAATCTCCTCGTGGCCAACGCCATGAATTAAGCTATACTCCAAGGAGTGAGAAAAGGGGCCGTGCCCAATATCATGGAGGAGAATGGCCGCCGAAGCGGCTTCGGCTTCTTGGTCCGAGATTGTATGGCCCTTTGCCCTTAGCACATCGATAGCGACCTCCATAAGGTGCATTGCGCCAAGCGCATGTTGAAAGCGCGTATGATTGGCGCCTGGATAAACAAGATAGGTTAATCCCAGCTGGCGAATATGCCTAAGCCGCTGAAATAGTGGATGCTCTATTATATCAAAAGCTAAGGGATAGGAAATGTTGATAAACCCGTGCACAGGGTCGTTAACAATCTTCTTTTTGTTAGTTTCCAGCATCCAAAAAAGGCATTAATGGATTTTACCGTAAATTACTAAGATGAGATTTTGAAGCGCAAAGTTGCGCCACAAAAAGGTTTTGGTTTTGAATATCTTGGCTACTTGATGAATGGTTCTTAGAGCACAATGATTAAATAGGGAAATACTTTGCAGAAAGATTTAGTTACAACTCAACCAGATTAAAGTCGACCTTTGTAATAAGCGCTTTGTAATCATTTCCGGCAAAGTAAATATCCTCATCGTCCTCCTCATAGTACCAGTTAATGGTTACCGATTTCCCTGTGGTGGCAGGTATTGTCTCCACCTTTTTCATGATGTCGAAAATCCGCTTCGAAGAGCTGGTATTAAAGTACTCGAGTTTAAAATGCACCGAGGTACTCTCTCTGGGATCCCTAGAATACCTTTCGATCCAATTTATCAATGGTTGATAGAAGTCAATTACATTCTCAGGGATCGATCGGCCCTCAAAGCGCATTACACCCTGATCAAAATCGAGCAGAACATAGGGTGTTGTTAGGGTCTCTTTTATCTCGAGTTTTTGCATAATGGCCTTTTAATTAGCAGTGGGCAACAACCCTACATCTTCACATCTTCGTCTAAAACAATATAGTCATCGCCATGCCCGTTACGAACTATGGCATCCCAGTATCGGTACGAAATAATTGCCTCGTTACCAGTCTTCTTACTTTTTACCCTTACCTTTTGCATTTTGATTTTTTCGGTTTCAACCTCCTCAAATACAAAGGGAATGCTTACGAGAGCATCCAAATCCTGTCCCAGCATAAGAATCGACTCGTCATCCTCCTCGAACCTCCATCGGATTTCAACTTTGTTCCCGTTTGCCGCACATGCATCCAGATGCTTTAGCAACTCGTTAATGTATTTATTGGAGCTGCTGTTGGTGTACTCGAAGAAAAAGACCATGCAAGTCTTTTCGGCAGGGGTTTTCACGTATTGTGCCACCCAGTCCACCAAGGGTTGCCAAAAGGAAAAAACATCCTCGGTAATAGATCGACCCTCAATCTCGAGCAAGCCCTCTTCCGAGAAATTAACGTATGGGCAATCAGGGGTTTTATCGATAAGAATTCCCATGGGGTAATATGATAATTAATTCCAAAAAAACCAAGCATTTCTTACTGGCCTTAAAAGTAAGGTTTTGGTTTTAAATATTCAAGCGTAATTTGAAAAAAGGATCGACAAGGTGAGATAAAACACTCTTTTATTCACTCTATTTTATCCCCCACCATTTATTTCTAAATGTGCTAAAACCTCCTTAACTCTAATAATTCTAAAAGCAAAAACAAGTGCCCCTGAAACGGCCAACGCTATCAAAACTCCTGTAAACCAATTTTCAACATATTTACTTATAAAAAAAACTGAACCCAAAACTAGTACGGAGAACGCAGTAAACCTTATTACTGCTATTTGCGACCACCTTATCCTAAAAACCCTAAACGTAACATATAACTGAACGGCTGCAATAAAAGCCTGGGTTATTAGGCTCGATATGGCAGCACCCATTGCCTTGTGGCTGGGTATTAGGTATAGGTTTAGCATGATGTTCATAATCCCACCAACTAAAGCAATAATATTGAGATGCCTCAAACTTCCATGGGCCGTTAGAAGTGTTCCTACAATATACGATATGGAAATAAAAACAAACCCAGCCATAAGAATACCAAAAATGGCATACGATTCGGATGTGTTATTTACATAAAGTAGCTCCATTATCGGTTTTTGGTAAGCAATACAAATAACCGAAAAGGCAAACACCACTCCGTATAGTAAGCTGAACGAGTATCCAAGAAGCTGGTTTACGCTCTCGCCTTGCCTAATCATTTTTGAGAAAATGGGCAGTAAAAGTGTGGCAAACAAAAACGGAACCATTGTGCTGGCATCTAGGAGTCGAAATGCCTGTGCGTAAATACCCGATTCGACATGTCCATCGGGCAGTAATCGCTCAAGCATAACCGAATCGACCCTGTAGTGAAACGACATTAGCAAAACTAGCAGCGCGTATGGATAACTTTGCCTAACAATGCTGATAAAAAAACGCCGGTCAAACTTAAGTGCAAAATACTCAGCTTTCCGAACCACAAGCGCTAAAGCAACTAAGGCGGTAACAGCGTAGGCAGCGGTCTGTGAGTAAAGAAACAACTCAATCCGCAGACTCTCACGGAGTGGAGTCCACAGCAACATACTGCATAAAAAAATCATTAGAACTCTATCGGTTACAGACAGAATACTATCGGTTTTGAAAAACTGCAACCCGCTAAGATTACTCCGTAAGTAAAGTATAAGACTCGATAGAAATTGGTTTATCACCAAAAAGAGCAGAAGCCATAGCTGACGACCAGTGTAGCCCAGTAATAGCGCAGCACCAAGGCTAATGGCAAAGTAAAATAGGGCCATAATTAACCTAATGGCCAGCATGTTCGACAAGTAACGGGATAGAAGCTGTGGATATTGACTTATTTCCCTGTTGTTGAAATTAGTAAGCCCAAAATCGAGGGCAATGTTAAGCAGCAGGGAGAAATTGAAGAGGGCAAAAAATAGTCCATACTCACCAGGACCTACAACATTCTGTATGTTACGATCAATCCCAAATATCCAAAAAGGCTTAACCACAAGGTTAAGCGCAAGGAGAAGGAGTAGGTTGGTGGTAAACTTTCGCTTCACATCCAAATATATTTCTACCAAAAGTAAGCAAATGTTGGGTGTTTTCAATAATTTGCAATAATTCGCGGTAACATAATTCATGATCTCAGGAAAAATTAGCTACTTTGCCCTTGTCATCAAAATCATACCATGAGAATTGCCATAAACACCAGGCTTCTGATAAAGAATAAACTTGAAGGAATAGGGTGGTTCACCTACGAAACCCTAAAGAGGATAACCACAAGTCATCCTGAGCACCATTTTATATTTCTGTTCGATCGAAAACCTCATCCCGATTTTATATTTGCACCCAACGTGGAGGCCGTGGTCCTTTCGCCTCAGGCTCGTCATCCATTTCTCTGGTATATCTGGTTCGAGATTTCGGTTTACCGCTATCTTCGCCGAAACCGTATCGATCTTTTTGTTTCGCCCGACGGGTATATCTCGCTACGCAGCAAAACGCCCACCCTGGTGGTGATGCACGATATCAATTTTTTTCACTACCCCCAAGGCGTTCCTGCTATTACCCGGTTTTACTACAACTACTTTTTCCCACGGTTTGCACAAAAAGCATCGAAGGTAATTACTGTAAGCAACTACTCAAAGAACGATATTGCAAAGCATTTTGGCATAACCCCCAGCAAGATATCCGTAATTTATAATGGTGCAAATTCCGCTTTTAAACCCCTTTCCCCCGACGAGAAAGTGAACACCAGAACTAACCTCACCGAGGGTAAACCCTACTTTGTTTTTGTTGGCGCGCTTAGCCCTCGAAAAAACGTGGCTAGACTGATTACAGCCTTTCATCTGTTTCAAAAAAAATCAAAACTCGACTACAAACTAATAATTGTGGGCGAGCCAATGTTTATGACTGCAGATATTAAGGAAGCGCTTAATAATCTCGACTATAAAGATTTGGTTGTGTTTACCGGACGCTTGCAAATTGATAAACTTCGCCTTGTGGTTGGGGGTGCAGTTGCGCTAACCTATGTGCCGTACTTCGAAGGATTTGGCATTCCATTAGTTGAGGCCATGCGCTGCCACATTCCCATAATTGCATCAAATCGCACCTCGATTCCCGAAGTGGCAGGGGACGCCGCCATTTATGTCGATCCTTTCGATATCGAATCCATGGCTAACGCCATGAGGTTGGTTACCATCGATCCTAAACTTTGGGATGCACTGGCAGCAAAATCAGCAGCAAGAGCGCTGGAATTCTCGTGGGATAAAACCGCCTTGGAACTTTACGGTGCAATGGAAGAGCAGCTCAACCTATTAAATAAAGAGTGATGCTTAAATCAAATTACAGCAGTAGTGCCCTTGAAGCTGGATGCGACGAGGCTGGACGAGGTTGTTTGGCTGGCCCGGTGGTGGCAGCAGCCGTGGTGTTTGCTCCAAGTTTTAATCACCCTTTGCTCAACGACTCCAAGCAACTCTCGCACAAACAACGCGAAAAACTTAGAGCAGTAATTGAACAGGAAGCGCTTGCCTATGCGGTTAGCATGGTTTCGCCCGCAGATATTGATAGAATTAACATCCTGAATGCTTCCATTGAGGCGATGCATTTAGCTATCGACAGCTTGATGATTACGCCTGAATTTCTGATAATCGACGGAAATCGATTTAAGCCATACAAGGACACCCCTCATAAGTGCATTGTAAAAGGCGATTCGCTTTACATGAGTATTGCTGCTGCTTCAATTTTGGCTAAAACCTACCGCGACGAGTACATGGTTAACCTAGCGAAAGACTACCCCAAGTATCAGTGGAAAAAAAACAAGGGCTATCCAACTTTAGAGCATCGACAGGCTATTGCGCATCATGGAATAACTCCACATCATCGCCGAAGCTTTAAACTTACCGACAATCAGCTAAATCTACCATTCTAGACAAAAAAACGAAAAGATCTTTTTATACTTGCCAAACTTTTTAAACCGTTTGCCCCTTTAATAATCGAACTATGATTAAATATTGATTTTAAACCTAAACAATGTGATTGAAATGAAACGATTAAAAATCTTACTCTTAGGATTTATCCTAATAACATCGCAGCTTGCCAAAGCCGATGAGGGGATGTGGCTACTCCCGCTTCTTCAGAAGTACAACATTGCCACCATGCAGTCGATGGGGCTTGAGCTAAGCGCCGAGGACTTGTACAGCATCAACAAAACCAGCTTAAAGGATGCTATCGTAATTTTTGGTGGTGGATGTACTGGCGAGATCATTTCCGACAAAGGACTAATTCTAACCAACCACCACTGCGGATACGGCGCCATTCAACGTCACAGCAGCACCACCAACGACTACCTAAAGGATGGTTTCTGGGCAATGTCCCTCGAAGAGGAACTTCCAACGCCAGGCCTATCGGTAACTTTTCTTGTTCGAATTGACGATGTAACCGATCAGGTTAACAAGCCAATTAAGGCAAAGATGACCGAAAAGGAGAAAGCCGATGCCATTGAAAAGGTTACCAAGGAGATAGCCGAGAAGGCTAGTGCCGGAACTCACTACCGAGCTATGGTGCGCAGCTACTACGGTGGAAACAAGTATTACCTTCTAGTTTACGAGGTGTTCACCGATGTTCGCATGGTGGGTGCTCCCCCATCTTCGATTGGTAAATTTGGCGCCGATACCGACAACTGGATGTGGCCTCGCCACACAGGCGACTTCGCCATGTTCCGCGTTTACGCCAATAAGGATAATAAGCCCGCCGACTACTCAGCCGACAACGTTCCCTACAAACCTAAGCACCATCTCCCAGTATCACTAAAAGGAATTGAGAAGGGCGATTTTGCCATGATAATGGGTTACCCCGGAGGAACTACTCGCTACATGACCTCGTGGGAAGTAGAAGAAGCCATCCAGATTACTAACGCTCAGCGTTCATTCATCAGAGGAATTCGTCAGGAAATTATTCTCGAGGATATGCTCGCCAGCGATGAGGTTCGTATTAAGTACTCATCGAAGTATTCTGGAAGCACTAACTACTGGAAATTCTCAATTGGTCAAAACCAAGCTCTAAAGAGACTAAAAGTGAAGGACACCAAAGAGAAAGAGCAAGAAGATTTCACAAAGTGGGTTAATCAGAATAAGAAACGCACCAAGGAGTATGGCGATGCTTTAAATCTTATTAAAAATGCCGTAGAGGAGCGCTACGACTACCAGTACACCAACCTCTATCTAAACGAAACTTTAAACAGGGGAACTGAGCTAATTTCTTTTGCCTCAAGAGCCGATGCTCTGTACACATTCCTAAAGGAAGGCAAGGAGAATGGCCTACAAGCCCTTATCGACAGGTTCAAACAGGGGGGTGTTGCATTCTATAAGGATTACAATGCACCCACCGATCGTAAGGTGGCCAAGGCCATGTTTAGGCTTTTTGCAAAGCACGTAAAACCCGAGTTCCAGCCCAGCGTATTTGCTAAAATTGCCAACGAGTATAGCGGCGATTTCGATAAGTTTATCGACGAGATGTTCGACAACTCCATGTTTGCCGACTCTTCTAAACTTTGGAGTTTCCTTGAAAACCCAACCGTTGAGGGTTTCGATAACGACCCCGCATTTGCAGCGGCTCAATCCATCAGGGAGGTTTCGACTAAAATTGGCGAAAAACTAAGGGATATAAACCAGCGCTTTGCGCTTGGTCATAAGCTTTACGTTGCCGGAATCATGGAGAAAAACGATGGAAAACCTATTTATCCCGATGCAAACTTTACCATGCGACTCACTTACGGCCAGGTACTCGACTACAATCCGCGCGATGCAGTTCACTACAACTACATAACCACACTAAACGGGGTGATGGAAAAAGAGGATCCAAACAACTGGGAGTTTGTTGTTCCAGAAAAACTAAAAGAACTTCACCGAAATAAGGATTACGGCCCCTACGCTCTTGAAAATGGCGAGATGCCCGTGGCGTTTATCACCAACAACGATATCACCGGTGGTAACTCGGGTAGCCCAATCATCAACGGGAAAGGACACCTTATTGGTTGTGCATTCGACGGTAACTGGGAAGCTATGAGTGGCGACATTATGTTTGAACCCGACTACCAGCGCTGCATTGGCGTTGATATCCGCTACGTGCTCTTTATTGTGGACAAGTTCGCGGGCGCCAAGCACCTTATCGACGAGATGACCATCATTAAATAAATTCTCTGAGTTTACTAAATTTAGCGGAGCGGATTGGCTTTTTGCCAATCCGCTCCGCTTGTTTACCAAACGCCCCGTCACCGTTAAACAACACCCTTGTAAAAGCGTTGATAACATATAAAAAAAGGGGCTGGTATATCAAAATTATTGAAAAGGTTGTAGTTTATAAAAAAAGTAATACATTTGTATATACCATTTAAAAAGCGAAAATTTTTTTTCATCAACTGAATGCATTTTTTGATTCAATTTTAAAGAAAAGTTTTAAAGTGGCACAAAAAGAGAATATTTTAGCCCATTTTGGACCATTAAGTTATGAAGAGATTGGCTTCCTGCTAAACAGGATGTCGGCGTATGTGGATAAGCAGGGTATGGCAATTACTGTGAAGAAAAAGGTGTACTCTGCTATGGTCGAAAGCCTTGAAAATATATACAAACATCAGGATATTATCAGCAGCAACACGGAGCATCAGCCCCGGTTTACCCTTTTCCTCGACGACAAAGAGTTTTCCCTCTTCGCTTCCAACAGCTTGCTAAACCAGAAGGTAACGCCGCTAAAGGAAAAGCTCGACCGAGTAAACGCGCTTAACAAGGAAGGTCTTAAGGAACTTTACAAACTTACAATCCTTAGTGGCGATGTATCGCCAAAAGGGGGTGCTGGCCTGGGCATTATCAATATTGCCAAAGTTTCGGAGAATAAGATTAACTACAAGTTTGAGAAGATTAACAGCGAATACTCCTATTTCACCATTAACGTTGTTATTTCCTGCTAACCTCATTTTAAAGTACGTTTAGCTATGGAACCACTACATATCGAACCAACAGAATTTACCCCACGAGTTCACTTCGACCCAAACAAAAGCCTATTTGAAATATCTGGCTTTTCACGACCCGAAAATGTTATTGGTTTTTACAAGCCGATTCTCAAATGGCTTGAAGATTATAACGACCTTTTTCTAAGTCAGAACATCGATTTTAGTAAGCGCTTACTTACCCTTAACCTAAAAATGACTTATTTCAACTCAGCATCTTCTAAATTCCTGCTGGATATCCTGCTGGAATTCATGAAGTTTATGTCGAAGGGCAACGAGGTGGAGGTAAATTGGTACTACGAGGAGGGTGATGATGAAATCTTTGAATCAGGCGAAGAAATTTCCGATATGTTAGGCTATAATTTTAACTTTATACCATACGTTCCCTAAATTTAACCCTGAAACCTATTGAGAGTTTCCATTTTCATGGGAACTCTTTTTTTCCCCCCCCCTTACTTTCTGGCGATTATCTTATAGTTCCAATTTCAGCCTTCTAGGTTTTACCCTGTTTATCTATCATTAAAATTCCGTACGTCAATATTTCTAATGCGTTCGTCAACGAAAAACGATGTTTGGCCAAAATGCCAGTGGAGTCCACCAGTTCTCGCGTGATTTTTTTTACTGTTTTTGAGTATATTTGAAGCGCAAACACACCCTATAACCTATGGATATCCTCCGAATTGAAGGAACAAGTGTCACTCCTCGGGTTTTTTTCTCACCCAAGGAGTTTTCTCTTGAAATAAGTGGTTACTCTCGCCCTGAGAATGCCCGCGATTTCTACTTCCCCCTGCTTCAATGGCTTGAACGTTTTAAAGAGTGGTATCTGAAGGCAAAACCCGCCGATGATTCGCAAGCGTTCAACTTTAAATTTAAGTATATCTACTTTAACAGCTCCTCTGCAAAATTTATATACGACATTATTCTTGTTCTAAGCGAAATTCAACGTGCAGGAGTTCCCTTAAAAATTTACTGGTACTTCGATGAGGACGATGATGAACTACGCGAAGCAGGTGAGGAACTTTCCGAAATGGCCAATGTAAAGCTTAACTACGTAGAAATTAATCATTAAGTCAAGATATTACAGTGATATGGCGGCAACCCTTTGGGTTGCCGTTTTTTTTGACAGCTTTACAAAAAGAGAGTGGACCAGGATTGCTCCCAGTCCACCCATGAACTCTCAACTTTTTGAAGTTTACTAGAACTTATAGTCAATACCCAGGGCAATAACCATATTCGACCTGTTATAGGTTTCGCTGTATGCAGGGGTTGCTGGTGCAACAGCCGCATAGTCCTTTTTGTACTCCTTGTACATGGTTGTTATAAAACCAACGTTAACGCCAAGATTTTCGGTAACCAAATACTTGCCGCCTAATCCAAATGAGTTTGTGTTAAGACTATGGCTCATATCGCTCTGGTACTTGTCGTTAACCCCAGTTTTGGTGAGCAGATACCCTGCGCTGGCAAAAATCTTATCAGTAATCATATACTCTAGGCCAATGGCTGCCTCCCAGTAGTTATTATCAATAACCTCACTATTCTCAACAAAGGCGCCACCAATTTTTTTACCGTAGTTGGCCGACTTGTCGAAGTAGTAGTGGAATCCGCCCGAAAGCGAAAGTTTTTCGATGGGCTTATAACCTATACCAAAAGTTAACATGGCAGGCATATCGTTGGGTATAACTTCACCGTCGGGGAACTGACCTGTTCCGTCAACCTTTGTTTCTGTTGTAAGCTCCATCTTTGTTTTAAACTCATATTTTAATCCAAAGTTTAACTTCTCCGAAGCAACAAAGCTTAGTCCCAGAATAGGAGTAATCCCAGAGCCTGTTTGTACTACATCCACTTCGGCATCAGCAGTCATTGCAGCATAAACAGGTTGCCCTATCGCTGTAAAGAAAGAGCTTGCCAGCATCATTCCACCAGTGGGATTTACAAGTGGATGCTGTGGGTTGATCATAATGTCATTAATGTTGCCAGCATAAGTGCTTTTTGCTGTTACATATCTAACCCCTGCAAAAACACCAATTGCGTCACTAACTTCATAACTAACACCGCCTTGATATCCAAAATAAGTGGATGTTCCCTTAAAGAAAATATCTAAACTATATGCTGTTGTAGGGATGCCAAATCCAGAAACTAGGAGTGGTAACTGAGAAACCATTGACTCAAACGAAGGTAAACCATTCTCATATTCTGCTCCCCCGCCCCCACCAATGGGATTAAACGCAAACGAAAAAACAAACTTATTGGCTTTATAGGCTACAAATGCACTTGGGAAAAGTGGTGCTTTAACAATCCCCTCGTAATCACCACTGTTTAAGGTTGGGAAAGTACTACTAACGTTTCTTTTCTGATTAACAATTTGGTTACTTAAGGATACATATAGTCCATTCTCAAGCTTAACCAATCCGGCAGGGTTGTAGTAAACGCCTTCTACACCGATAATAGCATCAAGGGCGGGCATACGGATAAAGCTGGCGCTTTGGTTTGTATTTGTTACTAGACCTCCTGCAAACAGGATTGCTGGCATACATAATGCAGCTAAAACACTAACAACTTTTCTTCTCATACAATTGAATTTTAGGTTCTTAATCGAGTTGATTTTAGGTTTTGCACTGTAAAAACAGGGCGCAATATAAACAATTGTTTAATCGGATGTTCAATTTGGCCCAAATTTTTACCAGTGCTGAAATTGGAAACAATGTTGAAATAAAGGTACATTTTAAAACCAAAAAACTAATTAAAAGCAAATTAATTCTTAATGTTATAGAATAATTACATAATAATAAAATTTTTTCTGCCTACAATGTTCGCCAAACAATCAAGATTAGGAAAAATAATCACTTCGGTTTAAACTTTTAGGAAGGAAATATATCAATAGAATACACAAAATGGAAATTGGTATGAAAAGATTAATGTTACTACCCTTTCTTCTAATGGTTTTTGCTTTTTCGCAGCTAAGCGTAAAGGCGCAAAACGAAACTGGATATCAGTTTGAGGTGACAAAGGAGATTAAAACCTCGCCCGTTAAGGATCAGCAACGAACAGGAACCTGCTGGAGCTATGCAACCACATCGTTTCTCGAAACGGAGCTAATCCGCATGGGAAAACCCGAAGTTGTTCTGTCGCCCATGTTTTTTGTAAAACACTCCTACGCCAACAAAGCCGAAAGGTATGTACGCTTCCATGGAACCAACAACTTTGGTCAGGGCGGTCAAGCCCACAATGTGATGGACGTGATAAAAAGCCACGGCCTAGTTCCCGAAAGTGTTTTTAACGGTAGAAACTACGGCGAGGATGTTCATGTTCACTCAGAACTCGAAAGTGTTTTAACGGGAATGGTTGAAGCCGTTGTGAAAAATCGCAACCGCAAGCTAAGCACTGCATGGCAACCAGCCATCGATGGAGTGCTTAACGCATACTTTGGAGAGTCGCCATCCACATTTACATATCAAAACAAGAACTACACGCCCGCATCGTTTGCTAAGGAGATGGGAATCGATCCGGATAACTATATCGAAATAACCTCCTACTCGCACCATCCATTCTACCAGCAGATTGTACTTGAGATCCCCGATAACTGGGCGCATAAGCTATACTACAATCTACCAATTGACGAGCTAATGGACGTGATAAACAACTCCATTGCCAATGGTTACTCCGTTTGCTGGGATGGCGATGTGAGCGAAAAAGGATTTGCCCATAAGAAGGGACTTGCCGTTCTTCCGGTTATCAAAGTTGACGAGATGGCCGATAGCGAGCAGGCCAAATGGGCCGATGTTCCAGCCGACAAGCTGCTGGATGAGATTTACAGCTTTAAAACCATTGTGCCTGAGGTAAAGGTTACGCAGGAGATGAGGCAGAAAACCTTCGACAACTTTATTACCACAGACGATCACCTAATGCACCTTGTGGGTACCTCGAAAGATCAGAATGGTACCCCTTACTATATCACCAAGAATTCTTGGGGCACTACTAATGTTTACAAAGGATATTTGCACATGTCGGAGCAGTTTGTCCGCGAGAAAACTGTGGCCATCATGGTGCACAAGGATGCTCTGCCCAAACCCATAGCCA
>CAZBBA010000070.1:0-20000 GCA_964490015.1 uncultured Rikenellaceae bacterium
ATTGATACGCAAACAAAAACGGCCTTTGTTCCCCAAACCGCTAGCGCAACCCCCGACTTTTTTATTAAAAACAAATTTTTCAAGTACACTGGTGCTTCAATGGGAGGCGGAAGAGCAGAAGGAAATGCTAGTGTTGAGAAAATCGAAGGCAGTAAGATATTTGTTAGGGTACAAGGCACTAACTACAACTCCGATGTACCTCCCGGTGAACCCACCGAGAAGCCATTTAATCATGTAATGGAAGTAACCTACGAGAATGGTAAGTATATCTATGTCCCCGATGTTTTTAGTCCAGGTGAGCTAAGCGCCGATGGTAAAAAACTCTCCTTCTCTGGCGATGCATATGTGGACTTTACAGTGGCCAAAGCACCCTCTGAGCTTAAGAAATGGATTGAGAATAATATTACGTACTCCTTAAACCCTTACCTGCAAAAAGTTTCACTTGCAACGCTTAAGGATGACGATAACAATACTATTGCCACTGAGGTGTCGAAACTTGATGCAAACGTTCAGGCTACTATTGTAGTTGAAATGTTAAGCAATGTGGCCAGTAATAAGGACTCAAACGTTCGTAAGCATGTTTACACCGAACTCTCAAGGGTAACCTACAAAAAGCAGGGTGGGCTCATTAAGATGACTTTGAACGCCGGACTAAATAATCTGATTCAGAAAGAGCCTGTGCAAGAGCTAAAGGATATTATGACTGATATCCAGTTTAAAATGGTGAATGCAAGATAGTATTTACACAGCACAAGGCTGTCTGCAAGGTTGAACTTAAGCTGAACTTTGTGGACAGCCTTCTTTTTTTAGATTCTCACAGAGAGATACGTTCAGTTTTTTTCCAGTAATGCTACAGATAATAATTGCCGTTTAGTTAGAAAGAGTGAGCAAAAATTCAGATACTCGTGTGGTCGGAGTAGTATTAGTATTATCTTGCGCATAAGCATGTATTTGTTTTTTTACGTTAAGTTAAACCCATAAGAAAAGATATATGAGTCGATCAAGTTTTATTTTGGCCATATCCGTTATGGTGGTTGTATCAGCGTGGATTTCTTGCTCGCAGAGTAATTCGCCTGTATCCGTAGCCACCAATTACACCGAACTCCCAGCCGAACAGGCAAAGGAACTGCAGAAGGTGCTTAAAGCCAAAAGCGTTGAACATCTGCCCAACAAGAACCTAACCCTGATGAAGGATTACCTTGTAAAAAAGCTGTTGGAAAACCCAGCACCATGGGGAATCGACCTAAGAGGTAACTACTTCTGGAACATCTACAATGCGTTGCCTTCCTTTGTTAGCGCCAGGGATCGTCATACAGGCTACAACATTAGCGCCCGCGATTACACACCCGAGGAGCAGCTAATGGCTTACGCCATTTGGAGAATAGATAGACGACCCGATAATATCCGAAAAATATACGAATTCGCCAAACCAACCCTTAAACGCATTGTGCCCGAGAGCGCTTACTCCGCGTGGGGTATCGAAGCATACGTAAACGATGCCCTCCAGGCGTATCACCAAATCGCCGATATTCCAAACTTCAGCAAGCTGTTGCAGAATGCATACTCCCAAGCCGATACAACCACAGGATCCTTTATGTGGGAGGGTAACAGCCAATACTTTCGTAGCTTCGAGAATTCAGCCTACGGTTTTTCGGTTGATGAGCTTAACCAGATAATTTCGGGCCACCTTAATATCGACAAGCATAACACCTTGGCTACCTCGCCCTGGTTATCGTTTTGGATGCGCCGAAACCACGAGGGGAACATGCTGGTGGTTTACGAAATACTGAATGATATTAATGGCCTTTACAACGCTCCGCAAGTTGATCAAGACTATACACGTGTCAATAAATCTGAGAAGACTACCTTAAACCATAAAGGAAGAATTGTTTACCTAAAGGAGTGGGTCGACTCGGCTGGCGATAACGTGCTAATCCTTTCAGAGGAAACCCTGGAATTATCCAACAACGAGGGGCCATCATCACTAACCACTAACCTGTATGCTTATCACTATGCGAATGCTGGCAAAGGATATGAGCTAATTAATATGATTAGTGAGAGCCAGCAGAATTGTGATTTTGAGAACCGCGCAAGGTTTATGGAAGAGTCGTTTACAATTACCGATGTAAATGGCAATGGTTATTCCGAGGTTGTATTTACCTATAGGCTTGGCTGCTCCAGCGAAATTTCGCCCGATAGGCTGGTGCTAATTGCCATGGAGAATGGCTCAATTTACACCATAAATGGTACCACTCGGGTTACTCTGGATAAAAGTACGCCTGCTATGGGAGGAGAAACAGCGGTGGGAGATGAGTTCGAAAAAGCTCCCAAAAAGCTGTTGGCGCATGCCAAAGCGATTTGGAAAGTGCAGCAGGATAAACACGACAACTTTTATAAGCCAAGGTTCTACCAGTTGGACGAACTAAAGCGCTTTCATAGTTTAACCCTTTTTGGAGTGGAACCCTTTTGGGACATCACCCTATCTGACACCAAACTGGTGATCTCGCAGCCTTCGGAGGAGCCACGCTGGTTCGAGTATAACCGTATAGATATCACTAATCAGGGCATCGCGATTGAGGCTTCTGCCACTAATCCCGGCGAAACAATCTATATCACTTTTTCCGAGGGCTCATGCAGCGATGGCATGTCAGATAATACCCATCCTTACAAGGCAACGCTTACTTTTAAGGGGAATACCTACGAAGGTTGTGGGCGCTGGAAAAAGTAGGTTAGTGAAAGTGTTTTCCAAGAACACTGGTAATGACTATCAAATATTATGTACCTGTCTAGTTCAGGAAGGGACAAAGCAAACATTATTTGGACATTAGTAATTAATTTTTAAAAAACTTGAGTTTTTAATTTCATTTTACACCATCTTCACAAACTATATTGGTATATAACCCAAATTAGAAAATAATACAATTTAGATTATGAAACGGATTCTATTTCTCTCAAGCATCATTATGCTTTTTAGCGCCACGCTTGCTAGCGGGCAGCCTCAGGCCACGAAAATGCCAATAGGCAAAAAGTTCTACATCCAATCGGCCATCAACTATGGCATGAATAACGGCGGATACTGGGATATTCCAGGGAAGCCCACAACCATTCAGCGAGGTTCAAACATCCAGGTTTGGACACTCGACGAAGGCCATGATCGCATTTTTACGATTATCGAATCGCCCGAAAAGGGGTATTATGAACTTCAGGTAGGCAATACCACCAATGCCAGAGTAGATATTGCAGGAGGTAAAAGAGAAGATGCAACCAATGTGCAAGTTTGGGATAGAAACGGAAATCCAGCGCAGCGCTTTCAGTTTCGACACATTGAGAATGGCCGTTTCAAAATCTTCGACCGCAATGGCAGAGCTCTGTGCCTTGCCAAAAGAAGCAGCGCAAATGGATCAAACTTGCATATCTGGGGCGATCATAATGGCACATGGATGGAGTGGTACCTGATAGATGTCCAAACCAAAAATGCTTTTATTCCTAAGCCCGTTAGTACCACCCCCGATTTCTTTATTAAGAATAAGAACTTTAGCTACAGGTCGGGCGGCATGGTGTCGCGCTCGGAGGGAAAAGGTGTTGTTAAGGCCATTCAGGGTAATGTCATCATGGTTGAGGTTTCGGGAACCAACTACAACTCTGATGTTCCTCCGGGACAACCTACTCAAACAAAGTTCTCGCACGTGCTCGAGATTCGATTCGAGGATGGGCAGTACATCATCAACCCCGATATTTTTAATCCAGGTGAGCTAAGTGAGGATGGTAAAACACTCAACTTCTCGGGCGATGCATATATGGAATTTACGGTTGAGGCGCCTGCTCCTAAACCCGTTCCCACGGGTCGTCCGACTAAACGTTAGTATTATTAGCTGTACTCTCGATAGGGGCTGCTTTCGGGCAGCCCTTTTTCATTTTTTATCAATAAGGAATCTCTCTCTTTTTGATAGTAGATTGTTAATCGATATTCAGCACTCCACTATCTCCGCCCTATGTTATCCCAAGCCCTTAGCTCTTTGCGCTATGCTTTATCACTCCAGTCACTAATCAAAACTCATAGAAACATAGATTATTCATAGGTAGATAGAGTGTAGCGCCCTGGTTACTTCGACAATCTTAGTAACCATCTACGCCCTACGCTCTAAGCTCTTCACATAAAATCTCATCCCAAATTGATGCCAAATCAGTTTCAAAACCCCAGTACATTACCAACTAATGTGTATGATGCAAATTTTAACAACATTGCAGGTCTTTATTTATCTATTACTTTTTCCCCTCACACTACTGTCATCTGGCCTGAGGGGAAATGTAGATATACCAATTGCCGAAATAACGGTGAGTAAAGGTTTCGATTATGCCCATTGCTTTGTGAACAACAACAATCCCTACCTTTTCTGCTACGATAGTCATACGGGCAAAGCCGCGCTTTGGAATATGTTTGGGGGGAATACCCCAATTCAATCCATGACACTGGGTACTAATTGGAGTTTCTTTGAGTTTGTTCATCAAGAGGATGGGGCCAACCTGATTGCACTTTCATGCGATGGTAAAATGAGGCTTGCCAAGGATGTACTAAACACGAGTGTTTCAGACATTCAATCATTCGATAAGGGAATACCCGACAAATGGTCGTCGTCAGCAATTATGCACCACGACAACTCTTCGAATCTACTACTCTATTCAAAAGAGACAGGAAGAATCCTGATGAATTCCTTACAGCTTGCGGGCTCGTTATCGCTGGGAACTACAAGTTTTGTTCAAGTTGAATCGGGGTGGGACGATTTACAGCTGGCTGAGAATAGCGATTATTACATATTACTAATGCATAGCACGAAAACTAACAGAATAGTGGTTCACCGTATTCCGAAACAGGGTCGAATGTCTGTCGAGAAACTATTCAAAAACACAACCGATCAAACAGAATTAGGAGAACTTCAATCAGCAGCAAATTGGACCAATGCTAACCTTGTTTTATATAATCAAAAAGTGATGCTTTTTCTATACTGCTCTTCAGATGGGGAGGTTCAAATTCTTTTGCAAAATGGCACTGAAAAATCATTCACCGATATTTATAAAACCAAATGGTCTAAGGGCTGGTCGAAATTCGAAGTTATTTACCTAAATGGCGTTCCCCACCTTTTTCATTACAAGGAGTCAAGCGGGCTGGCTCGAATCTCAAAAATCAGCATTGAATAGAGCGCGGGCCTAGTGGCTGGAGCGTTAAATCCGTATCCCCATAAAGCTCATATCGTCGAGCTGGTTGTGATCGCCTTTCCAGGCGATAAAGGTTGTTTCCAAGAGCATCTTCTGCTCATCGAGGCTAAGGTTTGTGATGCCCACCAGCAGCTTGTAAAGCTGCGTCGATTTGAATTTACGACCTTCGACTCCACCAAATTGATCGGCATACCCATCGGAAAAGAGGTAAATTACATCACCCTCCAAAAGCGAAATGCTGTGGTTTTTAAAGGGCTCGGTTTCGATGTTTGACCCAATATTCTGTTTGGCGGGTTTTACATTGAAAAGGGTATGAGTTTTCCCCTTGGCCGAGATGGCGCTAGAGGGCTGGGGCAAAAGGTTGCTTCGGCAGATATGAAGTGGAATATTGGCTCCAGAATACATCAGCTCCTTTGTTTTGGGGTTATAGCAGCAGATGGCAATATCCATCCCGTCGAATATCTCAGTGCTCTCTTTCCTAATCAGGTTCTCCCTGAAGATATCATTTATGTTGGTGAGGATTTCGCTGGGGCTTGTGATATTCAATTCGTTTACAACCTGGTTTAGCCCAAAGGTGCCAATAATGCTCATCAGCGCGCCTGGCACGCCATGACCTGTGCAGTCGGCAAGGGCAAACAGTATTCGCTCGTTTTTCTCCTTTATCCAGTAGAAATCGCCGCTCACAATATCCTTGGGGAACAAGATAATAAACGACTCGGGAAACAGATTCTGAATGGTGAGCGATGTTCTTAGTATGGCCTTTTGGATGCGCTGAGAGTAGTTGAGGCTATCGGTAAAGTTTCGGGTTTTCCTATCGGCCAGCTGCTTTTGATGCTCAATCTCTGCTTTCTGTTTTACCAGTAGTTCGTTAGCTCTATTTTTCTGAATGAACTCGCGGATCGATAAGATTAGTATCACGAAAAACATCACGGTAACGGTTGCCAGAAGCCCTTGATTTCGCTTTTGCTGTTTAACTAAACCCTTGAACTTTTCAAGTTCATTTTCTTTGATTCTTAACTCCAAAAGGGATTGGTGATGAATAGCATTCTCCTCAACCTTATTCGCTTCGCTAATTTTTTGTGTGTTGAAAAGGCTATCGGTTAGCTGCGTGTAATTGTCGAGGAATCGGTATGCCGCTTCGGAATTTCCAGCAATACTGTATACCTGCGAAAGTCCCTTGTAGGCTTGTATTACAACATCGGTTAGGCCAACATTTGTTGCCAAACCGAGACCCTTATCATAGTACTCCAACGATTGAGACCAATTGGCCAGGGCTCTGTACAAATTGGCCATTCTTAGGTACGTGAGTGCCAATCCTGATTGGTCGTTTAATAGCTGCTGATTATCTATGGCTTCGGTAAGATAAATCTGGGCTTTCGTGTAATTTTTCAGATGATAGTAAACCTCACCAACAAGCGATTTTGCCCTGTAGGTTTCCTTTGGGCTAATACTTTCCAGTAATTCAACGGCTTCTTCGCCGAATTTATTTGCTTCCGTGAATTTTCCTTGTAGGATTTTTAGCTGGCTCCAGCCTAGCTTAAAGTGGGCAATTACAACATTGTTGTCGATACCTTTTACCAATTTGGAGGTTTCATCGAGGTATTGCTCTGATGCAATTTCGTTGCCCAGCTGGTTGTGAATCGACGAGAGGTTTAACAGGGTGTAAATTAGGTTTGTGGTATCGTTGTGTATTACGAAGTACGATTTGGCTTTCAGAGCCATTTCTAAGGCTTGCCCAACCATACCGGACACAAGATTTTCCTCGGCTAAGCGTAAGTAGAACCAGCCGGTGTTAATGCTATCCTTAAGCAAAATGTTTAGCTCAAGGCCTTTGTGCAGATATTCGAGGGCCTTTTGCCGGTTTTCCTTAGCCAGATAAACCTCGGAGAGTAACTTCGTGGCCTCGTACTTTACAGGGGCAAGGTTTAGTTCGGTAGAGATTAGATGTGCAGCATTTAGCGCATTTATTGCTTCATCAAGGTTCTGGTTTTGTAGATGGTTTTTCCCAAGTACAATATATCCCCGATGGATTGAGTTTTTATCGCCTTTTTCCTTGGCTGCAAATATCTCTTTTTCTATGCTGAGTCGCTCTTGCGTCTTGCTCGCAGAAATCTTTGCCGAATCCTTTGACTCAACGGAGTTGGCCTTTGCATTTCCGGTAGTACACCAGATTAGTAAGAGAAATAGGAGAGGGGCAAAAGAGCCAAAAAAAGATTTAATCACATGAAAAGCAATTAAGAATATAGGATGTGTTGACAATTACACACACTGCAAAAATATCAAAATATAAATACCAAAAGTGTTTTATATTACTTTTTTAATTTTTGCCGATTGAATCGATATTTTAATCCGTGCAGTTTAAAACAACATTGTTTTAACTTTTGGAGCTAAAAGTTAAGAAATACGCTGTTGATAACTATTTTATAAAACATAAAAACCGATGTTACTTTTTTAATGGCGGGCAAAGAAAAATACATTAATTTTACCCAAACTTTAAGGAATGGTTTTTTTAGCGCTCAGTATTCTATCGTCGGCAACAATATTCGTTGTATTTAAGCTGGTTGAACGGCACAAAATATTCACCTTTAGCGCCATTGTTGTTAATTACCTCATAGCCTGCCTAGCAGGTTTTTTTTTGAGCGATAGTAATCCATTTACCCTCCAACTTTTTCAACAGAATTGGTTACCCATCGCTTTGCTGGTTGGTGTAATGTTTATTGTAATGTTTTACGCCATAGGTAAGAGTACTCAGAAAGCAGGGGTGGCGGTTACCACTGTGGCGGTTAAAATGTCGGTGATATTTCCCATTGCTTTCTCAATTTGGTACGATGCTAACGATATTTTAAGTCCAGTTAAGATAGCCGGTATACTACTTGCCCTGCTTGCCCTTTACCTTACAGTTTATCGTAAGAGTAATAGGCCTTTCGATTCTAAAGTAGTACTACTACCAGTATTTCTATTTATAGGTATGGGGATAGTCGATTCATTTGTAAAATTTGCCCAATCGGCCTATATAAATGGCGATCTAGCCCCAGCTTTCTCGTCGGTGGTTTTTGCCTGCTCATTGCTGGTTGGCCTAGTAATTTTACCCTTTAATAAGCCAGCTATTAAAAGCATTGTCAGACCAAAAACCTGGCTTGTGGGGGCTCTTTTAGGTTTGGCCAACTTTGGATCGATGTACTTTCTTCTTCTCGCATTAAATCAAATCGATATAAGCACTGGTCAACAGGCCATGGGCTCTGTGATTTTTGGTATCAACAATATTGGAATAGTTACGCTTAGTGTAATAATTGGATTTTTGGTATACCGCGAACGACCCATACGTATTAACTGGGTTGGAATAGGACTTTCTATCGTTTCAATCTTTTTGCTTGCTGTAAGTTAACTTGGAAATGGAGCAAACCGATACATACCTAACAATTGCCGGTAATTCGGAGGGCCTTTATAAGGAGAAGGGCAGCAAGTTTATTGCTCTGGCCTTTCCTGTTCAAACCGAGGAGGAGGTTAAGGAGATTTTAGTCGATTTGCGAAAGCAGTATCACGATGCCCGCCATCATTGCTACGCCTACATTCTTGGATTTAAAGGAGAAAACTGGCGAGCCAACGACGACGGCGAGCCCTCGAGCACAGCCGGCAAGCCAATTCATGGACAGCTACTAAGCCGAAAGCTAACAAATACTTTGGTTGTGGTTATTCGATACTTTGGTGGAACAAAGTTGGGCGTTTCGGGGCTTATTACTGCATACAAAACTGCGGCCTCCGAGGCTCTCGATGCTGCTACCATTGTAGAAAAAACCGTAAAGGATATTTACAATATTTCATTTGCCTACCCTGCAACCAACGAGGTGATGAGGCTGATTAAGGATGAGGATTTAGCTG
Organism: uncultured Rikenellaceae bacterium; assembly: GCA_964490015.1. Lineage (GTDB taxonomy): Bacteria > Bacteroidota > Bacteroidia > Bacteroidales > Tenuifilaceae > Perlabentimonas. The sequence goes on from CAZBBA010000070.1 coordinate 9,094, forward strand.
TGATCAACCAGGTTTTCGATACCAGCTGCTCAGTTACAATCGGTATTCGCCAATCGAAGCTGGCTTCAGTTCTCGATAAGGTTGATAAGATTGACTCGGCCGTTGCAGAGTACGTAAAAACCGATTAAACATTTTAGCCTCGTTTGTAAACGAGGCTTTTTTTTGATATTATACTGATAACCTTTACTATAACTTAAAATTAATGGAGATGAAAAACAAGAGTTTGGTTGCAATTAACGACCTCACCAAGGACGAGATTATTAAGGTGCTCGACCTTGCGGAGGAGTTTGAAAAAAATCCTATTCAGGATATTTTGAGCAAAACAGTGGTTGCTACCCTTTTCTTCGAGCCATCAACCCGCACGCGGTTGAGCTTCGAAAGTGCAGTTAGCCGTTTGGGTGGTCGTGTTATAGGTTTCTCCGAGGCCTCTAGCACCTCGGTTTCCAAGGGCGAAAGTCTAAAGGACACTATTCTAACCGTGGCAAACTACTCCGATCTCATCGTGATGCGCCATCCTGTTGAGGGCAGCGCACGCTATGCCAGCGAGGTTTCGCCTGTTCCAATTATTAATGCCGGCGATGGAGCCAACCAGCATCCAACCCAAACGCTACTCGATTTGTACTCAATCCGCAAAACCCAGGGTACACTTCAGGATCTGAATATCTTCTTGGTTGGTGACCTGAAGTATGGACGTACCGTTCACTCGTTGCTGATGGCCATGAGCCAGTTTGGGGCTACATTCACATTTGTTGCTCCTAAGGAGTTGCAAATGCCCAACGAGTACAAACTTATGCTCAACAGCATGGGATTAAAATTTACCGAGCAAGCCGACCTAAACGAAAACCTCGAAAAGGCTGATATAATATATATGACACGTGTGCAGCGCGAGCGTTTCTCCGATCCTTTGGAGTACGAAAAGGTGAAGAATGTGTATGTGCTCCGTAATAAGATGCTAGAGAAAACTAAGCCCAACATGCGCGTTCTGCATCCGCTGCCTAGGGTAAACGAGATTCACACCGATGTGGATCCCAACCCCAAAGCATACTACTTTCCACAAGCTATGAACGGTGTTTACACTCGTATGGCCATTATGGCGTTAATCCTTGGTTTAAAATAGAACGTAAAAACTAGAGCGATGAAAGAAAAAAAACAGCTTAGCGTAAGTGCCATCGAAGCGGGCACAGTTATCGACCACATTCCAGCTCAAAATCTATTTAAAGTAATATCAATCCTTGGTCTCGAAAAGATTGATAACCTAATCACATTTGGTACAAACATGGAGAGCCACAGGTTAGGCCGAAAGGCAATTATTAAAATTGCCGATAAGTTTTTTGAGCGTGATGAGATCAATCGAATTGCATTAGTAGCACCGCATGCCAAGTTAAATGTAATAAGGGACTATACTGTTGTGGAGAAGCAAGTTGTTGAGGTTCCCGACAGCATTGAGGGAATAGTAAAGTGCGTTAATCCTAAATGCATCACAAATGTTGAGGCGGTTAAAACTAAATTTTCCGTAATAGACAAGCAAACCGTGGCTCTTAAGTGCCACTACTGCGAAAAGATTACCGACCAGGAGCATATGGTTTACCTATAATTTAAAAGAACACCCGGACAAACAAGCCCGGGTGTTTTTTTCAACTTTCAACTTTCAACTTTCAACTCACTACCTCAACCTATCCAAACTCCTCACCAGTGCCTCATCGCGGGCAATTGCCCTAAGTGCGAGAAATACCAGAATAGCCGAAATAAAAGGGAATACGAATATAAGTGAGAATGAGATGTCTCCACTTAGAGTAGATTGGACTGCCTTGGCAAAGTAGTATATCAATCCTTGAAGACCAGTTAATAGAACAATATTTACCACGCTAAGCCTAATTTGGAGCATCCTCCGCTTGAATAATAAAATTGTAACTATAGACAAACCAAGGCAAAGCAAAATTAGGATCGACATGGGGTAGGAGGTAAATGGCATTTTCTCACCATCTAGTCCTTTAAGCCCAGTGAACCCAAGTTCAAAAACTACCTCGTCGGTTGGTTTCACAACGCTGGCAACGGGCATAAATACCGTAAAAACCAGCAGAATTGTGGCAATAATCAGGAAAACCGTTTGAATTCTTTGAATCATACTCTATACCGCTAATTTTTTAGTTACCACCAAGAATAATTGGCAGTCCATCTTTACCGCTTCCCACAACAATAACCTTGGTGTTAGGCGATTTGGCCAATTCGGCTGTGGCTTCAATTCCTCTCATCTTGAGAAGATTATTTGTAAGACTATTATTGATGATTTGGTTTGCACGCGATTCCCCTTCGGCGGCAATTCTTCTACGCTCAGCCTCACTTCGTTCCTTTTCCAGCTTAAACTGGTAAGCAAGCGCTTCCTGCTCTTGGGTAAGTTTATTCTCAATAGCCTGTTGAATTTGAGTTGGCAGGTTTATGCTACGGATAAGCAGGGCACGCATATCGATAAAGTTCTCGCCCAAAATCTTGTTAGTCTCAGCAATTATGGTTTGCTCTACCTCGCTTCGCTTGGTGGAGTATATCTCCTCGGCAGTATAGCGGCCAGCCACCTGACGAACCGATGACCTAACCTCGGGTATCACCAGCTGATTAATGTAATATTTCCCAAAAACTTCGTGAAGTGAACCGATTCGATCGTAAATGGGGTTAAAGCGAACCGACACATCGATAATAACTTTTAGTCCGCTCTTGTCGAGTACATCCATGGTTTCTTCGGCCTTTTGCTCTTTCACATCGTAAATGTGAAGATCATTCCAGGGTGCAACTACGTGGAATCCGGGAAGTTGAATGTTATCCTTGTCGAGCCCGCTGGTAAATGGCCTAAAGATTAGTCCGCGCTCACCTGGCTGAATAATGTAAAACATTCGGCTGCTGAAAAGAAGCACAATAACTAGGGCTACAATCCCAATAATGATGACTACTTGTTTTTGTTTCATTGTTTTTATTGTTTTAGTGTGATTAGCATTATCGATAATTTCTATCTACAAAGATATGTATTTTCTGGGGATTTTATGAGGCTGATATAAGTGGCTGATGTTGTGTAATATGTCCACAGTTCCTGCCTAACTGTTATCAAAAAGTGGGGAAAAATTACACATCGTTTGGGTTTTTTGCTTTAATTAGCACTTTCAAAATACAGTAAAATATGAGAATTATTGAACCATCGGAGCTGATTATCAACCCAAATGGAAGCATTTTTCACCTGCATCTTCGCCCACAGGATATTTCGGACACCATTATCCTTGTAGGCGATCCGGGGAGGGTCGATACCGTGGCGTCGTTTTTCGAGAAGATTGAGTTCACCGTTTCGAACCGCGAGTTTAAAACGGTTACAGGTTATTTCAACGGCAAGCGCATAAGCGTTATCTCCACGGGTATTGGAACCGACAATATCGATATAGTTGTAAACGAGTTGGATGCTCTGGTTAATATCGACCTGCAAACACGACAGGAGAAGGAGGAGAAGAAACAGCTAACCATTGTTCGCTTAGGAACATCAGGCGCTCTACAAGTCGATATCCCTGTAGACAGTTTTGTTTTAACCGATATTGCCATAGGGTTTGATGGCCTCCTGAACTTCTATAAGGGACGAAATTCGGTTAGCGATTTGGCCATGGAAGCCGCCTTTGTTGAACATACCAACTGGAATACCCTTTGCGCAAAACCATATTTTGTAAACTCATCACCCGAACTGGTAGCCCTATTTAAGGATATTGCCACCGAGGGGATCACAATTTCGGCTCCTGGATTCTATGGCCCACAGGGTCGAGTTTTGAGACTACCACTAGCCGATAGCAGCCTAAACCATAGCATCGAAACGTTTATCTACAAGGGTAAGCGCATCACAAATTTTGAGATGGAGAGCTCGGCCATCAATGGGCTATCGTTGTTGCTTGGCCACAAGTCTATTACACTTTGCGCAATTATTGCAAATAGGGTTAACAAAACAGCTTCGGCTGATTATAAACCACACATTAAAAGGTTAGTTGAGGAGACTTTAGTCCGTTTAACTCGGTAATTCCATATATCTTATAGATGAGACCCAAGGAGTTTGCAGCCCTCGTTGCGCTGCTCGAAGATCCTGATCAAGAGGTTTACCAGACTATTTCCAATAAGCTGGTTACCGAAGGTTTGGATCTTATTCCGCTCCTTGAACAGGCTTGGGAAACTTCCAGTAGCGAAATTCTTCAACAAAGGGTGGAGGATATTCTTCACCAAATCCAGTTTAACAATACCCGGCAGAATCTTCTTGAATGGGTTGAAACTGGGTGTCAGGATTTACTCCAGGGGATTGTTTTCGTTTCGCAGTATCAGTACCCCGATGTGGAATTTGAGGTTATTGATGATTACATCGAAAAGGTTAAGCAAAAGGTTTGGAATGAGCTAAATGAGAGCCTTACACCTCTCGAGAAAGTTAAGGTTCTTAATCATATTCTGTTTGGTGTGTGTGGATTTTCGGGGAATGCCGAAAACTTTTTTGCCCCACAGAACCATTTCATAAACCAGCTGGTTGAGACAAAAAAAGGCGGGCCTGTCCTAATTTCCATTTTCTACTCGCTTGTTGCTCAGCGTCTTGGCTTGCCCATATACCCGGTTAGCTTGCCTCGCAATTTTTTAGTGGCATTCAAGGATCGTTATCAGACCGCAATTAAAGGTAATGAGTTAAGCCCCAATATTCTGTTTTATGTTAACCCCTTTAATCAGGGTTCCGTTCTTGGACGAAAGGAGATTGATCAGTTTCTGGAGCAAAATAGCATAACCCCTAAACCCGAGTACTATCTTCCTTGCACTAATCGAACGGCTATTTCGCAGCTGGTTAGCAGTCTTGTTATATCGTTCCAAAAGGTTGGACAAACATCTAAGATGAACGACATTAAGACATTTCTTGATGTGTTGGTTAAAACGTAAGGCTAATATTCAATTTTTAGCTGTTCTCCTTTGTCCTTGAGTTTTGATATCTCCTTAATAGTAATATCATTAACCATGGGTTTGCACCTACCGCAACCCGTTGATGCTTTGGTGATGTTTTGAATGTCTAAAAATGTTCTAGCCCCTTTCTTTCTGATTGCATTAATAATTTCGCGCTGTGTAACAGCTTTGCATTCGCAAGTATATTTTTGTTGATTAGTCATGTGCTTTTTATAGTTGGGTAATAACTTCAAAAACTGCAATTATAGTAAATGATATTCACTCAAAAAAATGACGAAACCTTTTGCTATATTTCGAAAAATATATACTTTTGCGGGCTAATTGTAATTTTTAACCAAATAATTTAAACTATGTTAAATCAGTACGAAACCGTTTTCATAGCTACTCCCGTTTTGTCTGAGGCCCAGATGAAGGAAGCGGTTGACAAGTTCAAAGGTGTCATCACCGGCAATGGCGGTGAGATTGTACACGAAGAGAACTGGGGACTAAAAAAATTGGCCTACCCCATTCAGAAAAAATCCACTGGATTTTACTACCTCATCGAGTTTAAGGCTCCAGGTGATCTAATTGACAAGTTAGAAACTCAATATCGCCGCGACGAGCGCGTGATTCGTTTCTTAACATTCCGCATGGACAAGCATGCCGTTGAGTATGCTCAGAAGAAAAGATCAAAGGTTGAACAACAAAAGAAGGAGGAGTAACCCATGAGCCAGAATCAGAGTGAGATCAGATATCTAACACCCCCAACCGTTGATATCAAGAAGAAGAAGTACTGCCGTTTCAAGAAGAACAGGATTAAGTACATCGATTATAAGGATCCCGAGTTTCTTAAGAAGTTCCTAAATGAGCAGGGGCGTATTCTTCCCCGCCGCCTAACAGGAACATCTCTAAAATATCAGCGTAAAGTTGCCACCGCTGTTAAAAGGGCACGCCACTTGGCTTTACTGCCATTTGTAACCGATTTGTTGAAATAATCAGGAGAACAACGCGATGGAAATTATACTTAAACAGGATGTTGCCAATTTGGGGCATAAAGATGATATCGTAACCGTAAAGAACGGTTATGCACGAAACTACTTAATTCCTAATGGTATGGCCACGGCTGCTACTGAGTCGGCCAAGAAAGTTCATGCTGAAAACATTAAGCAAAGGGCTCACAAAGAGGCTAAGATTAAGTCCGACGCTGAGGCAATTGCTAAAAAGTTGGATGGAATTAAGCTTACTATTGGCGCAAAAACCAGTTCAACTGGAAAAATTTTCGGTTCTGTTAATACTATTCAAATTGCCGAATCTCTTCAAGAGAAAGGATTTGAAATCGACAGGAAGAATATCTCCATTAAGGAAGACCAGGTTAAGGAAGTTGGTTCGTACACCGCTGAGATTAAACTACACCGCGAGGTGAAGGTTAGCATCGAATTTGAGGTTGTAGCGGAGTAGTAATCAGATTTAGAGTTTAATAAAAAGCCTCGATACCTCGAGGCTTTTTTATTGTATGGTGTTAAACATAGTAACCTAACGGGTGGCAATTGACTCAATCTCAACAAGAACACCTAAAGGAAGTTTTACTACTCCATATGCTGCTCGGGCAGGCATGTTCCCAGTAAAGTACTTGGCATACACTTGGTTCATGGGCGCAAAGTTATCCATGTCACTCAGCAGACAAGTTGTTTTTACTACGTTGGCATAAGAGAGACCTGCTTCGGCCAAAATTGCACCAATATTCTTAAGTACCTGCTCTGTTTGCTCAGCAATTCCCCCTTCAATAATTTGTCCAGTTTCGGGAACAATGGGGATTTGTCCAGAGATAAACACTAGCCCTCCGGCCTCTACGGCCTGGCTGTATGGCCCAACAGCCTTTGGTGCTTTGTCGGTGTTGATAATCTTTTTCATCTGTAACGATATTTAGTTGATTAATAGTGGTTTGTAAAAATGTTAACTATCACCCTGTTAGGTGATATTCCATTGTTGCAAGTTCACAAATTCATAGTTTCAAATTATTACAAAGATATAATTATCTGTCGTAGTGGCTTTGTCTACGTGTTAGCTGAAGGTCGCGAAGCGTACCTGATCGTACGTTGATTTTAAAGCTAAAGCTACGTAGGTAACCAATTGGAACAACCGAAAGACTCATCTCCCAGCAGTGCAAGTCGCGGAAGAAGTTTAGCGATGTGGTGGTTAGTTTTTTGCCCTTAAAATCGTATCCCGACCTAAACCCAACTTTCCATTTGGGCGACAAGCTAACATCGCCCGAAAAAGATAACGTCTGCATGGTGGTTGGCTCAAAACGCTGCTTAGTGTAGGAGAACGAGTAGTCTAGCCGCAAATTCCATGGAACATCAAAATCAACGTACTCACCATCAAGCAATCCAGCGCTTAAAGCATCTCCAAACATAGGGTCCCCTAAGCCATCTCCGAATGTTGGGTCACCAGGTATTCTTCCGGTTCCCATTGTTCGCGATCCCTGACTGCCGTCAGAGTCTTTTTTCCCACCTGTAAGCGAGAAACCTACACCTGCTCTAAAACTGGTAAGGCGGAAAAGTTGTCTGGTCTGGCTAAACTGAAATTCTTTGTCTCTAATCCCATTCTCGTTTAGTGCGTAGGGATCGAGAGTTCCTGAGATATTAATGTTAAACTTTTCGAAAAGAGTAGTTCTAGCCGACATCGACACGGGACTCCAGTGCATGGAGTCCGCAAGCATGTTGTAGCTGGTGCTAAAGTTAAGACCCTCAATTAGCTTAATCTTGCGCGTGTTCGATGTGGTGTCCTTATCGCTTAGCACTTTCATTTCAATATTGTTGCCAAGGTTAAAGTTTACCATTCCACTTTTGCCTGCCCCTGGGCCTCCGTATAGGGTGCCCTCAAATATTGAATACTGTCTGAACTTGGTGCCAGTTGTATCAGTTTGAACTTCTCTGTAAAAGCCATAAACTTCGTTGCCAAAATCGGGCCGATACGAGAGCGAAACCGAAGGGTTTATTACATGCCTTATGGCTTGTACCTTTGAAGTAGATTTAAAGGAGTACATACCATAGAGCTTTGTGTTCGCCGATAACGATGCGTTATACTGGTATGCACGTTTAAACCCCATCACATCCTCGGTTACAACCTTTTTTTCTTCTTCATCCCATCGTTTCACGATGGTTTTAGTATACCAGTTCTCGGAGTAGTTGGCAGAGGGGCTAACGGTAATAAAGTTAAGCACGTTAAACGAGGTTGAAATGGGAATCCTGTGTTGCATTCCATTCCTAAGCTTTTCAACAGTACTGTATGTAAATAACGAGTCGGTGCGTGTAGTAACGGAGTTGTCGAGACTGGCTGTATAGGTAATACCAATTTTTTCGTACCATGCAGGTGCCCCAATACTGTTCTTCCGTTTGAAAGGATATATCCGGTTCATATTGAACGACATTCTCGGAAGCCCCAGCGTAATAATACTGTCGAGGTTGTTCTGTGAATGGTTCATAGAGGCTGTCATGCTAAACGGTGTGCCGGGCCAAACCTTTGAGTAGGAAACACTCGACGAGAGTTGGTTGGACAAAAAACTCTCAACACCCTGCGGGTTTAACCTGTTGTGACTTGGCGAACCCAAGTTAACGCTGGCCTGAAATGTGGAGTTAGGATTTGCCTTAGGATCCTGAGAATGGCTCCAGCGAAGCCAGTAGGAATTTGTTTTGCGATAATCGTCAAACCCTTTCTCCCCATCTACAAATTGCGATATATCAAACGATAAACTCCCCGAATACTTATACCTCTTTCGATAACTGCTTCGCAGGTATGTAGCCCAAGATCCCTTGGAGTAGATATCGCCAGTTAACTCTAGGTCGATATAGTCGTTTATGCCAAAGTAGTAGCCCCCACGTTCCAGCTTAAACCCTCGGCGTTGCTCCTCACCGTAGCTGGGTAGCTTTATTCCTGAGGAGCGTTCACGTTTACTGGGGAAAAATCCAAAAGGCAGTATTAGTGGGAAGGGTACATCCTCTATGATAAGGTAAGCAGGGCCGGTAATAATCTTATTGTTGGGGATCAGTTTGGCCTTGGTAATGGAGATGTAGTAGTGTGGATCCTCATGATCGCAGGTGGTAAACTTTCCACCTGACACGTTTATGGATTTGTCGGGCATAAGTTTGGTATCGTGACTGTGCAGAAAACCATCAGCTTCCTCGGTGATGACACTGTAAATCTTAGCCTTTTTGGTGTTGAAGTTATACCGCATACTTTCCATCCTAAAGGTTTGATTGCCCTCTTTAAAGATGGGTTTGCCAACAATTGTCCCCGTTGAGTCGGGTCTACCCTCGGCAAAAACAACACCCGTTTCCATGTTGTACTCAATGTATGCGGCCGAAAGCTCCATTTTCTGGTATTTAACTATGGCATCGCCGTAAAGGAAAACCTTTTTACCGTCAATTGAGTATAGCAGCGAATCTTTCGATTCCTTGAAAATGGGGTCATCCAAAGGCGAATCGGACTTCTTTACAATGGAATCGGTAGGTAACGCCAAAGTATCAGCAATTACAGCCCCCATTGAGTCGGGAGTTACAAAAACCGAATCGGGGAGTTGGGTGTAATAATTGAACGAAATAGCAGTTAATGTGTTTGAGTATACTGTATTAACTGCTAAAAATGAAATTATTAAAATAAGGCTAGCCTTCAAATGCAATTTTAGTGCTATTTTTGTAAGATATTTTGTTCTAATTCGAGCCCAAAACTACTAAAAAACCAGCTTTGAGCATATGCAAAGAGTAAATAAATATACAATCCAAGTAACGAATTTTTTCCCATCACTTATATGGATTACCCTTTTTTTATTATTTTTTCACATTCCAGCCTATAACCAAGAGATATATAAACTCAAAAAGGTTGTAATTGACCCTGGCCATGGTGGCCAAGATACGGGTGCCATGGGTCGAAAATCTAAGGAAAAAGATATAGTGCTTAATGTAAGCCTAATATTGGGAAAATATATCGAAAGTGCATACCCGGATGTTGAGGTAATTTACACGCGCAGAACCGATGTTTTTGTTCCTCTTGATATGCGTAGCAAGTTGGCCAACGAGAAGGGTGCCGACCTGTTTATCTCCATTCACTGTAATGCAAATCCCAGTAAAGCACCCTATGGCACTGAAACATACGTAATGGGGCTTCATAAAACCCAGGGGAATTTGGATGTAGCCATGCGTGAAAACGCAGTTATTACCTACGAGGAAGACTATACTACTAAATACGAGGGATACGATCCAAATTCTGCCGAGTCGTTTATTATTTTCAGCTTAATTCAGAATTCCTTTCTAGAGCAAAGTCTAAACATGGCTAGCCTAATACAGGATGAATTTCGTGAGCGTGCCCGTAGACGCGATAGGGGTGTAAAGCAAGCTGGATTTTTCGTACTCTGGCAAAACTCCATGCCTAGCGTTCTTGTGGAACTGGGTTTTTTGAGCAACCCAAAGGAAGAAGATTATTTGGTTACCGACGAAGCTCAAACATATTTAGCCTCGGCAATATTCCGTGCATTCAAGGAGTATAAGAATATGGTAGAGTCGCGAAGCAGTTTTACCGCCGAATCTCGGTTCGACTCTTCTATCAGATCGGAAAAGGATAGCAAGGAAACAACTGTTACCAGTCAATGGAATACTGCAGTGACGATTGCTAAGCCTGCTGAAAAATTGGGACTACAGTACAAGGTTCAGATAACCGCTTCGAGTAACGCAGTACCCAGAACTTCGCCTGTGTTCAAAAACATATCGAATGTGGAGGAGTACTTGGTTGATGGTCTGTATAAATATGTAGTGGGTAGTATGAGTACCTACGACGAGATAAGCGAATACTGCCGGAAAGTTAAGGAGATTTTTCCTGATGCTTTTATAGTAGCTTTTAAAGATGGCAAGCAGATTAGCCTTGATCAAGCCCGAAAATTGTCAACAAATTAACCTATTGAAATATTATGAAAATTACCCGTGAAG
>CAZBBA010000071.1:0-21174 GCA_964490015.1 uncultured Rikenellaceae bacterium
TGGCGTTTAATTTCAACGCAAACCTGCCTACCGGCAGGCAGGAGCGCTAAGGGGCTTAAGATATTTGTTTTTCGTGGCGGGTTGCTATTGGCGGTTGGCGGTTGGCAATTTGCAGTTTCGAGTTGAAAGTTGAAAGTTGAGATGAAAAAGTCAAAAGGCCGAAGCTTAGATGTGATTTGAGTGCTTTGTGGATTATTCCTGTCTGTCGGAGATAGATATGGCTTTTGTGGAGAACGCAAAGACACAATAGCGCTAAGTTATGTTCAAATATCATTCTTTGCGATTTGGTGGCTTAGCGTTCAGCTTAAAGGGGTCAGAAGACACCTGTCTCGGGTCTCGTCATTACTTGCCAAGATAACGAGGGAAGACGAAAAACAGAATATCGAATATTGAATGTCGAATATTGAATATCGAAGTCCGAAGATCCCAATCAACCCGCACCTACCAGTTCTGTCTTCTGACTGGCTAGGGCAGGCAGGCTTTAAACTTACTTTTTTAGGTTATGGGGTTGCGCCAGGTGTACTCGGCCTTGCGGAGGCGATCCATTATGGCTTTGCCAATACCGGTTTCGGCCACGGGCTCGGCCACCATTACCTCCACTTCGCTATCGTCCTCGAAGGTATGCATGGCCTCGAACATGTTTACGGCGTACTCCTTTAGATCTGTTCCCTGCGAAACGCGGATAACCTTTCGGAAACCGTCCTCCAGCTGGCCCGAAAAGGAGATAAGACCGGCCTTGGACTTATCCATACTCTGAATGGCACTATCGGCAATCAACAACTTCTTCCTTGGGCTGTAGTGCGACTTCATCATGCCGGGGGCGGATAGCTGCTCAATGGCCGTGCTGGAATCAAAGGGAATCACGGTTTCTATCTCCTCCTGGGTGATTATCCCATTGCGAAGAATCTGAAAACCAATACCTGTTAGTCTGATAATGGTGGATTCTATACCAACTGAGGTTTTGCCTCCATCGAGAATATAGTCGACCGTAGGGAGCTGCTTGCGAACATGGGCCGCCGTAGTGGGGCTAATGCGCCCAAACTTATTGGCGCTGGGCGCTGCAATGGGGCAATTGGATGTGCGAATAAGCTCCAACGCAATGGCGTTGCCAGGCATACGAATGCCCACCGTTGGCAATCCCGAGGTAACAAGATCGGGGACAATGCTGCTTTTGGGCAGCACCATGGTTAGGGGCCCTGGCCAGAACTTCTCGGCCAGCATGTAAACCCTTTTATCGGGATTTAGTACCAGTTGACTAAGCTGATCAAGGGTGGCGATGTGAATAATGAGCGGATCGAACGAAGGGCGTTCCTTTAGCTCGAATATCTTAGCAACAGCCAAAGGATCGAGGGCGTTTGCGCCTAACCCGTATACTGTTTCGGTTGGAAATGCAACCAATTTTCCAGCCCTAATCAGGCCAGCGGCCTTTTCCACGTTACTTGTAATGTTCATTCCTTACTGGTGCGATAAATAATTTAAGAAACAGCAAACTCCCGGCAAGACTTAAAAGGCTAGCCAGGGTAATGGCCTTAGAGAAACTACCGGTTGTATCGAACAGAAAACCGCCGATTAGGGGGCCAGTAATTCCCGCAATTGCATAACCTAAAAACACGAATGGGTATATAACGCCAAGATTATGGATCCCAAAAACCTGAGCGGTTTCCCTGGCAAAAAGTACAAAGTTGCCCCCAAACCCAAAACCAATAACGAAGGCCAAACCCAGGTACGAAACATCCGAGAGGGTAACAATATTCATAGCATATATTGATGCCGATTGTATAAAAAGGGCAAAGAATATGGCTAATCGTGCGCCAATGTGGTCACTTATAAAGCCCCATGTTAGCCGTCCTAAAAAGTTTGCCAGGGCGAATAAAGCAATACCATGAGCCACTTTATGGCTGGGGATGCTGTGCTGATCACCCATAATTCCCATATTACCAATAACAAGCAAGCCTGCAAAAGTACCGAGGAAGATTCCAAGGAAAAGCCAACGGAAAATTGTGGAACGAAGAAACGAGGGTGAATCACCAGAAAACTCGCTTTTGGTCAATGAGGATGTAGGTTGAGAGAATAGGTTAGATGCAATAAATATGGTAAGGCCATACGACACGCCCACAATCTTAAGCAGCTGCAGGATAGTAAAACCGGCTGTAAGAAGAATATCGGAGAGTTCGGACATAAACACTGCGCCTAGTCCAAACCCTGCGGCTGCAATACCAGTGATAAGCCCCTTTTGCTGAGGAAACCATTTAACGGGTAAAGTGAGCGCAACCCAGTAGCCAAACCCAGTGGCAACTCCTGCTATTACTCCAATTCCAAGCAAAATTAGCCAGAAATTGCCCTGCGAGTAGCCCGCCAAGGAATACCCCACAAGGAAAAGAAAGCCCGAGATGTAACCAAAGTACTGATGCCTTACTCTAGTTGCCAGCTGTCCCACAACGATCATCGTAACGGGGAAAATAGCGATAAGGGTACCAAAAACAAGCTGCGATTGCAAAGCAGAGAAGCCATACCCACCAATAAGCTCCGATGCAATAATACTCCATGCGTACACGCTGCCTATGCAGAGCATTAGGATAAATGAAGCGACTATGGTTAGGTGTTTTCTCACGGAAAAGAAATGAAAGGCTACGACTTAAACTTTTCCGATTTCGCAATAACCTGTTCCTTTAACTCCTGCTTGTACTGAATAATCTTGGTGAGTACGGCGCTATCCTTAGCCGATACAATCTGGGCGGCAAGAATTCCCGCATTCTTAGCGCCATTAAGCGCAACCGTGGCAACAGGAACGCCTCCCGGCATCTGTAAAATGGAGAGCAAAGAATCCCAACCATCAATGGAATTGCTCGACTTAATAGGCACCCCAATAACAGGCAGCGGCGATATTGCCGCCACCATACCCGGCAAATGGGCTGCCCCTCCTGCCCCAGCAATTATTACCACAATGCCCCGTTCATGGGCATTGGATGCATATTCGAAGAGTTTTTCGGGGGTTCGATGTGCCGAAACAATATCCATCTCATAAGGGATGCCAAAAGCCTCAAGCATTTGGGCGGCCTGCTGCATAATGGGCAGGTCGGAATCGGATCCCATAACAATACTTACCTGTGTTCGTTCCATGACTCAACTCGAATTAGCTGTTTAACCCTGTCTGCCTTCTGCAGAGCGCACTCAAGGGATGATGAAAGGACTGTTACATGTCCCATTTTGCGGTAGGGTTTTGTAATTTTTTTTCCGTATAGGTGAATCTTTACCCCCTCAATTGCCATACTCTCTGTTAGACCCTGGTAAACCACGGGCCCCTCATGCCCCTCGGCACCCAGAATATTTAACATTACCGAGGGAAGCTTAAGCCGTGTACTTCCCAAGGGTAGGTTTAGAATAGCGCGCAGATGTTGCTCGAACTGCGATGTGATAATACTCTCAATTGTATGGTGACCACTATTGTGTGGCCGCGGTGCAACCTCATTGACCACTACATCGCCCTTGCTATCAATAAAGAACTCCACCGCCAAAAGCCCCTCAACACCCATCAACTCAATAATCTCGCTGGCAAAATTAATAGCTTTTTCGGATTGTTCAACTGTAATCGACGATGGACAAATAAGCTTATCGACCAGATTGGCCTTTGGGTCGAAAAGCATTTCCACAACCGGGAAACACTTCACCTCGCCCCGGAGGTTTCGAGCTGCGATTACGGCAATCTCTTTCGAGATGGAAACCTTTTCCTCTATAATCGATGGGCCAGGTAGCATTGAGGCTAATTCATCATCGTTGTTAATAACCGCCACGCCGCGTCCGTCGTAACCACCCTTTCGCAGTTTCTGCACAAATGGGAAATTCACTTCTCCTTTGGCAATGGCCTCAGTTATCGCATCCACGTTGGGGAAGATTTTAAAGGGGGATGTAGAAATTCCGTTCGTTCTATAAAATTCCTTCTGCAAGCCCTTATCCTGAATTAGCTCCAGTATCTCGGGGTCGGGGACAACCCGAATACCCTCGGATTTAAGTTTTTTAAGGGCGTCAATATTAATATTTTCGATCTCGAAGGTGAGCACATCAACCAGTTTACCGAACTGGTATACCGACTCAAAATCGAGGTTGCTCCCTTTGATGAAGTGCGAAGCAATTCTCCCGGCAGGACAACTCTCGTCGCTATCTAAAACGTAAGTAACTATATCCCACTTACTAGCTTCCTGGATAAGCATTTTGCCCAGCTGTCCACCAGCAATAATTCCGAGTTTTAGGTTTGAGGTTACTAGTCGTTCCATGGGGTTGATATGTTAGTATTTTTTTGCTTTGGTAATGAGAGACAAGTGGCTTATACATTGAATTACTATAAGGCTTTAAAATAATATGGTTAAACAATATCTACTAATGCAAATTGGCATGCAAAGGTAACGCTTTACAGATAGAATTCCGCGTTAAAGCAAAACCCCCTTAAAGGATTTTATAAGATAATTATTTGCACTTACATAGAATGGTATAGAAGGATAGTTAGGCTTAGCGCTCATTCTCCATCCTCCTGATTTTTGCCTAGAAATATTTACCCATAGCAAGACGCAAGCTATCGGGCCATGGTGGAAAAGATCAGGCGTTTCTCGGCCTTGTCGATCGGAGTACTTTCACTCTTTTTTATCCCACGGGTTCCCATAATAATATCATTAAAGGATTCGTCGATAAACTGGTAGCCATACTGGCTGCGGGTTTTGAGCGGAGCAAATGGCTGGGTTTGGGCGTTCACCTGTAGGGTTTCCACACCAAAGGGCTCGGCGCACTCAAACTCATCGGGGAGCTCAATCACCTTA
Organism: uncultured Rikenellaceae bacterium; assembly: GCA_964490015.1. Lineage (GTDB taxonomy): Bacteria > Bacteroidota > Bacteroidia > Bacteroidales > Tenuifilaceae > Perlabentimonas. Next base: position 4,809 of record CAZBBA010000071.1, read on the forward strand.
TTGGCCATGTGCGCTGGGATGTAGTAGCTATCCATCAGCAGTACCGACTGGTTATCGGCCAGGTGATATATCATGCGGATATAACACTCCTTGTTTGCCCTAACAAAAAACTTAAGCTTCTCGCCCTCGGTGAAAACCAGACCATCGTCGCCCTTATTGGTCCATACCTCAACGTTTAAATCGCCCTTAATCACCTCGTCCCTATTGAAAACGCGCATGCGGGAGTAGGCCTCCTCGAAGTTCTCGGGCAGATATTTTACCCGGCTTCCCTCAACCCAGCTAAGGGGCAGAAATGCCTCGGCAGAGGCCACCAGCGTTCCGTCGGTTTTCTTAAGCATGGCCAAAAGCTTCAGATCCGAGGGCTCCTTCCAGTAGGTTCCGGTTAGAATAAAACCATCGGTTTTAGATCCTGTTCTAGTTACCAGGAAACCATTTTCAACCAATTTTGATGAAAGGGATTGATTTAACCTGTTGGATAGCTCGCTACCAATTTTTGTATCCTGATAGGTAAAGTTTGAGAGCGAGACTGGAGCCGTAAGTTTCCCAGTTTGTAACAATAAGCCGCGTGCCAGGAAGTAGCTAATATCGTCGATGGTGTTGCCGCTGCTGCGCTGCACCTGGCGCATAATATCCTCGATTTCCGATTTGGTTTGGTTAAGGCGAGCCATCTGGGTTGCGTCGTCGGTGGCGGATCCACGGCGCAGTGCAAAGATTACACTTTGAGCCTGCTCAACGGGATTAACCATGGAGATTGCCTCGAGCGAAAGCTTTAAGGCCTGCTCGCCATTGCCCGATTTCATGGCCTGCTGTGCGGATTTAACCTTAACCTCGGCACTATGCAAGCTACTCTTAATGGTTTCCTTGTAGTAGTTAAGCAGCTCGCTGCGCTTAGCGTAGGCGATGGCAAAACCAACTTTTGCCTTCTGGTCGTAGGCTGTTTCCACCTTAAGTCCTGCGAGATTTAGGTTTGATGAGCTGGAGTTCATGCTCTTGTAATTCTGCTGGAACTTGCTGTTGGTTTCAGTAACCCGCAACTCGGTTTCGCTGCGTACGGTTACCTGAATGTACTCAACCAGCTGGCCCTTGGCGTAACTCTCTAACCGAGCTAAAAGATCAGCAGGATTTTCCTTCTGGGAATTTGACTCGGAGGCGAATCCAACGATAAACTCGGTATCGGAATACCGCACTTTTCGCGTTTTGGCATCGGCCCAGTCGGGGGTTTGAGCAACAGTAACTATAGAAAGTAAAGATAGGGATAAAGCTGCAATGACTTTGTATGATAGGTTCATAGCGGAATGATTGGTTGATTGAATGATTGAGTGTTCTGCCAGCCGGCAGGCTGATTTGTTGTTCCAAAAAGTATTCCAAAAAAAATTATACCAATTTTGCCATCGACTGCAATTTGGTATCGGAAAGCCGAAAGACAGTCCATTCGTCCATAGGTTTAGCTCCAATGCTCTTGTAGACATCAATGGCGGGTTGGTTCCAGTTTAACACCGACCACTCCACCCGTCCAAAGTCATTATCCACAGCCAGCTTTGCCAAAAAGGCCAGAAGCGTTTTGCCAAAGCCTTTGCCCCTTTGTTCAGGTATCACAAACAGGTCCTCAAGGTAAATTCCGGGTCGCCCCAAGAAGGTTGAGAAGTTGGTGAAGAAAAGAGCAAATCCAACCGGTTCACCTTTATACTCACCAATTACCACATGGGCAAAGGGTGGGTTGGCAAAAAAGTACTGGCTCAGGGTTTGCTCGGTAGCTACCACATCATCGATCATCTTCTCGTAAACAGCAAGCTGTTTTATAAAATTCATAACCAAGGCGCTATCGCTTGGCTTAGCCTTTCGAATGATATATCCGTCAATTGAAGTTGAAGTAAATTCAGGTATTTGGAAGGTCATAGCAATAAGTTTATGATAAATGGATGTTTACAAAGATAATGTGATGAATGATTCTAGCAAGAGAAATTGGAACTCAATTTCTTGACGATTGTAAAGCATCATTATTGTTTAAATTTGATACCGGATTGTAGGGAATAATTTCTCTTTCAGTTTACTTGCTACCCCTCGACTGGCTCAGGGCGACGCTTGCTACTTACTACCTGCTACTGAACTTGAAATCCAACCGAGCTTGCGAGCTCAGCGTATGCTAAACTTCTGATAAATATTATCCCTATCCACCGTGGAGGCTGCAAATCGGCGCTGGCCTTAGTCCGATAATTTCTTACTCTTAAAAGAAAGCTAAAACCTATGTTCTTTGTACCAATACTTAAAAAAGGGGTCGAGAAAAAGGCATGCATCACTGCTGAGTTCTAGTATATCCTTATTCTCAAGCACCGCCTTATTCTTTGTGATATTGTTTGGTGTACCCAGCTTGTACTTTCTCATTACCTCTGCCGAAGTAAACTGTGTTACACCATCAATGGCTGCATTTATCATTTCAACCTGAGTGCTGCTTAACGAGTCAACTACCTCCTTGTAAAAAATGGAGTTGGTGGATATTACCAGCTCGATGGCTTTGCCTTTCGAATTGACGATTGACAAATGCTTCGCCCTTTATAGTCTTTTCAAATAAGAAAGGAGATTCCAAATATTTTATACTTTACGGTAATATACCGAATGGTATGTTACTCGAAGGTCTAGAAAATTTCAAAACTAATCAATCATTCGTTGTATTTGTTTTTAAATCTTTTTTAAATTTATTTTAACCCTGAACCCAACCGAACTTGGGAGTTCAGCGTATGCTAATCTGCTGGTAAATATTATTCCTATCCGAAGCGGTTACATACAAATTGGTATTGCTGAAAATAAGGAGTTGCTACCGCAATTCTTTCCTATAGTAAGTAAACGTTTTGAACCTGATGAAAAAGCTAGGCAACGTCAACGGAAGATTTGGGCTAAACGAAAATCGGGCGTTGGCAATTGTCGGTTATATTGGACCGCCTTAACCAGATTTATGAAAAAAGTTTTAAAACTTTATGCTATAACCCAACAAATTTCATGGAAACCTGATATCAAACCATATACAAGCAAAAAGTCCCTACGAAGCTAATCGGTAGGGACTTTCAGAATAATATTACAAATGAGGTGTATTCTCTCCAGTTACTATGGATTGCAAGCGGAATAGAACTTTTCCAATAGCGGGACAATAATCAACGGTACGATTCTTCTAAAAGGCATTCCGCAGGGTTTCGTCAATCTGACTACAAATCCTTTCAAAAACTTCGTCCTCGGTACCATCGCCATCAACAACCTGAAGGAGGTGACGTTTCTCGTAGAAATTACGGGCCAGCATGGTTTTCTGCTCGTACTCTTCGAGGCGCGACACGATGGTTTCGGTATCCATATCGTATAGGCGGCTTCGGTCGGTTTTACTCCGTTGCCCTAGGCGTTTCATGGCCTCGAGTTGCGAAACTTTAATCTCGAGGGCTTGAGTTACGTTGCTGTTCATCTTTTTAAGAAGCCCATCAACAATATAGGCCTGCACAATGGTACGCGGAAAGCCCTTAAAGATAAAACCCCGTGAACCTGGGCTTGCCTGAATTTTCTGCTCTATAAGCTTTATGGCAATCTCATCGGGGACAATCATCCCTTTGTCCATGTAGGGTTTTACCAACCGCCCAATTTCGGTATCGTTTTTAATCTCCTGCCTTAGCATCTTACCCGTAGAGATGTAAACAAGGTTATACTTCTCGGCCATTTTCTTGGCCTGGGTGCCCTTGCCCGAACCTGGGTATCCGAAAAGGATTAGGTTCACCCAACGGTTCTCGAGCGATTTCTTAACTGCTGTATCGAGACTAGCCTGAACATCCTCAATGGAGCCAGTACCATCGATATTGTAGCAAACGCCCTTGTCCTGATAGTACTTGGCCACGGGAACCGTTTTGGCGTAGTACTCGGCCAGCCGGTACTGGATCACCTCGTCGTTATCGTCTTTTCGATTACTAATTTTACCCCGGGACTTTAGTCGTCGCACCAACTCCTCGTCGGGCACCTCAAGGCTTAGCATGCAGGTTAGCGAGGTGTTCATGTTCATCAAAAGCCCATCGAGGATATAGCACTGCACGGTGGTTCGAGGAAAACCATCGAACAGGAAACCGTTGGTATTGGTTTTTTTGGTGATACGGTTCTCGATAATTTGCACAATCAGCTCATCGGAGGCCAGTCCACCCTTCTCAATAATGTTTTTTGCCTGAATTCCCAGAGGTGTACCCTCGGCAATCTCTTCGCGAAGAATCTCACCCGTTGAGATGTAGGTGAGATTATACTTTTTTATTAACCAATCACTTTGGGTGCCTTTCCCTGCACCTGGAGGGCCAAATAGGGCAATGTTAAGCATGAGGAATTAGGTTTGAGTTTTTGTTTACTAAAATATGGAAAAATTGGGAATGAAAAGCATTTGGAGGGAAATTGTAGGGAAATTAGTTTTTGATACAGGTGGATTGACTGTTGATTGCCAGCTTTGACAGAATGCGAATTATTTTACATTTCATCAAAAATAGCGAAAGCATGAAAATCACAATTACTAGAAAGTAAGTGTGAGTTTGCATTTTATCAATATATTTGTTGCCAGGCATGTTCACGACTAAGTTTGAATAGATATTATTTCAGCTGATATCCTAGAGTTGCTGTATCAACCCTCGATGGACGATTAACAGCAAATTCTTTAAAGGTCTTTTTTGAGGATATGGTTCCTGAGCTATCAAAAAAATACAAGGGAGCTCCTCAATTCCCAACAGGGTATGGTTTTGGACAGGATTTTCCAATAGTGATAGTAAGATAAAAGTTTGACCTTAATTATCAGGTATATAGACATTAAATACTAAAAAATGGATTATCCAGTAAAAAAGCGCCTTTTTCGTAAATCATATTTACAATTTACATTCACTATTATTTTCGCTCTAAGCATTCCATTAACTGCCCAGCTGCAGGAGATTCCGCCTTATAAGAACCCTGATGCTCCAGTTGAAGCCAGGGTTCAGGATCTGCTTAGCCGAATGACTCCCGAGGAGAAGTTCTGGCAGCTTTTTATGATCCCCGGCGATCTGGATTCGGGCAAGGAGAAATTTAGGAATGGCATATTTGGACTGCAGATTAACGCCAAGGGAAACTGCGATGCTGCTGGTCAACTTCTCGACTACAGCGCCTCGCTCCCAGCCCACTCAATGGCTCAAAAGGTAAATGCTATCCAGCGGTATTTTGTTGAGGAAACCCGACTGGGTATCCCAATTTTCGCTTTCGAGGAGGCCTTACACGGGCTAATTAGCGAGGGTGCAACGGCATTCCCTCAGGCTATTGGACTGGCAGCCAGCTTCGATGTCGATTTGATGAATCGTGTGGCCACGACAATTGCGCACGAGGCTAAAAGCCGTGGAATTCGGATGGTGCTCTCGCCCGTGGCGAATATTGCCAACGATGTGCGCTGGGGACGTGTTGAGGAGACCTACGGCGAGGATCCGCTCCTTGCCTCGGAGATGGGTGTAGCATTCGTTTCGGCTTTCGAGCGAATGGGAATTGTAACCACACCCAAGCATTTTGTGGCCAACACCGGCGATGGCGGGCGCGATAGCTACCCAATTGCCATGAGCGAGCGACACCTCGAGGAGTACCACTTTCCGCCATTCTGGGAGAGCATTACAAGGGGCGGCGCGCGCAGCATTATGACCTCATACAACTCGCTCGACGGAAGTCCCTGTACCGCCAGCAACTGGTTGCTAAATACCAAGCTAAAACAGCAGCAAAATTTCAGGGGATTTGTAATATCCGATGCCAGCGCCGTGGGCGGCGCCAACGTGCTGCACTACACCGCAGTCGACTACCCCGATGCATCGGCAAAAGCCATAAACAACGGGTTGGATGTGATTTTTCAAACCGATTTCGATCATCACAAGCTTTTTATTCCTCCCTTTCTCGATGGCCGTATTCCTGCGCAAACCATCGACGAGGCAGTTGCCCGCGTTCTACGCGTAAAGTTTGAGCTGGGTCTTTTTGAGAATCCATACGTGGATGAATCGGAGGTTGATAAGTGGAACAATATTACTGAGCATAAACAATTGGCTCGGGAGGCCGCGCAGAAATCCATCGTTCTCCTTAAGAACGAGAGCAAAACCCTTCCCTTATCAAAATCTACAAAAAGCATTGCCGTTATTGGCCCCGATGCCGTTGAAGGGCGACTGGGCGGTTACAGCAGTCAGGGCAATGGCGTGGTTAGCATTCTTGATGGAATTAAAGGGAAATTGGACGGCAAAACTCGTATCGATTATGCCCCTGGATGCGGAAGAGATGCTGTAGAGTGGGTTACTGTTCCATCGGAATATCTTTACACCAATATTGACGGGAATAAGGTAAATGGCCTGCTGGGCGAGTATTTCAACAACGTTATCCTATGGGGACAACCTGAACTATCTCGTATTGATCCCAATATCAACTTCCGATGGACTCTCTACTCACCCCACCTCAGCATCAACTTCGACTTTTTCTCGGCGCGCTGGACAGGCAAACTCAAAGCCCCTGCAACGGGGAAGTTCAGAATTGGCATTGAGGGAAACGATGGCTATCGCCTATATATCAACGGAAAACTGCTGATTGATAACTGGAAAAAACAATCGTACTCCACTAAACTAGCCGATTATCAGTTTGTAAAAGATAAAGAATACGATATACGAGTAGAGTTTTACGAATCGTCGGGAAGCGTTTGGTTTAAAATGATTTGGGATGTTGGGGTTGAAAAAAATGCACAAACTCGAATAAACGAGGCCATTGCCTTGGCAAAAAAATCGGAACAAATTATTGTGGTTGCAGGCATTGAGGAGGGCGAAGGGCGCGATAGGGCTCACCTGAGTTTGCCCGGCAAACAGGAGCAGATGATTGCAAAACTATGCAAGTTGGGGAAACCAATTACCGTTATTCTGGTTGGGGGAAGCGCCATTACCATGGATCGGTGGATTGATAAGGTGGATGCCGTACTGCATGTTTGGTATCCCGGCGAGGAGGGCGGAAATGCTGTAGCCGATATCCTTTTTGGTGATTACAACCCTGCGGGAAGGCTGTCCATAACCTTTCCCACTACCGAGGGCCAACTGCCACTGGTATACAACCACAAGCCCACCGGCAGAAACGACGACTACGGCGACCAATCGGGAAAACCGCTATTCCCCTTTGGATTTGGATTAAGCTATACGCAATTTGAGTACAGTAATCTTATAATCGATAAAAGAGAGTTTGCGGTAAATGATTCGTGCAGCATCTCATTCACTCTAAAAAATATTGGCAACTTTGAGGGCGACGAGGTTGTACAACTTTACATCAACGATATGTTGGCCTCCGTGGCGCGTCCTGTAAAGGAACTGAAAGATTTTCAGCGAGTTTATCTTGCCCCCGGAGAGGAAAAAGTGGTAAGGTTTTCCATTAGCCCAAAGCATCTCAAAATGCTAAACCAGGATATGGAATGGGTGGTTGAACCCGGCGAGTTCCGTATTATGATTGGCGCTTCGGCCATGGATATTCGGTTAAGGGAGATTATCACCGTAAAGTAGTTTAGGAATTTACATCGATAATACTATAAATATGAAGCGGATAACCTTTATCATAACCTTGCTATTAGGCATACTAACGAGTATTCAAGGACAACCGAAGAGCATTATCCAAATTCCACGCGATACATCGTACACGGTTTACCTAAGCCTTATCAAAATTCAGAAAGATTATCCGCAGGCAAAGCCAGCAAGGGCAATACTCCCAGCGGGAGTAAAAGCAGAAATGGATTTAGTTTACGATATGGTGACAGATTCCAACGGTAATTCCAGAAACCTACATGTTGACCTATTTAGACCCAAACGAAAAGGCAACTTCCCAGCATTAATAATGGTTCATGGCGGCGGATGGCGATCGGGCGACAAGTCGATGCAGGTACCCATGGCAATGAAGCTAGCTGAGCAGGGATTTGTGACCATTGCCGTGGAGTATCAGCTGTCGCTGGAGGTACAGTATCCGCAGGCGGTGTACAATATAAAATCGGCCATTCGCTGGGCAAGAGCCAATGCCAGCCGATTTGGCATTGACACCAGCCGCATTGCCGTATCGGGCTGCTCTGCAGGCGGCCAGCTGTCCGCCTTGGTGGGCATGACCAATGGGCTTGCCCAATTCGAGGGCAATCTGGGCAATAATGGATATTCAAGCCATGTTCATGCTGTGATGAATATCGATGGCGTGGTGGACTTTCTGGCACCCGCCTCGCTCAATAAAGAGCGTAAGCCCAACTCGGCCGACGAGTCGTGGTTGGGAGGTTCATTCCTCGAGAAACCAGGAGTTTGGAGAGATGCCTCGGCCATATTCTGGGTAAACAAACACTCGCCACCCATCCTGTTCCTCAACAGCGGTTTCTCCCGATTTCATGCCGGACAGGATGAGATGATTGGCATTTTGAAAGAATTTGATATTTACTTTGAGGTACATAAATTCGATGTTAAGGTTCACCCATTCTGGCTGTTCCACCCGTGGTTTGAGCCAACGATTGAGAAGATGACAAACTTTCTGAGTAAAGTATTTTCAAAATAATTCTCAGTATCCAACAATTAACCAAATCACCCTATGAATACTGTAGCCGTTTTTCTCGCAATGCTCGTTGCAATCTCAGGAAAACTGACCAAAAGCAATTCGGTTGAATATCAACAAATATCAACGGAAAATTATATTGATCTTCTCGATAATCAAGATGATATGCTTTCTGAACATCCCGAGGAGATACCCTACATCTGGCCTACCGATAAAGCCGTTAGCGATAAGCTGCACCAGTGGCAGGACTGGAAATTTGGGGTGATTATCCACTGGGGACCCTACAGCCAATGGGGCGTGGTGGAGAGTTGGAGCCTTTGTCCCGAGGATGAACCCTGGTGCGAGCGCAAGGGTCCACATGCCCATAGCTACTACGTGTACACCAAGGCCTACGAGCAAATCCGAAAGGAGTTTAATCCCGTTAGCTTCAACCCGCAGCGATGGGCCGAGGCGTGCCATGACGCTGGTATGAAGTACGTGGTTTTCACCACCAAGCACCACGACGGGTTCTGCATGTACGACTCGAAGTACACAAGCTACAAGATCACCGACAGCAAAAGCATATTCTCACAAGATCCCAAAAGCAACGTGGTGAGCGAGGTTTTCAGCGCTTTTCGGAATAAGGGCATGGGCATTGGCGCCTACTTTAGCAAGCCCGATTGGCATAATCCCGACTACTGGTGGCCCTACTTCCCAGTTTTCGACCGCAACGTAAACTATAACCCCACCAAGTACCCCGAACGCTGGAAGCGTTTCCAGGAGTTTACCTACAACCAGATAGAGGAGTTGATGGTGGATTACGGTAAAATCGATATCCTGTGGCTCGATGGCGGCTGGGTTCGCCCTGCGGGATCGCTCACCGAGGAAACACAGCCCTGGCTTGGCAAAAACCAGTGGATTCAGGATATTGATATGCCCCGAATTGCGGGTATGGCTCGAGCAAATCAACCCGGATTGCTAATTGTGGATAGAACCGTGCATGGCGAGTTTGAGAACTACAGAACGCCCGAGCAGCAAGTTCCCGAAAACAAACCTCCTTACCCGTGGGAGAGCTGCATAACCCTTGGCGATAGCTGGTACTCAACCGGACCAGCCGAAAAGTATAAATCGACCACCTGGGCCATTCACACGCTTATTAAGATTGTGGCCAAGGGTGGAAATTTCCTGCTGGGCATTGGCCCCGATAAAACGGGCGAGCTTGTTCCCGAGGTATACCAACGCCTCGCTGAGATCGGAAAATGGATGGCAGTAAATTCATCGGCTATTTACGAGAGCACTCCTTTCCCGCCGTATCAGGACAACAATCTCTTATTTACCCAAAGCAAGGATGGTAAAACAAAATATGCGTTTTTCCTTTTGGATAAGGAGGAAACCCCACCAGCAAGAATTGAACTCCCGTCGTACTTTGTAGGAAATCAAAAGGAAATAACACTTCTTGGGTACCCCAAAAATTTACCCATTGCTAGCAAGGCTGGGGGGCATAGCGTATCCATACCCAAATCATTTTGGAAAGATAGAGGAGAATGTCCAGCCGTTACATTTATGGTTCAATCATCAAAATAAAAAAATTTCAGTAAAGATGTCAAACCCAACCGAAAAGGAGTACATATCGCGCATAAACCGCACGTTCGACTACATCGAAGTAAATCTTGGCAAGCAGTTTACCCTGCAGGAGTTGGCCTCGGTGGCCAATTTCTCCAAGTATCATTTCAACCGCATCTTTTACGGCGTGGTGGGCGAAACACCTTTCCAGTTTATTACAAGAGTCCGGCTTGAACGCGCAGCATCACTTCTGCTAACCTCCAAGGACGAGAACATAACCAACATTGCCTACAAATGCGGATTTACGGATATCTCCGTATTCTCCCGAAACTTTAAGCATTACTTTAAAATATCGGCAAGCCTGTATCGACAACAAAAAAATGTAGATAGCAATTTAAGTCAAAACGATAGCAACACTAAGCAAAGTGATTCAAGGCCCATATCCTACTTTTGTTTCGAATCCCAAACCATTAAATGGAAAGCAAATATGGATCTGAACAAAAGCGTGGAGATTAAGGATCTCCCAAAAATGACGGTGGCCTACATCCGCCACATTGGCCCCTACAAGGGCGACGAGAAGCTGTTCGAAAGGCTTTGGAACAAGCTGTTCACCTGGGCTGGCCCCCGAAACCTGATCGGCGGTCCTAACTTTAAATCGCTGATCATCTACCACGACGATCCCAACGTTACCGTGGAGGACAAGCTGCGCATGAGCGTTTGTATAACCGTTTCGCCCGAAACAAAGGTTGATGGCGAGGTTGGTAAAATGGAGATTGATGCGGCCAAATACGTGGTTGCCCGATTTGTGCTCGATGGCACACAGTTTGGCGAGGCCTGGCAATGGCTTTACGGTATTTGGTTTCCCAGCAGTGGCTACCAACCCGACGACAAGCCTTGCTTTGAGATGTACCCCGAGGAGCCCAAGGATGGCAAGTTCACGGTGGATATCTGTGTGCCGGTGAAACCGTTGTAATTACTATTCTCGCCAAGACGCAAAAGCGCAAAGTTGTTTCTTACATCCCTAACATACTACTTATGCGTCTTTGCGTCTTTGCGTGAAAAAAAATTAACTGTGTACGTGTAAAACTATAGAAACACTAAAAAATCATCACCCTAACCAGAAGTGGTGTCGCTAAAGGCTATTCCTAAAGAAAAAATCCCTACCTCTCTATTTTCGAACCCTCCAGAGTGAAACTGTAAAAATTGGGTTCGTTTTTTTTATTTTTTCTAAATTCACGCACCTCCCCTAAATCACAATAAAACTAGGAGTTTTAGACGATTTGAATATTTTCTTGATATTTTCATTGACTAAAACTTGACAAGGAGGTTTTCATTTATGTACATTTGATTTAACCTTTTTAAAAAGCAAAAATTGAATCTTTCTGCTTTCAACTTTAACTTAATGATTGTGAAATAGAGTAAGGCTATTTTTAAGATTGAAAAACAATATCTAACAGATTTGTTGTGTGCAAGGTTTTGCAGGGTATTAATCACTTAAGGGTAATCATTATGAAGAGAATCATTTCTATCACTGCAATTGTGGCATTTGCTTTAACTTCGTGCGAGAAGATTGAAACAGACAACAACCTTCAGGAAAACTCAATCAACAGTACGATTGATATAAACGCAAGCCGTTCAATTCGTCCTGTAATACTTGGAAATCAGAAGCAGAATCCCTTTTCGTTAGAGAATATGAAAATTGCGTTAGACACCTTGAAAGGTATTGTTGAGCAAAGTGATCAGGATGTAATTAAATCGAAAAGCATGGAAGAATTCGACCTCGAAGCTACCGATCTCTATGTTAGATTTTTGCCCGAGGACAGTACTCAATTTCAGAAACTTATCAATGACACTACTCTGGTACTATACGACTATCCCTTAGACTACGAAATCTTACAAACGGGCGATTACTATATAGATACAGCGGTCAATAACGGTTTCACTTGGTATTATTCAGTTGTTAAGCCTTATTTTCAGCCTCCAGAGGGTATTGGCTACGAAATGATTGAAGAGCTGTTTATACCTGAGAACAGCAAATACTATAGCGTTGAAGATGTAGGTTTTTCTAGTAAAAGTACCCAGTCTGCTAATAGGCGAGTAAACCCAATGGATAACAATATACTGTGTGCTCTTTATATCGTTTCATTCACGCTAACTGGTAATGAAAAAGAATTGCAGCCTTTCAACATTTCAAGTCCACAATTTCTAGACGATGACAGTGATTCACCTATTCAAAAAAGTACAATTAACAACTGCACCGTCCATCGTTTAAAAATACTTGGAAGGGTATATTCGTGGACTACATGCGATCCTTACTATCAACCCGATGGCTTTATTCGGATTGAAACACCGACTGGTGATGTTGGCGTAAAGGGGGTTATTGTTCGCATGCGACGTTGGTTTACATCTGTTGATGCTCGTACCAGCAGTAGTGGCTACTATTCAACAACAGAAAGATTTAACTCCATACTTATTGGCAACAACGTGGAGTATAATCTTGTGTTCGATGGTCGTAACAGTGATAATACTTGGACACTAAATAAATCTATCCTTGGGTCTGTGAGTTTATACATTAATAGCATAAGTTTGGGTAATCATAGCCCTGCAGGTTTAACAATAAAAATCCGCGAAACAAGTGGTGCCTGGGGTCGAAGTGTTTTGAGCAATGCCATTTACGATTACTGCAACATTGCCCGTGCCGATGGCGTAGCTTTGCCCCCCCCAAACCTAGATATTGCCAATAGAAATACTGATAATTCCAAGCTACTCTTTCCCGAAATGAGTAACGGATGGTTAGCACCTAATCTAATGCTTTATCACAAATCGGGTTTAAGCAGCTACTATAGCACCGTGGCAAATACCTGGCATGAGTTAATTTTCACAAGCCTATACAACCGATTGGTTTCCCAAATGGGTAGCCATTTGGCTGATGCTACCTGGAATCGGTTCTATAACCAGTTTAAAGATGAATGGGATGAAGATTTATATGACTGTTCATGTGCCCGAATTGAGGGTATGGGTTCAGGTGTATCGCAGCGAGCAGTTTTATTCGATGCATGGTTAAATTTTAGGAAAGCTGATATTATACAAAGGCATTTAGCTAATTATGTAAACCATACAACCCAAAACACCTATTTAATTCCTTACGTAGATGCGCTGAAAAAACTCAAAAATATGGGCTGTCTGCTATCAATACTTGAAAAACATATGGTCTATTCGATTGATGATTTTAAAGCATCCTTAGTATCCCAATATCCAAATTTAGCCCATATTATTAATAGTATTCCTTCCTCGCCTCAAAAAAAAGCAGATGAATTTACTTTTATTACTTTCAATATTCTAAGATCAAAATCAGGTCATAACCAATCGGACGCTATACAAAAGATTGCTCGAACAATTGCTTGTTTAAATCCTGATATTGTCTTTTTGCAAGAAATTTATGGTAGTAGTAATTTCAATGATTTAAAGGGATTAACCGGAATGGATGGTGTTTTTCACCACACATATATTGAGGCAACAACTAAATATGGTATAGGTGTTTTATGGTCGAATAGATTAGGGACTCCTAGTACAAGATATGTTGAATTGGGGTTTGACGGTGCTGAAGACAGAGGCTTTTCGATTGCCGAATTTCCAAATTTCGTATGTATTTCTACCCATTGGTGTGTTAAATCTAGTAATAATCGTAACATAATGTCAGAAAAACTTAAAGAAATATCCTTCGAAATAAAGAGTAAGACAATATTTGTAGGTGGCGATTTTAACGCTAAACCTCAAGACAATGAAATAATTAACCTAACCAATTCTGGTTTCAAAATCCTTAATGATTTTACCAATTTGCAGGGAGCAAAATCTTGTGATATGATAATGGAATACAATAAAACACAAGATGTGTACACGATAGTTTCGAGAGGGTCTAAATTTCCCATAGAGAGTTGGCGGACTACAGGTAGTCCTCCATATGCAACTTCTGATCACTCCCCCTATTATGTAGTTTTAAAGAAAAATTAAATTAAATGTATTTGAGAACGCAAAAAGATAATACTAAATTAAAAATTAACTATAAAAATATGAGAACAATCCTAATCATTCTTTTTGCTGTTCTAAGTGTAAACAACGCACAAGCACAGCCAGATGAGCCTAAAAACAAAAATTTTCTAGGGCCATTAAGCTTCAAGGAGAATGAAGTTTTCAAACGTATTGGTGCATTTTCAAGTGCTAATGTGCTCTACTATCATAGCAATTTTGGTATTGGGCTCGATTGTTTTCTGATTAAAAATATCAGTATCAATATTGAAATTGCAGCTGGAGATTCGTATGGTCAAGAAAAGGGGGTTTATATTAGCGACAAGTATTTTAACGGGAAAGTCTGCATCGGGCTAAAGTATTGGCCAATTACAATGAAAACTAACAATAATATTTACCCTTACTTTGGAGCAAATCTTGCTAGCACCTTTGTCCATTTTGAAACAAGAACGGAATGGGAAACTGATGAACTTTCAGTCCGGGCTTCTAGCGTTATAGAGACTCCAATTGGTTTGTGTTACTATAAGGATGGGTTTCAGCTTGCAGCCCATGTGGGCGTATTTATGGATTGGCACCAAGATTTTAACACATTGTTGCCACGGTATATTTATCCTTTCATGTCATTAATAGTAGGCTATCGGTTCTGATTTTGCTTAACTAATTATTGAGTTAGCGTCTTAGCCGATGATTTTATATTATAAAATTGATGTATGAAAAAAATATTTGTATTAGGTGTTTCATTGTTATTGGCTACAGTATCCTTTAGCCAGGACGACAATAAGGTTGTAACAAACAGCTTGATGTTCAAAAGTTTTGAGCAAAATAATGGCTTTAGCCGAACGGGCGTGAGTTTTAACTACTTTCTTTATACAATAGGTTTTAGCTTCGATTTTTTCATTAGCAGTAGTCTTAGCGTCGATGTTGCTTATGATGGTGTATATAGCTTTGAAGACTATTATTCAGGACAGTCATTAAGTGTAAAATACTGGCCCATAAAAATACGGTCAACCAATAAACTATACCCCTTTGTTGGCTTGGGTTTAAGCAAGATAAAAAGCTCAAAATACTTAATTAAAAATGGGACTTACTTAGCTTTACCTATCGGTGTGCGCTATTTATTTAGTTCTGGTCTTCAAGTTACGTATCACTTTAACCTCAGTCCTCTTATAATTGAGGAGGATTTATATTCAACATTAACTTGTTTTACATTTGGAGTAGGCTGGCGTTTTTGAGCAAAAGTATCGAGTAACGATGACCGATGAAATAATCGCTTACGCTAAAGCTTTTAACAAACCCGTATACCTGGCTGGCGATTTGAATGAGCAGTTAGGCAAGGGATACGCACTGCCTAAATTTTTTGACAACGGTTTTGTTCTATTAAACGATCCAACTACATTAACTTTCAGAAGCACAAATCCAACAAGCTTGCTAGATATGATTTTTTGTTACAAGAATGGCTCTACAAGCAATAACATAGTATCAAGAGGTATCCCATTATTTCCACGTAAGGATTTGAGCAAATGCTCCGATCATTTGCCCTATTTTGTTACAATTAAAATGTAAAGTATAATTTTAATCATTTGTTTAGTGCCATTAAAAACTTCCGTATGAATAGAATTATATTAGTATTGGTTGCATCAACATTTTTAATAAGCGCCAAAGCTCAAGATACTAATTGTGAAAGCCATAAAGTATCAAGTGATATTTCTCCTTTGGGATTGTCTTTTGGATCCGGTTTTTTGGAAAATGAGTTTAGAGTTCATGCTTGTGTTGATTATATGTATAAAACCAATCTGAGCGCAGAAATAAATATTGGGAGTTGGTTAAACACTATTGGAAAAGACAATTATTTGTCATTAGGTGGAAAATACTGGTTTGAAAATAAATATAGTAAGATAGGATTTTATCCATATACTGGATTGCTCTATAATTTTGCAACTTTCAGAGTAGATGGAGGGGTCGACCGTTTGAACATAATAGAAATTCCTGCTGGCTTAAGTTATTTCTCTAAAAAGGGATTTCATTCATCGCTTCAAATCAGCTATTTTATTGGTTATGGTGTTGGTATTGGTCTTGTTGGTCCTAATATTGAACTCAAACTTGGCTGGCGTTTCAACTTGAGAAAATGAAAAGGAAAAGAAAGCAATGCCAAATAGCTGTGAAGGGTATTATAAGCATGTGAATCTATACCCTATCTCAGAGTTGCAACAGCTTGGTTTGGGAGGCTGTTGGTTTCTACCTCACCAAAAAC
>CAZBBA010000072.1:0-20457 GCA_964490015.1 uncultured Rikenellaceae bacterium
CCCCAGTTTCGATAGCATTCCTTTTTAAGGGGAGAATAACTTTGCCGCTGGCATTTAACCCTTTGCTGGTTGCACCTGAGTAGGCATCGACCTCGGTATTGGGGATTACCGACAAATCGGTGTTCTCAACTATCCCGCCTTTATTGGTGCCAAGCTGAACCCTAAATGTGGGCTTCCATGGTTCATTCTCGCTGGTGATGGTTTTGGTTGAACACCCAAATGAAAGAAGCATTAGTCCAAACACAATGAGATAAATAATTTTTTGCATCACTTAAAGTTTTGATTTGATGACGCAAAGAAAGGTGTGGAACAAGTCACGATGGTATTATCTTTCGGAAAAGAGGTCTCAACTCACACAAAAAGGAGTATCAATAAAATGATACTCCTTTTTATTCTGGTAAAATTTGGTCTAATTTGGGGGATAACAGAATCGTAATCCGGAGGATATGGCCCGAGGAAAAGTTGAAATATGGGTTTCGTTCTCGCAGTAATCGTAGTATAATGCTAAATCCCCATAGGGTTTTGATTTCAGCGCCTCAAAGAATCGAACAGCAGGATCGGTAACCAAAAAAGGCGAATCGTGGGAAGCTGCAGACAAGTAAAGCCGACGGCTGTAGTCTTTATTCTGTTCGAATCGATCCTCTTCAAGCTTGAGCAACAGCTCCTGGTCCCAAACGGCGCAGGGTGAAATAATTATGTAGCGATCAAAAAGCTGATCGCGGGTAAGGAATGCATAAGCAGCCAACAGGCCGCCAAACGATGTGCCTGCAATGCCCGTTTTTGTCTCGTCTATTGGGTACTTAGCTAGAATAGCAGGATGAAGTTCTTTCTCAATAAAATCGAGGAACCTGTCGGCTCCACCAGCCAATGGCCAGTTTTTGCCAAAGGGCGTAACAGTGTCAAGCGTTGGGGTATAATCCCTTGAGCGGTTGGCCCACCAAACCGAGTCGGTTTGATTATAGAGTATGCCCACAAGAATTATATCATCTATGTGACTCTTAAAGGATCCTATTCGAAAATTTAGTATGTCGGATATACCCTTTACAACTCCTACATGCCTGTCGCCATCGAGGAGATAAAGCACGGGGTAAGTTTTACTTTTATCGAACTGAAAAGGCAGGCAAACCTGAATGGTGTATACCTCGCCCTCAACCTGGCTTGACGGCAGCACAAACTGCTCAGCGTGATTTAGGTAGACTTTTGAGCCGTTTTCGGGCTCGGTTGGGCTTTGACAACCAGCAAGGATTGTTGCGACCAGTAGTATAACTGCTATTCTTTTCATTGGGGTTGGGTTGGGTTAAATATCGTTGTATTTATTCTTCAATTTTTTTTCTGTATGCTTGGTTAACATGAAAATACTTCCACCCACTTAAGCTTTTATGCCATATACATGTAAATACTGTCTCAAATGGGCCAAAAGTTTCTCCAGTCCTACTTGTTATGGAATAATCCATCTCAATAACTTCAACTACCACATCTTTTGACAACACGCTCAGGAATTGATTTGTTATGATAAAATCTACGGAGGCTCTATTCACGAAAATCTCATCAAATTTTTTAAAAAATTCATCATAACTTTTCACGTAGTTAAGATTAAAAATTGCGATTACGGGTTCTGTTTGCCACAGAGATTCAAAATTTCTGTCGTAATAAGACTTACAAATTTCATAATTTTCTCTTGTCAAGTCTCGACTTAACTCCCAGTAACTGGTACTGGCCTGTTTAACCTCGTTCGAGATCACCTCCTTCTCTTGGGGGGTTAACTCCTTAACATCTTGGCAGCTGAACATAATTAGTACTGCCAGCAATAGCTTTACTGCTTTTTCCATTTTCGTAAGTTTTGGTTAGTAAACAAAATCAAAAGGCGCAAACTAGAAAGGCGAGGAAATTGAAGATGCGTTAAAAAAGCAATGCTCTAACTGCTTAAGAGGAAATAATATACAAATTTAGGCCATTAGAATTCGTTTGTCAAGTTTTTGGTGAGAAAACGTTCATGATTTCGCACAAACATTTACACAAATCCAGGGGTTGGAAAATCTTCAGACAAAGAATTTTCTCTAGAATGATAACCTACTCAAGTACTCACTTGGGGTACATCCGACCTCTTTCTTGAACACGCGGTTAAAGGTGGCCTTGGAGTTAAAGCCGCTATCGTAGGCAAGGCTTATTAGGGTTAGATTCTTGCTCTGAGGATTGCACGCAAGTCGCTTAAACTCCTCAATTCGATGGTGATTCACAAAATCAAAAAAATTCATATTAAGCCTCCCGTTGATTATTGCAGAGAGGTAATCGGGAGCACAACCCAAATCGTGGCTAAGCTTACTTATGGTAAGTTCGGGGTTTAGGTGGGGCTTTCTGTCCTTCATGTGCTTTAGTAGGCTATGCACAAAACCTTCCTCATGATCGCTGAGGGGCAAACTTTTCTCGTTTAAACCTGCAGCCTTTTCCATATTGAAATGTTCGGGCACTGAGGTGAATATACTACCCTGTTTTAGCCCAACAAACCCAATCGCGAGAACGAAAAGCGATGCAATTCCAAAACCAGTAAGCTGAAGGGTTTGGTAGCTCATTAGAACAAATGCTGTATCAACAATGTAGAGCACACTGATGCTGGCGTAACTTACCAGTGCCGAAATCAGCAGAAATCTTAACCATCGAAGGTCGATATGTTCAGTTCTTGAGAAGAATGTTTGTAGCCGTTTTCTGTACCCCCGAATCAACAAAAGTCCCCAAAGCGTATACCCCACGTTCGATAGCGCAATCAGTCCCATGATAATGAAGAAAACCATATCGTTACGGAATGCTTCAGTTTTGTCAGTCTCAATCTTAATATCACCCGGGGAAATGTAATTTGCAGATACTAATAGAGCTAGCACTAACAAAAACGGGACTAAAAGCAGTATGTAAACGGTTTTAAACTCGAATGTTTGAGTAGTAAGCGACTTTACGTAAAGCCATAGACTTGGGCCAATTAGAAGGATAAGAGGTGTTGAGAGATTAATGAGCCAAGGATGTGAATACCCTTGGTTTCGAGACCAAATCTCAAGATAGGCAAATAGCAAAGTGATGGCAGATATGAAAAGGTAGCCCGATAGGATATAATCGGCAACACCCTTAGGCTTCTTGGTGAGCAGCAAGAAAACCAGAAGTGCCGATTGGAATATTCCTATAATTAGTAGGACTATCATTTGAAAAAGGAACTTTTTCTCGACGAAAACTACGATATTGTTATATGCTAAAACACTTGTTTAACCCGGTAAGGCTTAAGCTCCTCAAAAAAGATATCGTCATTGGGAACATCAAAATCGATCCCCAAAATCTTAAGATTATTATCCATGCTGAACTTAACCGTGCCAAAGCTGAACCACGCGTGAGTGTTATCCCATACAATTTCCCACACATCGTAATGCCAATGGCGCAGGGTTGCCGCAAGGTACTTGGAATGCTCAAACTCCATTCGCAACTCATTATTCACTAACGTGATGTTGATGTCCCCATGAATATCGGAGCGGTAGGTTCCCGCATAATCGTTTAGCGGTAATGATGGGTTTGTGTTTAGCACCCGTTTCTCCTTCCGGCTCGAAATGCGCGTATCGGCCTGCTGGCGGGCATTGGTTCTTTCGAGCATTTGTGCCGACCAGTCGCGTGGAGTAATACCCAGGAATAGCTCCAACGCGTAGTTAGTAGCTGCCGCGTAAGGGCTTTTCATGCCATTGGTTAACACTACTACACCAAGGTTTTCGTCGGGGATTAGTGTAACTGCGGTTAGCATACCATCGATTGCACCGGTATGTCCCACGCGTAGGCGGCCATGAAAATCGCTTAGGCCCCAGCCCAATCCATAAGCGCTAAAGTGACGATTAAAATCATTATCGCGGGTATGATCTACCACAAAGTTACTGTGAGGAGTCCATAGCAGGTTGAAGTTTCGTACTGTTAACAGCGTATCCTTACCATTCATTCCATGATTAAGGTTAAAGATCATCCACTTGGCCAAATCGTTAACGCTGGAGATAATTCCACCCAGGGCGCCAATCTCCTCCCAGTCCTCCCAGCCTATGGGGATATTCACTTCGTTTTCGCGGGCGTGGGGTGTAACAAAATTTCCAATTCCATCGAGATTTTTAGGAGATGTTGTGGTGCGGTTCATTCCAAGGGGCTCAAAAATTCGCTCCTTCACATTATCGCTCCAACTTTTTCCGGTCACAGCGCGAATTACCTCGCCAGCGGCAATGTACATTATATTTGAGTAGCCATAACCAGCCCTAAAGTCGAATGCCGAAGGAATATGCTTAGCTCGCCGAACAATAGCCTCGGCGGTAAAATCGGATTTATACCACATCACGTCGCCGCTAAAGGTGCCCAACCCTACCCTGTGGCTAAGCAGATCGCGAATGGTAACCTGATTGCTCACCCACTGATCGTAAACCTCGAAGTAGGGCAGGTAATCGCGAACCCTATCGTTCCAGCCAATCTTTCCCTCCTCAACCAGCATGGCCAGAATTGTTGCAGTAAACGCTTTAGAGTTCGATGCAATACCGTAAAGGGTATTGGCATCAATGCTTTCAGACTTAGCAACCTCCTTAACGCCATATGCTCCGATGAAAACCAGTTTACCATCCTTAACAATTCCGATGGCTATGCTGGGAACATCCCAATCCTTAGCCATTTGAGTGTAGTACTTGTCGAGTTTTTTGTAATCTACCTTTGCTTTGGTTTGACCCTGTAGGGTAAGCGTGAGGATAAAAAGTGCAATCAACAAACTGGCAATTCGTTTCATAGGGCGATAAATTAGGTTTTGCTAAATGTGAGTGTCACAAAAATAGTAAGTTTAGTCAAAAAATAGTCTGGGCTTAGTCATTAAAAAGGTTTTCTATGTCTCCTCAACTCCAATAATTCTAAAGAATATTCGAAAAAAGTTACCCAGTTCCTCATTTGCAATGCAAACCAATCAATTTTATTTATATATTTATAATCCTTGTTTTAAGGTAGTTGAAATATTATAAATTGGTTATCATGTCCATCAGACTAGGAATTCGGGCAAAAATGCTCGCGGGCATTATAGGTACCGTTGCACTTATTTACATCGCATCTATATCCATAATCTGGGTAAACATCAAGAATACGGCTTTTAGAGATGCCACAAAGTACCTTGATGCTTTTATCAGCGAGAAAGCCAATGTAACCACAGGAGAGTTTAACAACGATATGATGGTAATTCGCACGCTAGCCCAAGCCTTTGAGAATTATACCGTTTTTCCCAGCGAGAAACGCGAGGAATTTGTGCGGGCTTTGTATAAAGGCGTATTCGAGAAAAACCCACACTTCTATGCACTATGGGACAGCTGGGAGCTCAGCGAGATTGACCCTGCCTGGACAAAGTCGCACGGACGTTTTGTTGAAAATTACTGGCGAAGCAACGGGAAAATTTTCAACGAGAATGAGTTTAAAAATCTTGATGGAGATAGCGGCGACTACGAGCGAATTAAACGCGATGCCATTGAAACAGCCGAAGAACCTTACCTTTACTCATATTCCGCAGGAGAGCCAGAGGTTTTAATGACCAGCTTTATCTCGCCCATAAAACGCAACGGAAAGTATATTGGCGTGGTGGGTGTTGACATTTCGCTGGAGGAGCTTCAAAATAAAGTTCGTGACCTACACCCCTACCCCAACAGCTACGTTTTCCTCATTTCATATTTGGGTGTATATGTTGCGCATCCCAATCAGAATTTAATAAACCAACCCGTATCAATTCCTCAGGGAACCGCTGAAACAAATAGTGCACTGATTGAACGCATTAAGCGGGGTGATAAGTTTTCCATTGAGAGTTTTCACCACGAGCTTAACGTGCCCACATACGTATCGTTTGCCCCCATCAAAATTGGCGAATCGGTTACCCCCTGGAGTATGGGTGTTGCGGTTCCCGTTGATGAAATCCTGAGCCAAACCCACAAGAGCATCTCGCAGATAATTATTGTGGCCATTATTGGGTTGCTTATTTCGGTGATTGTAATATGGTTGGTTGCCCACTATATTATTAGCCCGTTGATTGGTGTTGCGGCCTACGCCAAGCGTTGTAGTAATGGTGATTTTAGCCAGTCGATAAGCATTAAGCGAAACGACGAGGTGGGAGATTTGGCTCTGGCGCTCGACGAAACATCAAAATCGTTTCACGAGATTACTGAACTTGCCATGCGCATATCGCAAGGCGATTTAACGGAAGATTTGGAGCGATCGCTTAGTCAGCGCGATGGCGAGCTAATTGTTGCGTTAAAGGGGATGATTACAAAGTTGCGCTCCATACTGCTCGATATCTCCAACGGCACCGATTCCATTCTGGAGGCAACGCAATCGCTCAACCTCAACTCCGATAGGGTAATGGATGCGGGAAACGATCAGGAGCTGTTCACGGTAAAGGTAAACCAGTCGATGCTCGATATCGAGAATATCTCGCAGCAGGCTGTGCAAAGCATTTCGAGTGGTGTTAAAAAGGTGGAGAAAACGGTTGAGTCGCTCAAGAGCATTGTGGAACGAATACAGGTGATACAGGATATCTACAGCAAAACCAACTTTATTGCCCTTAATGCCGCCATTGAGGCTGCTCGCGCGGGCGAGCACGGAAAGGGATTCTCGGTTGTGGCCAAGGAGATTCAAAAACTGGCCGAGCAGAGCCGCGTGGCCGCCAATCAAATCGATGTCATTTCGAACCAGAGCATTAGCATTGCCGAGGAGTCGCTGGCCAGCCTTAGCGCCATTGTGGGTGAAATTCAACAGACATCGTACCACATTAAGCGGATTATCGACTCAAGCGATAAGGGGAAACGCAATGGCGATGCCGATTTGGTGCGACTCAGGGAAATCACCAACGTTACCATTCAGGTGTCGAACGATATCTCTGCCAACTCGAAGCTGCTTGCCTCCAATGCCGAAAAGCTGAAAGACTCCATTAACTTCTTCGAAACAAGCTAATATTGCATGTTGGTAAGGATTAATTGTGAAAATGCTTTTTACTTTGCAATCTTTACGCTTTTTTTGTGGGCTAAATTATCCTAATGCATAGCTTTACATTTATTGATCTCTTCGCTGGGATTGGTGGTTTTCATATTGCCATGGAGAGCCTGGGGGGGAAATGCGTTTTCGCATCCGAGATAAACAAGTTTGCCATCGAAACCTACCAGAAAAATTTTGGTATAAATCCTGCTTTCGATATAACCCGGGTTCCCGAGGATCAAATCCCTCAGCACGATGTGCTGTGTGCAGGGTTTCCTTGCCAAGCTTTCTCGAAAGCCGGCAAGCAAAATCAGATTACTTGTTTTACTAACTTTCTTTTTAAATACGAATGCAGAAGTAGGCTTAACTTATAGACCAAATAAGAGTAAATAGCAATTCTATAGAAGTTTTAAGGCTTCTATTATTTAAAACTTTGAGCTATATATTAGAAAGTTATTAATCATTTTCTTGTCGATTTTTATTTTCGGTTCCCTTGGTAATTTATTAGAGTTAATTCCTTGATTAAAAACTGATAAGTATTTATTATTATACTCATTTATTTCAAGTATCATAAAATCAGTTAATTCAATTCTGTTCTTCATTTTCTTGGAATAACTCATTAAATTATCTTTCTTTTGTTCTGTATTCCAAAAAATGGTTACTTCAAAGTTGTTATCTGAATCACGGAATGTATTATGATTATAAACAATATACCATAATTTACCATATTTTTTGAGCGCCTTGTTTATATTCACTGTATCATTTCCTAAAATAGCACTTGATTCATTAGAATGTGTTTTTAAGTCGCCAAGAAACTCATTGTTAAAATTCAAATCTAAGTCAATGTCATTTTTTGATTTTTTTGATTGATACCAACAAATAGATTTGTAATTAGGGTTTTCCTCTAAAAAAGTTTCAAATTTGAATTCAAGAAAGAAACCAAACCATTCTGGTTGAAATTTATTTCGATAATTATTTGATATTAGTTCAGAATAGCATTCAATACCGTGGTAGATAGAGTTTAGAGTAAGTTTAAAATCTTCAAATAACAAAATTTCTTGGCTTAGAATACTTTCATTGCTAACAATTTTGGAAAGAACATAGTTTATTAAGTCTTTTCTTACACAGGTTATTACATTTCCTCGAATGTCTTGTTTTGTGAAAATCCCTTTTTGTTGTGCATTTAATAGATCGAAAGTTGAGACGTGAGCAGAAGAATTATTGGTAACACGTGTTATAAAATTCGTTTTATCAAAAAGTGTATAAAGTATTGTGTCTTTATACTTATAAATACCCATTAAATAGGCATTTTCTTCACTTAACCCTACTTGCCAACCTCTAGAAATCTGAATTCTTTTTTTGAAAGGTAAGTGAGGATGCCCTAAATAGGTTATTTGTTTTACATATATTTTTATTTCCTTTTGATTTACAATACAGGTATAGGGATTTGATTCGTTTATTATTTCAAAGTCCGCCTTTAAAATACCTTTGATTTCATTTGGTGTTAACTTTTCGTCAAAGTCAGTAACAATATTGTTTTTAGATATTTGTTCAATTTGTTTCATTGATTTTCCATTATGGTATAACTGAAATAATCTGCATTATCAAAGGTTCTTACAAAAGCATATGAAAATACTTTTTCTCCATTTACTGAATTTCGAAGTATTAGTTCATTTTGCTGATTATTTGTGAGTCTAGTTCTTTTCTTAACACCCTTGAACTCTTTGAGAGAAATGTTTAAATCAAAGCAATTCAGGTTGCTTAAGTCTGAAATAAATTGAATATAGTCAAGAGCATTTTGCTTCAATTTGCCTTTTTCATTTATTATTTGAATGATGCCACCATCAGGTCTGTCGCATTTAAATTGATTTATTAATCTGTCGGTAATCTGAGTTTTTATTTTAGTTGCACGCTCAATGTCAATTGAATATAAGTAAGATGTAAGAGTTTTAATTATATCAGATTTGTTAGAATAGTCGAAAAGCCAATTCCACCATTCTTGAGCATTAATCTTATACTTAGAAAGTGAAGTATTCATAGCATCATCAGCTCTTAGAAGATAGTCTATGAACATTAAACCATCTGATGAATTCTTAAAACTAATGCTTGACAAGTTAATACCTTGCTTACATAGCATTGAAATGATGAAATGACAGGTGCCAAATGGATATTTTTTTATGTATGAACTATTTGGAAGTAAGAATCTTGGATTGTATATGTTTGGGTTAATCTTGTTTTTATTAGTTTTAATTCTTTCGAAATGTTGATTGTTTATTGCAACAATATGCTGGTCAATTGTAATTGTACTTTCGTTCGGAACGTAAATATCAATGTAAACACCATCATAGATAGAGTTGCATTTTGAAGTGTCAAGCCAAACCTTGTCGGCACTGTTTGAAAAACCAACAACTTCACAATTGCAAAAATTACTTAACAACAAACCGCTAATAACTCCATCAATATCCGAGTTGATTATTATTTTGTTGTTTTGTTTTAACTTCTCAATCAATTATTTATGATAAAGGATTAATAGTTTTTAGAAAGTGTATTGAAAATTGCTTTGAGTACAGTTACATTGACAGAATTGCCAAGTTGTTTTAAAATTATATTTGGTGTGCCAACAAGTTTGTACTCTTTTGGGAATGATTGCAAAAGTTTAGATTCTTCAACGGATATTTTTCTTTTGAGTTTTCCAATGATTTGACGATGGTTCATTGCTACTAACGTTGAGAACTTATCTGGCTTCTTAATTCTTACACCTGACGGTCTAAACTGAATTAAGCAATCAAAAACGCTTTCATATTTATCTCCCGCTTGCCACTCCATTTTTCGATGTGTTTTTACACACCAATCAAGGTTGTCATATTTTTTAAGCCAACTGTCAATGAATTTTTTATTCCGTTGATATAGGTTTATATTTTTTGAAATGAAGTTAGCTTTCCAAAGTGGAAATTGATTCAAATCGCCATCGTATTTAAAAAATTCCATCCAAATAGGAAAACCAATCACTTTCATATCGATTCCCTTATAAAAGTCATCCCACATTTCTAGGACTCTCTCTTCGTAAGGGGTTATGCTATCTTCAATTTTCAGGTCAATAATTTTGTCAATGCTAAACGTGTTTTTTATAAACTGTTTTTCAATTTCTTCCCTGAAATTCTTTATTAAGCCCTCTTTGCCTTTCGCAAATTCCTTTCTTACACAAGGAATGTAAACACGTGGGCGTAAAATTGGTATTCCAAAACTATCAGGCGAGATTATTAATGGTTTTTCAGGGAAAAAATAGCCAAGTTTATCTAAACTCTTTGCAATTACTTTGTAAGTGTTTCCGTTATCGTGGCTTGCTAGATTTGCAACGTTTTCTAATAGAAGATACTTAGGTTTATGCTTTTCTATTATTTCACAGATATCAAAAAATAGAGTACCTCTAGTATCTTCGAAACCATTTTGAAAACCACCTTTTGAGAAAGGTTGGCAAGGAAAACCTGCGCACAACAAGTCAAATTTATCAGGAATAAAGTTCTTTACCTCTGGTTTAGTTATGTCACCAAACGGATACTCTCCAAAATTCTCTTTGTATGTTTTTTGCGCATCCTTATCCCATTCGCTACTAAATACACATTTTCCATTCAGTTCTTGCATTGCTAATCTAAACCCACCAAGCCCTGCAAATAAGTCAATAAAAGTGAATGAATATTGTTTAGGTGTAGGGAAAGGTATTTCTGAAACTTCTGTTAGAAGTTCTTGGATTAAAATAGATTTTTCTAAACTGATATTATATTCATTCTTAGCGTGAGAAATAAATTGGTCAATAATATTCAAGGCATCATTTTTATAATGCTTTGATACACCATTCTCAAAATTATGAAGATAGTGAGTTAATATTGCTTTACTCAATGAATCGCTTGTTGGTTTTTCAACGCAACAATCACCAATCACATTAATGTTAACTTTCTTAATATCAGTCATTAGTATTTATATCTTTATCACAAAGATACTAACAAAACATTAAAGTTAATTGTCGAAAAACTAGGAAATAGATTTAACAAACT
Source organism: uncultured Rikenellaceae bacterium (assembly GCA_964490015.1). GTDB lineage: Bacteria > Bacteroidota > Bacteroidia > Bacteroidales > Tenuifilaceae > Perlabentimonas. Next base: position 11,046 of record CAZBBA010000072.1, read on the forward strand.
TGAATTTTCGCTAAAAAATGAACAACAATCATCTGTACCAGCCCCACCGAGTTTCCGGCGTTGGTGGCCATGGTACATGTTCCAATTATTGGCTGGGAAAAGCGACGCATTACACCCCGCGAAGCGGCCAACCTACAGGGTTTTCCGAAATCGTACACGATAAACCCCAGCCAGCAGCAGGCATTTAAGCAGTTTGGCAACTCTGTGAATGTGGATGTGGTGAGGTATATTGCCAAGCAACTCTTCGAGAAAAATTCATAGAAATCATTTGATTTGTTGAATTTATGAGTTTACGACTTAACTTTACCCCGTTAAAATGGAGCCTTTTTTTCTAACAGCCAAGCCCAATGAAAAAGATACTAATTCCTACACTTATAGCATTCTCGATAATACTGAGTTCGTGCGCTACCATTCTGTTTGGAACCAAGCAGCGCGTTAAAATAGAAACCGAACCCGCTGGAGCCATTGTGCTGGTTAACGGTAAGCCCATCAATAAAACCACACCCTGCGAGATTAAAATCACTCGAAAGCAGCCTATGGGCAAGGACTTGAGGCGCGAGGTAACCTATGGCATTCAAAAGGAGGGCTATAACTATGTTGAGTTCAAGGATTACGCCTCGAGAAATGTGTTGGTGGGGTTCTTCTCGTGGTACCCTTTTGTGGTTCCAGGTGTTGTCGATTTAATTACCGGAGCCAACAATCGCTATTCCCGCAGCCACTCCATTGCTCTCCAGCCCTTGTCGAACCCGGTTGTGGTAAGAACCGATACCATTGTAAAGAGGGAAATTGTTTACGTAGAGGCCGAGAAGGCTAAGCCAAAATACACCTTTGAGCGATTTTCGGATGTGGATAGGGATATTCCAAAAGTTGGCGCAGAAAATCCCCGTCGGTTTGCCTTAATAATTGGCAACGAGGACTACAGTACCCACCAGCTGGGATTATCTGCCGAGGTAAATGTGCATTTTGCCCGTAACGATGCCAGTGCCTTTCGGGAGTACGCAATTAATGTGCTTGGGATTCCCGAGCGAAATATCACCTTTCTGCTCGATGCCACCACGGGGCAAATGCGACAAGCCCTCAACAAGATTAATGCGCTAACCCGAAGCACCTACGGCGAAGCCGAGGTGGTGGTTTACTACGCCGGGCATGGCTTACCCGACGAGGCAACACGCGAACCCTACCTGATACCCGTTGATGTGAGCGGCAAGAACGCTGCCGATGGCATTAAGCTAAGCGAGTTTTACCAGAGGCTAACCGAGCATCCGGCGCAGCGAGTAACCGTGTTTATTGATGCCTGCTTCTCGGGCGGAGCACGCGATCAGGGCTTGCTGGCAGCACGGGCGGTGCGCGTTCGTCCACGCGAAAATCCGCTAAGCGGAAATCTAGTGGTGTTTACAGCAAGTAGCGGCGAGCAATCATCGTTACCCTATACCGAGCAGCAGCATGGCTTTTTCACTTATCATCTGCTTAAGCTGATGAAAGAGCGTGGCGCAAATCTAAGCTACGGAGAGCTAGCCGATTATATGAAAAAGCACATCGAGGTGGAATCCATTCTGGTTAACGAAAAGGAGCAAACACCACAGGTGATCATTAGCCCCAATATCGAACATAGTTGGATGGACTGGTCATTTAAATAGCCAGCCGATATTTCGCCAAAGCCATTATTACCCTTTTAGGAGCAGCCTATACTACTCCTGAAAAAAGTAAATTTCCGCTAAGTTCCGCACTGAGAAATCGGCATAGAATGCCGAGGGATGGTACAGCCTAAAATGACCGCTTTTCTGCTTGTTGTCGGGAATGGCCAGTATCGGCTCCACCTGATCGACCCGATTGAATAGCTCACTTACGCTGAAAACATTACGAAATCCATCTTTCCCCACCACAAAGGCAACCCCATTGCGCATCCAATCCGAGTAGTTGGGCTCAAAATGCTCGCTTACAAATGGCCTAAGCATGGGGCCCTCAAAGGTAGGTGTATCGTGGTAACCCATTCCCATGCCGTAAAAAACAGCGCTGTAGCGCAAGTGAGGAATATTATCAACTTTTGAATCAACTACAGCCTTGAGTTCATTGTTAAATACCAGGTTAACGCTTGGGCTATAGGGGTCGTCAAGTTTCCTGTTGATGGCATACTCCTTCTTATCGAACGAACGGACAATGATCCTGGTGGGATTCTCAAGTTCGCGGTAAGCGAACAGATCGCCACCAGCAACCAGCTTCCACACATTGCCCTTGGGGTAATCAACTTCTACCTTATAGGGTTCGATGCTAGCCTGCTCGGTGGCAATTATTACCTGGTGCATGGAGTGGTTTAGGAATATCTCGGCCCACGAAAAGGTGACGCGATCGCCCTTATCGTTTTCAACAATAATGTACACATCGGTGGCAGGAACAAACTCCTCGGCATTCTTCTTGTCGAGTTTAAAGGGATTAAGCAGATCGAAGAGCGAATACCCCCTATAACGGTAGGCTCCGGAAAAAACCACTTTCCCCGAATCACCCTGAACAGCCATTTTGTGCAAAACCTCGCGCTTTAAATATCTTTTGAACTTAACCTTGCCGGGATTCTTCACCTCGCCCTCAACCTTCAGCTCACCCGGTTTCAGCTTGGTTTCGTCGGTTCGATGGTAAAAGCTATTCCCATCGGCATTGTAGCCACGCGTTGCTCCCGAAATGGCATCGGGTATAATGTTGCATGATGATAATAACACAATTACAAGAACTGCTAGTAACAATGATCTTTTCATACCAAATAGAATATAAGTTTTATTAGATTTTTGCTTTAATCTCTAGGATAATGAATCGGCCTGGCCCAACGGACATACTACTCTCGTAGATTTTCTTGTCGAGGATATTCTGCACGTTCAGCGACAGGTCGATATGGTGAAAGAGCTCGCGCGACAGCTTGAGATCGACGGTAAATGCTGCGGGGAGCTGATTACTGAGAACCCAATCGTCGTAGGCATTTAAATCGTTGATATACATCTTACCCGTGTAGCGCGAAGTGATGCTGGCGTTAATCCACCGGTGACGAAACAGAGCGCCTAATCGGAATGAGTGCATGGGCACATCGGTTAGGAATTTACCTGTTAGGTCGAGTTCTGCAGGAAGAACATAGTCGTCGGGTAAGCTAATGTTTGCCTCCTGGGGATTGTACTTGCTGATTTTTGAATGGGCAAAGGCATAGCTGCCAAAAAGGGTAAGATGACGAATGGGTGTAGCAGTAAAATCGGTTTCAAATCCAAGGATATCAACACCGGAAATATTTGCTGGTATCATAATTGGCCTGATAAATCCCATGTCGATGGAATCGCCGGTTGACACATAGTAAAGGAAATCCTTTCCCTTGGAGTAGAATCCACTTGCGGCCAGCTTAATGCCTTCGGCAGGTTTATAATCGCCACCGATCTCAAAATTATCGAGGTATTCGGGTGTAAGATTCTTATTCACCACCTTAAACCCACCGCGTACGCGGCCCGATCGGCACAAATCGTCGAGTACCGAGGGACGGAAACCCCTGCTGTAGCTGGCGTACACCCTGTAGGTGTCGTTGGGCTTAAACTGCATCGATAGCCTGGGGCTAAAGGCGCCCCAGCTTACAGCTTCATGATCCGTAAACTGGTAGCCATGCATAAAGTTGGTTTCAGCCGATGGGGAGTGAATCAAAAACTCACCATCGTAGAATCGGGCATAGTCGTACCTTACACCAGCCGTGATGTTAAGCCTGTTATCCAAAAGGCTAATCTCATCCTGAAGGTAAAGGCCATAAAAGTCCATTTTGCCCCTATTATCAACCTTATCGGTAGAGGTGTAGTACACATCGGAGGCATCAACCTCGCCAAGCCGAACGTCAACACCACCGGTAAAAGTATGAATTCCCTTGGTATAGTTGGCGCTGGTGAGAACGCCGTAATCGCTGCGAAGCGAGAGCACATCGTACCATGTGTAGTCGTCCTTCATCCACTCGCTAACGCGCTTGTAGTACTCGCGCTGTAAGAATGTTGATGCGGACCAGGCAACCTGGCCCACTTTGCCCCTGAAAATGGAGCGGATTTGGTATGTGTCGTACTCGCGGGTATTGCCTAGGGGTTGGTAAACCTGCTCGCCGGTGGTTCGCACATCATCGAAAAGGGTAAAGTCCACCTCGGCCACAAACCGCTCGCCACCATCGTAACCACTCTTAAAGTGAACCACCTTCTCCTCGAAAGTCGACTTTACAACATATGGATTCTCGAGCCGATCGGCAATTGAATGTGTGATGTAGCCATCGCTGTTACGAAACAAGCCGTTGGCCGCCCAGTAGAAGCCGTTGTTTAGCTTGCCCGCCAGCTTGGCGTTTACACCCTTGGTGTTGTAGGTTCCGTATTGAGCCGAAACGCTACCCTCAATCTTCTCCTTGGGTTTGCGAGTAACCACGTTGATAATGCCACCCATGGCGTTTCCGCCATACAGAGCGGATCCTGGGCCTTTTATCACCTCAATGCGCTCAATCTCCCCAGTGGAGATTAGATTCCAGTTCACCGAACCCCCATCGGCTTTGTTTACGGGGACACCGTTTAGCAAGACAAGTGTGCGAGCTTGCTCCTTGGCGCTTACCCCGCGCATCGATACGGTTGCACGAAACGAGAATAATCCAAATGAACGCGCCGTATGCACGCCGGGGAGCAAAGCCAATAGCTCATCGACGCTCTGGTACGATGTAAGAGCAATTCTTTCGGGGGTAATTACCTCTACCCTGCCGGGGATATCACCAATACGGCTCTCGGTGCGGGTTGCCGAAACCACAACCTCATCGATAAACAGCTCGTCCTCCACAAGCTGAAAATTGACTCTGTTATCACCCTCAGTAAGCTGAATGCTTTTTTGTTGAGGTTTATAGCCCACCAGGGTTGCACTTACGGAATACTTTTCTGCTTTAAGGTTGCTAAAGGCAAACTCGCCTTTTGCTGAGGTTGCTGTTCCCTGCTGCCCAAGGGTAATATGAACACCTTCGAGCGGTTTGCCCGAATTTTTATCGCTTACGACTCCCCTAACATTGCTTTGCGATATCGCAGCCAAAGGAATTAGGGTAATTAAAATTATGATGGCTATCTTGTTCATGCAACAATTTGAAGTAATGCCACGACCTAAAAAAATGGGCGCAGCTAATTAACGAATTAGAATTACAGCTTTTGCCAGGTTACTCTTGCACTTTAATCTCCAGCTCCATGTATCCATCGGAAGTTATATCGGCATGTTTAACCCGAATAATACCATACTTTCCCTGTTGAGTTTTAAATGGTACAAGCTTACCCGTGTAGCTGAACTTACAGTTTCCGCTAGATGTACCCGGTTTGAACGAGTTTACCAGCAGGCTGTCGTTGCTGGCAGCCAGGAACTCATCGAGCTTAACCAGATCGTTGTCGGTGGCGTTGTAATCGTAAACCGTGGAGTTGCGGGTTGTCCAGCTGCTAACCACGGGGTAGTAGCTTGGAGCGGTTGTGTACTGGGGACAGTTAAGCGTTGGCGACCATTTGCCACCAGTGTAGTACACAAAGGCCAGAATATCGACAGCCGCTTCGTTGCCGGCTACTGTTTGGGGGGTGTAGGTGGTGCCTGTTGTAACATCGAGAAAATGGGGAAACTCGGTGTTATCCTGCATACCTATTTTAATCGACTCAAAGTGCTTGATGGCGCCATAGGCTGTACCCTCTCCTAGATTAACGGTTAGGGTAAGGGTAGCTGAGTCGCGGTTGGCATTCATGGCCATAAATCGCCATATTTCCTGAGGGGCATTCGATTTTACCGCATTAAGCGTGTAGGAATAGTCCTGATCGGTTACAAATAACCCCAGATCGGATTCCGTTATAACCTGTGTTGGGGTAATCCTCTGCACGCGGATATTGGTAAGCGGTTCGCCTCCACCGTTGGCCACTATGCCAAAGGAGAGCCTTCCCCCTAGCGGCACCTCCTCGCCATTCTGGGTAAAGGTTCCTGCTTGGAACTCTATGGTGGGCTGTGTTTCTTTGGGCTTATCGCCACCGCACCCAAGCATTAGAATTACTATGGGCAGGGTTAAAAAATATCTAACCATAATTCAATGCGGTTTAGTTGGTGTATTCTTAGGATAGTTGTTGAATACGTGCTTCTCATAAAAAACTTAAACATAGGGACTAAATATCTTGCTTAAATTATTAACCCCAAGAGGTGGGAAGTTCCTCTCAGGGTTAATGGTTGAGTATAGAGAAAACAGATTACTTGGTTTTAACCTCAAATGTTGCGTAGCCATTTTCACCCTGACCCACTTCCTTCACCAATAGGATTCCAAAGGTGCCATCGGCGGTTTTAAAGCAACGGATATCACCTACCTGTAGGTTTTTCGACATCCTGTTTCCGCTTGTTTGCTCGGCATTGTAGTAGGTTTCAATGGCTGCGTCGCCATCGTTAAGGGCATTGAACTGCTCGGCAGTAATTGGGGAGGTGGGCAAAGTAAAGTAGGTTTGATTCTTTGTTTCCCAGAACTCGGGAGCTGTTTCGCCGGTAAAGATATCCTTGATGTTAGAGCCCGGAGCAGCTAAAGTTATAAAGTTTTCTTTATATTCCTCGTAAAAACAAAGGATATCAATCTTATCTTGAGCCGCTGCCGCATCTGCTTGACTGTACACTTTTCTTTCAGAAATTGATAGGAAGCCACCATGCTCGGTGTTAAGCTGAGCGCCAACCGTTACCGTAGTCCGTTTAAAGTTAGCGGCAATGGTTACCTCTTCGGATGTTGTGGTGTAGCTAAACTCGGCCTCGGTACTTAGCTCGGTATCGCCAATGGCCCAGTTTACAAATTTGAAGCCCTGGTTGGGGGTTGCGGTAATAGTTACTGCTGTTCCATCGGTGTACTCACCAGCACCTGTAACCACGCCCGCCTCGGTGGGGTTTACGGTAAGGGTTAGAGAATAGGTTGGATCCTCCTTGTCGCAGCTCGAAAAGGAAATTAATGCAGCCACTGTAATAATGGCAAGGTGTTTAATGCTTGTTCTCATTGTTGGTTTAAGTTTTATTGATGTTGTTATGTATTTTGCTGCATATCGATTGCAAATGTATGGTTAATTTGGATTTCTCCAAATATTTTTGAATATGTTTTGCGAAATCAAAGCTGGTTTTAGTGCGGAAAATTAGTGGAGAGACAGATTTTTCGGGGGTTGGGTATCTGCTGGCAGGCAGAAAAGTTCGAGTGGAGGCAGCGGAAAAGGGAAAGTGGAATAAATCAAACGTAAATAGCGGAACAGGAGCCGACCTTGGTGAAAACATTGAAAAAATAATTACGCAGAGATTCCACAAAGATGGCACAGCGTTCCAGTAGGTAAAAAAAGGGAGGGTGTTTCAAAAGCCTAAAGATCATTTCTATTCTCTTTTTCTCTGTGTTTATACTTTGTGTATATCTTAGGGTAATATTATTTTAAATATAACATAAAGATTCACAGAATTTTTCACAAAGGTCCACTAAGGACTTTTTAGACATCGATGACGTTAGAATATTACTTCGTCGAGCGCCGAGTCTCGTACGAACGGCGTACTTTGCCGTGGCTGTGTCTCGGAAACCGAGTATTTTAGAGGTTGTCGAGATGATGAGATTTTGCGGCTGCCTAATGAAGATAGATTCTACGTTTAGGGTTTAAAGTTCTGGTTCTCCTGTGGCTATTGGTGTTTCTAATGGCTAACAGCTAATTGCCAAAGGCTACTTTATTTCCCAATCCTTTTTTCCCAGTTCCAGGCCGAGAGTAGAGCTTCTTCAAGGGTTCGTTGGGATTTCCAGCCAAGTTCCGATTCGGCATAAGTTGTATCAGCCCAAACCTTTTCTATATCGCCGGGACGGCGACCGGTTAATGAGTGGTTTACCTTAGCTCCGGTTGCCCTCTCGAACGATTTAATAATCTCGAGCACGGTTACGCCTTTGCCTGCACCAACATTGAAGACCTCGAATGGACTTTTATTTTTTTGATCAATTAAACGGGAAAGGGCAATCACATGCGCTTTGGCCAGATCGACCACATGGAAGTAATCGCGGATGGCGGTGCCATCGGGGCTATCGTAGTCGGAGCCAAAAACCTTTAACTCGGGCCAAATACCCTTGGCGGTTTGGGTGATAAAGGGGACAAGGTTATCGGGTTTGCCCATGGGATACTCACCAATATGAGCGCTGGGATGGGCGCCAATGGGGTTGAAGTAGCGTAACGCAATTCCAGAGATATTATTAGTAGAATGAATTGTGTCGGCAATAATATCCTCAGCAATCTTCTTTGTGTTGCCGTATGGTGAAAGGGCTTTTTTTATGGGAGATGATTCAGTAACGGGAAGCACATCGGGCTGACCGTAAACAGTGCAGGAACTGGAAAACACCAAATGACCACCATTTTCCTTAAGTATTTCAAGCAGATTTATTAGCGAGTAGATATTGTTTCTGTAGTACTCTAGGGGTTTTTGAACCGATTCGCCAACGGCCTTTAGGGCAGCGAAATGGATCACCGAATTAATATCGGGATGACTGTTGAAAACCTGTTGCATTTGCTCTAACGAGGCGCAATCGGCCTTGATAAAGGTTGGGCGAATGCCAGTGATTTTTTCTATCCCATCAATGGAATCAGCATAGGAGTTCGAGAGATTATCGACAATAACAACCTCGAATCCTGCCTCAATTAACTCAACGGCAGTGTGGGATCCAATATATCCGGTGCCGCCGGTTACTAGTACTTTTTGCATTGATAGTAATACTTTTAAGTTTCACAAAATACTCAAAGAAGTCACAAAGGGACACAAAGGTTTTTAATGCCTTCAGAACCTTCTTCATGATTCTTCCTTTTTGTTGCACAAAGCCTGCCCGCAGCAGGCGGAGACACAAAGGATACACAATGGGACACAAAGATTCTTAATCTTTTCTTCGTGTCTTTAGTGCCGACTTAGTGGTTTTTGTGGTCATTTTTGTGTTTCACAAAATATACAAAGGTGTTTCGTTCTTTTCTTAGAGTCCTTAATGAATACTTAGTGACCTTTGTGACCCATCTTTTTAGTACGCCTTCCCAATAGCCTTTACCTTAAATCCAATACTCATCAGTTCTTTATGATCCAGTATATTCCGTCCATCGAAGATATGGGCGGGTTTTAGCATGGAATCGAAGATGCGTTGCCAGTTGTAGGATTTAAACTCGTCCCATTCGGTTAGCACGGCAATGGCATGAGCACCTTTAGCGGCCTCATAGGGATCGGAACAAACGGTTAATAATTTCTTGTTTCCCTCCTCGGGACGGGTATTTAGGTAGTTAAGATCCGAATACATCTGCTGAGGCTTTACCTTGGGGTCGTAAACATGGATTGAGCCCTGATCGTCGAGTAGCTGATCAGCCACGTAAATGGCAGCCGACTCGCGGGTGTCGTTGGTATCCTT
>CAZBBA010000073.1:0-20258 GCA_964490015.1 uncultured Rikenellaceae bacterium
GGCGCTTCTTTCAATTACGAAATGGTAAAAAACTATTCCTCAATTGTAACCGTATTTACATCGACGGTAATTTCCTGTAATCGTTGGGCTACATCTTCGGGAATTTCTTTCTGATATCTCCCGCCCAGATGATTTGCTAAAAATATCTCCATGGCAACAATAAATGCCATATTATTGATTGGACGAACAAAGCCATGCCCTTCGTCGGAAGCGTTTAGATACTCTACTGTGAATCCTCTGTCGCGAAGAGCTACAGCAATTTGATCCGATTCGGCTTTCTTAACCCTTGGGTCGTTTTGTCCCTGAACAACCATTAAAGGTGCGGAAATTTTCTCTGCTGAGAAAAGGGGCGACTGCCTTTTAATCTGCGCTAAACCTTCCTCGGTTGTGGGGTTACCAATTCGAACATGGAAAGTGCTACGAATTGCTTCCCAGTAGGGAGGGATAGAATTAAGCAGCGTGAATAGATTCGATGGGCCTACAAAGGAAATTCCACACGCATAAAGATCAGGTGTGAATGCCAATCCAGCAAGAGCAGCGTAACCCCCATAAGAGATTCCAAAAATGCCCACACGGTTTTTGTCCACTACACCCTGATCGATTAAATACTTAACGCCCCAGGTAATGTCGTCCTGCATAAGTTCGCCCCACTGACCATTCCCGGCATTCAGAAATGCCTTGCCGAAGCCCTTTGACCCTCTGAAGTTTGGCTGAAGTACAGCATATCCTCTATTTGACAGGAACTGCACGTATGAGCTGTATCCCCAACGGTCGCGAGCCCAAGGGCCACCATGAGGAAGCACAACCAAGGGCAAATTCTTCTCGCCAAACCCTTTGGGCAATGTTAGATAAGCTTGTATTTCAAGGCCATCGGACGAGGCGTATGATATGCTTCGCATGGGCGATAAATGCACTGTGGGAAGCGTTGATCGGGGATTGTACTGGAAAGATAATTCGCCAGTAGTCATGTCGTATAGGTATATACTGCTTGGACTGGTATCGGACCATACGCTTACCAGCCAAAACCGTTCGTCGCTTGTGGCGCCGTAAAGATTCACCTCCTTACCATCGAAGGAGCGCTGAACTTTTCGGTAATGCTTTTCAAACTCTAAGTTTTTAAAATATCGACGGGTGAAAGCATCGGTGTATGATGTGTAAAGTGGCTCAAAGGTTTTTTCGGAAATGTATAGTCTTCCAAAATCGGCCTTACCCTCGGGATCCTTCTCAACAAGTTTTAATTCTCCAGTATTAATATTTAACAGCATTAGCTGGGTGAAATCCACGTCCTCACCCACATTCGAAACCATGTATACAAAGCTGTTATCCTTTGTAAAGGTAAGCGGATAGGCAGTTTCGAACATCGATGATGAGTACAACAAGGTTTGCCCCTTGCTATCGATTCGCCACAGCTCATCGGTTCCGTCAACACGCGCCCTTTTGGCAAGTCTAAGATTATCGTTGTGGTCGAAAACCCAGCTAGTATAACGATTATCGTTTACTCGAAGCAGTTTAAGCTCTCCGGTTGAAATATTTAGGCTATACAGGTCGTGCCAAACCTTATCGCGATCGTTTAGCCCAATAAACATAAGGTTATGATCGATCCTCGACATGTGAAAAATTTGAACCCTTACATCCTTCAGATTCGTCAGATTGCGGGCTTCGGGCAAAACGCCTGGCTTAGCTTCGGCTGGGTTGACGGCGTAAACGTTGAAATTCTCGTCACCGGCATTATCCTGAATGTAAAGGATATACTTGCCATCACCGGACCAAAAGTAGTTGCGAATGGGGCGCTGTATGTCGGAGGTTACAGGAAGTGCATCATCAAAAGAGGCTTCGCGTAGTTTCACCCAAATATTTCTATTCCCATTGAAGGGCTTTAGGAACGATATATAGGCGCCATCGGGCGAAAGTCTGCCTCCAGAAATCTCGGGATCTCCAAAGAATAACTCACGTTCGATTATTGGCGGGTGACTACTTTTAGTGCAGCTCCCAAAAGGCAAAACTGCGATAATTACAAGTAGAATGGCTAAATACACTTTCATTTCGAGCTGGTTTGTTTGCAATGGTTGTTGGTTGAAAATTTGTTATCCTTTTGACTTTTTATGTTTTAGTTAGTTTAAAACGAATAAACTAATCATTAAGAAAAAATTGATTTGCTTTTGACAAATGCAATTATTATACAGATGGATTGTTGGGAAATGCACACAAAAAGAGGAGGGAATGAAATCATTCCCTCGCTTATCCTAATCGGTTAAATTTTGACCGTGGCAGTTCTTGAACTTTTTCCCGCTGCCACAGGTACAGGGGTCGTTCCGACCAACTCTTTTTTCTACCCTAACGGGTTCGCGATTGCGTTCCTGGGTATTTGCACCTGCCTGGAGGGCATCGGTTCGGCTGGTTTCGTACTGGCTCATGTCGAGTTTCCGACGCTCCTTAGCTTCCTGAACCTGGCTTGGATCGCGGAGTGGAATATGCGCTTTTACAAGTATTGAGATAACATCGCGGTTTATCTTGTCGATCATAGTTTTGAAAAGTTCGTACGCTTCAAACTTGTATATCAACAGGGGATCCTTTTGCTCGTATGCGGCATTCTGAACACTCTGCTTCAGCTCGTCCATCTCGCGTAAATGCTCCTTCCAATAATCATCAATTATGTAAAGGATTATAGTTTTGCTGAATGATCGCGAAAGTTCCTTTGCTCCCGATTCGTAGGCTTTACGAAGGTTGGTTACAATCTGGAAAACCTTTTGGCCGTCGGAAATGGGTACAACAATGTTCTCGTAAATGGCCGATTGTTTCTCAAACACCTCCTTTATCACAGGATATGCTTGACGGGCAATTGACTCTGTTTTCCTTTCGAACGACTCTAGCGATGCTCTGTAAATTTTTTCGGTTAGCACTTCGGGCGAATCATGCAGGAATTCTTTCTCTCCGAAGGGCGATTCGATGGAAAGGTTTCGAATAAGCTCAAGTTTGAAATCCTCAAACTCAACATTCCCATGCGTATCGTTGATAATAGCCGTACTAACATCATAGAGCATGTTGGCCACATCAACATCAATGCGCTCGCCGTAAAGGGCATTTCGGCGACGGGTGTATATCACCTCGCGTTGCGAGTTCATCACATCGTCGTACTCCAGCAAACGCTTACGAATTCCGAAATTATTCTCTTCAACCTTCTTCTGAGCACGTTCTATAGATTTCGAGATCATGGAGTGTTGAATAACCTCACCCTCCTTAAGGCCAAGCCTATCCATAACACGGGCAATCCTATCGGAACCAAAAAGGCGCATCAAATCATCCTCGAGCGATACGAAAAACTGAGAAGTTCCGGGGTCGCCCTGACGACCGGCACGTCCGCGTAGCTGGCGGTCAACACGCCTCGACTCGTGGCGTTCAGTTCCTATAATGGCCAAACCTCCGGCTGCCTTAACCTGCGGGGTAAGCTTAATGTCGGTTCCCCTACCCGCCATGTTAGTGGCTATGGTAACGGTTTTGGCTTGTCCAGCCTCGGCAACAATATCGGCCTCACGTTGGTGCAGCTTAGCGTTTAGCACGTTGTGCTTTATGCCTTTCATTTTGAGCATTCGGCTCAGCAACTCCGATATCTCAACCGATGTAGTACCCACAAGTACTGGGCGATTGGCATTAACAAGATTTACAATCTCATCGATAACCGCCACGTACTTCTCGCGCTTGGTTTTGTACACCAAATCCTCCATATCCTTACGGACAATGGGTTTATTGGTGGGAATTACCACCACATCGAGCTTGTAAATCGACCATAATTCGCCTGCTTCTGTTTCGGCAGTACCGGTCATACCCGCAAGTTTATGGTACATACGGAAGTAGTTCTGAAGCGTAACGGTGGCGAAGGTTTGGGTTGCAGCCTCCACTTTTACTCGTTCTTTTGCCTCAATGGCTTGATGCAAACCATCGGAATACCTACGGCCTTCGAGAATACGTCCGGTTTGCTCATCAACAATTTTCACCTTGTTGTCCATCACCACGTACTCCACATCCTTTTCGAACATGGTGTATGCCTTAAGTAGCTGGTGAACTGTATGAACCCTTTCGGATTTAATGGAAAAATCACGAAGCATCTCCTCTTTGGCCTCGATCTTTTTCTGGGGAGAAAGATTGTTTTTTTCTATTTCAGCAATTTCGCTACCTATATCGGGTAGGATAAAGAATTTGGGATCCTCCGCAGCACTAGTAATTAGGTCGATACCCTTATCGGTAAGTTCAACAGAATTTTGCTTCTCTTCAACAACAAAGAATAGGTCATCGGTTACGATGTGCATATTCTTGTTGTTTTCCTGCATGTAGAAGTTTTCGGTTTTGAGCAGCAGTGCCTTAACACCCTGCTCACTCAAATACTTGATTAAGGGTTTGTATTTGGGGTATCCTTTAAAAGCTCTTAGTAGTAATTTACCACCCTCTTCGTTATTCCCCTCGCCAATAAGTCTTTTAGCATCGGCAAGTAGTTGAGTAATCATGTTACGCTGAGCAGCAACCAACTTCTCAACCTTGGGTTTGTATTCTTCGAAAAGCTGATCATCGCCTTTGGGAACAGGACCTGATATAATAAGGGGTGTACGAGCATCATCGATTAATACAGAGTCGACCTCATCGACAATGGCATAGTGATGTTTGCGTTGTACCAAATCGGCTGGTGCTATGGCCATGTTATCGCGAAGGTAATCGAAGCCAAACTCGTTGTTGGTACCAAAGGTGATATCGGCCATATAGGCGTTACGCCTGGCTTCGCTATTGGGTTGATGCTTATCGATACAATCGACCGAAAGTCCGTGGAATTCGTAAAGTGGCCCCATCCACTCGGAGTCACGACGAGCCAAATAGTCGTTTACGGTTACCACATGAACGCCCATGCCAGCCAGGGCATTTAGGAATACGGGCAGAGTGGCTACAAGAGTTTTCCCTTCACCGGTAGCCATCTCGGCAATTTTGCCCTGATGCAAAACCACACCACCAATAAGTTGCACATCGTAGTGCACCATATCCCACTTTATCTCATTCCCACCTGCTACCCAACGGTTTTTGTAGATTGCCTTATTGCCATCAATATGAACAAAGTCCCGTTTTGTGGCAAGGTTTCTGTCAAAATCCGTGGCCTTTACGGTTATGGTTTCGTTCTCGTGTAAACGGCGGGCGGTTTCCTTCACAATGGAGAATGCTTCGGGCAGGATTTCATTAAGCACCTCCTCCACTTTCTCGTCGATACCCTTTATCAACTTGTCAATTTCACCAGAAAGTTCCTCCTTTTGATCAAAGTTTAACTCGCTGGATTCCATTTTTGCTTTCATCTCCTCAATGTGCTTCTGATCGGCGGAGATGTAATCGCGAACGCGTTGTTTAAGTTTATCGGTTTCGGCTCGCAGCTCGTCGTGGCTCAGAGAGGTAAAACGAGGGTAAACTGCTTTAATTTTCTCCAGATATGGAGCAAGTTCCTTAAGATCGCGCGAAGCCTTATCGCCGAAAAACATCGAAAGAATTGTGTCTACTACACCCATGGGTTTATGCTGTTAAAATGATAATCTTTGCCATTTATTTAATTATAACCCGCAAATTTAACAGATTTTTAGCAGTTGTGGAAACATAAGTGTTATTTTGGGTTAATAAAATGCTACACGATTTCAACACCTTGGCTGCCATAAGCTAAACGAGTGTGGTTTGGCCAAATTCCTGCCTGAACTTCTCCAATATGGTGTTTCCGAAGCAAAAACATGCACAAGCGCGACTGTCCAATTCCGCCTCCAATGCTATCGGGCAACTCACCGGCAAGAAGTTTTGAGTGGAAGAGCAGGTTTGCGCGATCCGTGCAACCACACATTTGCAGCTGACGCTGCATGGCCGCTTTATCGACCCTAATACCCATCGATGATAACTCGAAAGCCGATTCAAGAACAGGGTTCCAAACAATTATATCACCATTTAATCCCTCTAAACCCAAAGAGTTTGGAGTACTCCAATCGTCGTAGTCGGGTGCACGGCCATCGTGTGGTTCGCCGTTCGAGAGTTTTCCGCCTATACCTATTATAAATACTGCACCAAATTTTTTGGCGATATAATTCTCCCGCTCCTTAGCGCTGAATTTTGGATAGCTATCGAGCAGCTGCTGAGCGTGTATAAAGGTGATTTTGTTGGGTAAAATGGGCTTAATTTGCGGGTATTTGCCACAGACTTGCTGCTCGGTTTTAAGAATTGACCTGTAAATATCCACAACAACTCCTTTTAGATACTCTACGCTTCGCTGGCTTTGGTCAATCACCTTTTCCCAGTCCCACTGGTCAACGTAAATGGAATGAATTGGCGATAACTTTTCATCGGGTCTTAGTGCGCACATATCGGTAATAATCCCCTGCCCCGCTTCCAATCCTAGCTGCCTAAGCCTTAAGCGTTTCCATTTGGCCAGCGATTGCACAACAACACCTGCTGCTTCCTGCATATCGCGAATAGGAAATGTTATTGCACGTTCTACTCCGTTTAAATCGTCGTTAATGCCAGTGTTCGCCTCCACCGCAATGGGTGCGGTTACCCTAAACAGGTTTAAGCTTTGGGCAAGTTCCGAGGTAAACGTTGACTTCACCAGATCGATGGCCATTTCAGTTTCTAGCCCACTCTTTACTAGTGGTTGAACACTAGATCTGTCAATAAATGTTTGCATTTTAAAATTTGTTAAAGGGTTAATAAAAAAACCCGCTTTTAGCGGGCTACGGTTACACAAATCAACAACCAACCCGCTGGTTTAGGGAAAATTACTGTTGTTAATATTAATCTGTTGCGCTACTCTTGCCATAATGTTTTAAAATAAAAAAGCCCTCCGTTTCGGGAGGGCTTAGGTTTTGCGTTTTCTTTATCCTTATGCTGCAACCTAACAATAACCCTCCGTAGCGAATCGATTATTATTCGCATTTACGTTAAGGCTATTATTGGCTGCTAAAATCATTGGTGCCTGTTATTTTTTACAAATGTAAAATATTTTTACTTCGGAACAACTGGTTTTGAAGATTTTTTGTCCTACTAAATAATAAAAAGATTTCTCGTTCCACCCCGCTCCAAACTTCCAAACCATACCCGCATCGCGTGACATTCCGAGCAAAGCGAGGAATCTGTTCCGATTACTCATTGCCTAATAATCGAGCGAGATTGGAAAGCGCGTGCTCATCGTAAGGAATCTGTTTAACTATTACATCCCACCCTAATTCTTCGTATCTTTGTAGACGAAACGAAGCACCACCAATGCCACGAAAAATCATTCCCATACGTCCTGCGCTGGAATTCTTTGTTCCCGATGTAGCCGAGGAGCTTAAACTCCCCCTAGTTGATGCATTTATAAGCGCTGGATTCCCTTCGCCTGCCGATGATTATCTGGAATCTAAACTCGATTTAAATCATCTTTTAATTCAGCATCCGAGCTCCACATTTTTTGCCCGCGTTAGGGGCAACTCCATGATCGATGTGGGAATACACGATGGCGATATCCTGATTATCGACAAGTCGCTTGAGCCACAACCCAACTCCGTGCTGGTATGCTTTATCGATGGGGAGTTTACAGTGAAAAGGGTGCAAAAAAAGAATGGCGATTATTACCTTATTCCCCAGAACAAGGATTTTGCCCCCATAAAAATTGAGAAAAGCTCCGATTTTAGGCTTTGGGGCGTTGTTACCTACTGTATTCATAAACTTTAAATCGATGTACGCGCTGGTCGATTGCAACAACTTCTACGTGTCGTGCGAGCGGATTTTCAACCCTCGGCTCGAGGGTGTTCCCGTGGTTGTGCTCTCGAACAACGATGGCTGCATTATCTCGCGCTCCAACGAGGCTAAAGCCCTTGGTCTTAAAATGGGCGAGCCCGTGTTTAAACGTAAAGATCTGATAGAGCAGCACAACGTTAGGGTTTACTCATCAAACTATGCGCTTTACGGCGATATCTCACATCGGGTGATGAATACGCTGCGCGATTTCTCGCCCATGGTGGAGATTTACTCAATAGATGAGGCATTTCTTGATTTAACGGGAATGAATTGCGATTTTACCAGCTACGGGCAAACCATCAAAAGAACCCTTCAAAAAAATATTGGAATGCCCATCGGTGTTGGAATTGCATCAACTAAAAGTTTAGCAAAAATTGCAAATCGCATTGCCAAGAAGCGCAGCGGTGTTTTCGCCATCGAGTCGGATAATCAGCGCCTTTGGGCGCTTGCCAATACACCCGTAGAGGATATTTGGGGAGTGGGTCGCCGCTATGCCGTTCTTCTTAAAAAGCACGGGGTAAACACGGCCTTAGATTTCACCAACCTAAGCACCGACTGGATTCGTCGTCACATGACCGTTCAGGGGCATAGGTTAAAGGAGGAACTGCAGGGAAAATCGTGCATTGCGCTCGAAACCGTGATGCAGCCCAAAAAGCAAATCGCCACCACCAGAGCATTCGGCAAAAAGCTATCGGACATTGAGGCGATAAAGGAATCGGTATCGACCCACGCCACCAGCTGTGCGGCCAAGCTGCGCAGGCAAAAATCGGTTGCCCGATTCGTCACCATCTTTATCCACACCGATCCCTTTTCCGAAACCCAAAAGTACATATCGCGTAGCATTACCGTGACCCTTCCCGAGGCTTCAAATTCTGATATTATTATTGCAAAATCTGCACTTGCTGGGCTAAAAGAGATTTTCATCCCCAACCTGCTTTACAAAAAGGCAGGCGTAATTGTGAGCGAGATTGGCCCAGCCAACGTTATTCAGCAAAACCTTTTCGAAACATACAACAACGAGAAGCTAAACACCATATCAAAGGTAACCGATTTTATAAACGTGAAGTACGGGAAAAGCACCGTGAAGCTAGCCGTTCAGGGTAGCCGACGGGAATGGAAACTGAAACAGGAAAAACTCTCGCCAGCTTACACAACCCGCTGGGAAGATATTTTGGAGGTGGAGGGATAGGGGGTGTTCCGTTGTCAGTTGCCTGTCTCAATTTGTCTCGGGAATCGCTGTTCTTTAGGGTTAACGAGGGGATGTGAAACATAACGAGATCAGTTATTGGTTGTCAGTTGATAATTAGAACAGTTTTAACTTTTACATTTTTCATTTCACACCTGCTTGCCAGCAGGCAAGTTTTAAATTTATCATTCCTAAATGTGCTTCTACTACTCTATCAACAACAAGAAACCCGATGATATTCTAAAGTCTGGGCTTGTTGGTAGCGACAATCTAACTAAGCTACCCAAAAAATTGGTTGTAAATGGCTTTGAACGGCCTGTAATGCCTGTTATATCTAGTTCAAATCCTAATGATATTGAATACTACCAGTGGGGATTTGTGCCCAGTAGTATTACCAGCAAATCCAGTGCTGATGATTTCATCAAGCGTTTCAATACGCTAAATGCGAAAAGCGAAACGGTTAGAGAAAGCCAAGCCTTTGGTAACTCCATCG
The DNA here is from genome assembly GCA_964490015.1 of uncultured Rikenellaceae bacterium. Lineage (GTDB taxonomy): Bacteria > Bacteroidota > Bacteroidia > Bacteroidales > Tenuifilaceae > Perlabentimonas. Next base: position 9,459 of record CAZBBA010000073.1, read on the forward strand.
ATGGTCAGCGCTGCCTGGTTCTAGCATCCGGTTTTTTTGAGTGGCAACATGCTAAAAAACAAAAAATCCCCTACTACATATCGCTTACAAGCGAAAATATGTTTGCCTTTGCCGGCATTTGGGATTGTTGGATAGATACGGATGGAGAGAAGCACTTCACCTTCTCCATTCTAACCACCCAGGCCAACGAGCTGATGAGCCGAATTCACAATACTAAGAAGCGAATGCCAGTCATTTTACCTGCCGATCAGCTAGGTGTTTGGCTATCGACACAAATCAACAAAAGCAATGTGGCCAGCTATCTTAACCAATTACCCAGTCCCGATCTAGAAGCCCATTCCATTCGTCCATTCCTTACCAGAGAGACTCAGGAACTTGGCGATGAGCTGTTGAATCCCTACGACTACAACTTATTGGGAAAGCCCAAGGGAGATGATTCACAACAGTTAACCTTTGGATTCTAAATCTTTCATTTAAAACAAAACCTCTATCACAGGAGATGGGCAAAGGGTCAAATAATCCCCAACTTTTCATACCTTTGCGCATATTTTCATGTAGATATGCGAATTGATATAATCACTGTACTGCCCGAAATACTCGAGAGCCCGCTAGGTCACTCTATCATAAAACGTGCACAGACCAAGGGTTTGGTCGAAATACACCTGCACCACCTTCGCGAATACACAACCGATAAGCATCGTACCGTCGACGATTACGCCTTTGGCCCCGATGCGGGAATGGTGATGAAGGTTGAGCCCATCTACAAGGTTATAAGCAAACTAAAAAGCGAACGCCATTACGACGAGATAATTTACACCTCGCCCGATGGCGAAAGGCTTACCCAGCAGGTGGCCAACGAGCTTAGTATCAAGGGGAATATCATCATTCTCTGCGGGCACTATAAGGGCATTGATCATCGTATACGCGAGCATTTGATTACACGAGAAATTTCCATTGGCGACTACGTGCTATCGGGTGGAGAGTTGGCAGCGGCCATTATTGTCGATAGCGTGGTGAGGCTTATCCCCGGCGTGCTCTCCGACGAAACCTCGGCGCTAACCGATTCGTTTCAGGACAACCTTCTGGCTCCGCCAGTTTATACTCGCCCTGCCGAGTTTAACGGTTGGAAAGTGCCCGAAATACTTACATCAGGAAATTTTAAAGCCATTGAGAAATGGCAAATGGAGCAAGCGCTGGAGCGCACCAAGCGACTGAGACCAGAATTACTTAAGGGGTTTGAGGAGGAAGGATGATGCTTGACCTGCCATTGTCCGGAGGTCATGGCAGCGTCAAACCGAAGAATGATTGGATGATTGTCTGCCTATGGAAGGAATGGGTGATTGGATGATTGGAAGATTGGGTGATTGAATGACCCTCCTGCCGTCGGGCAGGCTGGGTGAACTTCGACTACGTGAAGCATAATAAGGTTGATTGAAATATTGAGGTTGCGAGTTACGTTCGATATTTAGAGGTTTCGACAAGTAGTCTGTAAGTTTAAATCGAACTACTCAAGAAAAAAAATTCAAATTATTAAACACATAGAAACATAGGTTTTAAACAGTTACATAGACGAACCTGACATCCTTATCACGTAGTCACCTTTGTCACCAATAAGCACTTTATAAACTTTAGTCACTCTATGAACTTTTGACACTCTATGAACTTTTGACTTTCGACTTTTCGACTTTTGAACTTTAGACTTAAAAAACATGACCAAATCAATGACAGGATTCGGCAAGGCCGAGGTAATGGTAAACGGAAAAAAAATAGTGGTAGAGGTAAAATCGCTCAACAGCAAGCAGCTCGATATATCGGGTATAAAAATGCCGTTTGTTTACAAGGAGAAGGAACTGGAGATACGCAACAAACTATCGCAGAGCATCCAGCGAGGCAAGGTCGATTTCTACGTGTCGGTCGAGAAGGACGCCAGCAGCGCATCACCAACCATAAACAGAGAGGTTTTTAAATCGTACCTGCAGCAGTTAAACTCCATTACCAGCGAGTTGGAAATGCCTATGCAAAACGAGCCCCTGATTCATACCATCCTGAGGCTGCCCGAGATTTTTAATACGCAGTCGGAGGAGATTGGCGATCAGGAGTGGATTGCCCTTGCCAGCTGCGTGGATATGGCCCTTGACAACCTTAACGCGTTTCGAGATCAGGAGGGTAAAATCACCGAGCACGACCTGGTAACCAAGGTTAACCTTATCGGTGAACTATTAAATCAGGTTTCGCCCTACGAGGCCGAAAGGATAGAGACCATTCGCGCTCGCATCACCGAAAACCTCGAGAAGCTGGGAACTGATATCTCAATCGATAATAATAGGTTCGAGCAGGAGCTGGTTTACTACATGGAAAAATTCGATATCAACGAGGAAAAGGTTCGCTTGGCCAACCACTGCAAGTACTTTATCGACACGCTGAACGACGACGAACCCGCCGGTCGTAAGCTTGGCTTTATTGCACAGGAGATGGGCCGCGAGATAAACACCCTAGGCTCGAAGGCCAACCATTCCGAGATACAGAAGATAGTTGTAAGAATGAAGGACGAGCTGGAAAAGGTAAAGGAACAGCTGTTGAATGTTTTGTAAGATATACTCTTGCTCGTTAATGGGAGGAGATACGACGAAGCCATCTTAATTATTGAGAGATTGATTGATAGGATAATTGATAGGATGAAATTTATTACAATATGAAACACCCATATAAGGTAGCTTGCACAACCGAGCTCGTCTGAATGACGAGAGAGCTCACCGAAGGTAAACACCGATGAACAACCGAACCGCCGGCTGGCGGTGAGCTCGGCATAGCCAAACTTTGGGTGTTCCATCCGTTCGATAAGGTTCGCTAAAAGTAAAACAGTAACGTATTATATATTAACGATATAAACATTTTGTACGGATGAAAGGGAAACTACTAATATTTTCTGCCCCCTCGGGTTCTGGTAAAACCACCATAGTGCGTAGCCTTTTACAAAAGATGAGTAATCTTGAGTTCTCTGTTTCAGCCTGCAGCCGGGCAAAGCGCGATGGCGAAGTGTATGGGCGTGATTACTATTTCCTTACACCCGACGAGTTCCGGGCCAAAATCGACAACAACGAGTTTGTAGAGTGGGAAGAGGTTTACCCTGGCTCGTACTACGGCACCTTAAAATCAGAAATTGAGCGAATTTGGGCAAAGGGTAATCACGTGGTTTTCGATGTGGATGTTCTTGGAGGACTTAATCTAAAGAAACAGTTTGGCGACAGGGCTTTGGCCATTTTTGTTAAGCCGCCTACGGTTGATACTCTGCGCCAACGACTCGAACTTCGCGGCACCGAAACCCCTGAGAGCCTTGCCAAACGGGTGGGTAAAGCCGTGGAGGAAATGTCGTACGCCAAGAATTTCGACATGATTGTTGTGAACGATAAACTGGACGAGGCTATTGTTGAGGCTGAAAGGCTAGTTGGAGAGTTTATTGCTTAAGTTGGCAATTATTCAGTTGTCTGCTGCTTGTTTGGGAAACCAATGTTTTAGGCATTTAACAAGATTGTTTGCATAGAACTTCAATCAGAGCAAATCTGCTAAATCTGTGTAATCTGCGTTCTATTAACAATACAAACCAAATCATGAAAACAGGTCTCTTCTTCGGTTCGTTCAACCCTATCCACAACGGCCATATCGCCATTGCTGGGTATATGCTTCAGTTTACCGACCTAGAAGAGGTGTGGTTTGTGGTTAGCCCCCACAATCCGCTAAAAGAACAGGCAGAACTTGCCCCCGATAACCATCGACAGGAGATGGTGCGGCTGGCCATTGAGGAGTTTCAGCCCCAATTATCGCTCTGCGATATAGAAATGAGCATGCCCCGCCCCTCCTACACCATCGATACGCTAAAGGTTTTAACGAAGAAGCATCCCGATAGGGAGTTTTCGGTGCTTATGGGCGCCGACTCCATGGACAGTATAGAGAAATGGAAGAGATACAGTGAACTACTAAGTAACAATCGGGTAATCGTTTACCCCCGGCTTGGCTCGGATATGGAGGCTATTAGGCAGAAGTATAATGTGGAAATTGTGAACTCTCCCATTATCGAACTCAGCTCCACGTTTATCCGCAGTGCCCTTGGTGCCGGAAAACGAGTCGATTACTTTATGCCCTCAAGGGCATATCATTATCTTATCGATAATAAAATCTACTAAGTAATATGAATATAGATTATGAGAATGGGTTGCAGGCGATTTACGCTGGCGACTTAACAAAAGCCGAAGATTTACTAACCAAAGCCATCGCCAGGGATCCTCTACATGCCGAGGCATACTTTCACCGCGGTAAAGCACGCTGGCAGAGCAACAACTTTCCCGCTGCCATCAACGATTTTAACAAAACCCTAGAGTTAAACCCATTGCATAACCAGGCAAAGGTTTCGCTGGAGATGGTAAAACAGATTATGGGATTTCGAAATCCCGATCTGTATAATCCATAGTGGTTGATTGATTTTTCATTAAGTTGATGATTGATTCTTCGATTGACTTTTACAAGTTATAAGATTGTTACAAAGCAGAAGGCAGCTGGCTATCGTTAACCGATTACCAGCTGTCTCATTTCATATCCAAGTTAGCTTAACCTAAGCAATTCCTTTTTTCCATATATGGATACTTAAAATCGGTTGGTGGAACAAGTGTCTCCTTAACGGTACGGGGACTTGTCCACCGCAACAGGTTGTATGGCCCACCCGCTTTATCATTGGTTCCGCTACCGCGTGCGCCTCCAAAGGGTTGCTGACCAACCACTGCACCTGTTGGTTTATCGTTAAAGTAGAAGTTACCAGCTGCGTAGCGCAGAACGGCACAAGCTTGATTAAGCGCCTTCCTATCAGAGGATATTACAGCACCTGTTAGCCCGTATGGCGAAGTTTCATCCACCAACTTAAGGGTTTCGTCCCATTTTTCATCCTCGTAAACGTACACCGTGAATACGGGGCCAAAAATCTCCTCCTCCATGGTTACAAAATGTGGGTCTTTGGCTACAATTACCGTAGGCTCAATAAACCAGCCCACGCTATAATCGCCATTACCACCAAACATAATTTCGGCATCGGCCGACTGTTTGGCCATATTTATATACCCCATTATGTTATTGAAGGAAGCCTCGTCGATCACGGCGTTCATAAAGTTGCCGAAATCTGTTATATCACCCTGCTTAATCTCATTAAGCATCTCGAGCATACGCTTCTTGAGCGGTTCCCATAGCGATTTGGGTACGTAACCCCGCGATGCAGCAGAACATTTCTGCCCCTGATACTCGAATGCCCCGCGAATCATGGCCGTAGCGGCCACATCAACATCGGCCGAAGGGTGAACCACCACAAAGTCTTTTCCCCCTGTTTCGCCCACAATCTTGGGGTACGACCTGTACCTCTCCAGATTATCGCCCACCTGTTTCCAGAGCTGGTTAAAAGTTGATGTTGATCCGGTGAAATGAATACCAGCCAACATGGGGTGAGGAATTGCAGTTCCCCCCACTACAGAGCCTTTACCAGGAACAAAGTTTATAACCCCATCGGGCAATCCAGCTTCCCTAAAAATCTGCATTAAAACATAATTCGATAAAAGGGCTGTGGTGGCAGGTTTCCAAACTATGGTGTTCCCCATTAGCGCCGGCGACATGTTTAGGTTAGAACCAATAGCAGTAAAGTTAAAGGGAGTAATTGCCAGTATAAAACCTTCGAGTGGACGGTATTCAGTTCTGTTCACCACGCCGGTTTCGGAGTGGGGCTGCTGGTTGTAAATCTCGGAGATAAAGAAGGAGTTAAATCGTAAAAAGTCGATGGATTCGCAAGCAGCATCAATCTCAGCTTGATACACGCTTTTCCCCTGCCCTACCATGGTAGCGGCATTTAACCTATGCCGATATTTCTTCGAGATAAGCTCGGCAATTTTTTGGTTCACACTAGCCCTTTCAACCCACGATACGGTTGACCAATACTTATGCGCTTCAAGCGCAGCATCGATGGCCATTTTCACCTCCTCAGGCCCAGCCATGTGGTAGCGGGCTATTACCTTTTTATTGTTGTGAGGCATGGTAATTTCGCCAACTTTACCTGTCCTTACCTCCTTTCCACCAATTATTAATGGAATTTCAGTAATGGTGTTGCTGAATCGGTTGATCTCTTCTAGCAGATCGATTCTATCCTGCGAACAGGCCTCATACATCTTAACCGGTTCATTTTCTGGTCGCTGAAAGTTAAATATTGCGTTGTTCATATTATTAAATTTGGTTGTTTTATTCGACATGTATTATTGTGCACATTGCTTTTGTATTATGATGATATTAATCAGCAAAATGCTACTTGAGAACGTTTAAGCTTCGATTTTGTTTAGAAGTCTATGTATTGACTTGACAAAAAAGGGATTTTAACACGCTTTAACAATAATTTGTTATCGCTGAGCGCAAGTTTCTGCAACCACAATAGTCAAATGGTTGTTTCTAACATCAACTAAAACTTAATACTTAGACAAAACTTTATGAACTCTAGATCATTTTTAACAATCGCCATGCTGCTTTGGGCTACTGCAGCCAGTTTCTCACAGGAGGGTAGAATGGGTGGCGGACAGATGATGGATCCAAACTTTACGGGAACGGTTAAAGGTAAGGTAATCGACAAGAACGATAATCAGCCCGTGGAGTATGCCAACATTGCCTTTTATCGTATGCGCGACTCCACGCTGGTTACAGGCGGCATAACTAATGCAAAAGGCGAATTCAGCATCGATAAGGTTCCTATGGGAAGATATTACGCCGAGGTAAAATTTATTGGTTACAATACTTTGCCCGTGGAGCCATTTGTAGTAAGCCCACGTCAGCCCGAGACAATGCTGGGTGATCTATTTTTGTTGCCCGCCGCCGAAAACCTCGAAGCAGTTGTGGTTACTGGGCAGCGGCAAATGTTAACCCATAATCTCGATAAAAAAGTATTTAACGTTGAGCGCGATATTAATGCAGAAGGAGGCACTGCGCTGGAAATTATGCAGAATATTCCATCCATTGAGGTTGATATGGAGGGCAATATCAGCTTGCGTGGCAGTCAGAACGTGACAATCCTTGTTGATGGTCGCCCATCGACCTACTCCAGCATAGAGGAGATACCCGCCAGCATTATCGAAAGCGTTGAGGTGATTACAAATCCATCGGCTCGATACGATCCCGATGGCTTGTCGGGTATTGTAAATATAGTTTTAAAGAAGCGCCGCGAACCCGGTTATCATGGCATGGTGATGCTTAATGCAGGAACGGGCGACAAGTATAATGGAACGGTAAACTTCAACTATCGACAGGATAAGTTGAATTTCTTCACCAATGCCAGCTTTAGAATGCACAGCATGACTGGTAGAACTATTTCGGATAGAACTACAACGTTTAACAACAGTACAACTAGCAAGTTACTACAGGATCAGGATTTCACCCGGCAGGGGCAGTTCGTAAACCTGCGGGGTGGTGTCGATTACTTTATTAACAACAGCAACACCCTAACCCTATCGGGTGGATATAGCTACCGTAACTTTAGCATTTGGGATATTACCCAGTCCGATATTCTGTTCAACCTACGCGACAGCTCATTTGCCCGCACCAACGATGGAGGCAACGATGGCGATTCTTACAACTTTGCTTTAAATTACAAGCTAACGGGTAAGCAAAAAGGACAAGAACTTACTGCCGACATATTCTTCAATGCAATGGATGGTAGAAACTCTAGCGATATTACTCAAAATTGGCTAACTGGTGAGTATGCCGATATGCTAGAACGTACAAACTCAGGTTTCCTAAGCAATAATCTTACCCTACAAACCGATTTTGTTCAGCCCGTTGGAAACGGCGGCAGGCTCGAAACTGGATTAAAGGCAACATTGAGAAACCAGGACAGCGATTATAAATTTTACAATTTTATTGCAAATTCGTGGATTGATGACGCCTTGAAATCTAATGATTTTCAGTACAAGGAACAGCAATATTCGGCCTACGCCATCTACTCCAACACCTTTGGCGACGGGAAGTTTAGCTATCAGGGAGGACTGAGAGTTGAACAGGCCTTTACGTCGGCAATCCAAAAAGCCACACACGATGAGCCAATAGACAGAAAGTTTCTTAACTTTTTCCCTAGCGCCCATATTAAGTGGGATATCAACCCCAAAAATTCAGCTCAAATTGCCTACAGTCGTAGGGTTAGCCGTCCAAACACCAGACTACTAAACCCATTTATCGACTATTCAAACCCACTATTCTTGTCAATGGGTAACCCTATGCTTAACCCTGAATTCACTAATAGTTTGGAGTTAAGTTACTACTACAATCTACCCAAAACACGCATTAGCGGCACGGTATTCCAACGTAACACTACCGATATAATAACTCGTTTTGTGGAGGTTGATGAGAACGATATTTCATGGTCCACCTTTGTAAATATTGATAAGAGTGAAAGTTTGGGCGTTGAAGGAGTTATTACACAAACAATTGCGCCTTGGTGGAGGGTAAATGGAAGTGCCAGCTACTACCAAACCATTCTGCACTCTGAGCTACTCGACGATCGCTCAAGTAAGGGCAACAGTTGGACCGCCAGAGCTACATCTACATGGAATCTTGGCAAAAATGTAGAACTCCAACTAAATGGCAATTACCGCTCACCCTCAGTATCAGTAGGCGGTGGAAGCATGATGTTCTGGCAATCGGGAGGCGGTCAGGGTATTACCAAGGAAATGTACTGGCTCGATTTGGGTATGCGCGTAAATGTTCTAAACCGAAAAGGCACTGTAACTCTCAGGGTTAGCGATCTACTCAACAGCATGACCTTCAGATCAGAATCGTGGGGCAATAACTTTTCGAGTAACATAGAGCGTACTCGTGAGAGCAGGATTATTTTCCTAGGATTCTCATATCGAATTAATGAGTATAGGGTTCGCCGCGACAGGCAACCCAATGGCGATGATTCTAGTATGGACATGGAGTAATCCGATTTCAAGTTTTTGAGAGAGGTGCAGCCATAATTGCTGCACCTTTTTATGCTTCCTAATCTATATAAAAATAATCCACATTAACCCTAGCCTTATATTTATAAGGGGAAAAACATAGAATAAATGGTAAACATATTCTTTTAAAGCCTGTTTTACATAGAAAGCATTATATGAGAGCAAAATACACCATGCTTACGCTTGCTTTACTTTTAGGGTTTAGCGTAACAGCCCAAGACAATATCGAGGCATTTAGGGTTAGTTCAGATGTTAACCGAACAGGTATGTTGGTTTTGGGAAGCTGGGCACTTGCCAATTTCGCCTTTGGAGGCTACGATTGGGCTACAAGTTCACGAAGCCGTAAATACTTTGGTCAGATGAATGTGATGTGGAACATTGTAAATGCTGGGATTGTCGGATTTGCTCTATATCAATACTACAACACAGATTTTTCTATGCTATCCCCACAGGCCATGCTAAGTAAGCATAACCAAACCATGAATCTATACCTTATTAATGCTGGGTTAGATGTTCTTTATGCGGCTGGAGGTTGGTATATGCTTCGTACCTCACAAAGGAATGAGAAATATTCAGATCTACTTAAAGGTTATGGTCAATCGGTGATTCTTCAGGCGTCGTTCCTTTTTGTTTTTGATTTAGCTATGTACTTTATTCAGCAGGGTAACACATCAAATTTCAACTTACCATTACAATCTTTGGCTCTAGGTCATAATGGTTTATCGCTTACATTAGCCTTTTGATATTTTTTGCAAAACATTAACTAATCTCAAAATCCAAACTTAACCCCCGTTAGTTCCTCTGAGAATTGCCATAGGATCTGGGCATCATCAGTGTTGTAAGATAAATTGCTAGAGCGAACCAACACTGGCGAACCTGCAAGTTGCAAAAAACCCGATGGCCCATAGAATTGGCCACCCCTAACCTTAGTATCTACAGCGGCTCTTATCTGGGGTAATGCACCAGATGCAGCACTTGGTAAAACCATCTCAATAAAAGGACGAAGTATTCGAACAATTATATTCCCTTCCATATATCTCCCCAGGTTGGTGTGAGAAGCCCCAGGATGGGCTGCTAATGAAAGGCATTGAAGGTTATTCTTATCGAAATACCTCTGCAGCTGGTATGCGAACAATAGGTTTGCTAGCTTAGAGCGGGCATAAGCACGCATTTTGTTATAAGTAGCTGCCCTTTCGGAAAGGTTGTTGTCGAAACTTATTTTCCACTGCTTATGAGCCAAGCTACTAACCGTAACCACTCTAGAATTGGGTGTAACCACCAGTATGTCAACAAGATGTCCAGTAAGTGCAAAATGACCCAGATGATTGGTACCCATTTGACTTTCAAAACCTTCCTTGGTCAATGAGAATGGACTGATCATTATGCCTGCATTATTTATAAGAATATCCAGATGCGAATAGGACGATTTAAAGGTATCAGCAAAACTCTTTACCGATGAAAGATCCATTAGATCTAATTGTAAAACTTTTATGTCAGCTTCAGGAAAAGTCTCAAGAATTTGATTTCTAGCCTTCTCTCCTTTCTGAATGGAACGACATGCCATAATCACCTCTGCGCCGTTTGATGCCAATGCTTTTACTGATTCAAAGCCCAAACCACTGTTTCCCCCTGTAACAATTATCACTTTCCCGCTTAAGTTGGGGATGTCATTAAGTGTCCATTTCGTTTTTGTCATTGGTAGAACATTTTTTCACAAAAATACGAATGTAAACCACTATACAAAATAAAAGAGGTTGCCAGAAATTACGACAACCTCCTGAATGATATATGGGTTAAA
>CAZBBA010000074.1:0-19425 GCA_964490015.1 uncultured Rikenellaceae bacterium
AAAAATAGTAAACAAATTTCACTAATTAAAGCCTAATCTGGATAAGTTTTACGAGTTTAGGCTCAATAAGTTCCTTAAACCCTTGCAAGGGCTTGATCTAGATCTGCAATAATATCCTCAATATCCTCAATGCCTACGGCAAAACGAACCAGCCCATCGGTTATATTGGCTTTGGCCTTTGCTTCGGCCGAAAGCTTGGAGTGAGTCATTGAGGCGGGATGTTGAATCAACGTTTCTACTCCGCCCAGCGAAACGGCCAGCATAGCTAGTTTTACGTTGTTCATTAGGGTTTTACCAGCAGCGAAACCACCTTTAAGCTCAAAGCTAATCATGGCACCAGGGCCAAACATTTGTTTTTTTGCGAGTTCGTGCTGAGGATGCGATTTTAGTCCTGGATACTTTACCCACTCCACTTTTGGGTGATTCTCGAGGTATTCGGCAACCTGAATGGCATTTTGCTGGGCCCGTTCAACCCGAATGGCGAGGGTTTTTATACCGCGAAGCACCATGTATGCTTGGTGAGGATCCATGTTGCAACCCATATTAACCATGGCGGGTCTAATAATGCTGTACAGCTCTTTTGTGCGGGTTACAATCATTCCTGCCACTATATCGGCGTGACCGTTGAGGAATTTGGTCATGCTGTGGAAAACCACATCAATGCCCATCTCAAGAGGGCGTTGCAGGTAGGGGCTACTAAAGGTATTGTCAACAACGGTAATTAGGTTATGCTCCTTGGCAATTGCAACGCAAGCCTCTATATCCGTTATCTCCATGGTAGGATTTGTTGGAGTTTCGATGTAAAGAACTTTGGTGTTTGGCTTAATAGCCTTGCGGATATTATCTAAATTTGATGTGGAGATATAAGTCGATTCAACCCCGAAGTTGGCGAAGTACTTCTCCATAATTACCCTCGATGGACCATAAACAGCATCGGTGCTAATCATATGATCGCCCTGCTTAAGTAGGGCCATATATATTGATGAAACTGCCCCCATTCCCGAGGCAGTAGCTATTCCACCGTAACCGCCTTCAAGAATTGCCACCTGATTTTCCAGCGCTTGAATGGTAGGATTACCAATACGGGTGTAAATAAATCCATCGCTCTCGCCAGCAAAGCATTTGGCACCCTCATCGGCGCTTTCGAATGCAAATGTTGATGTTTGGTATATGGGCACAGTAGCGCTACCAAATTTGTCCTTTTCTGCTCCAGCATGAATTAGCTTGGAGTTAAATCCCATTTTATCTGTTGCCATTAGCATATGTGTTATTTGTGTTGATAAAGTTTTAAAACTTCAAAATTACTAAAAATGAGCAACCACGGAAATTTTTATTGTTTTTTGATCTTTTCGGTTGGGAACCAACATCTGCATTAAGAGTTGTCCGAAGCGTATGGTCAATTGTTTTCCGTTTAGAAAACAACAACTATCTTTGTGAGGGCATACTCAAAGTATCGAGTAGTATTCAATCGGGCCATGCAATACTTTACCTGTTTTTTTTGATATAACGCTAAGCACAATTGGGACATATAAAACAGCAATCACTTAAAGGGTCGATATACTCGTACTTGGGAGTACTGCTTGGCTTTGCCATTTCGGGTTTGTTGCTCCCAAAGTTACTTACACCATCGGAGAATGGGCTTATTAAACTGCTTATAGCTTACTCAACTCTACTCGCTCAGTTTGGTACCTTAGGTTTTACCAATGCTACCGGCAGGCTATTTGCCTTTTTCAGAAATCCTGCTAGGCAACACCATGGTTTTTTTCTGCTAAATATTCTGGTTTTACTGGCTGGCTTTGGCCTAACCACTGCACTTTTTTACCTCTTTAAGGATACAATCATTAGCTATAACCTCGAGAACTCTGAACTTTTTATCGATTATCTTGAGTTTCTTATTCCACTGACTTTTTTTACGCTCCTTTTCCTAATGCTGGATTCATATCTAAAGATGCTATTCCAGTCAGTTGTGGGTACGTTTTATCGCGAGTTTTTCCAACGTGTAATCATACTGGGGGCCATTGCACTTTTTTACTTCGATTTGGTGTCTTTTCGGCAGTTTATCATGCTATATGTACTAGCTAATTGTTTGCCTGCCATTTTCTTGTTGATAAAAGTAGTTTCCATAAAAGAATTTAGCCTTAAATCGGACTGGAACTTTATCGACAAGCGAATGGCTCGTGAGTTGGTGTCGATGAGTTTTTACGGTATTGTAATTGGTTTTTCAAGTATTGTTGTAATCAACGTAGATAGCATTATTCTGAGCCGAATGGTGGGAATTGAGGCAACCGGTATTTATGCCATCACGTTTTTCTTTGGAACCCTGGTGATAATTCCTGCCCGATCGCTCCGGAAAATTGCAGGCACTGTTCTTGCCGACGCCTGGCGTGATAATAATTTGGGGGTTATCGACGATATATACCGCAAGAGTTGCATATCGCAAATGATAATTGGAATGCTTATATTCATTGGGCTTTGGGGTAATATCGATAATGTTTTTAGAATTCTGCCCCCTGAGTATGCCGCCGGGAAGTACATTATCCTATTTATTGGCCTCACAAATCTTATCGAAATGACCTCGGGTGTTAGTAATATAATTCTTAACACATCGGCTTACTATAGGCTTACAGGCTACTTGAATTTGGCATTGGTTGTAATGGTGGTTATTTTTAATATCATTTTTATACAAATTTTTGGTTTGATTGGAGTTGCCATTGCATCAACTGTTTCGTACTCCATTTTCAATTTACTGAGGTACTACTTTATCTACAGTAAGTTCAAAATGCACCCATTCTCCATAAAACAACTTTGGGTTATTGGACTTGGGTTGCTGGCTTACCTTGTATCGCTTGCTCTGCCAGCTTTTAGCAGCTTAATCCTCGATATTTTTGTGCGTAGCACTCTAATAACCCTGGTTTTTGGCATTGGCGTTTATGTCCTAAAACTTTCCGAAGATGTGAATAAACTTGTTGATGAAGGTTTTCACTACTTTTTATTTCGATGGATTAAAAGATAATTCCATGTAGACTAGATTATATATGCCATTTGCCTACATTTGCGCGTAATAAAAAATCGTGATGCAGAATAAGAGTAAATTTTTAGTAATAAAAGCGATAGGAAAAGTGGTATTACCATCTAAACGTGGCCGAGAACTTTTTCATCGCACAATTAGCCTTATTCTTTTTCCCTATCATCGATTCTTAATCCGTAAGGCCAGTGCAGATTACCAAAAAAACTTAAAGCGAATAAAGGAAAAATCTTTGGTTAAGGTGGCCTTTTTGGTGGTTCACTCATCGGTTTGGAAGTTCGACGAGTTGTATACTCTTTTCGAGAACGACGAGAGGTTTGAGCCTACAGTGGTTATTTGTCCGTACATTATTTATGGTAAAAAAGCCATGCTCCACGAGATGGAAATGGCATATAAACTCTTCAATGAAAAAGGGTTTAGAGTAGTTAGCACTCTAAATGCTGATGATGAAAGCTGGGTAAACATCAAAAAAACAGTTAACCCCGACATTGTATTCTTTACCAATCCGCATAATCAGTCGCGCAGGGAGTTCTGGATTACCAATTTTCTCGATAGGCTAACATGCTACATTCCCTACGGGTTTATGATTTCCAACGTGCAGCAGAATCAGTTTAACCAGCTATTTCATAACTTGCTCTGGCACTGTTTTTACGAAACACCCATGCATGACAAAATGGCCAAGCAGTATGCCCGTAACAAGGGGCAAAACGTGGTGGTGACCGGATACCCAGTTGGAGATCAGATTCTCTCTAGGGAACCAACTACCTATTTATGGAAAGTCCAGGATAGGGAGTGCAAAAGAATTATTTGGGCGCCCCATCATACCATAGAGGATGATAACGAAAAACGAGGATTCTCCACTTTTCTCGAGTATCACGAGGTAATCTTCGATATTATTGAAAAATTTCCTAATCGGGTTCAAATTGCGTTTAAACCTCACCCAGGACTAATGGCTAAACTTAATCATTTTCCGGGTTGGGGTGTAACCCGAACCGCCGAATATTTTAACCGATGGAAAAATCATCCAAAGGGTATGCTCTGCGAGGGAGAGTATATCGATTTGTTTAAATCCTCCGATGCGCTTATACACGACAGTATCTCGTTTATTGCTGAGTACTGCTACACAGGAAAACCAACCCTTTTTTTGGTTCGCGATAATACAGTGTTCAACAAGTTCAATGAGTTTGGAAAAATTGCCTTCGAAACGCAATACTTGTCGCACAGTATCAACGAAACCCTAACCTTTATCGAAAAAGTTGTGTTGGAAGGCGATGATCCTATGAGCAATCAACGCCAAAATTTTAGAGAGAAGTACTTAACACCCCCAAATGCCTGCACTGCATCCGAAAACATTTACTTACACATAAAAAACCAGCTATGAAGTTTGTTTTTGACCTCGATGGAACCATTACCGCCAAGGAAACTCTTCCACTTATTGCAAAGCATTTCAACGTTAAGGAGGAGATCGATACCTTGACTCAGGAAACCATTCAGGGAAAAATTCCGTTTGTCGAGAGTTTTATCCGAAGGGTTCATATTCTCGGCAAACTCCCTGTTTCGGAAATTTCCGACTTGCTGGCCACCGTACCACTGCACCAGAAAGTGTTTAGTTTTATTCAAACCCACCGCGATAGCTGTGTTATAGCCACCGGGAATTTATACTGCTGGGTCGATAAGCTGGTCGAAAAGATTGGCTGCGAGTGCTACTCATCCGATGCCATTGTGGAGAACAACAGGGTTGTTTCAATTAAAAGTATTCTGAAAAAGGAGTCGGTGGTTCAAACATTTCAGGGAAAGGGCAAAAAGGTGATTTACGTGGGCGATGGCAATAACGATATGGAGGCCATGCGACTTTCCGATACGGTTATTGCAGCAGGGCTTACGCATTACCCATCGAATAGCATTTTACCCTTTTCCGATTATTTAATCTTTAACGAGGAGGCACTATGTCGACAGCTAAATCAGTTATTATAAGCTGCGCTGGGGTTGGATCAAGGCTTGGACTTGGACAAACCAAAGCGCTCATCACCATAAATGGCAGGTCAATTATCAGCTGGCAGCTGGAGTTGCTTCGCGAGGTTGACGACATTCGCATTGTGGTTGGATATCAGGCCAACGATGTGGTGCGCGAGGTGCTGAAACATCGAAAAAATGTGGTTTTTGTATACAACCACAACTACTTCGACACAAAAACAGGAACTAGTTTCTATTTGGGCGCTCGCGATGGTAATCAAATGGCAATTGAGTGGGATGGTGATCTGCTGGTGCACCCCGATGATGTGAAGATGTTACTAAATCAGGAAGGCGAGTACATTTGCTACGCCGATATTACGTCCGATGAAGCTGTTTACGTTCAAACTAACGAAAAAGGTGATGTAGTAGCATTTTCACGAAATCAAGGCGATTACGAGTGGACTGGCCCAGCGTGTATAGACAAGAGTAAGCTGAGGTATACCTCAGGAAATGTTTTCAACCAGCTCGAGGAACACCTTCCCATGAGAGGTATCAAAATCAGAGCCTACGATATTGATACATACGAAGACTATAAGCGGGTTACAGAATTTGTAAAATCTTGGTAATGAACAACTCAAAGGAAATAATTGGCATAATCGGCGGGGCAGGAGTAGCCGCAACCAATAAACTGGCCTTAATGGTAGAGGAGTTGTGCACTCGCAGTGGAGCCTTTAGGGATGCGCATCATCCCGAAATGGTGATTTACCAGGCTGTAAGTGTTCCCTCGCGTAGTATGTATCTCGAGGGGAGGGGCGAAACGTTTGTGCCAGGCTTTATAGATATTGCCAAAAAACTAAAATCGGTCGGATCCACAGAAATAGGAATGTCGTGCAATACTGCTCACTATGCTATCGACGAGATAGAAGCAGCCGCTCAAATTCCGTTTATCAACATGGTGCGTGAGTCAGTTTTAGTGGCCAAAGGTATTGGGTGTAAAAAGGTGGGGCTTATGGCGTCCGATGGTTGCCGCATTGGCAAGGTGTACGAGAGGTATTTCTCCGAAGCATTCCCGCTAGCCGAAATTGTTTACCCAAGTAAGCAAATGCAAGCCGAGGTTACCCGCGGCATTGTAAATATCAAAAATACCAGCCGGTTCCTGCCCGATACTCATCCAGATAGGCCAAAAGCAATATTCAGCAAGGTGTGCCATCATCTAGTGGATAGCGGAGTCGAGGTTATTATATCGGGCTGTACAGATATTGCAGTCGATTTCTTACCAGCAGATTTTAATCGGGTTAAGGTGATAGACTCGTTAGAGGTGCTTGCAGAAATTATTGTTTCAAAATATTTTACCAAACCAGTATGAAGAATTCCGATACGTTAAAGTTTTTTCAGGAGATAATTGACGCCAAACCTGAAGCAGGAGTAGAAAAGTATGGACAGGATAATAGCGCAATTGATGCGGAGTTTATCAAAGATTACTTGAAACCCACCACCATTTTGCTCGATATTGGTTCAGGAACAGGATTAATTGTGAATAAAATCCAAACGTTAGTTTCCAGTATAACTGTTGTTGAGCCTTTTAAGGAATTCTCGCAGTACATTGATCAAAAACCACATATTGCCATTGTTAACAGAAGTGCTTTCGAATTTGAAACCGCAACTCATTACGATGTGCTAACCCTTTTTGGAGTGATGCATTATCTTAATGCTGCTGAGGCATTGGAGTTGTACAAGAAGTGTTATAGTTGGACTAAACCCGGAGGGACCATAATTG
The DNA here is from genome assembly GCA_964490015.1 of uncultured Rikenellaceae bacterium. Classification (GTDB taxonomy): domain Bacteria; phylum Bacteroidota; class Bacteroidia; order Bacteroidales; family Tenuifilaceae; genus Perlabentimonas. The sequence goes on from CAZBBA010000074.1 coordinate 6,756, forward strand.
TCAAGAATCAGTTTGGCGTAAAAGAGGATGTTGTTGTAGCGGGTTACTCCGATAACCTGAAAACTAACTACTATGCCCATTATAGGCATATTCAGGGGGAAATTAACACGCTAAAAGAAATTGGTTTTAAAAATATTCAGCATTTCGATATTTATCCTCCCGAATGCAATAAATGGGACAACACGCATTTCTATGCTATTGTTGCAAACCGTTAAATCAACAGCTAGTTTTCGGATATAGATATTTCGGTTCTCCGATATATTTACTGATAAACACAATTAAATAACTGTCTAAAAGTTGGCAAATGCTCTCGTCATTTCTGACGAGAGAAATTGACCCACAAAAGTTGTGGATTAAACACTACCTTTTTGCCAATTTGAGGCTATGGAAAAACTTGGAAATAAAGATAATAAAATGTTTGGGGACAATGGATTGCCAACTAAAATAATTTTTCATAACCATTAAAATAGTTGTAGAACCAATCATTCAATATAGATATTATCCGCACAAATCCGTTCACTTCATTATTACGATATAAGTCTTTCTCTCTCCTATTTTCGATGAGTTCACTTAAATACAGAAAATCAAACCTGATTATAGGCGTATAGATTTAGATATCAGTTTTTTTAATGCCAATTTCTAATCCGCATCTGTGCAATATGTTATTAAACATCTACCTAATTACTAGATTAATAGAGCCAATGCTGCGCAAACTATCTTTTCGGATTAAAAAAATTTATAGCTTTGCTGATCAAAAAATCGAAAACCAATAATAATTTGTATATGAGTAAATTAGCAGTTGTTGCACTGGGCGGAAACGCTCTACTCCGTGGAAATCAGGCGGGAACTATCGAAGAGCAGGAGCAGAACACTACCGATACGCTCGAAAATCTTATCTACCTTATTAAGGAAGGCTATAACCTGGTGATTAGCCATGGCAATGGCCCACAGGTGGGTAATATCCTGATGCGTAATGATGCAGGAGAGGAAATGTATGGTATCCCTCAAATGCCCCTCGATATTTGCGTTGCCGATTCGCAGGGTGGAATAGGTTACATGATAGAGCGCATGCTACGCAATGTGCTTCATAAGCATGGGATCGAGAAGGAGGTGTGTTGCCTTGTAACTCCCGTTTTAGTCGATAAAGACGACCCCGCATTTGCCAATCCAACCAAACGCGTTGGAAAGATTTACACCAAGGAGCAAGCCGATGAGTTGGTGAAATCGAAAGGGTGGATCTTTAAGGAGGAGGTGAAGGACACCGGAAGCGGTTGGCGAAGAGTTGTCCCATCTCCAGCGCCCAAAGGCATTGTTAACGTAAAGGTTATTAAGCAGATGGTCGATCAGGGAATTATTGTAATTGCCTCGGGTGGCGGCGGAATACCCGTTTACTACGACGAGAAAGGCGATATGCGCCCATCCGAAGCGGTTATCGATAAGGATTCGGCTTCGGCACTAATGGGAGCGCTTATCGGTGCCGATGAGTTTTACATTCTTACCGATGTACCGTTTGTTTACATTAACTACAAGAAACCCAACGAGCAAAAGCTCGAGTTCCTTAATAAGGCCGATACTGAAAAATATCTTAGCGAAGGAATGTTTGGTGAAGGGAATATGTCGCCAAAAATTAGAGCTTGCCTAAACTTTGTGGAGAATGGCGGTCACATGAGCGTTATTACCGAGGCCACAAAGCTCGAGGATACAAGCTATGGCACAAAAATCACACTAGAGTACGAATAGTAATTGTTGAACCTTAATAAAATTAAAATTATGGCATTCAATTTAAGAAACAGAAGCTTTGTAAAGCTTTTAGATTTTACCCCCAAGGAGATCCAGTTTTTACTTGATCTTTCGGCCGATTTAAAGGCCGCAAAGTATGCTGGAACTGAGCAGCAGAAGCTAAAGGGAAAGAACGTTGTTCTTCTTTTTGAGAAAGACTCAACTCGTACACGCTGCGCTTTCGAGGTTGCCGCTTTCGATCAGGGCGCTCAGGTTACCTATTTAGGCCCTGCTGGTTCGCAGATGGGAAAGAAAGAATCGATGGAAGATACAGCCCGTGTGTTGGGCCGCATGTACGACGGTATAGAGTACCGTGGTTACTCACAGGAGATTGTTGAAACATTAGCTCAGTATGCTGGTGTTCCCGTTTGGAATGGCTTAACCACCGAGTTTCACCCAACCCAAATCTTGGCCGATTTTCTTACCATGCGCGAGCATTGCACAAAACCTCTTAACCAGGTTTCCTTTGCTTACCTAGGCGATGCCCGCAACAATATGGGTAATTCCCTTATGGTTGGAGCGGCCAAAATGGGCATGGATTTCCGCGCAGTTGCGCCTAAGGAGTGCTGGCCAGCGGATGAACTTTACAACAAATGCTTAGAGATTGCAAAGGAGACTGGCGCTAAGATTACCCGCACCGAGAGCGTAGCCGAGGGTGTTAAAGGTTGCGATTTCCTTTATACCGATGTTTGGGTATCGATGGGTGAACCTGAGTCGGTTTGGGCTGACCGGATTAAACTGCTTAAGCCATATCAAGTTAACAAAAAGGCAATGGAGATGACTGGAAATCCCAACTGCAAATTTATGCATTGTCTTCCTGCTTTTCACAATCGTAAAACAGTTGTGGGGGAAGATATCTATCAAAAATTTGGACTTGAGGCTATGGAGGTTACCGAAGATGTGTTTGAATCGGATGCAAGCATCGTATTCGATGAGGCCGAAAACCGTATGCACACTATAAAAGCAGTTATGGTTGCCACATTAGGTCAATAGTAATTATCAAATAATCAGCAAAAGGCAGCAATATTTTTGCTGCCTTTTTTGTTTCTTATGAAAAAAATACTATAATTTTATATAACAAATCATTAATCGTATTTATTATGAATATTTATATTGGCAATATTTCTTACACCATGACCGCAGAGGAGATAAAAGCGTTATTTATCCCCTACGGAAATGTTTTAAATGTCAGAGTTATAATTGACAAGCAAACAGGGAAATCGAAGGGCTATGCATTTGTAGAGATGGAAAATGACGTTGACGCTCAGAATGCTATCAAGGGTTTAAACGAAACTGAGGTTAAAGGACGTAATGTAAAGGTAAACTCTGCCCACCGTAAAACGGCCAACGTTTAAAGTAATCATTAGGAGACGGAAATAACTAATCGTAGAATACTTTTTTTACAGAACAAATAATTCTTTAAAAAAGTAGTAGGTTGTTACACCCGAAACAGCAAACTTTAAACCTGTACCCAGCAAGAAACCCACAAATGAACCAAAGGCAGATTTTAATGCTGTCCGTTGATCCTGATTAGAGGTTACCTCACCAATAAAGGCCCCCACAAAGGGGCCTATAATTATTCCCAGAGGCGGGAAAAAGAATAGGCCAATAATTAATCCTATGGTTGATCCCCAAACGCCCCGCTTGCTGCCTCCTAATTTTTTGGTTGCCCAAATAGGAAATACATAATCGAGAACGGTTGCCACTGCTGCTGCAATTCCAAGCCAAACGAGCAGTTCGGAGTTAATATTGCCCCAACGGGTAAAATGCAGAAGCAGTATTCCCACAAAACTTAGTGGGGGGCCTGGTATTACAGGAAGAATACAACCAAGTATACCCAAAATAATAAGAGGAAATGCTAGTCCTATAAGTAGATAATCCATGATAATGCAGTAAATGTTGATGCTGGGTTTAAGATTTTATCGATCGTAAAACTATAAAATTGTTGCATCTCACGAAATAATATGTGTAAATTTATTGCAGGAAATAATTCATAATGGAGACAAAATCATTTAGCATAATTCTCTATGGCCGCGTGCAGCAAGTTGGTTTTCGTTACTTTGTTTTTAAACTTGCTGCTGAGTTAGGCGTTGTTGGCTTTGTGAAAAACCAACCCGATGGCAGTGTTTACGTTGAAGCCGAGGGCGAATCGCATATTATTGAAGTCTTTATTGCCCATTGCAAAATGGGGCCACCACAGGCGGAAGTGACAAGAACTATTGTTGTTTCAATTCCTCTACAAGATTTTAACGAGTTTGCTATTCGCTAAACCTAACAATTCCATTTTTCTCAATCTCAGTCGAATCGTTATTGCCGCAACGAAAGTTTACTAACTCTTATTTCGCTTCGAATCATAAATAAAGAAATAAATAATCACCCCAATTTGGAATACTAAATAAAAAATAGAGGCACCATGATAGTTGGGGGTACCTCTATCGATACTTCTACTAAAACTCAACAAAACAACTAAATACTACTTAGATTTACGTAACAACCAAACATCTTGATGTGCTGGATAGTTTTTCCTTATTGAAAATGCATTTTTACGAGCTTCTTCAATATCACTATAATTATTAACCGAAACCCTATAAAGTCCATCATCATTCCTTAAGAGTTGAGAAGAAAACCCTTTTTTGGATAATTCAGTTTGAAATCGCTTTGCATTGTCGAGAATTTTAAAACTTCCCATAATCACAAAATAACTTTCCTCACTAGGTAGCGAAACGCCTCTATTTACTGCAGTAACCTTTTCGTTTCTAACAACAATGGGTGATTCTATAGCAGCTGGTTCTTTTATTTCAACTACTTTATTCTCTTGTTTTGCAACTTCCTTTAAATTCTTTCTAGATTTTTTGTTGACACCACATCCAGTAATAAAAAGTATTACAAGAATTAATGTGATTAATGATCTCATATTTAGCAAAATATACATATTAAATGAGGGGTTTTCACATTAATAAACTATCCAAACACATTGTAATTTCTTCTAACAAATTGGCTTCCAAAGTAACTTGTTAGATAGTACATGATTGTTTTTGTATCAAGCATCGTTTTCCTAAAATAACGTCTAGCCCTTTTCATATTGTCTATGGTGTAGAAATATCGTGCTCTAGAGCCGTGTAGGCTTTTAACCCCTTTGCTAACCTCTTTTGGGTATAAATCTTCGTAGCTCTCTAATGTGTGCAACGACAAATAGTAATCATTCTTTCTATACAGTTCGTTGAGAGATAAATTTGCACCATTTACAAATCTTTTAACTAGGAAGAGGGGTACTTCAGCAGAGGGTTGATTATGGAATAGTTTCAGGAGCCAATCGTAATCAACCATGCCAAAATGTTCTTCGAAAAGTACGTTTTTTAGATCCGATCGAATGAGAATTGAGCCAAAATATGTGTTCTGCCTTTTTTTACTGCGCGAAAGAATATTTAAAAAGGTTTCGTTGGGCTCATAATTAATAAATGGAGATGTAGACTTGTTGGAACGATTGATATTTCCTCCTTTATGAGTATCAACTATTCGATAGCCACACGTAACGATTGGATATTTTTTTGCATACCGTAGCTGTATTCTAGTTTTTTCAGCCTCCCAGTAATCATCATGGTCAATAAAAGCAATATATTCACCGGTTGAATGCTTAAGTCCAATATTTCTGCCTTTGTTTGGGCCTCCGCTATTGCGCTCAGTTGAAAAATAGTTTATTCCCAGTCGCTTAAGGATTGAGGTGGTTGAGTCGGTTGAACAATCATCAACAACTATCATCTCAATTTCAAAATCATATCCTTCACCCTCTTGTGAAAGAATTGAATTGACAGTTGCTCCGAGAGTTTTCTCCGAATTATATGTTGTAAGAATTACCGAAACTTTTTCCATTTCTGCAAGAATTAAAGGCATTGCTCAATTTACCTGAGTCGCATCCGATTGCTTCCAATGAATGTGTTATCGTTATAAACTTCAAAAATATACTCGCCTTTAGTTAATCTTTCTGTTGGCTTATAAATCATCTCAATGCTTTTGGTATTAACAGGGCCTAATTGAACATTTCTGGCAAAAAAGTTATCGGATTTGTGAGTTATATTAATTGTTGCAGACTTATTATCGTTGCTGCTGAATTTTTCACCTTCGGGCGTGATTATGATGAAATGAAGACTATTTCCAATATCGCTGGGTAGCTGAAACGTGTAAATTAGTTTTTGGGTTCTGCGTGCTCTTACCGTTAATCTATCATCCTTACCTCTTACTGCTTCCACCCTGTAATTATTCCCTGCCATTGCCCTTAGGATGGTATTCTTTGCAATAAGTTCGTCTCTTTCCTTTTCTAATGTGTTTATCTTATTTAAAGCATCCCGATTTTCTGCATTTAGCTTGCCAATCTCATTTTTTGAGCTATTTAGTGCATTCTCGTGATCTTCCTTATGCTTTGTAATTACAGACTCCAACTCTTTAACCCTTGCTCTTAGAGATCTCAATGCCGAACTTTCGCTTTGCATTTTTTTTAGTTCAGCCTCTTTGGCCTCTATCTGTTTCTGTAGTTCAAGGATTTTACTATCGAGTTCGTTGTTCTTTCCCATAAGTATGGTCAAGTCGGTTTTCATTTTTTCTAACGTCTTCTCAACCTGCAACTTTTCAGAGAGATGAATCTCGGTATTTAGCATCTCATTCTTCAGGTTTTTAACTAGTGATCTATTTTTTATTACAACAAATGCTAAAATGATTGTTGCAATTAATGTAGTGGCTATTAGAGCTATTTGCTTACTTTGATTAGTGTTCATGTTTTTAAGTTATTTGACGGTTACACATATGTTAAATGATTTTGTGCAAATCAAATACCTCAACATTAAAAGCAGATGAAAGCGAGATTAAAAAGGGATTAAAAATTTGGAGGTAAGATGGGTAAGTATTAAGCCAAGAAAATGGGGATGCATAGGGTAAACTCGGAGCCTTCATTCATTTTTGAAAAAACATCAATTTTTCCATTATGTTGATTAACAATCTTTTCAACTAGAGATAAACCTATACCATGCCCCTTATGAACCATTGAGTTTTGGGCCCGATAGAATGGAAGAAATATCATTTTCAGCTCGTCTTCGGGGATGCCGATACCGTTATCCTTAAAGCGCAGCTGAACAAATAAGCTATCAGCATCAACAAATACCTCAGAAGTATGATTTGGGGAGTATTTACATGCATTATCCATAAGATTACTCATAGCAGTTTTAAGCAGTAGTTCGTTTCCGTAGACAGTAAGTTTCTTCTCATCAGTAATATTCTCACCAAAAAAAATATTAACTGAATAGTTATTATTCCTTTTGATGATGTCGGCTCGGGCATTCCAAATTGTATCGTCAACTCTAATTTGAGAAAAAGAGGTTTCTGCTGTTTCTGAACTCGCCTGAGCAAGAAGAAGTAGCCTGTTTGATAGGTGGTTAAGATTTTTTATATCGGCTAAAACTGAATTTATGGTGGTTAGGTATTCATCGTTTGTTCTTGCTTTCATTAGCACAACCTCCAGTTGACCAGTTATTACCGTTAATGGAGTGCGAAGTTCATGAGAAGCATTGGCAATAAAGTTTTTTTGAATTTTGAATGCAGACTCTAACCTTTGGAGCATACCATTAAAAGTACTAGCCAACTTGGCCAATTCGTCTTTTTCATTTCCTTCGCTTATTCGCTGGTCGATATTAGCTATGCTAATGCTATCAACCTGAGAAATTATATCAGTTACTGGGTTTAGAGCTCTTGAAGCAAATACTTTACCTGCAAAGTAAACTGCTATAAGGCTAGTAATAAATACGATAAGTAGTATGAGTTGCAAGCGTTTCAACTTGCTAAAACCAAAAATATCTCTTGCAGCAGCAAAAACTACAATTCTGTCAAACTCGCTCGTGTAGAATGCCCCAAATACTTCGTATGGTTTTTTTGAATACCTTATTTTATCGTTTAGCCTGACTTTATTTACGAGTAAAATCGGTATTTCCAAAAAGCTATCATCATCGGAACTGTAAATAATATTGTTTTGATAATCAAAAATCACAATTTTTTCACTGGGAAGGCTTAGCGGGTTGTTCTTTTCAATTCTTCTTAGTAATTCCTTATCAATGCCATCAATTTCGATAAGCATTTGGGCAATAAGTTTGGTTTTGCTTTCTAATCGACCGTAAAACTCCTCTTTTCGGCTTTGGGAAAATGAAAAATAAATGGCTAATGATGAGATAAGAAGGATTACAGCCACAATTGCTGCAAATTGAAATGTTAACCGTTTACGAATTTCCATTACTTTTCTTCAATATAGTATCCAAGCCCAATTTTTGTATGAATAAGCTTTTGCTCGGAGTCTTTGTCAATTTTTTTTCTTAGTATGTTAATGTATACATCAACTACGTTCGTTCCGGTATCGAATGTAATTTCCCAAATCTTTTCCGCAATTTCAGCTCTAGACACAACCCGTCCCTTATTTCTCATTAAAAATTCGAGTAGGGCAAACTCCTTGGCTGTTAATTCAATTGACTTTGTACCTCTGCTTGCAATTTTCTTATTTAAATCAAGAACTAAATCCGATACCTTTAAAGTATTTTTCAAATCTGTAGCACCTGACGACCTTTTAGTTAACGCTTTAATTCTGGCTATTAACTCCTTAAACTCAAAAGGTTTAACCAGATAATCGTCGGCTCCTGAATCAAATCCAATTAGCTTATCGTCCATTGCACCTAGAGCTGTGAGCATTATTATCGGAATATTATGATCATTTTCTCGAATAAGTTTGCAAAGCTCGTAACCGTTTATATGAGGAATTATTACATCCAGAATAATCAGATCGTACTTATTCTGTTTTGCAAATCGTTGTCCCAATGTTCCATCGTATGCTACTTCAACAGTATATCCTTGCTCATTAAGGCCTTGTTTGAGAAAATCCACTACCTTGGGTTCATCTTCAATAAGTAAAATTTTCATTTGAATTTGAAATATTTATTTAAACAAAATTGTTCCAAATTTTGACTATACTTATTACCGAAACTTCTTTCATATTAAAACCTTCATAAATTGCTTTAGAGTTTATTAATATCCGTTATAGCTAACCACTTCGGCAAGCTCTTTCCGACGTTTCTCTCTTGTTTCTGGTTTGGCTGGATAACCTAGAGTTATAATAAGAATAGGCCTTTTGCTTCGGGGAATGTTGAGTAACTTCTTTACCAGGGCTTCGTCGAACCAGCCAATCATACACGATCCCAAACCCTCGGCGGTGGCTGCAAGGCAAATATGTTCAGCGGCAATTCCGATATCAATAAGCGGAAGGTTTTTTTGCTTTACCAAGCTTCCAAATGTGGAACTGATATTTCCACCCTCAAGTACAATTACTAAATGTATTGGTGCTTGTTTAGTAAAGTGGTTCATGCCTAAAATCTTGCTCGATGTGGTATCGGCCAGCTTATTCTTAAGTTCTTGGTCATCTACAACGATAAACCTCCAGGGCTGTGCATTGCAAGCAGATGGGGAAAGCCTAGCTGCTTCGAGAATCCGCTCAAGTTTTTCCTTTTCTATGGGTTGGTTTGTATAGCCACGATCGCTCTGGCGATTTTTTACTAAGGCTTGGAATTGTTCACTTGAAGTCATTGGGGGTTAATTATGTTATTAAGTTGATTGAAAATCATTTAGTTGATTGCTTGATAGGGTTGTCGGTTGTAGTTTCTTAGTTTCAGTTTACCTGTTCTTTTCCGTCCTCTATCTTCTGCTTTAAGGGTTTGGTCTTCAGTCTTCGGTCTTCGGTCTTCCAACTTCTACCGTTGATACTCCTTGCTAAATAGTTTAAGAGCACTGGACTCGGCGATAAGAGTTCCTTCCCCTTGCTCAACTAGCACAATCATGGCCTTAGCCACGTCTTCGTCCAAAATCCCTCGATATTTTCGTAAAGGGCCAATAAAGAGGAAACGAAACATGTAGTATAGAACTTTGCCAATATCCTCAGCTATTCGTTTTTCATCTCTTTTCCCTAGTAGGAGCGAGGGGCGAACAATCACCAACCTTTCAAAGCCAATTTTCTTCAGTTCCTCCTCGGCTTGCCCCTTTGTGCGGAGATAAAAGTTGCTCGAAGTTGGATTGGCTCCAATGGAACTGACAACGGCTAACCTCTTTATTCCTGTTTCTTTCGCTTTTTTGGCAAAATCAAGAACCATATCAAGATCAACCTTAAGGAAAGCCTCTTTTGAGCCAGCCTTTTTCATTGTAGTACCCAGGCAACAAAAAGCAGTGTCAACATCCGAGGGTATTGAGTAGTTGCCGTTATCAAAAGGCAAGTGAATCGATTTTTCATCCACGTTTGTGGGTTTACTCCTCGCAACAAGGTATACCTTTTCGTGACTTGGATTATTGCGTAAGATTTCATGAAGTTTCGACCCAATTAGACCTGTGGAACCTATAATAATTGATGTTCTCATTCGTGTTAGATTTACTATAAGTAAGGAAACATTTTCTGATTTGTTCAACAACCTTGATGCTAAATCATTTGAAACAGAGATGTAAAACTATTCTATTGATCTCATAAATTGAGTTTTGGTAACTTAAATCCTAAGTTTTACCATCACAAATAAACAAAATATTTAGTTCTGGTTCAAGTAAGTTATTGGCAACAATCACACTGAGTTTTCAATAAAAGGGTTATTCCACCTTATCAGAAACAATTTCGTTTTGCAAAATTAGATTATTAACTGTATTCACTACATTCATTGATTCGTTAAGCGTTGAAACAATCACCCAATCGTGAAACATCTTTGGATATTCAAAGTAGTTAAAGTATATTTTTCGGTCTTTCATTATTTTCTTGCACTTCCGGCAATCGGCAATAAGCATGTCGTTTGTGCCAATGAAAATTGAAATTTCCCCTAAATTTGAAAAGTCGCCATAAATTGGACTTACCCGAAAATCTGTAACTTCTAAATCACCGGCATAGTTCTTCCCTGCTATTTTTAAGCCGTTAAGGCTTAAGATCTTGTCGAACTTATCATACTTGGTAATTTCTGGATTTCCCATCGAAACATCGAGCCAAGGTGAAAGCAGAATAATTTTCTCGGGCCTCTTTATGCTCTCGTCCCTAACTTGCATGGCAAAACCTAATGCTAACCCGCCACCAGCCGAATCGCCCATAAATACTATTTTTTTTAAAGGGTGATTGGCAATTAGACTTGCATAAACTTCATCAAGAAATAGGTAGGTGTCAATGCAGGTTGATTCGGGAGCTAAAGGGTAATCGGGAACAATAAATGTAGCATTTGTATTTATTAGAATTTGCTCAATAAATCCCCAATGCATTTTGGTAATATTGGCGTAGTATGCACCGCCATGTAGGAAAAGAATTATCGTATTGCTTTCTTGTCTTTTTGGGGATATTGACCAAACTTTTCTGCCACTATATTCTTCAACTTTAAAATTGAAGTTCTTAACTATTGATTTTGGAATGGCGGCTGGCTCTTTGTTATACCTATTGCGTAAAATTTTTCTTTCCATTGCCCTTTTCATACCAAACAAACCCATGAAGAACTGAATCAGCCTTGATTCGAGACTTGGTGGGATTGTGCTGGAATAAAGCATATGTATTATAGTTTAAAATTGGAAAATATTTTTTAAAAAAATGTACAACTTGATTTTCTTCATTTACCCCAACCCTTAAGGGTGTGAAGAAAATCAACTTGCACCCTTTAGGGCACGGGGTAATCAAGTTGATTTTCTGAACCATTTTTTTGCAAAAAATGGTTACTCATTTCAAATATACTGTTTTATTTGCTTTTAATTACCCTATCGGCAGCAAGTTTGCCAGTTACTATGGACATTGGAAAGCCCGATGGGCTGTAGGTCCACTGTCCGGCTTGAAACACAGAGGGCAGAATGGTTCTCACTGAACTGTTTACCTTAAGCATCTGATTGACTGCCGGCACAAATGTATTTGTGAATGCCCAACCCGTGAGGGCTCCGTGGGAGTTACCCGTAAGCCTCTCAAAAGTTGATGGCGATGATGAGAACCGGTTCACCACTTTATCCTTTATGCCAGGATAAATGGTATCGTTCAAAATTTCAATCGTAAGGATTTCCATAAAATCCCTTATCTCATCTTTGCAGCCAAACTCCTCAATCCGCTTATCTAACTTATAATCTAGAAATAGGCTTACCTCAAGGCCAACCTTACCTTCGGGAGCCAAAGTTGGATCGCGAAGTACGGGGATGGCAATTTCAAAAGTATTAAATCTGAAATACTCTTGTAGATAATCCTTTACCTTATTTTTCAGTTCAATATTATCTGTTTGGATTTTTTTAGAACTAATAAACTCTTCAATATCTTTTTTTGATACTGATGACAATCCACGTTTATCGGGAGTGTAGAAGAAATGTCCCGTACAAATATTTTCGAAATACTCCTTGCTCTCATTCACAGTTAGATAAACTGTAAAAACCGAATCGCCACCTTTTAGGGGATTAAGTTCGGCTCTTTTTTGGTCAATTCTTTTGATTAACTCCTTATTTTCTAATTTTTCAATTGGTATAACATTGTAAAGCTGCTTTAAGTCGCTGGCCCAAATCAAATTGGAATATTCAATGCGATTCCCCTTACTATCCATTATAAATTTTTCTTCAGGGTTTATACTGGTAACTGAAATTCCTGTATTTATAACACCTCCCCTTTCGGTAACAAAATTGGCCACCCTATCACCTACTATTCCAGTTCCGCCTTTTGGGTAATGGTAGTCCAGGTAAAGGCTAAAGTAGCTTAGGGCAAACGATGTTGGCGTGTTTTTAAAGAAGTGCTGCGCAATGATATCGATAAGTGCCTGATTATTTGTAAGCCTTGCTAAGTAATCCTCAACTGGTTCGTACAGTTTATTAATTCTTCGCATTGTGAACAGGAAGC
>CAZBBA010000075.1:0-19397 GCA_964490015.1 uncultured Rikenellaceae bacterium
TAGTATATTTTAGTTAAACAGTTGAGTAAAACTAGTAAAAAATATAATCTTGCAATCGTTGAGTGCATTAATTTTTCGTGGAAGTTTTGTGTGTTTTATAATTGAAATTTTTGGTGAGACAAACTTTAAGTCAATAGTTATCAGCATGAAGTAACGCAACTTCTAACTTCCAGATTCAAACTCCTGAAATTAAGATTAATTGTATGGTTCCCTTAATAGCCATGCCTTTCAACGAAATGGGAAGTAGAACCTTTTTTGTAAACATTACAATGCGTTAACCCAAAAATTTAATACTTTTGATATTAATGCAATAAAGACAATCATAATATGTTAAATTAAAAAGCACTATACGCTTATAAAATATGAATAACATAATTCCCAGAATAATCATTTTTACTGCCCTTCTTTTTCTACCCAAAGCAATTTATGCTCAGGATAAAGGTTACACAACAAAAAATAAAAGGGCAATAAAACAATACGAATTAGCTTTAAGGGCATACGACAGATACGAATTTGATGAGGCGAAGGCCGCCTTAACAAGCGCCTTAAAAATTGATAATAAGTTTATTGAGGCTCACATTTTCCTATCGCAGGTTTACCAAATTACCAATAAAATACCCCAAGCCATTGAGTCGGCTGAAAAAGCGATAGAAATAAACCCCAAGTTCTTTACCAATATATACTTCGCATTGGGTGATATGCTACTTAAAATTCCTGATTACCAGAAGGCAATGAACTACCTTAAAATATTTCTTAGCCAAGAGAAAATTAGTAGAGAAATGCGAGAGTTAGCCGAATTATACCTAAAAAACTGTGAGTTTGCAATAGAAGCAATGGCTAATCCCATTGATTTTAAACCCATAAATTTGGGCCCATCCATAAACTCTGAATTGGACGAGTACTGGCCAAGCCTGTCGGCAACCGAAAATACGCTGGTTATAACCGTCCGAAAACCTTTGCTAACCCCTACTGGAGAACCATCGGGGCGACATCAGGAAGATTTTTACATCACCCACCGAAACAAGCAAAACGAGTGGTTTCCCGTTTCCAATATCGGGCCTCCAATTAATACTCCCCATTTTAACGAGGGGGCACAGTCGCTTACTGCCGATGGCAAAACCATGTACTACACCATTTGCCGAGGAGTATGCAATTTATACGTTACCCACCGCGATGAGCAGGGAAACTGGGGTAATCCCCAATCGCTTCCGGAACCAGTTAACTTGCCTTACACCAGCGAGAAACAACCCTCCATTTCGCCCGATGGCAAAACGCTCTACTTTGTTAGCAACAGGCCCGAAGGTTTAGGACAATTTGATATTTGGCGATCGCGTAAACTCGAGGGTAATAAGTGGAGCAAACCCGAAAATTTGGGCGACAGCATCAACACCAAGTATAATGAGCAGTCGCCATTTATCCATTTCGATAACCAAACCCTATACTTTTCATCAAACGGAAGGGTTGGTATGGGTGGACTCGACATATATATGTCGCAACAGGTAAACGACTCCACCTGGAGCAGTCCCAAAAACCTTGGCTACCCAATTAACACTCATAACGATGAGGACGGGCTTATTGTGAATGCCAAAGGAACTATGGCCTACTACTCCTCCGATCTCGACCCAGCAATGGGTCGAGATATTTTCATGTTCGAAATTCCCAAGGAAATTCAACCAACTCCCACATCGTACATTAGTGGCAAGATTACTGATGCCCGCAGCGGTTGGCCTATTATGGCTAACTTTAGCCTTGTCGATTTATCAACAAACAATGCCATTGCCGAATCGCAGGCAACTAGCGGCGGCACATTTTTCCTCACCATCCCCACTAACCGCAGCTACGCATTCTTTGCCTCGGCTTCAGGCTACTTGTTTCACTCTGAACACTTCAACCTAGAAGGCGTTCACAGCGCCGAAAAGCCTTACCGCAAGGATATTGAGCTCAACCCCATACGCATTGGTGGCATCATGGTGATGAGGAATATCTTCTTCGAAACAGACTCATACCAGCTAAAAGATAAGTCGATTGCTGAACTGAAAAAAATATTCGAGTTGCTAAATCTTAACCCTACAGTAAGAATTGAGGTGGGTGGACATACCGATAATGTGGGAAGCACCAGCTACAACCTAACTCTCTCCGAGAACAGGGCGCGGTCGGTGGCTCAGTTCCTGGTTGAACAAGGAATAAACCAATCTAGAGTAACATGGAAAGGTTATGGGCTAACCAAACCCATTGGCGATAATGCCACCGAGGATGGGCGTGCAGAGAACAGGAGAACCGAAATCCGAATCATGGGGTTGTAAGTCTGGTTTTTGGCTCTGAAACTTTTGCAAACATAAGTGCAAAATTAGTCACTTGTTCGTAAACGAACTCGGCTGTTTCAATATGACACACCACTTCGTATGATATCCACCAGTGATACTTTGTATTACCTTTTGGCATTCTGTATTCTAGCACACATGGCACCGGTTTTGAATATCACCAGGAAAATCTTGAGAAACCATGATTAAGAATTTTCTATTAACAGCGCTGCGCGCAATGTATCGCGACAAATGGTACAGCATTGTTAACATTGGAGGATTGGCCATTGGCATGTGCATAGCCCTTCTGCTTACCATTTACGTGAAATTTGAGCTTAGCTTCGATCGGTTTCACGATGACTATAAACGAATTTACCGCCTTAATACTCATTTCAATCAGGAAGGAAAAAAGGAGGAACGTTACCCTGCCACACTTTACGAAGCCGGTGAGGCCATCAGGCAAAACATTCCTGAAGTAGAAACGCTCACACGCCTTTACTACTCAACCACCGGAAATGTATCCATTGGAGAAGAGGTGAAAAACTCCCAAACCATTATCTATACCGACTCATCGTTTTTCAGCCTATTCAAATTCCCTATTGTAATGGGCAACTCCAAGAATCCCTTGGCTGAACCTAATCAAATAGTAATTACTCGAAAAATTGCTGATATTTGGTTTGGCGAAGCAGATCCAATCGGTCAATCGATAAGCATATTTACCTTCGACTACGACACCATCAACAGACAACTCTACAAGAGACCCCAAACCTTAATGGTTAGCGCAGTAATGGAGAATACCCCTCGTAACTCGCACCTTCAACTAAATGTGCTAACCAACTTCAGCACCTTGCCTCCAAGGTTTCTGCGGGCAAATGGCGCAGATTTTATTACTTATTTCCGATTTAATAAACTTGTTGACAAAAACCTTGCTGACCGAATTGAGCAAATAAACGCCGGGGTATTTGCAAGGCTTTTCAACGACAACCAGCTCAAGGAGACCATACAAACTCTCCTTATGCCCATCGGCAGAATACACCTCCACTCAAACTATCCATTCGACTTAGCAGTAACCACAAACTTCACCTTTGTGCTAACACTAGGAATAGTTGCTGCTCTTGTTTTACTTATTGCTTCAATAAACTTTATAAACCTTTCTACCGCTCGAGCCGAAAAGCGAAAACGAGAAGTAGGTGTTCGCAAAACAGTTGGTTCAAGCCGTTTATTATTAATGGCTCAATTTACTGGGGAAGCTATCCTCGCTTCACTACTGGCTTTAACGATTTCATTTATGCTACTTGAACTTTTGATAAATCCCTTTAACAACTTGCTCAACACTCATCTTGCGCTCGACTATAAAGAAAACATTCTTTTCTTCTTGGCAGTTCTGATGATGTCCTTTGGTGTAGGCTTTATTGGAGGAATTTACCCTGCGCTGTACATTTCGCGATTTAGCCCATTGGCAATTCTGCGGGGGATTTCCAAAACAGGTAGGCCAAGTTCTTTTATTAAATCTACGTTGGTCGTTTTTCAGTTTGGCATCGCTTCATTTCTTGTATTCGGATTACTAGTAATTAATAGGCAGATTGAGTTTATGAAACACAAGGACTTAGGGTTCGATCAGGAAAATGTGGTATTATTCTTAGGGCTAAGCGAAAGATTAATCGAATCCTACAAAGCATTAACAAACGAAATTAAAACAATACCAGAAATAGTATCCGTTTCTGCTGCTCAAAGTTATCCCAGTGCTTCCCTAAGCGGCATGAATTTAGCCATTGAGGGAGCTGATCCATCACAAGCGATAAGCGTTAAGGAGCATCGAGTTCAGGATAACTACATCGAAACTATGCGGATGCAAATAGTGCATGGCCGCGATTTTATTCCAGACTCTAAGGCCGATGATGAGGGTTACATTATCAACGAAACTGCAGCACTTATGCTAGGACTAGAAAACCCGATCGATACTCGTGTGGTTATGTGGCGTAGGCCTGGCAAGATTATTGGGGTAATCAAGGATTACCATTTCGCCTCGCTCAGAAACAATATTGAACCACTAGTTATTTCAAGATATAACCCTAGAATGAACCTTTTAACAATCAGACTTAGCGGAGCAAACCAGTCGCAAGCCCTAAAGAGCATTTCCGATATTCTGACCCGATACGATCCCAATCATACACCCTCCTATAAATTCCTAAGCGATTTACTCCAAAAACAATACGGCTCGGAAGAGAGAACATTTAGGCTAATATTATCTGCTTCTATCATCGCCCTTATCCTTTCAATGGTTGGGTTATACGCCTTATCTGCATACTCACTGGCAAATCGAACCAAAGAGCTGGGTATCAGAAAAATACTAGGGGCAAGTATTAACAACTTGATAAAACTCCTTTTTTCCGAAACCACCAAATGCGTGCTTGTGGCAAATATTGTTGCACTTCCCATCGGCTGGTTAGTTGCCAATGGCTGGTTAAACGACTTTGCCTATAGAGTTGAGATAAAGCCCTGGGTTTACGCTGCTTCGGCAATATCGACCTATTTAATTGCGATAATCACAATTGCATGGCAAGTGAATAGAGCCGCTAGAAACAATCCCGTGGAGGCATTGAGGTATGAGTAGGGAAGTTGGAAGTCATAAGAAGACCGTAGACTGTAGATTGTAGGTTGTAGACTTAAGCAAGAAGAAAAAACACAGCAGTGAAAAGGTTAGAAATCATTAATAGTTCAAAGCTAAACATCTCATAAAGTATGTTCAAAAACTACATCATAGCCGCCCTTCGTAATCTGAAAAGGCATAAAGTTTTCTCAGCCATCAACATCTTAGGGCTAGCCGGTAGTATGGCCGTATTCATCCTGATCACAATTTACGTTAGACTGATTGCCGGCACCGATAAGTTTCATGAGCATGCCGATAGGATTTACCGCGTTGAGCGTCCGGGTATCCATAACCTATCGGCACCCGTTGGTCCGTTCCTTATGGATCAGTACCCCGAGGTGGAAGGCTACCTGCGTATGGGCGATTCACACTCAACCAGCAACCTAATAAAGTTCAACGATAAAACCATAAGGCTTAATCATGTATGGCTGGTTGATTCAACATTCTTTACAATGCTATCGTTTCCTTTAGTTTACGGAACGCCAAATAGTGTTTTGAAGAATCCCAATGATTTAGTGCTCACACAATCAGCAGCCAACAGATTATTTGGCCATGAGAACCCTGTAGGCAAATCGGTTATTTACGAAAATGTTCATATTCTTCAGGTTGCTGGCGTAATGAATGATTTCCCGGTAAATTCAAGTATCCAAGGCGATGCGGTTATCGCTTTCGATTTCTACAAAACACTTCATCATGATCCTGCCGTGCTAGAGAGTTTTAAAAGATGGAACTACAGCACGCTGTTAAGGCTAAACCCCGAAACAGATTTTGATAAACTCACCAAGAATATCAATAATGACATTGTTGAATTCTTAGTTCGCAACAATGCAATATCAAATGAGTTAAAACCAGTATTTTTACTTACCCCTTTAACAGAAATATTTTTTAGCACCTATGAAAATCACGATAATTTTAAGCATGGCAGTCGATCCAATATAACCATTTCCATTGGGGTTTCAATTATCATACTAATTCTAGCCATTATCAACTTTACAAATCTTAGCACTGCACAGGCAACCTATAGGGTTAAGGAGATTGGCATTAGAAAAACCCTGGGAGCAGGAAAACCTGTGTTAATTAAGCAGCATTTATTGGAGTGCATTACCACAGCGTATATTTCCATTTTATTTGCTGTAATACTAGTTGAACAGCTAATTCATATCTTTTCATCGATGGTAAACATTGAACTGTACTTTTCAATTTTCGATGATATTAATATGGCAATAATACTAATTGGTCCTTTGGTACTAGGAACCCTTGCTGGCAGCTATCCTGCTTTCTTCATCAGCTCGTTTTCACCAAAAGCAATTCTATCGGGCGAGCAAACAGGTGGACAAAAAGGGTCATTATTTAGAAAGATTCTTACCATTTCGCAATTTGCCGCAGCAACAGTACTAATAATCTTCACCCTACACGTGGACAGGCAGGTGAATTACTTAATCAACAAAAATTTAGGCATAGATAAGGAAAACAGGATAATGCTTGAAACCTCTCCTGAGATGCTTAAAAACCGGGAAGCGTTTATGAACGAGTTAAAAGCTAATCCAATCATAAAAAATGCTACCCTGCACGGTTCTCCCCTTGGCAGAATAAATGAGGGTTGGGGTATGCAATACCAAGGCCAAGGAATGAATTATAGAGTACAACTAGCCGATACTAACTACTTCTCAACCCTAAACGTGAAAATATTGGAGGGAAGAAAGTTTAAAAGCCTTGAGCCAGGCGATTCGCTATGGGAGGTTGTTATTAATGAACAAGCCGTTAGGCAATATAATTTGGAAGATCCCATTGGGATTGTAATAAATGTTATGCCCGGAATGACGGTAAAAATTGTAGGTGTTATCAACGACTTTCATTTCGAGTCGTTGCACAAACCAATTGAACCACTTATGATAGTGAATAGGATATTCCCTCAATTACTTACTGTTTACTATCAACCTGGCCAAACCCAGGAAGCGATTAGGCACATTGAAGGATTATGGAAAGAATTCTCTCCAAACTCACCCTTAACTTACAATATGGTTTCCGATGAGTTGGCAAAGCTCTACCAAGAAGAATCGCGCTTGAGAAATCTTTTCAAGGGGTTTACCGTTGTGGCAATATTCATCGCATGCATTGGTATGTTTGGCCTAGCCACATTCGATATTGGGAAACGCATTCGCGAAATTGGCATAAGAAAGGTTCTGGGTTCAACCTCGGCAAAGGTGATATCGTTTATTACATTACAGTTTCTGCGCACTGTTGCAGTATCTATAGCTTTTGCATTCCCAGTTTCATACTGGCTCATTAAAAAGTGGTTGCAAAACTTTATTACTCCCGCGGGTCACTCAATAGTTTTATACTTTGGTTCGGGATTGTTGGTTGTGTTGATTACTTTGCTAACGGTAATTTACCATTCATATAAAGCGGCAAATACAAACCCTGCCAGTGTATTAAAATACGAATAGCCACTTTTAAACATTAACAATGGAAAAGAAACCAAAAGTTGGGCAATTAACTCGTAGGCTGGCAAGTTGAGTTGATAGTATTGTCGCTTTCATCAGACTATATATATTCACGCTATTTAATCTTCTATTCCCAATTATAAAAAATATCCAAACCGAGCTGTTTAATCATGCTCCCGCGCTCACCATTGAGGTGGGTGAGCATACCGATAATGTGGGGAGTACCAGCTATAACCTCACCCGGTCCGACAACAGGGTCAAGTCGGTAGCGCAATTCCTAATCGAAAAAGGCATTGATCCTGCCAGAATCACATCGAAGGGTTATGGGCTTACCAAGCCCATTGGCGATAATGCCACCCTGGATGGACGAGCCGAAAACCATAGGACAGAGATTAAAATTACTGGTATTTAAGCGCATCCATAAAAAGCGCTGTGTGGCTTAACTAGCTGAATCTGGAAGTGGTTGGCCAAACCCATGTACTAATACGAACAAGGCTGTTCTATTTTGAAACACAAACAGCATCACCAACAAGAAAACAAAAACATATACTCCTGATTTTATATGACTTACCTCTAGTGGTATGTGATTTGATTGCAGTGAACAAAAAAAGTTCATTATGCTAAAGAACTACCTCAAAACCGCGTTCAGGGCTATGTACCGCGACAAGTGGTACAGCCTAGTAAATATTGGCGGATTAGCTATTGGTATGTGCGTAGCCCTGCTGTTGGAGCTTTACGTAAAGTTCGAACTGAGTTTCGATAAATTTCATAAGGATTACGACAAGATTTATCGGCTGCACAATCACTTCACAAAACCTGATTTACAAGAAGAAAGGCTTCCTTGCACTCTCTACGAAACGGGAGAAGAGCTAATGAACCAAATGCCAGATATTGAGGGCTTAGCAAGACTATTCTTTGGGAGTAGTGGAGCAGTAAACATTAATGGCGAGTCAAAGAGTTCGAAGGTAATGATATATACCGACTCCTCCTTTTTCACCCTTTTTAATTTTCCAATCGTACAGGGGAGCATCACCTCTCCCATTGATGCACCTAATCAAATCGCTATATCGGAGAGGGTGGCCAATGAATGGTTTGGTAACGAGAACCCCATTGGGCAATCTGTAGAGATTTACACCTTAGATCTCGACTCCGCAACCCGTTCGCTTTACAGAAAGCCCCAGAGCTTAAATGTTAGCGCAGTTTTTTCCGATATTCCAAAAAACTCTCATATCAGGTTTGATGTGGTTACCAATTTTAGCACCATGTCTCAGCCTTTACTTAGAGGACAAGGCCAAGACTTTTTCACCTACGTCAAATTTTACAACTCGCCAACTAAAGAGATATTTGCTAAAATTGGGGAAATTAACGCCTCAATAATCGAACGAAACATTGGGAGCAGCAGGCCAAAGGAGCATACAAAAACGGTACTTATTCCGCTGCATAAAATCCACTTGGCAGCCAACTACCCTTACGACCAAGCAATAACCAGCAACTCGGTGTTTGTTCTTACCCTAGGTATAGTTGGAACGCTGGTGCTCATAATTGCCTCAATAAACTTTATCAACCTATCAACAGCAAGAGCAGATAAGCGTAAGCGTGAGGTAGGAATTCGAAAGTCGGTAGGTTCAAACCGGAGCCAAATCATTGTTCAGTTTATTGGCGAGTCAATTCTGGCATCTCTTCTAGCGCTAGTTATCTCCCTCACACTTATAGAGCTACTTATTGGCCCCTTTAATAATCTTTTGAGCACCTCCTTATCGTTGGACTACAAGCAGAACATTGGTTATTTTGCTCTGGTAGTAAGCCTAGCAGTAATTGTGGGTATAATTGGTGGTTGCTACCCATCGTTTTACGTATCTCGTTTTAAAGCTATTACCATACTGAGAGGCCTATCGGAGTCTGGGAAACCGAATCGTGTCTTCAAATCGACACTAATTATTTTACAATTTGGCATTGCAACCCTTCTAATTTTCAGCGTGCTTGTCATAAACTCTCAAATGCAATTTATCAAGAAAAAGGATCTTGGATTTGATAAGGAGAACTTGGTAATATTCTTTGGCGTAAACGAAAGCCTAATAGGCTCATATAAAGCTGTTAAAGATGATATAAGTTCTATGCCTGGGGTTATCTCCGTTTCGGCGGCCCAAAGCTTACCCAGCGGGGGCAGTTTCAGCGGAATGAACCTATACCTGCAAGGAGCAGACCCGAGCTCTGCATTCAGCATAAAGGAGTTGCGAGTACAAGACAACTACATTGGAACAACAGGTATGCAGATTATCAGTGGGAGAGACTTTTTGTCTGATTCCCCTTCGGATAATGAGGGTTTTATAATAAACGAAACTGCGGCCAAAAGTCTTGGTTTAGATAACCCCATCGACGCCAGGGTGGTCATGTGGAAAAGACCCGGCAAAATAATTGGTGTAATAAAAGATTTTCATTTCGCTTCGCTTCGAGACAACATTGAACCGCTAATTATCACAAGGTATAACCCGCGGATGCACAACTTCACCATTAGGATTGAGGACTCTAACAAGCAAGAGACCATAAGTAAAATTACCGCTACAATACAAAAGCATGAGCCTAACTACAAAAGCAGCCACGTCTACCTAAGCGACTACCTTAACACTCAGTATGGAGCAGAGGAGAAGACCTTTAGGCTGATACTTTCGGCCTCGGCATTAGCATTACTGCTTTCGATGATTGGCCTTTATGCCCTATCGGCCTACTCACTAGCATGCCGAACCAAAGAACTAGGTGTAAGAAAAATTCTAGGAGCCTCACTGTCCACATTACTTAGACTTCTCCTAACCGACTCAACAAAATGGGTGCTAGTGGCAAATATAATTGCCCTGCCTATTGGATGGTACTTTGCCAAAGATTGGCTGAACGACTTTGCTTACAGAATTGATATTAAGCCTTGGTTCTTTATTGCTGCTATCATCAGTAATTATTTAATTGCTCTACTAACCATCGCGTGGCAGGTATTGCAAGCAGCCAGAACCAACCCGGTGAACGCGTTACGATATGAGTAAACAAGCTGGAAGATACCTGCTTTACAAGAGCAGAACAACGAGTGGAACTGGAAGAAAAACAAAATAGTAAACCAAGGAAAGAGATTAATAAAAGTTAAACATTAAATACTCAATAAAAAATGTTCAAAAATTACATCATAGCAGCCCTTCGCAATCTGAAAAGGCATAAAGTTTTCTCAGCCATCAACATCCTTGGGCTAGCCGGTAGCATGGCCGTATTCATCATGATCACAATTTACGTTAGGCTGATTGCCGGCACCGATAAGTTTCACGAGAACCACCAGCGCATCTACCGCATTGAGCGGGAGCAAGTGCATAATATGGCTGCGCCAATAGGGCCATACCTAAAAGAACAGTTCCCAGAGGTAGAGGCCTATGTGAGGGCTGCTAAAACCCAATACAGCAGCAATCTTTTTAAGCATAACGACAAAACCGTTAAGATTGAAAACATATGGCTGGTTGACTCAACATTTATTAACGTTTTCTCCTTCCCTCTCAAGCTAGGTAATCCCAAGCACGTTTTGTCCAACCCCGAGAGTATTGTTCTTTCAGCATCTGCTGCCAAACGGATATTTGGTGACGAAAACCCCATTGGCCAGTCTATTACCAGCGAAAACAGGTTTAACCTTCAGGTAACCGGGGTAATGGAAGACTTTCCAACCAATTCAAGCATTCAGGCTGAGGCACTTATTCCCTTCGATTTCTATAAGATTATGCGCAACAACCCCAAGGCCCTCGACAACTTTTACCAATGGAACTACAACACCCTGCTGCAAATGAAACCAGGGGTAGATATTGAATCCTTTGTAAACAAGATGAATCAGGACTTGAATATATTTATCCGCAAGAATATTCAGCTACCCAAGGACGAAAAGGTTGAGTTTATCCTAACCCCACTAACAGATATATACTTTAACACCTATAAGAATGATGATGATTTTAGGCACGGTAGCAGATCCAACATTACCATAGCCATAGGGGTTTCCCTAATAATTCTGTTGTTGGCTATAATAAACTTCACCAACCTCAGCATTGCGCAGGCAACATATCGTACAAAGGAGATTGGAATTCGCAAAACGATTGGTGCAAGCAAAAACTCATTGGTAAAACAGCACCTGCTTGAGAGTATTCTTACTGCTTACATCTCAACATTTATTGCGATAATTCTTGTAGAGCAACTTATTCATCTATTCTCATCGCTGGTTAATGTTAGCCTTAGCTTCAACATGCTCGACAGTGTAAACATCGCCATAGTAATAGTTGGCCCTTTACTTCTAGGACTAATGGCAGGGAGTTACCCCGCATTCCATATCAGCTCCTTTAGTCCAAACGCAATTCTTTCGGGAGCCAAAACGGGGGGACAAAAGGGTGAGAACTTTAGGAAAATACTAATATCCATACAGTTTGCGGCTTCTGTGATCCTAATAGCCTTTACGCTGCATGTAAACCAACAGGTGAATCATCTCAACAATAGAGACTTGGGTATTGAGAGGGAAAATAAGTTATTCTTGGAGACCTCATCGGAAATGCTTCGAAACCGGGAAGCGTTTATAAACGATCTGCAAGCAAGTCCAATTATTAAATCTGCATCTTTCCACGCATCACCCCTTGGCAACTTCAATGAGGGCTGGAGTATGAGCCATAACGGACAGGATGTTAGCTTTAGAGTACAGCAAGCTGACTCCTCCTACTTCAAAACGTTAGGCTTAAAATTTCTGCAAGGTAGACCATTCAAAAACTATGAACCCTCAGATTCAGCTTACGAGGTGGTGATAAATAAACGAACTGTTGAACTTTACGGTTGGGATGAGCCTATTGGCACTACTTTACACTTTCTTCAAAATGCCACGCTTAGAGTTGTGGGGGTTGTTGATGATTTCCACTACGAATCGCTCCACAAACCCATAGGACCGATGATGATTGTGAATAGAGCTTCGCGTCAGCTGCTAACCATCAGCTATCAAGCTGGGCAAACGCAGGAAACAATCCGACTGGTTGAAGAAATCTGGAATAAATATGCCCCAAACACCCCATTAACATACAGCATTCTATCCGACGACCTAACCAAACTTTACGCCGAGGAAGCTAGGCTTAAAAGACTTTTCCAAGGGTTTACCATAGTTGCAATCCTTATTGCCTGCATAGGCCTATTTGGGCTGGCTGCTTTTAGTATCAACAAGAAGATAAGGGAGATTGGCATTCGAAAGGTGTTGGGATCGACCAGCATTGGAGTAGTAGGTTTATTAAGCTGGCATTTTCTAAGGCTTATTCTTATCTCAACCCTAGTAGCTATACCCGTATCATGGTGGCTCATTGGAAAATGGATGCACAACTTCATAGTCTCGGCTGGTCACTCCGTTTTACTATACACAGGTTCAGCACTGATGGTAATGATTGTAGCCATGGCAACCATTATTTACCATGCAATCAAGGCAGCAAACACAAACCCTGCCAGCGTGTTAAAGTATGAGTAATAGGATGCATATATTTAAAAAAATGTCTTACACTTTAAATGTAAATTATGAAAACCACATTCACTTTTTCAAGAATTATTACCTTAACAATATTCTTATTCTTTAATAGTTTGGCCATAAGTCAAGTCAACGAGTCATTCAACAAACGCTTTGAGGAAATGCTAGTTCAATGGGCCAATGCTTATGAGAAAAAGATCCCTGATACCGAGATTGACACTCTGAATTTCCACTTGAAAAACACGGACTCCCATTGGCATATTACTATACAAAATAAAACCTGCCAGGTGATTAAAGGCAAAAACCCATTGTCAAAAATGGTCATTACAGCCAATTTCGAAACCTATAGTAGAATTTTCAATGGTGAACTAAACGGAATGACAGCCATTGGGAGAGCCTCTGTTCACCAATCGGCTCCGTTAGACATGTGGCTGGAAAACGGAATGACTTTAAGAAAGATAAACTGGGAAAAGTTGTATTACACCGTAACTAATTTTTTCAATACCCATCCTCATAACAAAGTACTTCTAGGCCGAGAGCATTCAAGAAATGTCCACGGTGGTAATGTTGTTGCACTATACTACTCAGTTGGGTTTAGGAGTGCTTACTATAATATGCAACCAGGCGAAACCCTTAACGAGTCGGGAGAAAAAGATCCATTCAATCAATCATTTGTAATCATTAGTGGCAAAGGCTTTGCAAAAATTGGAAACGACACGCTTACTATAGCTGCCAATGAGGCCTACTATATTAAACCAAACATCGAGCACAAGGTCTGGACCGACTCCAATGAGGGGATTTCACTGGTTTGGAATGCTTGGGGCAATGAGGCTTGGTAAATACAACAGTGCTAAAACAACATTCTTTAATAACTACAATTCTTTATGCACAATGAGGATATTATTTGTTTTCGCCCTCTTACTTTTAACATCGTGCTTTGAACAAACAAGTGAGGTTAACAGGAAAAAAATAAGTGTTCAACAACCAGAGAAACCGTCTGCTAACAATCATAAACCCGAAAATAGTGTAGACTCATTAAATGGTAACATACATAGTTTGATCCAAGGCAATTGGTGCACAACAATTTTGCCCGATAGCATTCTGAGAACTAAAAAGGTTTACCAATGGGGTGACATATTTTATGGTACATCCTTAATCACAATCCGTGATAATGATTCTTTAACAATTCAAGGAATTATGGATAGGGGATCGCTTAGGTATGAAATAATTGATAACAGCACAATTTTCATCCCAGACTGGGGCGCCATGATACTATATACAAACAACCAACTAGTGTGGTTAAACGATCCTTTATCCAGAACATACAAAAGATGCTGTAATAATGAAACAACCAAAATCCTTACCAACGAAAAGCAGCTGATGAAATATATTCAAAGCATACTTTTCAACGAAGACTATCTACCAAGTGACCTCCCATCGAAGATAAAACACATTAACTTAGGACTAGAAACGGATTACAGTTACTCTTTCAATTTCGATGTAATTGGCATTGAGGAAAAGGGGGAAACTAATTATTATGCTTGGGAGTTTTCTGGTGATACTCTAAATTTATACAATGCTTTATCCATCGACAATGGTTCAATGAATAAGCGGGGAAATATCATAAAACAATACTACCCTAAAGAATAAATACTTGATGAAGTTGGTTACTCTTCAACTCACCATTATTCTTTAGATGTCTATAGTTGATACTTCTCAGGAGAGACAAATTGTAATTCTGACACAAAAAATCGATAGAAAAGAAATGCCAAGTAAATATTGGTAATTCTTCCCCCTTTACCCATAAAGATTGGATTTGATACTCCCTGAAATCATGGAGTTAATATGCAAAAACTACTCAGCATCCTCAATCATTCCGGGCGTGTAGTCAATCTCACGCTCGGTTTTGGCTACAATGGTGGCAATCATGGCATCGCCGGTTACGTTAAGAACAGTGCGTAACATATCGAGCGGACGATCAATTGCAAGGATTAGGGCTAAGCCTTCAACGGGCAACCCAACAGCATTAAGCACAATTATAAGCATTACCATGCCCGCACCGGGCACACCTGCCGAACCAATTGAGGCAAGCGTGGCTGTAAGGATTATGGTTAGCTGCTGCCCCAGGGTTAGATCGATACCAAAGACCTGGGCAATAAAAACTGCCGCAACAGCTTGGTAAAGACTAGTTCCATCCATGTTTATGGTTACTCCCACCGGTAGAACAAAGCTGGCAACCTCGTTGCTAACACCCAATCCTTTTTCAACCTGCTCCATGGTTACGGGCAGCGTAGCTGCGCTAGAGCTGGTTGAAAACGCTACTAGGTGAACTGGAAACATGGTTTTATAAAAATCGGTGAACCGGATTCCTGCAAAGAATCTTAAAAAAACCGGATAAATTACCAGGGCAACAAAGAGTAATCCAGCAATTACAACTAATGCGTATAGCCCCAGTGTTGCAAAAAGATGTAGAGAATCAGCCACATTATCGCCCGAAAAATCGACAATAAGGCCGGCTAACAGGGCCATAACCCCAATAGGGGCAAACTGCATAATAAAATCGATAATCTTTAGGATAATCTCATTTAATCCGCCTACAAAATCCCTAACAATCTTCACCTTAGGGTTTTTAACAATAACAATAGCTAACCCAAACAGGATGGCGAAGAATATTACCTGTAACATGTTGGCATTGTTGGATGCTGCTCCAACAACATTTTCGGGGACAATATCGACTAAAAACTGAAGGGGGCCGTCGGATTTAATGTTCTCCAGAGCCACTTTTCGCCCCTCAATATCATGCGAATACTTGGTGAGTAGCTCCACTCGTTTTTCCTCTGGAAACGATTTCCCAGGCTTTAGCAGGTTAACCAGCAATAGTCCCATGGTAATGGCTATTACTGTGGTTATTATATAGTACGATATGGTTT
The DNA here is from genome assembly GCA_964490015.1 of uncultured Rikenellaceae bacterium. Classification (GTDB taxonomy): domain Bacteria; phylum Bacteroidota; class Bacteroidia; order Bacteroidales; family Tenuifilaceae; genus Perlabentimonas. Next base: position 15,828 of record CAZBBA010000075.1, read on the forward strand.
TATATCCAATTCTCGACAACTTGGTGATATTTGATAAACCCGAAACTCCTGTTACCAGCGAGGCAAAAATTAGGGGCATGGCAACCAGCTTAAGCAGATTAAGAAAGATTACACCAAAAGGCTTTACCCAATCGTTTACAAACCAACCAATCCCAAGAGAAACAGCGAGTATTCCTACTACCACACCCACTAGCATCCCAAAAAGGATTTTCATGTAAAGAGGAAGTTTTTTCCACATATCAGTAGCATTTAAACGGTCAAATATAGATATTTTGATGCTTAAACGGAATAAAAGTTTATACAACCCCAATTTCACATCATAAAAAAAGCCGGCAAAGCCGGCTTTGTATAAATTCGTATTAGGATTAGTGGCAACCACAACTCCCACACTCATGACCCTCGTCGTGACCGTGTTTGTGGCTGTGCACATGGCCGTGCGAGATTTCCTCGGCCGATGCCTCACGAATACCCTCAATTTTCCCTGTAAACTGCAAATCCTGACCAGCTAGCGGATGATTAAAATCCATCACAACATGGTCGTCCAACACCTCCAAAATAAGTCCATTTAGCTGGTTACCCTCTTGGTCAACCATCGGAAGGCGTGATCCAACCTGGAGTAACCCCTCCTCAATTTTTCCCTCGCGCTCAAATACGTTAAGGGGCAACTTAAGAATATACTCGCTAACAACCTCACCGTATGCCTGATCGGCAGGTATTCCAAAATCGAAGCTATCACCAACTTTCATGTCCCTTATGTTGTTCTCAAACGACTGGATTAGTGTTCCATTGCCATAAATAAACTGCATTGGGTTTTCCACTTCGGCCCTATCAACAATCTCACCGTCCACTTTTAGCTCGTAGCTAACTGATACTACCTTATCCTTAGAAACGTTCATGTAACTATATTTTATTGATTAATAATTTAATGGGAAAATAAATTCGCCTCAAAGAAACGGCAATAATTTTACAATACCAAAACAAACCTAAAGGGTAATTGTTATGTTTAGTCGACCAAAATATTCATCTTTAACAAGTATAATTGGGTAATTAGCAATCAACTGGCAAATTTTTTTAATCGAAATATAGAAAAAAAACTTCGCACAGGAAACACCACAGGTCTAATATTCAATAGATTAGAATTACACAAAATGTAGCATTCAAAATAAAGACTAAAAAAAGCTAAAATTTTCTTGGAAAATCAAATCAAATCATCACCTTTGTGTGTAGTATTTTTTTAAAATTAATTTATCAATTTTCACCAGTTCTATTATGAAAGGAAAAGTAAAATGGTTTGATGCAGCTAAAGGTTTTGGCTTTATTCAAACTGAAGAAGGCAATGATGTGTTTGTTCACTACACTGGCATTGCAAAAGAAGGTTTTAAGCGTCTAGACGAAGGTCAAGATGTAGAATTTGAAATTACCGAAGGTAAGCGTGGTCCCCAAGCTACCAATGTAAATGTTATAGAATAACAAGAGTATTATTCTATATAGGAAATTGTAAAAAGGCCTTGCAGTGCAAGGCCTTTTTTCGTATCAGTTTACTCTATAGAGTGATGTTCACCCTTATTAATGGGTTTTGGGGGTATGGCGATACGCCGCCCTGGGCAATCTGCCATAAAATCATTACGTTAAAAGCCGCCCTGTCGCCAATTCGTTGCCTGTAACCACCCCCAATGAGAATCAGATTCACCCAAGTTTTTCCTGTCTCTACACTGTGTAGGGGATCAAGAATCCTCCTATCGATATATAATTTTTCGTACTCTGCATGTAGCATAATACCCCCTTTGAAGGGGAGTTTTGATATCTCGCTAAAATCGGGCACAGGAAGTATTTGAGTGAAGACAGAACCACCCCAAAGATGACTTCGATAAACCTGCGTGGGAGTACCAATAAAATTTGTTCGTTGGCTATAGTAGCTATATCTACCACCAACCCCTAACGACCACTGCGGAAAAATCCATATACCCCCAACCGGATTAATGTCTACCTGTGTGAAATTTCCAAACATCAATCCCAACGAACCTCCATAGAATAGTTTATCGCTAAACTTTTTTGGTTTCTCTACCTCTGCAACTTGAGCCAAGGCCATATTCAGATATAACAGGCTAAAAAGGAGAATTAACCCGGCTTTTTGATAAAAAAGTCCTAATCTCATAACAACAATTTGTTTGCAATACATCAAGTCAAAAGTAGCACGATTTTTGCGATGCACAAACATCGAAAAACGTAATAACATATAACGAAAAGTGTGCTATTTTTGTTTTTTTGATAATTGAAAAAACAAACCAATAGATGAATATCATTGTTACAGGCGCGTCTAGGGGCATTGGCTTCGAGCTAGCCAAACGATTTGCCGCCAACGGAAACCACAATATTTTGGCCATCTCTCGAGATTCGGATAAGCTAAAGCTGCTTAAGAACGCTTGTATCCGCGAAAATGTTGAAGCACATCTATACCCAATCCCCTTCGATTTAGCCTCGGGCGACAACCTTGACCCAAATCTCTTAAACCTAATTCAAAGCCACATTCCGCATGTTGATATACTTATAAATAATGCAGGTTATCTTTCGAACAAGCCACTTCATCAACTTTCGGACAATGATTTGTGGCAGATGATAAAAGTGAATTTTGCGGCGCCAGCACAGCTGATTCGCCTTGTTTTACCTTTGATGAGACCAGGTTCTCACGTTGTGAATATTGGAAGTATGGGAGGATTTCAGGGAAGTGCAAAGTTCGCTGGACTATCGGTATACTCGTCAACAAAAGCTGCCTTGGCAAGCCTTACCGAATGCCTAGCCGAAGAGTTGAAGGAAACAGGCGTTTCGTTTAATTGCTTAGCCCTAGGAGCTGTAAGTACCGAAATGCTTGCCGAAGCATTTCCAGGTTACAAAGCCCCGCTTAACGCTCAAGAGATTGCCAAATTTATAGCTGATTTTTCCCTCGCGGGAAACAAGTATTTCAATGGAAAAGTAATCCCTGTGTCGATGTCAACCCCATAAAAGTCATGTTTCGTAAAAAGCTTAACATTGATACTTCTTCTGAATACCTATGAATAAAAACATTAACCTCATATTCCTTTGCAGTTTATTCATTTTGTTTGGGTTAAAAGGCTATAACCAAACACTTAGGGATACCACCACGGTACCAGAATTTCTAAAATCTCAACTGAATTATCGATTAATTCTTGAGGCCGATTCGGGTAAACTTGACGAGGTTTGGTACTTGCTTAGCATTGGCGCCGACCCAAACACATCCACTTGGAATGGAATTACCCCGCTGATGTATGCCTCACAGGCGGGACACTACGAAGTAGTGCGCGAATTGATTAGCGCTGGAGCAGATCTAAATCTAAACGATCAACGACGATTAACTGCACTCCACTATGCCGCTATAAATAATAGAGACAGTATTGCCGAACTACTGATTCTAAATGGTGGAAACCCACACCCCGTAAATAGTTTGGGCATTTCACCGCTTCATTATGCAAGCGCATATGGTTATACATACATGGCATACTTACTGCTCCATTATGGTGCGGCCATTGATTCAACAGATAACAATGGAAATAC
>CAZBBA010000076.1:0-19051 GCA_964490015.1 uncultured Rikenellaceae bacterium
TTTTTGGCTCTTGGCCATTACCAGCCCGGCTCCATTACCGTTCGGGTGTTATCGTTTGATAATCTTGATATCAACAAGGATTTTTGGTTGGCCAAGCTGCGCAATGCATTGAACTTGCGTAAATCGCTAGGTCTTTTCCCCAATCCAACTACCAATATCTTTCGCCTTGTACACGGCGAGGGCGATGGGCTACCTGGGCTTATTGTCGATATTTACGGCTCTACCGCCGTAATGCAGGCGCACAGCTCGGGGATGGCCTTAATGCGTAGCACTCTTGCCGAGCTTATTGTTGAGGTAATGGGAGGAGCCGTTACATCGGTGTACGATAAGAGTTCCGGCACGCTTTCGCCCAAATCGCCTTCTGAGGCTGTGGATGGTTATTTGGTTGGTGAAGCAAAAAGTGATGAACTTTTCGAAAATGGAAATCGTTTCCTAGTATCGTGGGAGGAAGGACAAAAAACAGGATTCTTTGTCGATCAGCGCGATAACAGGGCGTTAGTGGGACAGTACAGCAAGGATGCCAAGGTACTCAACGCGTTCTGCTACACAGGTGGATTCTCGGTTTACGCTGCCCGTGGCGGGGCCAGCAGCGTGGTGAGCGTGGATAGCTCGCAGAAGGCGATGGACTTAACCACGCAGAATATGTTGGCCAACTTTGGCCAAAACCCATCGCACGTTTCGGTTTGCGCCGATGTATTCGATTTCCTAAGGGATGATGATGAACTTTACGATGTGATAATCCTCGACCCGCCAGCATTTGCCAAGCATAGAGGGGCGCTGAACAATGCCCTTCAGGCATACAAAAGACTTAATGCCGCTGCGTTCCGTAAGCTGAAACCCGGTGGGATTCTTTTCACCTTCTCGTGCTCGCAGGTGGTTACGCGCGAAAACTTCCGCAATGCGGTATTCTCGGGGTCAATTATTGCCAATCGGAATGTTCGGATAATGCATCAGCTAACACAACCTGCCGATCACCCAATAAATATTTATCATCCTGAGGGGGAGTATCTGAAAGGCTTGGTACTTTACGCAGAGTAGTTTACCTGACGAAAACCCAAGTATTTCCTTTGGTTTGCTCTGGGCTAAAAATGTAACCCTCTTCGGCAAAGGTTTTTAGGTGCTCTACCTTTTCCAACCGGTTTTTAACGGCAAAGCGGGTCATTAGTCCGCGGGCGCGCTTGGCGTATATGGCAATGGTTTTTAGCTCGTTGCCTTTGTGTTCCTTGAAAACTGGCGTAATTACATTGCCTTTCAACTTCTTTAGGCTGATGGCCTTGGAATACTCGTTGGAAGCCAAGTTTACTAAGGTACTCTCGCTATCGTTTTCGAGCAGGTTGTGAAAATAGTTGGTAAGCCCATCTTGCCAGTATTCGTAAAGGTTTTTGTACTTTTTTATGTCGATTTTTGTGCCCATCTCAAGCCTGTAGGGTTGCATCAAGTCTAAAGGCCTAAGTACACCGTAAAGCCCGGAGAGAATGCGAACCGTTTGCTGGGCAAACTCCAGATCGCCCAAGGTAAAATCCTTCACATCAATCCCCTCGTAAACATCGCCCTTAAAGGTTAGCAGGGCAGGGTAACTATTCTTCTCGTCGAATGGTAACTGCCACTTTAGGTAACGCTCAAAGTTTAATCGGGCAAGGGCTGGGCTTATGCCCATCAACTCCTTTATATCATCAACCTTAAGTTTACGGAGTCTTTCGACTAAAACCTCCGATTGCGGTAAAAAATCGGGCTGAGTTACCTTAGGCCTTTCCATAATCTCAATCGTGTCAAGTGTCTTTGATGGAGAGAGTATAATGATCATAATTAGTGTTTAGTTTTATTACACGTTGATTTAACAAACAAATATTTAAAATGTTGAGAAAAATGAAAATCCAATGTTATCCCTATCTTATTAACTTTTCGTTAAAAATTCTATTGTAATTTAAATATTAGTGCACTTGAATTGGCTATAAAAATTTGTATCCCATCATTCTGCGCATCGCTGGGTGAAAAATTAAGAACCTGCTTTTTCCAAAGCATTTCATTGGCTTTGCTAGAACTATGTTTTGAAAGGCCAATCTTTTCCAAAGCGTCAGGAGGTATAATTATCCTTATGTTATAGTCATTAATATGGTCGAAATTTAAGACGATAAGAAGAATCTCATCTTTGTAGTACCTTAGGTAAGCGTAGATTTTGTTGATATTTAAATGATTATTTACCCACATCAAGTCATAGAATTCTCCATTGTAAATTGCCTCAGTATTTAAACGCAATTCATTAAGTTCATTGTAGAAATTACGAAGTTTAATCTGTGAAATTGATAAATGCTCACCATTATACTTTCCTTTATTGACCCATTTCTGGAACTCCACAACACACCAATAATCGAATATGGTTGTACGCCCATCTAATCCACTAAAACCCTCACTAACGGAAGCTTTTTCGCCTATCTCCTGTCCAAAATAAACCATTAATGGCCCCCTATGTAGCGTTCCCGCAAGCACCATTGCTGGTATTGCTTTCCAGGGATCGTTGGCAAATTGGGGAGACGCAATGCGCTGCTCATCGTGGTTCTCCATAAAGCGAAGCATTTTGTGCGAGTATCCCTCGTAGCGCTGCCATAGTGTGGTTATTTCTTTGGCGGAACCGTGACCTTCAGTGAGCCCTCGGCTGATATCGTATAGCCCAACCTTATCGTATAGATAATCGAATCCTGCTTCTAGAAATTTCTTGTACTCAGATGGGTTATATACTTCGGCAATAAAAATTATATCCTTATTTAACTGCTTTACCTGAGGAATAGTCCATTGCCAGAACTGAATGGGAACCATTTCGGCCATATCGCAACGCAACCCATCAATACCCTTCGCAGCCCAGAACTGCATAATGTGTAGCATCTTTTCCCAGGTATTAGGGATTGGGTTAAAATTTTTCTGCCGGTTATTTATGTAGTCAACCCCATAGTTCAGCTTAATGGTTTCGTACCAATCGGTTATGCTTGGATTTGCAGTGAAGGTATCATTACCGGTGGCTTTAGCTGGATTTTCAAAATATTGATTTGCTCCATTGGTGTATGGAAAATCTATTCCTTGCGGTACTTGAAATGGCTGATTGGGGATATAATAGAAATTGTTGCTGGGAGAAAAGCTCCGATCAGGGGAATCGCTTAAACCAAGAGGTTCTATCTCTTTGGGCTGATTAATGCTATGGTACTGCCTTGCCACATGGTTGGGTACAAAATCGATTATTGCTTTTAGTCCTTGTTTGTGGCAGCGTTTAACTAACTCCTCGAACTCTCTCATTCTATTATGAGGATTTGTTGCCAGATCGGGATCAACATCGTAGTAATCCGTTATGGCATAGGGCGATCCGGCACGACCCTTAATAACTAGAGGATTATTTGCTGGAATTCCAAATTGCTCATAGCTAGTGCAGGTCGCATGGCGAATTACTCCAGTAAACCAGACGTGGGTAATGCCAAAGTCTTTAAAAGCCTCAAGCGCTTTTGGCGTAAAATGCTCGAATTTGGAGCAACCATTCTCCTCAATAGTGCCAAAAGGGTTGTTGACGGTGATATCGTTTCGGAATAACCGGGTGAAAACCTGATAAATATTTATGGGTTTATCCTTCAGATTAATGCTATCGAGCGTTTTCGATGGGGAGTGTATTATTATCATCGGAATCAATAATTATACTAGTTGTTAAAATCTAATGTGAGCAGATAGCCGATTACAAAGTTAGCAATACCTGAATACTAACAAAAAATCGAATTACTGCAAAAGACAAGTTTTCTGAATCCCCATCCCCTAAATTAATGCTTACCGTACGAAGGTCGGGTATGATATCGATTTAGTGCATCCTTTGGATCGGCATCCAAGGCGATATAAATTGTGGTTCGGCTATCGATTACAACAGCCTGCATTTTGGTTAAATCGGGTGCTTTGTGAACTACTGGTTTCTTCTCGTACATTTTGGTATCCTTTCGTTTAATTAGTTGTAGCATTAATGTTTATAGTCTAAGAAAATGTTGGCTGCATTCTAATAGCAATAGAAAGAAATAGCTTTTAAACTATAAATCTTGAAAATTTGGGCTATTGGTTATGCTTAGAGAATCACCTTGAGCGGGAATATTTGATTTTAAGGCGAGAAACATACAAATGTAGCATTAAATATCCACTATATCAAATTTGCTTCTTACTAAGGGTAAATTATACCCCAATTATGCGGTCAAATAATGATTAATTTTTAATTTATTGAAAATAAATGTTGTATATCCAGATTATGGATTACATTTGCAAAATAATTTTTTAATTCATTTTAATGATAAACGGAAAAGTAAAATTTTTTGATGAGACCAAAGGTTTTGGATTTATCAAAGACAACGATTCAACAAAAGAGTACTTTGTACATTCAACAGGTTTAATTGACAAGATTACGGACAACGACGAAGTTTCCTTTGATCTTGAAGAAGGTCGTAGAGGCGTTAACGCTGTAAATGTGAAACTTGCGTAAGTTAAGATATTAGCATTTAGTTGATTAAAGTTCTGCCGATGGCAGGACTTTTTTTTTTTGCGGTGGATTGAGCAATCTGTTGTAATTTTGGGATTCAAATTCGAAAAAATGGACTTAAGGAAAGTAATAAATGATATTTTTCGGGAAGTTGCCCCTATTTCATCAAAGGGAAAGGTAGCCGATTACATCCCCGCGTTAGCCCAAATCGCCCCAAATTCACTGGCTATTAGTGTAAATATGGTTAATGGTGAAAGTCATTCGGTAGGCGACTCATGCACTCCATTTTCGATTCAAAGCATCTCCAAGGTTTTTGGATTTACACTTGCCTATAAGATGCTGGGCAGCGAAATCTGGAAACGATTAGGTAAAGAGCCCTCGGGGAATGCCTTTAACTCGCTTGTTCAGCTTGAGTTTGAGAAAGGAATCCCCCGTAATCCATTTATTAATGCAGGTGCTCTGGTAATATCTGATATGCTTCTCTCGCTATACCCAAACCCGCAACAAGCGCTACTCGACTTTGTGAGGCGCATTGCCGATGAGCCTAGTATAAGCTATAATCTTGCCGTGGCCAAGTCGGAAAAAGCAACCGGCTACCGAAATGCTGCTTTAGCATACTTTATGAAGAGTTTTGGAAATATCCATAATTCGGTTGAAGAAGTTCTCGATTTTTATTTTCTGCAGTGTTCACTCGAAATGAGCTCGTATTGCTTATCGAAATCATTTCTGTATTTGGCCAACCATGGTGTGGTTCCTTCAACCAGCGAGCAGGTGTTAACCATAAGCCAGTCCAAGCGCATTAGCGCATTAATGATTACCTCGGGGTTGTATAACGAGTCGGGCGATTTTGCCTATCGCGTAGGAATGCCTGCCAAAAGTGGTGTGGGCGGAGGAATAGTGGCCATAATTCCCAAGAAGTTGAGTATTTGCGTTTGGTCGCCTCCCCTTAATGAGTATGGTAACTCACTTGCAGGAATCGAGGCTTTGGAGCGGTTTACTTCGTATACTGGCGAGTCGGTTTTTTAGCACTATTAGATATTAAGATAAAGTCTACCCTTCGCATTATGTAATTAAAGATCATAAAATCAGATGTATAAATTATTTTTTGCTAGATATGTTTTACTAAGTCAACCTTAAGTATTTGATTTACCATTTCATTTTCCCTCTTTCAATTGCTTTTCTTCGTATAAATAAAAACGAAAAGCATTATGAAAGAAGTTGTAATAGTATCGGCAGTTCGCACGGCAATTGGGAATTTTGGAGGAAGCTTAACCGATTTCTCCGCAGTTGACCTTGGTGTGATTGCTGCCCAGGAAGCCATAAAGAGAGCAGGCATATCTCCTGCCGAAATCAACGAATCTATTATTGGGAATATCCTTTCGGCTGGCCTAGGCCAGAATATTGCACGTCAAATTGCAGTGAAAGCAGGTGTACCCGAAACAAGTCCTGCAATGGCCATTAATAAGCTTTGCGGTTCGGGCTTACGATCGGTTTCCATGGCGGCTCAATTTATTATGTTGGGCGATGCCGATGTGGTGCTGGCTGGTGGAACTGAAAGTATGACCAACGCACCATATCTGCTTGAAAAAGCCCGTTATGGCTATCGAATGGGGCATAGCGAGATAAAGGACACCATGATTCTTGATGGCCTTACCGATGCGTTCAACAATTACCACATGGGTATAACTGCCGAAAATATTGCTGAACAGTGGGGAATATCGCGCCAGGAGCAGGATGAGTTTGCCGCTATGAGCCAGAACAAGACTGAGGCAGCCCAAAAAGTCGGAAAATTTAAGGATGAGATTGTTCCTGTTGAAATTCCACAGCGTAAGGGCGATCCCATAATCTTTGCCGAAGATGAATTCCCAAAACACGGGTTAACCACTGATAAACTGGCTAAGCTTCGTCCTGCTTTTAAGAAGGATGGAACTGTAACCGCAGGCAATGCGTCGGGTATTAACGATGGTGCTTCGATGCTGGTGGTAATGTCAGCCGAAAAGGCAAAAGCCTTAGGATTAAAACCTTTAGTTAAGATTGTGTCGTACGGAAATGCAGCTCTCGATCCAAAAATTATGGGCTACGGCCCAGTTCCCGCCACCCGCGCCGCTTTGCTTAAGGCAAAAATGAAGATAGAGGATATTGATCTTATTGAAGCGAATGAAGCCTTTGCAGCGCAATCTATTGCCGTGGTTCGCGATCTGAAGCTTAATCCCGAAATTGTTAACGTTAATGGCGGAGCCATTGCGCTGGGTCACCCCATTGGTGCTTCAGGTGCACGAATACTTACCACCCTTATCTACGAGATGAAACGTCGCAATGTAGCCACTGGTCTTGCAACCCTTTGTATTGGAGGCGGACAGGGAACTGCGTTGATTGTGGAGAATGTTTGATAGTTCGGTAATCAGTAATAGGTGATCGGTAGTCTTTAAACAATCAAATAATCAATCAATCAACCAGCCTGCGGCAGGCAGGTTAATCAATCAATCAATCAATCAATCAATCAATCAATCAATGAATAAACTATTAAATATGAAAAGATTAGAAAATAAAGTAGCCATAATCACTGGTGGAGCCGATGGTTTGGGTAAAGCAGGCGCAACCCTTTTTGCCAGGGAAGGTGCAACCGTGATAATTTGGGATATGAACGAGGCAAAGGGAACTGAAACCGCTGCCGAAATTGTGGCAAATGGCGGTAAAGCAAAATTTTTAAAGGTTAACACCGCAAAATATGCCGAAGTTGAAAGTGCTACCCAGAATGCGGTAGAGCAATTCGGCAAAATTGATATCCTTATCAACAATGCAGGCATTACCCGCGATGCAACTCTAAAAAAGATGACTCCCGAGCAGTGGCAACAGGTAATTGATGTAAATTTAACTGGCGTTTTCAACTGTGCCAAGTGCGTTAGTAGCATAATGGTTGATAAAGGGTATGGTAGAATTATTAACACCTCATCGGTTGTGGCGCTTTACGGAAACTTTGGCCAAACCAACTACGTAGCTACAAAAGCTGGTGTTATTGGAATGACCAAAACCATGGCGCGCGAGCTGGGGCGCAAGGGGGTTACCGTTAATGCTGTGGCACCTGGCTTTATTGCCACCGAGATGGTGAAAAAAATGCCCGAGGATGTGCTAAAAGCGATGGAAGCAAAGGTGCCAGTAGGCCGTTTGGGAATGCCCGAGGAAATTGCATCGGCATATCTTTTCTTGGCTAGCGATGAGGCAGCCTATATCAACGGTACTACTCTAAGTGTTGATGGCGGAATTACCATATAAAAATTAGCAAATATCGAATAATGATTAACGATTTAAGATTTAAGAAGTGAGAGAAGTAAGGATAATTTTTATTCAAAAATCTACAATCGTTAATCGCTATTCAAAAACCGATAAAACATGGCAACAAACGCACAAGTTTTAGGCACTTGGATCCTGATAGCCCTATACGCATCGGCCGTTCTGTACTTTGTGATTAAGGGTGCAATGGGCACTAAGAGCATGAAGGATTACGCCGTGGGCAGCATCAGTTTTTCGCCCGCTTTTGTGGGAATGTCGCTGGCTGCAGCCATGACCAGCGCCGCTACGTTTATCATAAACCCTGGTCTAATTGCATTGTATGGGGTGAGTGGTGTGCTCTCGTTTGGTTTGTTTTTCCCATTGGCCTCAATGGTGTCGTTAGTGGTGTTAACCAAAAGTTTTCGTAAGTATGGAGAATCGGTAAGCGCGGTTTCGCTGGCCAGCTGGATTGGTAAGCGGTACAACAGCAGCGGTTACTCTCTGTTTATCGCCTTTCTGTCGGTTCTACTGATCACTTTTATCGTCTTGATTCTGGTAGCCCTTACCAAAGTTTTTGCCAGTGCGCTGAATACAAACGAGATTTTTACGCTGGGTGTGATAATCATATTTGTGTTCGGGTACATGATGTTTGGTGGAGCCAACTCCATGGTGTATACCAATGCCATACAGGCAGGTGTGATGATTATTGTTGCGATTATTCTCCTATTCTCTGGATATAAGCATTTTGGAAACGGATTGGCTGGATTTTTCGAAACGCTCAAATCAATTGACCCTGTGCTGGTGAAAGCCACAAACGAGGGCAGTCCACTATTTCGTGATTTTTGGGAAATAATATTAGCCCAGGTAATTATTGGTGCAGCAGTGGTTTGTCAGCCTCACATCATCACAAAATCACTTCTACTCAAAAAGGAGAGCGATGTGAATAGGTTTCTGGTTGTTGCGGTTATTGTTGAGGCGCTATTCTTTTCCGTGGTTATTGCAGGACTCTACGCACGCATTGAGTTTCCTGATTTAATGGCAAATGGTGTAAAGTTGGGTAACGATAGCATTATTCCAACTTACGTTATACATATTTTCTCCAAGGGGTGGGTGGCTCTGCTGGTAGGGTTGTTTGTAATTCTTGGGCTTATTAGCGCCGGAATGTCGACCCTTGAGGGGCTAATTCAATCGCTTAGCACAAGTATAACCAACGATATTATCAATCCACTCTTTGGTCGTAGGATCGATAGCGATAGAAGCTATATCCGAATTAACAGATTGGCTATTGCAGTTCTGGCTGTATTTGCGTTCATCCTTTCGCGACAGCAGCTAGTGTCGCCAAATCTAAGTGTTGCAATCTTTGCGCAGAATGGCGTATACGCCTATTTCTCCATAATCTTTATTCCTATTGTTCTGGGTATCTTTGGCAAGGGGGTGAAACTTAAAGCGCCGCTTTGGGCATCAATTACTGCTCTGGCCACCCATTTTGGGGTGTACTATGGGTTGCCCTATCTGGTTAAAAATGGTTTTACAAGCCTGGGATACTTCGATAGGTATTTTGTGGGAACAGTTCACAACCCAGCCATAGCGGCTGCCTCAGCAATTGTTCTTTCGGCAGTTGTTGGTCTTACCCTTTATCAAATCGATAGAGTGAAAGCTAAATCAGCATAAAATTATTTTGATATGAAGGATTACACTCCAAATTATAAAGCCAAGCTAATTTCCATTGAGCAAGCGGTAGAACTTATCAAAAGCGATACCGATGTTATTGTGGCTCAGTGTGCCTCTGAACCTCAGGGTTGTATGAGCAAATTTCATCTTGTAAAGGATAAGGTGAAAAATGTACAGGTTTTCTCCGTACTTACCCTAAAGCCCTACGATTTTTACATGAAACCCGAGATGAAGGGACACTTTGAACTGTGCAGCTGGTTTCATGCACCGGGTTCACGCCAGGCCATAAAGGAAGGGGCTGGAACGGTGACTTACGTTCCAAACATGCTACACCGTGCCGCCACCGATAGGCTTAAGGTGCGAAAACCTCATATGTTTTTTGGAACCTGCACACCACCCGACGAGAAAGGATTTGTTTCGCTTTCGCTGGGTGTTACCTACGAGAAAGATATTCTTGAGGCTGCCGAAATAACGGTGCTTGAGGTAAATGATAAGCTACCCCGAACTTTTGGCGATACTCATGTGCATATTGATGATGTTAACTACTTTGTGGAGTACTCGCAAACCCCACCAACCCTTCCTTCGCCGGAGCCCGATGAGGTGGCCATGAGAATTGGCAGCAATATTGCCCATTTGGTTGAGGATGGTTCTACCATTCAGCTTGGTATTGGCGAGATTCCCAATGCGGCTGCATTATCACTTAGGGACAAGAAGGATTTGGGCGTGCATACCGAGATGCTGGTCGATTCGATGGTGGAGCTATACGAGATGGGCGTAATCACCAATAAGCAGAAGGCTTTTCACAAGGATAAGTTTATCTGCACCTTTGCCATGGGTTCAGAAAAAATGTACCAGTGGCTGCACAATAATCCTGCAGTAGAGTTCTTGCGGGGCAAATACGTAAACGATCCCTGCATTGTGAAGAATAACTCCAAGATGGTTTCCATAAACACCTGCATAATGGTCGATTTTACCGGTCAGGTGGCCAGCGAATCAATAGGCATTAACCAGTATTCCGGAACCGGCGGTCAAACCGATACGGCTGTTGGAGCGGTCGAGGGGTTCGATGGTTTAGGAAAATCGGTTATTGCTTGCCGTTCCACGGCACAGAAGGGAAAGATTTCGACCATTGTTCCTGTGCTTCCGGAGGGTACTGCTGTTACGCTGCATCGCAGCAATACCGATTGGGTTGTAACAGAGTTTGGTTCCGTTAGGCTTACTGGATTAACAATTAAGGAGAGAACCAAAGCCCTAATTTCCATTGCTCACCCCGATTTTAGAGCAGAACTTACAGAGAAAGCTGAGAAGATGGGGTACGTTTAAAAGTTAAAAGTTAGAAGTTAAAAGTTAGAAGTTAAAAGTTAAAAGTTGAGAGTTTAAAGTTCAAGGTTTAAGGCTCAAGGTTCAATGTTCAATGTTCACACAACCCTAAACTATTAACTTTAAACTCTAATCAGTCAATCATCCAATCAATCAATGATATTACCAGTAAAAATAGTAGGAACAGGAGTTTACGCACCGGGTGAGCCTATCGATAACCTTGAACTCAAACGTTTAGCTGGGATCGAGTTCGATCACGAGAAAACTGAGGCTAAACTCGGGATATTCAAGCGTCATATTGCCCATTTGCGTGGTATTGAAGAGACAACGGCCGATTTTGCCACCAAAGCAGCCGAGCAAGCCATTGCCGATGCAAAAATCTCGACAAATGATATTGGACTATTCATCGTGGCTACTGATACTCCAGAGTTTATAACCCCGGCTACATCCATTCTGGTTCAGGGGCGAATACAAAAGGGCGAGACCTGGGCTTCAACCTTCGATGTGAGCGCATCGTGCGCCAGCTTTGCCATTGCGCTCGACAATGCGGTACGCATAATGGCCACCGATAAAACCATAAAGTACGCCGTGGTGGTTGGTGTTTACAATATGCCTGCCTTTGTTCGTCCCGGCGACGCCTTTGGCTACTCCATTTTTGCCGATGGGGCAGGGGCATTCGTGTTGGAACGTAACGAAGATGGGGAATCGGCCTATATTGCTGGTCAGCTCCTCACCGATGGAACCCAGTGGGATTACATTGGCGTGTACGCTGGTGGCGCAAAAAATCCTGTTACTCCAAAGCTTATTGACGAGCAAAAACAAGGTCTTCTAAATCTTCAGCCTTTACCTGGCGATCGAAATGTGAGGCTATGGCCCATGGTGGTAAATCAACTTTTACGCAAAGCAGGCGAAAGCATCGATAGCGTTGATCATTTCATATTTACACAGATAAACAAGTCGGTAATAGTGAAGGTTATGAACGAGTTGAACCAGCCCGATGCCAAAACCAGCTTTGTGATGGATAGATATGGCTATACAGGATCTGGTTGCTTGCCTATGGCCTTTCATCACGCGGTAAAGGAGGGTAAGGTAAAACGAGGCGACAAGGTTGTGCTTATGGCATCGGGTGCTGGACTTGCCGTTGGCAGCAATCTCTTTATCTACTAACATCTAATATCCAACATCCAACAACAAAATAATGACTCCACAGATAGGAATAGTAGGAACAGGAATCTATATCCCCAATGGCCGAATGACGGCAAAGCAAATTTCAGAGGCTACAGGTGGCGTTTGGAGCGAGCAGGCGGTTGTCGAAAAGCTGGGGATTAAATCTATAGTTATTTCCGGAGAGGAAGATGGTACTCAGGAAATGGGTGCCAAAGCAGGGCTCGATGCTCTTAAGAATACTGGTGTCGATCCAAAATCCATCGATCTGATTCTTTGCATTGGCGAGGAGTGGAAGGAGTATCCGCTCACCACATCGGGAATTTACATTCAGGAACGTATAGGCGCTACCAATGCCTGGGCCATTGACGTTCAGCAACGTTGTGGAACCACCGTGGCTGCCATGAAGATGGCCAAGGATATGATGGTTGCCGATCCAGATATTGAAACCGTGATGGTAGTTGGTGGTTACCGTAATGGCGATTTTATCGACTTCACCGATTCCAGCGTATCGTTTATGTATAACCTTTCAGCTGGTGCAGGTGCTCTAATTCTTAAGCGCGATATTGGCAAAAACCTGTTGCTGGGCACACACATTATTACCGATGGCTCGCTGGCTCGCGATGCTGGTGTGGAGTATGGTGGAACCTGTAATCCAATCACCAAAGAGAATGCAGATGTTGCCTACAAATCGCTTCGTGTTTTCAACGAAAAGCACATGAAGGATCGCCTCAACGAGGTATCTATGGGTAACTGGATGCACTGCATAAAGCGAGCGTTCGAAAAATCGGGGGTGGATATGAACCAAATGGGATACCTGGCTGGCCTGCACTTCAAACGCTCAATGTACGAGTACATTGTACAGGAGTTGGGGCTAACCATGGAGCAAACCATTTACCTTGAGGGATTTGGACATATGGGACAAATTGACCAAATTCTATCGCTCCACCTAGCCCAGCAGCAAGGAAAGGTAAAGTCGGGCACCATAATCTCGATGATAGCTGCTGGCATTGGCTACGCCTGGGGGGCAAATGTGATTAGGTGGGGATAGATAGTCGCACGGATATAATTCATCAGTAATGCGCAGGAATATAGTTATATAGTAATTATTTATGTGTTTTAAATTATAAAGGTCAACCCACTTATTTTGTTACCTGGTTTTAGTTCCGATACTTTGTTTTGTTACTTGCACTAAATACTAATAAACTAACTAATCTAAATTCTAAATCTTACAACAATGAAAAAACTTGCATTCCTTTTCATGATTGCTGCCGCATTTGTTGCTTGCAGCGATGAAGCAGAAAATCAAGCTCCAGAATTTGTGAAAGTTGAATTATCGTCCGATAATGAGACCGCCACAGTTACTTTCACTGAGCCTGTGTATGCTAATGCTGATATGACAGGTGCTTTAACTCAAGCAAATATTAAAGTTGAAATTGAGGGGGTAGATTTTGATTACACCGTAAATCATGTTGCTGGTGCTAACATGTTAACGGTAACCTTGACAATTACCTCAGTTACCGAGGGAACAGAAATAGTAAAAGTAAGCCCTGTAAGTGCTACTTCGGTTTATGATGCTGAGGGAAAAGCTATGGATGCAGCGGCTGAGGTTCTTTCGGATCCCCTTGTTCGCGACATGGGCATTATTGGCAAGTGGTATTCTTCGGGCGATAATGTTGCTCCCCTTCTTGTAACATACTTTCATGTAGATTCAATATTTGCTGAATTTAAGGAGGATAGGTCATACTTGGTTAAGCAATTCAACGAGGGGAATACTAGTGGAACCCCCGACGTGATCTTTACTGGAACTTTTACACTTGTTAAAAGTACTGTTGGCGAAATATGGACTATTTCACTTGCCCAAGGTGCACCCTATGAGGCTGTAGCATCGGGGATCTTTGAGATTAAAACAAACCCTGAGATTCTGTGGTATGAGGTTGCTCAAACTTCAGGAACACAAAATGTACCTCCAACTCCAGAGGGTGGTTTTGGAAGCACAAACGGAGGAACCCTAGGTGCTTGGAATATTCAGAAGTACGTCCGTATCCCATAAGTTATTTTCAATTGCATTATGGGGGTTGTTCAGTTGGAGGAGCTAATCATTGGAGATGTTTGTTTGTTCTATCAACGGTTTTAGTGCTCTGGTTTGCTAACCTACTGAACAACCTCCCTTTTTTATTATCGAACCTAATAACATAATGTGATATGAAGCGGTTACCTTTTATTCTTATTTTGGGGCTTTTAGTTGCTTTTCCAGCAGTGAGTCAAACGGATAATAGCATGAGCGGATCCGCAGAGTCCTTTAAAAACGATATTCCGTTTAACACAAAGGTGAATAAGGAACTTCAGTTTTTTGCTTTCTATATTAATCAAGCCGTAGGGTCAAATATGTTTCCTAAAAGTAGCCTCTTTAGTGGCCAACTAGTAGGGCGATTATTTGGCCCCAACTCATCAACAACTGCTGACACAATGTTGTCTCGTTATGTTGAGCAACGATTGATACCATTCTTTATTTACCAACCCAAGTTATTCAACGGGAAAGCAATATTAAGGGCTTCATTCGAAATTGATTGGACCTGGGGAGATCAGGCATACGGATTAAGTGGCAACAAAGGATCTGCAATATCAGCCGATCAAGTGAACCTCCAAACTCAAAACATTGAACTTGAGTTAATCCCTTTTAAGGATTGGGCCATAAACCTTGGTTTGCAACGCATGTTCGACACGCCGTATAATGCTTACAGAACCTACTTCGATAAGATGACCACAACCGGTTACCGTTTAGCTTATTGGGGAACTGATGGCGTAGGAATAAGTGTAAGACGCGATAAAGACTTCAACTCTTTTAAAGCAGGTTACTATAAGCTTTACGAGAATGATGCTGAGATAAGTGATGATGTAGATCTTTTCGAGTTTATTTATCACCAAAAGTTGTCGATGGCATGGACTGCTGGGGCATCTATTTATTATGTCCATGATCGAGGAAAAAATAAAGGGGGAGTATCGGTTTTTGGACAAGGGTTAACAAGCACACTGGCTAATTATAACGGTGCGTTTGTGTTTAATCTGGGGACCAACGATTACAAAGCAAATATTGCCTGGGGGGGCTTTTACTTTGGACGAAACGTTGATTTTTGGATTGACCGTTGGCAGCTAACCGGTTTTATGAACTATAACTTGGGAAGCGTATGGGCTAACCAAGGTGGTGAATATGTGAAACGTGCCGATATAGGCGGCTTGGGGATGAATGTTAGAGGAGCATATCGTTTTGGTCAAACCACTGGCGATTTTATATCTGCTGATATCCTCTATACAACAGGTGATGGTGACGGAATTGCTAATGGCAAGTATTCTGGTGTAATAACTGGCAATACTTGGGGTATGCCTGCTAACATTTTCATTAGTTCAGGAGCATATATTCTGTTTCCCCATGGTAATGTTGTTAACCGGTACACTCCCGTAATAGCCGATATCTCAAATATGGGGTATGGTGTTACTGCTGGAGTATTGAACTTTTCCAAGGATTTTGTTCCAAATAAGATTAATGGTAAGATTGGAGTTGCTGCTGCAAATAGCTCGGTAAAACCTCAAAATGGAGGCAAATTTATGGGTGTTGAGGTTAATGGTGCCGTAAAGTACAATTTTGGACCATTTATGAGCCTTGAACTGCATGGCGCTTACCTTTCGTTAGGTGATTTTTTCGATAGTAATTCGGCTACTCATGGATCAGATATCAACAGCATATACACAAGCGAGCGCCCAACTAATCCATGGACTGTCTTTCTGGTTTATAAGTGGTTACTATTCTAATTTGAGGAGGAATGATGATGAATTTTAAAATACCTTTTATAGCAATTTTCTCAATTCTAATAGCGTCATGTTCTTCTTACATGAATATTCCAAGCCTATCCTCGATGCAAGAATTGACATATCGTGCTGATGTTAAATATGCTAAACTATCAAATGATATTACACTAGCATATACTGATGAAGGGCAAGGGGCTGAAACAATTGTTTTTATCCATGGTCTGGGTAGCTATCTTCCAGCTTGGGATAAGAACATCCCCGAATTGAGTAAGCACTACCGTTGTATTGCCATTGATTTGCCCGGTTACGGGAAATCATCCAAGAATCCTCATAGTGGATTAATGAGTTTCTATGCCGATGTAGTGCTAGAGTTTATTAATACACTAGAGTTAAAAAATGTAACTCTTGCTGGGCATTCCATGGGTGGACAAATTTCGATGGTTGTGGCATTGCGACAACCTAATGAAATAAAAAACATTGTGCTGGTTGCACCTGCAGGTTTCGAAGAGTTTCATCCCGGACAAAAGCAATGGTTTAAGGATGTTATGACCCTTAACCTTGTTAAACTTACACCATTTGAGGCCATAGAAACAAACTTAGCATCCAATTTTTATAACATGCCCAAAGATGCCCATTTCATGATAAGCGACCGTGCGGCTATGCGGACTGCTAGCGATTTCGAAAACTATTGTCATGCTGTTAGCGTTTCGGTTGCAGGAATGGTTTCAGAGCCTGTAATTGGAAAACTTGAGGAGTTGACAATTCCAACCCTAATTATTTACGGCGAAAACGATAACCTTATTCCTAATCGGTATTTGAATCCGGGTAGAACTCTTGATATTGCTCAAAAAGGGGCCTCCAAAATTAAGAATAGCAAGCTGGTAATGGTGCCCAAGTGCGGCCACTTTATGATGTTCGAAAAACCCGAAGTGTTTAATAGCGAGGTGAAAGCATTCCTAAAGTAGAAAACATGGAACCTGTATCTATTGGTAAGCATTGCAAAGTGTCGTATCTTCCTCAGACTGGGTGTGCCAAGATAGAGTGGTTAGGAATGCCCACCAGCGATGAGTTTAGGCTGGGCTGTAATACTGTGCTCGATATCTTAAAAGATAAAGGACTCACTAAGGTTTTGGTCGACAACTCGGCAGCAACACTCTTCACCGTTGCCGATCAGCGATGGCTTAACGAGGACTGGCTCCCCAGAGCCGAGAAGCAGGGCTACCGATTCTCGGCCACAATACTTGGCGATACCGATGCTTTTGTGAAATTTGCAGCGCAGAGTATTGCCAGTAAACGCGACAGCTTAAGATTTACCAGTAAGTTTTTTAAAACCGAGGGCGATGCCTTAGCCTGGCTATCAAATGTAGGTTAATGGGTTTATAGAGTTTGGGTTTACTAGAATTAGGCCAGCAGTAATGCTGGCTTTTTCTATTTTCTTGAAATAAAGTATCTATCATACGGGTTACCCCTTATCCCTTTTATTTTTACATTCTCGAAGAATATATAATACTTTAAAAGAGAGTATACCTGAACCCAGATATATTGTTTGCACATAAGTTTTAAACTATCATTCAATTTTTTTTGCATCAGCGTTTGCCCAACCAAATAATAGATTATTTTAGCTTGCTAATGTAATCATGTATCAAATTCTTAAAATCAACCTAAAACAATTCCTATGCTACATGAACCTGCTGTTGAACTAGGAGCCGATTATGCT
Organism: uncultured Rikenellaceae bacterium; assembly: GCA_964490015.1. Classification (GTDB taxonomy): domain Bacteria; phylum Bacteroidota; class Bacteroidia; order Bacteroidales; family Tenuifilaceae; genus Perlabentimonas. The sequence goes on from CAZBBA010000076.1 coordinate 17,442, forward strand.
TCTAAAAAGAAAACCCGGTTGGGTATTATACTTTTCTTTGTATATGCGGCAATTTACGCTGCTTTTGTCTACATTGGTTTAGTGCAAACCGATTTACTTGGGGAAAAAGCAATAGGCAATGTTAATTTGGCCATCGTTTACGGATTGGGCCTTATAATATTAGCGGGCGTAATGGGCTTTGTGTATAACATTGCCTGTTCGAGAATGGAGGATAAAGTGATGGGAGGGCCCAAGCGATGATATACGGAGTATCTATTTGGGCCATAATGATTTTCATAGCATTTGTGGCATTAGTAATTGGCTTATCCTTTTACTTTGGTTCAAGAACAAAATCTGCAGCAAGCTACTATGCTGCTGGTGGAACAATTCATTGGGGTGTTAACGGTATTGCCTTTGCTGGCGATTACCTTTCGGCGGCTTCATTTTTGGGGATTTGCGGTATGATATCGTATGCAGGATACGATGGATTTCTATACTCAATTGGATATCTTGCCGGCTGGGTAGTGGCTCTTTTCCTAGTTGCCGAACCTCTTAAGCGCTTGGGTAAGTATACTTTTACCGATGCCCTCGACTCTAAGTTTAATTCACGTGGAATCAAGCTTACTGCGTCAATAAGTACCCTTATTGTTTCCATTTTCTACTTAATTCCTCAAATGGTGGGTGCTGGCGATTTGGTTGTTCCTCTATTAGGGTTACCCCACTGGTTGGGAGTTGTAATTGTAGGTGCAATAGTTATTTATATTGTGGCAACGGCGGGAATGACCTCAACAACCTACGTGCAGTTTATTAAAGGGGGGTTGCTTATTACCTTTTCCATAATTCTTACCGTTTACATTTTGCGTAATGGCTTTACGCTAAACCCTAACGATAACTACCATCAATTTGCCAAAATTGAGGTAACGGTAAATGAGGATAACGTCATTTCAGTTGATGATGAATCCTATAGTTTAATTGGCCAAAAAAATATTGGAGACTACATCTTTGCTAAGCTCGAGAAGGATGGATATTTAAATTGGTATAAGTTAGAAGGTGTTATAGACCAATCTCCATATTTAGTAGAAGCATTGAGTATAACTATTACTGCAAGTGGAACATTATTGTATAATGGTGCTCCTAAATCGGAGGAAAGGTTTTACCAAGTTGGTCACCTTAATAAAATTGTTTACAAGGGAAATGAAGTTGAAGAAACTGGTCCACTTGGCCCATTCGAGTTCTTTAGTGTGCTTGAGGAGAGTGAGGTCGGTCTATTTAAGAAGACCTATTTTGATGATGGCGATGACAAAGTAACCGTTTTTTATCAGCAAGCAACAAAAGGATCAGATTTACTAAAGCCTGGATTGATATTTAAGCTTGGAAAGAATGGTAAATTCTGGGATAAAATAAATTTCTTCTCATTAATGTTGGCTCTTTTCTTTGGCACTTCGGCTCTGCCTCATATTCTAATTAGGTACTACACTGTTCCTAGTCAACGCGATGCTCGTAAGTCCACCATAGTAGCAATTTTTGCCATAGGATTCTTTTACATATTAACCCTTTACATGGGTCTTGGGGCTATGGTTGGCGGTGTAAACGATATGGAGAGTAGCAACATGTCGGCTCCATTACTAGCT
>CAZBBA010000077.1:0-18635 GCA_964490015.1 uncultured Rikenellaceae bacterium
AAAAAATCACCCAAAGCCCCAAAAAGCGATTAATACTGTACAACTCGCAAAAATTCAAACATAACAGATATCGCGGACTGGAAAATTTACAACTACTTACAAGATTTTATTAACTTTATGGTTGTATTCGTGTTATATCTATGCAATTGTTAACCTGTTAAACCACTCTGGTCTATGCTCCTCGACTACCACATGCACACCTACCTCTCCGATGGTCGCGATAGCCACGAGCAAATGGTGGCCACGGCTGCGTTTCGTGGAATTGATGAGATTGGTTTTTCCGACCATATCAGCATAAAGCCAGTTGGCTGGGCAATGCCCATCGAGAGAATCGATGATATGATAGCCCGTGTTAGATCTATCCAGGAAAGCGATACTAATGGCGTTGCTGTAAAGTTTGGAGTAGAGATGGACTACTTTTTTGGCATGGAGAAGCAAATTCAGGCGGTTATTTCGCAACTTCCTGTCGATTATATTATAGGATCGGTTCACTTTATTGATGGATGGAATTTTGACACCGATATTACGGAGTACGACACCGTTGATATAAACCGATTTTACCGGCAGTACTTCAAGGCTGTGCAGCAGTCGGCCAAATCGAAGCTGTTCGATATTATTGGTCACTGCGATTTGGCAAAAAAGTTTGCCTACTACCCATCTTTCCCTTTAGATGTTCTATACGACGAGGCAGCCCAAACCTTTAAAAAGGCCGATGTGGTGGTGGAGATAAATACCAGTGGCCGAATAAAACCCTGCAACGAGTTTTACCCCTCGGCCCAGTTCCTCGAGCGCTTGTCTCACTACAAAGTTCCCGTTACCCTTGGCTCCGATGCCCACGTGGAGCAAAACGTTGGCCAATTCTTCGACGACGCCCTAGCCGAGCTAAAAGCCCTTGGCTACAAGGAGATTGCTCGCTTCACAAACCGCAAGCGGGAGATGGTGAGGATATAGCAATTGGGGTGGGAGCGTTAATGTTTTTTTTCCATTTCAACAACTAACCAAAAAATCATTGTATTTTTAAAGGAATTTTTAAGGAAATTAGTGACCCTATGAAGTATTTCCTAAAGTCTTTACTTTCTCCTTTAATACTGGTAATCGGGTTAGTAGTTGGTTCGCTCCAGACCAAAGCAACTGAAGCTCCTGAGTTAGTTCCTTACCTTGCAAATAGTTTTACGCTTAGCAACCAGAGCTGGAGCATATCCCAGGACCCCCAAAGCCAGCTTATCTACATTGCTAACTCCGAAGGTTTAATAGAGTTCAATGGTATTAACTGGCGAAAATTCACTCGTGCCGATAAGCTGCCAATCCGGTCGGTTGCAGTAAACCGTCAGGGCAGGATTTTTACCGGAACCTTTGAGGATTTTGGCTTTTGGGAGCACAACAAGGTTGGTGAACTTGAATATACTTCGTTAGCTCATTTAACCGAACTGGAAAAGAATGATGAGATTTGGAAAATATACTTTGACAGCGAAAACACCTATTTCCAGTCGTTCACAACCATATATATTTTAAACCAGGGCAAGGTTAGGCCGGTTAAAGCACCCTATGCCATGCTCTTTCTACATCAGGTTCAAAACAAGTATGTGGTTCAGGTAATTGAAAGCGGACTTTACTGGTTTCAGAATGATGAATTTACCTTAATAGAAGGCAGCCAGTTTTTCTCTAACAAGAAGGTTCATGCCATAATACCTTACGGGGACAACAGCTGGTTGGTTTGTACCGACAACAATGGTCTCTATCTTTATGATGGTAATAAGTTCAGCTATTTTAACTCCGAAGTATCCACCTTTCTGCAGAATCATATCTGCAATGTGGCAAAGCAGATAAACGATTCAACTTACGCTTTTGGAACCATACTAAATGGCCTGATTATTACAAATCACAGAGGGGAAATTCTCCGCAGTATCAATGTACATAATGGGCTAAAGAACAATACGGTGTTGTCGTTGTATGCCGATAGCGGAACCAAGTTATGGGTAGGACTTGATGAGGGTATTAATTATATCGATTTACTCTCGCCTTACACTCATTACAAGAGCCTAAACGCTTCGCTCGGAACCATATACGCCATGCTAAAGCGAGGCAATAAACTTTATATTGGAACAAACCATGGCCTTTTTTTAAGTGATATTGATAAAAAAGGACAATACTATCACTTTACCAACCTAAGGCTTATCCCTAATAGCCAAGGGCAGGTTTGGTCGCTCGAGGAGTTTGATAACCAGGTGATTTGTGGACACAACGAGGGAACATTCCTTGTAAACGACGAAACATTAAGCCAAATCTCATCGGTTACCGGCGGGTGGTCCTTTAAACGCAAGGGCGAAAGAATTTTGGGCGGAACCTATACCGGAATAATTGTTTACGAAAAATCATCGAACGGACAATGGCAATATGTAAATAAAATTGAGGGTTTCTCCGAGCCTACTCGACACCTCGAAATCGATTATCTGGGGTATATTTGGGCTTCGCATCATCAAAAGGGATTATACAAACTCGAACTTTCCGAAGACCTAACCCAAGCGGTTGACGTGAAGTACTTCCCAAGTATTAATGGGAACAGCCACAATATTAAGGTTTTTATGATAAACAATAGGGTTGTTTTCACCACTTCGGAGAATATTTACACTTACGATTATGTAAGGAATATTATTATCCCCATCGATTCCTTGTCGAGTGACCTGGGCGAGTATAAATCAGCAACTCAAATACAGCAACACAGCAAAAACGAATACTGGTTAATTAAGGACAATAAGCTGGCGCTGTTTGAGATTGATTTAGGTTTTGCGGCCAAAAAAAAGTGTGAGGTTCAGCTTACAACAATCCGATTACCCCAGCGGAGTTTAGGCTTAGTGGCCCTCGATAGTTCTACGCTTATTATTCCTTCGCCCGACAGCTTTGATACCTACAACTTAGCGTTGTTTAGTAGCGTGCAGCCTCAATCCAGTCTAAAACTCGAAACCATTACATTTTACGGGAAGAAGGGTGAACCCATCGCTTACTTTAGATCGCAAAACAACCTGAAGACGAAGTGGAATGTTAACAATGTAACCGTTCGGTTTGTAGCACCCTACTCTTTTGATCAACCAAGTAAAGAGTTCCTTTACCGCATCAAGGAGCTCGACAAAAACTGGCAGGCCACCCAGAACAATCAGTTTACCTATCTGGGTTTAAAGTATGGGGAGTACACAATTGAAGTGGTTGCTCCCGATGGATCTCAGTTGGAAATCCCATTTCAGGTTGAGAAACCCTGGTACTACTCAGATATTGCAATTATTTGCTACGTTGTTCTGGTTTTGGTAATTGCATGGTTGCTGAGACTTTTTTTAAAGCACAAGATGAGCCGCCAGAAAGAGCGGATTGAGATGGAGATTAGGCATAGCAATCTGGAAAAAGAGCTCGACTATAAGAACTACGAGCTGATGCTCACAATTCGATACCTAATCAGCAAGAATGAAATTCTGACTGAGCTCCAAAAGGAGATACTGCACATAAAGGAAAACTCCTCAAAATACCCCATTAAAAACCTCCGAAGCATGGAGAGCATAATTAATGAGGGGCTGGAAACTCAAACCGAGGAGTGGATGAATGCCATGAAAAGCCTTAAGCTTTCGGAGCAAGGTTTTTTTAAACGATTAGTTGATGAATATCCCCACCTAACCACCAACGACCTTCGACTTTGCTCATACCTTAGGATGAACTTCTCAACCAAAGAGATTGCACGCCTACTTAATATCTCCGCTCGTGCTGTTGAAATTGGCCGGTATAGGCTAAGGAAAAAGTTAAATCTCGACCACAACGTTAACCTCTCAGAATTTTTAATGAATATAGATTTTTCTACATCAAGATAACCCCCGCGTCTATAAAATTAATCCAGGTCGTTATTCCTACCTAAAGAATTTTCAGATTTTATACCAATGTAATCTGTTTTAGTTTTTTTGCAGAAAGTACTTTTTTATACTTCTTACAAACTCTATTTCAAACGTTTTCGGAAAGCTGTTGAGGTAATCGACGAGTATAGTGATTCGATTTTTGAGGATTGTGAAATCAATTTGGAGGGAATAATTTGCTTTTCGTTGAGCGTACGCCGTAACTTTAGGGGAATAGTTTCAACTTAAGCTAAGTGTTTCCCTAAACCCATTAAGCATATGAAACATCTCCTTACAGGTATTGTTTTTTTCTTCCTCTTACCACACACCCTTTTCTCGCAGGTTATTGTTAAAGGAGTTGTAACCGATGAGACCAACGAGCCCCTTCCCGGTGTTGCTATAATTGTGCAAGGCACAACAAGAGGAACAGCTACAAACTTAGACGGTAACTATTCCATTGAGGTATCGCCCGAGGAGTCACTTGTTTTTAGCATGATTGGTCTAGTAACCCAAACCCACAAGGTTGGCGACCGAACGGTTATAAATGTCCAATTACTTTCCGAAACCACTGCCATCGATGAGGTGGTGGTGGTGGGTTACGGTAGCCAAAAAGCCAAGGACTTAACGGCGCCCATTGTAAAGGTAAAAGGTGATGCGCTTGCGCTTCAGGCCACATCCAACGCAATGCAAGCCATGCAGGGGAAAGCCGCTGGAGTACAAATAATCAACAGTGGAGTACCCGGCCGAGGGCCATCGGTAAAAATACGAGGGATTGGTTCCATTGGCGACTACGCCAATCCGCTTTTCATTGTTGATGGAGTTTTTGTTGATAATGTCGACTTTCTTAGCTCTTCCGATATCGAAGACCTTGTAGTGCTAAAAGATGCTTCGGCCGCTGCCATTTATGGTGTTAGAGCGGCAAATGGTGTAATTCTGATAACTACTAAGAGTGGCAAATCGGGCGAGCCAATTATTAGCTACGACTCATACTTTGGTTTTCAAGTACCAGTAAACATTATGCCTTTGGCAACTAAAGACCAATATGTTGTGGTTTTAAATGAGGCCAACCAGAGCATAACGGGATATGTTCCCAAGGATCCGAATGCTTACCCCACAAGTACCGACTGGTACAAGGAACTTGTACGTAATGCCCCTATGACCAACCATAGCATCGATATTTCGGGCTCGTCCGAGAAGACAAGCTACTCCTTTGGAGGGAACTACATATACCAAAACGGGATTATGGATGCTAAGAACCAATATCAAAGGATGAACCTTAGAATCCGACTCGATCAGCATGTTAACGAATACCTAAAGGTGGGATTCAACAACATAATGTCAAGATATAACCAGTATAGCCCCAATGAGGGTGCTTTTTTTGGCGCATTTGTTAATCCTCCGGTATACTCAGTTTACGACCCCAACAATAATGATGCGTACCCGGTGAAATTTGGCTCACCTCAAACCTATGGATTTGGGAACCAGTATGGCAACCCTGTTGCAGCAGCCTACTATCCCGAGTACTTTGAGAAAGGCAATAAGGTGGTCTTTAGCACGTATGCCGAGCTTTACCCTGTTAAAGACAAACTCACATTTAAGATTTCGTATAACCAAGACCTTGGAAACTACACGCCAAGGTCGTTCACTCCAGAGTTCAACGTTGGCGGATCGCAGGGCGTACGCACATCTACCCTACAAAAAACCGCGGGAAGTTCAAACAAGCAGATTATCGATAACCTGCTAACATTCAATAACCGCTCGGGAAATCATAGCTACTCCATTCTGCTTGGGCAATCGACTCGGATTGAGCGTTACGAAACTCTCTCAGGTTCGGCTCTAAGCGTTATTGGGCTCGACGATCAATCGAAGTATCTGACTACTGGTTCATTTAGAGGTAGAGATGCCTGGGATGGCGGATCAAGGTATCACGGGCTTTCATTCTTCACCCGGGGTACATACAACTACGACAGCAAATACCTTCTCACGTTCACCTTTAGAGCCGATGGGAGCTCAAAGTATCAAAAGAAATGGGGTTATTTCCCCTCGATTGGTCTGGGATGGAATCTAACTCAGGAATCATTTATGGAAACCCAAGAGCTTTTCAGCTTTTTAAAAGCTCGGGCTAGCTGGGGTATGCTAGGAAACGACAATGTTCCCGCAAACTCTGCCGTAATACTTGGCCAATCGGGTCCTGGAAGTTCTGCCATTTTTAACGATGTTCTGATCGACGGAGTAGGCGCTCAAACGGTTCTGCAAAACATTCTCCGCTGGGAGGTAGTGAGCGAGTTTAACTTAGGGTTCGATTTTGTATCGAAAAACACCAAACTATCGGGCGATATTGATTTCTATCACCGCACAACCAATAACGTGGTTTTCTATACTCCTATTGCTACCGGAGGAGGTGTTGCCGATCTGCTTGCCAACAACGGAAAGGTATTGAATGCGGGTGTTGAGCTTATGCTTAACTGGAAAGATGTTATTAACGACAACCTTAGCTACACCATTGGTTTTAATGCAACATCAATCTACAACCGGGTTCTCGAGCTCGAAGGTCGCGATTATATTCCAGGCGCATACATTCGGGGGAACTTTACTACTCGCACGGCTGTTGGCCATCCAATTGGTTCTTTCTACGGCTACGAAATTGATGGCGTGTACACTAGCGAAAGCCAAGCACTTCAGGATCCTGTTAGCCAGACCATAAAGGACAAGGGATTCTTTAAGTATAAGGATCAGAACGGCGATAATGTTATAGATAATTTGGATAAGGTTTACCTCGGAAGCGCTATACCCTGGTTAATAAGCGGTGTAGACTTTGGCCTAAACTACAAGAAATTCGATTTATCGCTATCCCTATACGGACAGGTTGGAAACAAGATTCTCAATGCCAAGAGGATGAACCGCGATATTTTTGCCGACGGCAATTACGATCAAGACTTTGTTGAGAATCGTTGGACTCCCGATAATCACTCCGACAGCTACCCTTCGGCTCAAGCTTACAACTTTTCATTTACCCAGCAGGCCAACGATTTCTTTGTGGAAAACGGCTCATTTATCAGAATTCAAAATATTCAGGTTGGATACTCCACAAAAGGGATTATGAATATCAAGATGTTAAGGGTATACCTTTCTGCACAACGCCCCTACACGTTCTTCACTTACAACGGATTTACACCCGAAATTGGTGGAAGTCCCATAAGTTCAGGTGTCGATAACTCCGTTTACCCAATGCAGGCCATATATTCTGTGGGTTTAAAGGCTAACTTTTAAAAACATTTGCCATGAGATATTTTAGACTGATTTCAGTGATTGCCCTCATCTTGGTTTTTTCAAACTGCGAGGACTTTTTGAATATTAGACCCGAGGGGACTGTTCCCACAACAGGGATCGACTACTCAAAGGTTGAGAATGTTTTCCTTCCCATCAGCGCTTCATACGCTAAACTCCGATCGTATGGGGCTCACGTTTTTCCCTATATTGGAGCCTTTGAAATAGCATCGGACAATGCCGATAAGGGAAGTACGCCCGAGGACAATCCTACCATGAAGGAACTCGACGATTTAACCTACCAACCCACCAATGGTTTGTTGAACGACCTGTGGATAGGGTACTTCGATATTGTTAGCGGGGCAAACTACGCAATTCATGAAATGCCAAAATTTGAGGAAACTCTCCTTAACTCAAGTGACAAACTTTACGCAATGCAATGCCAGGGTGAGGCAAAAACCATAAGGGCTTACGCCTACTTTAATCTTACCCGTTTATTTGGACGAGTACCAATAATCGACACAACGCTCTCTTCGGAGCAGCTTGCCTCGGTAAATCAGGCCACTACCCAACAGCTCTACGAGTTTATCGAGAAGGATTTGGAAGAGGCAATAGCCGTAATGCCCGATTTCTACTCCAAGGATTGGGCTGGCCGAATAAACAAGTATACTGCAATGGGGATCAAGGCAAAAGTTCATCTTTACCAGCAGGAGTGGGATTCGGTGGCTTCGCTTACCGACAGAATAATTGCGTCGGGCAGATATGGACTACTTAGCAACTTCCGCGAGGTTTTTAGTGTAGATCAGGAGAATAGTAAAGAATCGATTTTCGAGATACAAAGTTCTACGCTTGGCAACTCAACCGGGCCATCAACTTACCTCGAGTACGCCTACGTGCAAGGACCACGAGGCAATACACCCAGCAATATGCAGGGTTGGGGATTTTGCACACCCAGTCAAAACCTGATCAATTTCTTTAACTCGCGAAACGAGGTTGTAAGACCCGCCACAACGCTTCTTTACCGGGGAACCAAAACCCCCGAAGGCGACAGCATTAAGGTTGCTTGTACTAATCCAGTTTACAATGGCAAGGTTTACACTCCATCCTACTATAACAGCTGGAACTTTAATGGCTATGGTTTCGATCACAATATTCGTATTCTTAGGTATGCCGACATTTTACTAATGCATGCCGAAGCACTGGTTAATGGGGCGGCCGTTCCCTTAACCAGCGGCATAACAGCCGATATGGCCATTAATATGGTGAGAGAAAGGGCAGGCCTCACTCCTATTACTGGCGCTACACTTCAGGATATTTGGGATGAGCGGCGTGCCGAGCTGGCCCTGGAGCAGGATCGATTCTTCGATTTGATTCGCACGGGACATGCAGCCACAGCTCTTGCCAGCAAGGGATTTGTAATTGGCAAGCACGAGGTGTACCCAATTCCCGCTGCCCAAATGCAACTGAACACAAATCTTACCCAAAACCCAGGCTACAACTAACACCTAAATACTTTACCATTGTTTAACTAAATCCAGCTTAATTATGAAAACAAATTTCAGAAGGTTTCAAACGTTGCTCCTAGGAGCGTTAATCGTTTCAATTTCGATGACATCGTGTAAGGACGATGGTCCTGATCCCGATGATGGAAAAATCGACCCCAGCACCATTGCTACGGCAAATCTTATTGCGTACTTTCCATTCGAAGACAATGGAGTCGATCAGATTGGGTCAATGACCCCAAGCAATACAGCTACTACAACAGCAACTTTTGCTGAAGGTCGCCGCGGTAAGGCGTTTCAGGGAGCAACTGACAAAAACTCTGGTCTGCTATACACATTGCCTGCGAATAGCAAGATGAAAACACTCAAAACTTTCAGTTTTTCGGTATGGGTAAAGCAAGTTCCCAATACTGTTGAAACTACCGACGCCCCTGAGCAAATGGTATTCCACCTAGACGGGAAAGGCGATTGGATTTGGGGAAATCTTTTCCTATTACAGCACAGGAATTGGCCTGCAGGTGAAACTGAACAAGCACGTAACTTTGCCGAAATGGACTGTTACTTCTGGAAGGATGATGCTGATGCTTGGAAAGGGCAGCGCGGCAGTGGTTGGTTTGTTGATGTAACCGCACCACAATGGAGGCACATCATCTGTACCTACGACAATACAACATCTAAATTTCACGCCTACGTAAACGGAGTCCATGTAACAGCGTTTGACGGCTCAGAATATATGGGCGTGAATCGTTGGCAACGTGGGGGCGAAGACCTACCGCTTGGCGATTTGAAGTTCAATACTCCAGAAAAATTTGCTATCGGTGCTTGGTGCGACCGCCTAGCAGGTACTGCTTTGCAGGATGATGCTTGGGCTTCGCCTTTCAAAGGTTTGATTGATGAGCTTCGCTTCTATGATCGTGCTCTTACAGCCGAAGAGGCAAAGAATCTTTACGATGCTGAGATAACTCAGATTAATTAACCTCTTATTTCTGTGGATTATGGCAGGGTGGAAAGGATAGCCTATCCACCCTGCACTCCACAAAAAACCACTTTTCGATGAAATATCTTGCTTTTTTTTTCCTTATTACAACCCAGTTTATCTCCTGCAAAAAGGACGATAGTAATACTGAAATCAACTACTTTCAGGTTGATTCAGTATTGGTAAACAACATATACACATCCAACAACGGAACCATCAATGGTATCGATTTTCAAAATATCGACATCTCAGTTCATTTCAACTCAATAATTGATACAACAAAGTTTTCAAGGAGCAAACTCACCATAACCGGTGGTGTAGACACTGCCTATACATTTCACTTCGACTATTCAAGAAAAACTCTATATATAAAGCCCATTGAGAGTTTGAAGCCCCTGTCTAGCTATAGGCTAGTATTTGATTTGGGTCAAAATCTAGGTGGCATAAACCAATCAATCTACTCTCTGGTGTTTAGAACCCGCATCGACAGCCTTCCAAAATTCCCTACCATCCCCGACGAGGATCTGCTTACTCTTATTCAGGAGCAAACTTTTAAATACTTCTGGGATTACGCCCACCCTGTATCAGGTCTTGCTCGCGAACGTTATGGCTCGGGCGATATAGTAACATCGGGCGGTAGTGGTTTTGGACTAATGGCAATTCTGGTTGGGATCGAGCGTAACTTCATCACACGTCAGCAGGGTTTTGAGAGGTTAAACACCATTGTGAATTTCCTTAGCAATCCTGCCACCGAACGATTCCACGGCGCGTTTTCCCACTGGCTCAACGGGGCAACCGGCAAAGCCATACCATTTAGCACCTACGACGATGGAGGCGATTTGGTTGAAACCGCATTCCTTATTCAGGGTTTGCTCGCCGTTAAGGAATACTTCAGAGATGGGTCGCAGGCCGAACAGGAGATGTGCAGCCAAATTCAAAAGATATGGGAGGAGGTAGAGTGGTCCTGGTATAGGAAGGACAACGAGAATGTACTGTACTGGCACTGGTCGTCCAACCACGCCTGGCGAATGAACCACACCATCCGCGGATGGGATGAGGCACTAATAGTTTACGTTTTGGCTGCATCTTCACCAACATTCCCCATTCCTAAAGAGGTTTACCACGAAGGCTGGGCCAGAAGTGGTGCGCACCCCATGACCAACAGTAAAACATTCTACAACATTCAGCTGCCCCTTGGATCTGATTATGGTGGGCCACTTTTCTTTTCGCACTACTCATTTTTAGGCCTCGATCCCCGAAATCTTACTGATCAGTATGCAAACTATTGGGATCAGAATGTGGCGCACACCCAAATCAACAGGGCATACTGCTTGGCAAATCCCCGAAGATATCAGGGCTACTCGCCCGACTGCTGGGGACTAACCGCCAGCGATATTCAGGGCGGATACACGGCCAGCTCGCCCACAAACGACCGAGGCGTTATTGCGCCAACCGCCGCACTATCCTCTTTCCCCTACACTCCTTCGGAGAGTATGCAGGCTTTAAAGTTCTATTACTATGTTCTTGGCGACAAGATCTGGGGCAACTACGGTTTTAAGGATGCCTTTAACCTAACAACCCTCTGGTTTGCCGACTCGTACCTTGCCATCGATCAGGGTCCAATAGTTTGTATGATTGAGAACTATCGTACTGGATTGCTTTGGGAAACATTCATGAAAAATGAAGATGTACAGAATGGACTAAATACGCTTGGTTTTTCATACTAGTAAAGTCCTGTTTTTTTTTGAAAGTTATGAGATTTCTGTAGTGTCTCTAGGTATTTCTTTGCAACGAATAAATCAAAATCTCAATAATATGAAAACGAAAAGCTTACTACTGCTGATGTTTGTGATACTAGCAGCATGCAATCAGCCTAAAAAAGTTGTTTTTGAGTCGAAAGGGAAAGTTGACTTTCCCATAACTGTAGATCAAGAGTTAATGCTAGACTCGTTACAGCAGAAAACTTTTCAGTTCTTCCTTCATGAACATCATCCCGAGTGGGGAATTGTGAAGGATCGTGCTGCAAGTTGGGCTCCATCGAGCATTGCTGCAACGGGTTTTGGAATACCCAGCTTTGCTGTTGGTGTTGAACGAAATTGGATCAGTAGAGACGAGGCGGCTCAGATTACCCTTAACATGCTAAATTTCTACAAAAACTCCGAGCAAAGTGCCGATACAGCAGCAGCCGGCTACAAGGGATTTTACTATCATTTTCATAAAATGGATACTGGAACTCGAGAGTGGAGGTGCGAGCTTTCATCGGTGGATACAGGACTGCTTTTGATGGGTGTGATATTTGCCCGAAACTACTACAATGCCGACAACGAGATTGAAAGGCAAATTCGTGAAACCGCATCAATGCTCCTGAATAGGGTTGACTGGAACTTTATGGAGATGCCCAACGAAGGCGAATTCGCCCATACCATTTCCATGGGCTGGTACCCCGAATCGGGGTTACACCATATGGGCTGGAAAGGATACAACGAGGCTCTTTTCCTTTACATTCTGGCTGCTGGATCGGGAATGGAGAATGCCGAGCGAAGCTACAACGCCTGGCTAAAATCATATAAATGGAACACCCCCTACGAGGGGTACTCGCATGCCACATTCCCGCCGCTGTTCGGTCATCAGTTTTCACAGGCATTTATCGATTTCAGGGGGATTGCCGACCCATTTATGCTCGAAAAAGGTATCGACTACTTCGAGAATTCACGAAGGGCTACCTATGTGCAGCAGCTCTACGCCATTGACAATCCCCACGGTTGGGTTGGTTACGACTCGCTTTGCTGGGGGGTTACAGCAAGCGATGGCCCAACAGAAATTCGCAATTTTGATGACAAGCATTTTCTGGGGTATGCCGGGAGAGGAACCAGCGGCCCCGACTATAATTATTTTGATGATGGCACAATTGCTCCATACGGCCCACTTTCGTCGTTGCCATTTGCTCCCGAAATTGTACTGCCAACTATCGAGTCGATGATTGAGAGAAATGGCGATAAAATTTGGGGTAAATACGGTTTCTACGATGCTTTTAACCTTACCGCAAACTGGGTAAACGACGACTTTATTGGCATAGCCCAAGGGCCAATGCTTATTATGATTGAAAACTTTAGAACTGGTTTGGTTTGGAACCATGTTATGAAAGATCCAATTATCCAAATAGGTCTTAACCGCCTTGGATTCGAAATTCTAGAGTAGTAGCCACAAACTAACCATTGTAGATTATGAGAGGTCTATTTATCAACATAGTTTTTGCTGCAGCCATTTTAATTTTCCCCACCAAATTCATAATAGCGCAAAGCGTTATTCTTGATGAATTCGAGAACTCCAATGGTTGGGAATTCATCAAATCCGATGGGGTAAACTTAAACCTCACGGTTGAAGAAGGGGTAACCGGAAAAGCCATCCGATTCGATTACGACTTTACCAAGGGGACGGGCTATGGAGGAATTCAAAAATGGTTTCCCATTGATCTGCCCGAGAACTTTGAGTTTACCTTTTGGATTAAGGCAGAGTCGCCCGAGAATAACTTTGAGATAAAGTTTATTGATAGCTCTGGCGATAATGTTTGGTGGGTTAACAATAGGAATTACAGCTTCCCAACAGAATGGACTAAGGTAAAGATCAAAAAAAGGCATATCGATTTTGCCTGGGGGCCAACCGAAGATCGGAGCCTTAAACGTATTGATAGAATTGAGTTCACCATAGCCTCGTTTGTGGGAGGTAAGGGTACAGTTTGGATCGACGATCTAAGGTTTGAACCGTTGCCTGCAGAAAGAGAGAGTTACCCAAAGCCAAAAGTTACCGCTACTTCATCGGCAAAGCGCTCCAACATTGAGTTCATTCACGATGGTAAAAGTGATACATACTGGATTAGCAAAGGGGTCAAAAATCAAAGTGTTCAGTTCGATTTTACAACACTTCGAGAGTTTGGCGGGTTGCAAATTGCTTGGCATCCCGATTTCAAACCCAAGAAATTTGATGTCCTCCTATCCGACGATGGAACTAGCTGGTATTTGGCCTACGCCGTTCAATCGAACCTTAGCGATGTAAGCTTCATTAGGCTTCCCGAGGCAGAGACAAGGTATTTAAAGTTAGATCTAAAGGAGGGCATAAACCCAAAGGGATTTGGCGTGGCTGATGTTAAAATCCTGAACATCAAAAATTCCTTAACGGTTAACGACTTTTTAATCTTTGCAGCTAAGAACTCTAATCCGGGGTCTTACCCTCGTTACTTCCTCAATCAGGCATCGTACTGGACTGTAACTGGCGTAAACAACGACACCAAGGAGGCGATGATTAATGAGGAGGGAATGGTTGAGGTGGACAAAAACCTTTTCTCCATTGAGCCAATGGTTAAGATAGGCGATTCGCTGTACAGTTGGCACAATGTGGAATCATCGCAATCGATGAGTTTTCCTGTTGATAAAGGCGAGTTGAACTTCACTCCATCCGTTTCATGGGGTTTTGAGGATATTGATTTTTCTACCGGAATTGCTTCCAGTGGGCAAGCCAATACCAAATCAAAGCTGCTAATTGGCTACTATTTCAAAAACAATTCGACCCAAACGAAAGAGTTTGATTTTTATCTTCTCCTTCGCCCGTATCAGGTTAACCCTCACTACCAATTCCTTAATCTTGCTGGTGGAGCAGGTAAAATTACATCAATAAAAGAGGTTGATACTGGAAGCAAAATTGATGTTGATGGCAAAATAGTTACCTCGCTTAGACAATACGATTCGTTTGATGCCTATAACTTTGACAATGGCAATCCGGTGGATCTAATTCGGACAGGGTTTCGATCGCGTAACTTATCAGCTGTCGATCACGGTCAGCTTGCCAGCGGTGTGATAAAGTACACCATTAGCCTCGAGCCCAACGAAAGCACTCAATTCTACCTGCTTGTTCCGTTTCATCAGCACGATATTGAGCGTAAAATAAACAATACGGAAGCCGACCAGCTTTTCAAGGAATCAAACCAATTCTGGAAGGAGAAAATTGATCATATCAAATTTAACCTACCCAGTTCGGCCAATCGGATTGTGAGCACGTACAAATCGAATCTATTCTACATACTAGTCAATAGAGATAAGGTTGGCATTCAGCCCGGATCACGCTCGTACGAGCGCAGCTGGATTCGCGATGGGGCTTTAACCTCATCGGCTCTGCTAAAATCGGGCATTGTGGAAGAGGTGAAAGATTTTATTAATTGGTATGCCGATCATCAGTACGAGAATGGTAAGGTACCCTGCGTGGTCGATTTCCGTGGGCCCGACCCTGTTCCCGAGCACGACAGCCACGGGCAGCTCATCTACTTAATACGAGAGTATTTCAACTTTACCGGCGACACAGCCTTTCTGCGAGATAAAAATAGAAATGTGCTAATGGCCGTTGAGTATATCGAATCCCTAATCGCCGAAAGATCCACCGATCATTTCAAACTTGGGAACGATAGCATAAGAGCCTACTACGGATTAGTTCCAGAATCTATTAGCCACGAGGGCTACTCAGAAAAACCGATGCACTCCTACTGGGACAACTTCTTTATTATGAAGGGCCTTAAGGATGCTACGGATATTCAAAAAATATTAGGAGATAAAAAGGCTTATGAGAGAATCGCTAAAGTTCGAGACACCTTCAGGGAAAATCTATACACCTCAATCGATTTGGCGATGAAAACCAGAGGGATTGATTACATCCCCGGTTGTGTTGAGCTAGGCGATTTTGATGCCACATCAACCACCATAGCCCTTACCCCTTGCAACGAGTTCAACAACTTGCCAAGGCCACAGGTTTATAACACTTTCGATCAGTACTACGAGTTTTTTAAGGATAGGAGGGATGGAAAAAGGGATTGGACAAACTACACGCCTTACGAAGTTCGACTAATTGGCTCGTTTGTCTTTCTTGATCAGCCCGAACGAGCACACGAACTTATTGATTTTTTCCTTGATGATCGCCGTCCGCAAGGATGGAACCACTGGGCCGAAGTGGTTTGGAACGATTACCGAATTCCCCGATTTATTGGCGACATGCCCCACACGTGGGTGGGTAGCGATTTTATAAATGCCATCCGATCGATGTTTGTATACGAGAATGAGTACGACCAAACCCTTGTTTTGGCAGCCGCACTTTACCAGGAGTGGATTGATGCTGAAGAGGGTATGTCGATTGAGAATCTGCCCACTTACCATGGTGAGATCTCATACTCAATTAAAAAGAATCAGAACAATTATCATTTAACCATCAACGGAAATGTGAATTTGCCTGAAAATGGGATTAGAATTAAGAATTTTAATGGTTCTAAGCTACCATCAAAAGTAACTATCAACGGAAATGAGAGTAAGGATTTCAGCAAAAATGAAATTGCAGTTAAGGAGTTTCCGGCAAAGGTGGTGATATACTACTAACCAATTTTGATTTTTCTTATATGAAATCGCAGGAACCGAGGGCACATCATAAAACAAAGGCCGAAGATAAAATCCATGTAACCCAACTTTTTGCCTACGGTGCAGGAGGAATTATCCCCATAGCACTTTTTAATATTGCGGGGATTCTTGTTGGACTAATGGGAAATATCAGCTTGGGATTAAACGCCTTTTGGCTTGGGGTAATCCTTATTATTCCACGTTTGTGGGATGCCGTTTCCGATCCGTTAATTGGTCATATCTCCGACAATACCCGAACCCGGTGGGGGCGTCGACGTCCTTTCCTGCTAATTGGTGGAATTCTGGTTGCTGTGTTTTTTGTGGCCATGTGGTGGATTCCCAAAGGCGATATGGTGCGATTATGGTTTCCATCAGAGGCCGGATTCCAGTGGTTCCAGCTTTCGTATATCCTTTTCACGCTCCTCCTTTTCTATACTGCTTGCACAATCTTCGAGATACCGCACGGTGCACTAGGAATGGAGATGACCACCGATTACCACGAACGAACACGACTGTTCAGCGCCAAAAGTTTTGTGGGAAACCTATTCGCCATGAGCACGCCTTGGCTATTTGCCCTTGCAAGCATGGAGGTTTTCAAAGGGCCAGGTGGCAATGAGGCCGATGGAATGCGATACGTTTCGCTGATGATTGCAGCAATACTTATTCCCCTTTCATTCTGGTGGACCTACAAGCTTCGCGAACCCGGCTTTGTTCGGGTTGCCAAGCAGCAGAAAACTCCTTTCTGGAGCGATATGAAGCACACGTTTAGCAATAGGAACTTTATTATGCTAACCCTCACCATCTTTACGTTGGCCATGGGTTTCAACTTTGTAAATTTGCTGGGTTCATACATTCCAATCTTCTATGTTTTTGGGGGCGATAAGGTTGCGGGCGCCTACCTTCTTGGCATCAACGGAACGGTTTGGGCTGTAACTGGCCTACTGGCTGTTTTTCCCCTAAACTGGATTAGTCCAAAGTTAGGAAAACGAAGCACCCTTGTTTTGGCCATTCTGCTTATGTCGCTGGCACAACTCTCAAAAATAGTTTGCTACAACCCATTGTACCCGTATTTAATTATAATCCCAACAGTTCTTCTATCCGCAGGAATGCTATTCTTCTTCACCCTTGGATCGTCCATGGTAGGTGATATATGCGATGAGGATGATTTGGAAACGGGTGTTAGAACCGAGGGGACTTTCTACTCGGTTTTCTGGTGGTTCATAAAAATGGGAACCGCGCTGGCCAGCTTTGTTGCGGGAGCACTTATTGTTTTTACCATGTTCGACCAAACTCAGGTAATGAGGGTTGATGACTTTCAGGGAAGTATTAAGGAGATGCGCAGCAAGGTTCAATCGTGGCAAAGCGAAAGCACCTTCAATTTTGTCGATAGTGAGCTTTACAAGAGAACAATAATCCAACACGCCGATGCGCTTAGGGAATCGAAGAACTACTTAATTTTTCTTGGAAAAGAATCGGAAAAGTGGGAGAAACTAGCAGGCGAAAATCTATCAGAATTACAAAAACAAAAGAGAACCGTATTGGCTAATGCCATTGCCAATACCGATGCTACGGTTTATAAACTGGAGAGGATTTCTGTTGATATTAGCAGCTTAGAATCGAAAATTGATCGCGATAAGCTGGATGCCTTTGCTAATGAGATTACCTCATTAACGCTAAATACTAAGTTGCAGAAGGCAAAAGTATATGCATTTGAACTTGCAATGCATTTGGAGATAAAATCGATTGAAACAAATAATAGCCGCCAGCATTACGACGAGCTGATTGAAAATATTGATTGGGTAAATAGTAAACTTGCAGGATTAAACTCGTCGGATGGATTGAACTCAATTGACCAATCGTTAAATGAAATTGAAGGGAAAATTGTTCCATTAAAAAAGCAGACACCTTACACGCTGCTGATGATGCGAGTTGTGGAGATTGGATTGCCATTCTTGCTCAGTCTTTTTTCCATATTCTTTGTGCTAAAGTACTCGCTTACCGAGAAACGCTCGCACGAAATTAAGGAGCTTATTAGACTTAGGAACACCGAGAGGGATAGTAAGAATTAAAAAACACACGAATATGTCATTTACCATAAAAGACGAAAATTTCTACCTCAACAACAAAAAGGTATTTCTCAACTCAGGAGAAACTCACTACTTCAGGATAAAGCGCGACCTTTGGGATACGCACCTTAAAGCAGCCAAGGAGGCTGGGCTAAAAACAATGAGCACATACGTGCCTTGGGCCTGGCACGAATCGGTTGAAGGGGTTTTCGATTTTGATGGAACCTCATGCCCTGAACGCGATTTAAACAGTTGGGTTGAGAAATGTCAATCGTTAGGGCTTACCTGCATTCTGAAACCTGGTCCCTTTATTTTAGCCGAGTTTCGCGGTGCTGGCCTGCCCGACTGGTTTGTTGAGAAGCATGGGAACGAGGTGAAAATGCGAAACCGCAAGGGCGATGCTGTAATGAGCGATGGAGTAAACCTCTTCCACAAAATCTTTATCGAAAAGGTTACCCTTTGGTACGATCAGATTATGCCGTTTATTGGCAAGACGCAAACTTCTGCGGGACTGCCCGGAATAATGA
>CAZBBA010000078.1:0-18500 GCA_964490015.1 uncultured Rikenellaceae bacterium
CCTGCAATCTTTCCTCCCGCTCCTGCACCGCCAGTTCGGCCTTTTTCTGGGGGGTAATGTCGCGCACAAAGCAAGCAATCATATTTCTCGTTTCAATGGGTATCACAAAAACCGTAAGTTGAATATAAGTTGGGGTGTTGTTTACGGCAAAGCTTACATCGTGCACCACGTTGGTGGCAAAGTAGCTTGACTTGCCCGTGCTCAGCAAATCCATGGAAACCCGTTTTAGCATTTCAATTGATGGCGGTTGGCCGCTGATAGAAGGTAACATCTTATGAAAATCCCAGATAAACATGCCCATGGCCACGTCGGAAGGGATATGCGTTACGCTTTCGATGGCCTTATTCCAGGAAACCACTTTCCCTGTCTCATCAGCAAGGACTATTCCATCGGGCGATTGCTCAATCATTCTTCGCAGTTTAAGCTCGCTATCGCGCAGAGCCTCTTCTGCTTTCTTTATCTCGGTAATATCCTCCTTTACAGCGATAAAGTTGATTATATTGCCTTTGCCGTTCTTAACGGGGGAAATGGAGGCCGATTCCCAGTATAGATCCCCATTCTTTTTCCGATTGACCAGCTGGCCCCGCCACTCTTTACCCGCTAAAATAGTAGCCCATAGATCCTTAAAGAAATTTTTATCGTGAAAGCCTGAGTTTAACACCCGAGGATTTTGGCCTATAGCCTCCTGAAGGGAATATCCGGTAATTTGGGAGAACTTGGGGTTTACATACTCAATTGTCCCCTTTTTGTTGGTTATCACTATCGACGCAGAGCTTTGCTCAACCGCAACGGAAAGCATCGAAATTTTTTCGGCATCAGCTCTACGCTGAAGCATGCCCCATACCGAAGCCATAAGGAGCTTAAGCTGGTTTAAATCAGTTTCGTTGTAATCCAATTCCTTATTAGCCACGCCAACAACCGCTATAACTCTACCATTGTCGGTAATGGGTATAGAGATAACCCGGCTAAGGTAAGCCTGATCCCTTGGGATATCTATATTAACCTCTTTTGTATGGTTGTTGACAACCAACTCCTTGCCATCGTTAACAACAGCGCTTAAAATCCCTGCATTGCTGGATGTAAACACAGCACGCGGATTGGGTTGGGGAACTTCAGCGTCTCTGTGCTGCGCCCACGATTTAAGTTTAAACTCGCCGGTCTGCATATCGTGCAGGTAAACGAACCCAACCTTGCTATTCGTCAAGTACAAGCTCTCGTTAAGCGCAAAGCTCAGGAGTTCGCTCGTGCTACCCACTTTTTGCTCAAAAATTCGAACTATAGCCTTTAGGCGTTGCGCGTTAATTAGGTTTTCCTCCTCTGCCCTTTTCCTTTCAGTAATGTCAGTAATAACCCCAATGATACCCATGGGTTTACCTTTGGAGTCGATAAGGGGAGCCTTATCAAAGATGACAGACCTTCTCTCGTCTGCAACAGTCTGAACAATACTTTCGTAACTTTGGGTATTAAGCGTAGCTAGGAGTTCATCATCTTTTTTACTGTAACTCTGCGCTAAATGGCTTGGCGCAATGTCAAAAACCGATTTCCCCACAATTTGAGCAAGTGAAAAACCCATAAACGCTTCAAAAGCCTTATTGCACCCAATATACTTGCCATCAGTGCCTTTATAAAACACTGGGTTTGGCAATGTTTGCATCAAAGTTTCCAAAAAGTCTTTTTGTTCCTTAATCTGGTGTTCATATTTTTTCCTTTCCGTGATATCAGTAAAAGTTGCATACACTCTATAGGGCTTTTCACAATTCTCGATAAATTCTGGAATGGCGTTAACTAGTATCCACTTATGTTCCTTACTAGTGGGATGATAAACCCCCATAACTTGCCCAGTGACGGATTTTCCGGTGTTTAATGCGATCATAGCAGGGTGTTGGTCGCCCCGGAGGATTTCCCCTTCTTCGGTAATTGCTCTCCACTCGGGATGAGCTGAAGTGCGTCCCTGCATCTGATCGAGCGATAGTCCAAGAATTCGCTGAGCAGCCCCATTTGCCGATACTATAAAGCCTTTTTCATCCTGGTAAACTACCCCTTGCTCCATGGTTTCGAATAGCATTCGGTACTTATGTTCGCTCTCGCGAAGCGCATCCTGCGCTTTTTTACGTTCAGTAACATTGTCCAGCATCTCCACAACGGCCTCAACCTCTCCCCTATCGTTAAGGATTGGAGTTGAAACAACCCGATAAATCATCTTGCCTAAAGGGCTATACATCTCATGCTCGGTTTCGTAGGTTTTACCATCGGCAAAGGTTTTTAGCACAGGGCAGTCGGGGCAGGGCTTACCCGGGGTTGGATGGCCAAATGCGCAGTAGCAGAATGGATTCGTGCTAAAATCGGCATCGGGAAACCACTTGCTGATCTGTGGGTTAACCTGCACCACCTTCATATCCTTGCTTAGCAGCGATACCCCTACCGAAAGGTGGTTAAACAGGCTTTGAAACTTCTCTTCGCTATGTTTTAAGGCAATCTCGGCAAACTTACGAGTGGTTATGTCCATCATAGTTCCCCTAAGCCAAAAGGGTTTGCCGTTACTTAGCTCAACATTTACCTCCTCACGGATCCAAACGAGGTTCCCATTGGCTGCCATAAACCTATACTCCATCTCATGATCCTGCCCTTTCATTGTGGCTAACTTGCAGGTATAAATTGTAGTATCCCTGTCGTCGGGGTGAATTCGATTGGCCCAAAACTCGAAATTAGACCACTGGTTAGGGGCAAAACCAAGAAATTTCTCAACCTGAGGTGAGAGGTAAGCCCACCTGTCGGCCACCAGGTCGAACTCCCAGAAAATGGTTTTTGTTGACTCCGCCAATTTACGGTGACGCTGCTCACTTATAATCAAAGCCTCCTCGGCTTTCAACTTATCGGTTATGTCGTGAATCAGCGAGTACAAAACGGTTTGATTGTTAAACTTAATAGGTCCACTAAAAACCTCAACATCCCTAGTTGATCCATCCATTATGCGATGCTGGAAAACAAAATACCGTTGCTTTCCCGCTTCCGCTTGGGCTAATTGGGCGGAAAGTTCATTGACAGGGAGTGTATTTATGTTGCCAATATTCATCCCTATCAACAGTTCCCTATTCCACCCATAAAATTCCACTGCAGCAGGATTCGCGTCTAAGATACCCCCACTCTGTGGGTCGATAATTAGCATGGCGGCATGGCTATTCTCAAAAAGACTTCTATACCGCTCCTCGCTCTGAATTAGGTTTGCCTGTAACTTCTTTTCTTGTGTTATATCGTTTACAATAACTGCAAACTGATCCTTTGCTGGTGAGTAAGCGTGCACCTTGAAAAATTTCTCAAGTGGTTTTGAAAAACTCTCTAAGCTTACAGGTTCTCCTGTAGTAGCAACCTTGCCAAACGCATCAATCCAGAACTGCTCAATGTCGGGTATTACTTCGCGTACGGTTTTATTTATAATCTGTTCACGCGTTAAACCAGTAATACGCTCGTAACCATTATTTACATCAGTAAAACGATAATCAACTACTTTCCCATCATTATCTCTAACTACTTCGTGTAATGCTAACCCTTGTGGCATTTGCGTAACAAGGAGTCGATGCTTCTCCTCGCTATCCTGAATCGCTCTTTGCGTAAGCAGCAACTCAGACACATCGCGGGTGGCTTCAACCACATGGGATACATGTCCTTGCTCATCAAAAACTGGGGAAAGAATGATGTCGACAAAAATCTTCTCGCCTTGGGCTCCAACGTGCTCGTGGATGTAGGAGCACGACTCACCAGTTTTAAAAACGGTCATGAGCTCACATTCCTCCCCAAAAGAATTGCAGGGCTTGTCTACACCATGGGTGATGTCATAACATTTGCGCCCAAGGATCTCATCACGACCTTTTCCCGAGTTATTTACAAAGTTGTTGTTAACATCAGTAATCACATAGTTTCTGTCGATTACTACAATACCCTCATGCAGCCCATGCAGAATAGTACGGTAGTAATGTTCTCGCTCCAGGAGTTTGTCGTAGGCCATTTGTTTGGTGACAAACAGGGAGATTTGACGGCCAATGGCAGCAACAAGATCACGTTCCTCTTGCAGAAGTTCCTCCGAACCTGATTCAGAGCTACTGCTCGAAACTACAATTTGGCCAACCTCATCGTTGGCTTGCATAATTGGCTCCTTTAGCCTAACTGAGTTACTGTTAAAATGATCGGATGACAGAACCTTCTCGCCAATTGAAATTTGCATACCAACCCTCTCGGAAAACTGAAATGAGGCTACGGCAACTGCAATAACCTCCTGTAAAATTTCGTCGGTTTGTTTATCTCCATTGTTCGTAAGGGTTGATATTTTCAGCAGGCAGTTCAACTCCTTTACTCGTTCTTTTAAATCGCCCTGATACCTAATTTCATTTGTGATATCTGTAACTGCACCCCGAATAAGAATTTTTTCGCCATCCCGAAGCCGATTACTATCCAATATTACAGTTTTTGTAGCCTGAGGCAAATTGATGCTTAGGTTTATACTACTTGGAATCCCTGTTTTGAATAGGTGTTGAGTGTGTATAAAAAAACTGTCCTGTGAATTGGGTGCAATAAACTGGGTAATCTTGACCCCCTTTAAATCTCCCACGGGAATGCCTATCAACCTTGCGAAAGAGGTGTTTGCCGACTCGATAATATTATCCTCGTTGAATACAACGTACCCCACGGGAGCATTCTCGAATAAATCAACATAATGCTGTTTCGAAACTGTAAGCTCCTCCTGAATTCTCCTTAGCTCCTGATTCTGGTAAACTAACTCCTGATGGAATACACTAATATCCTCGAACAACTCTTCAATGGATGATCTGTTGAGGATTTCCTTATCAATTTGACATTCGTTGAGCACTTCCAGAAATTTTCTTTGGAAGTTCTCCTGCTTTAACTCATCCTGCTCCATGGCATCTCGTTTAGTTTATCTATCCCCTTAAAATTAGGCACACACTAACCTAACACAAAAAGTTTATCACTAATGCTTATCTTTACCCCTAGATTGCGGGCAAAAGGTAAATGCTTAATGACCTGCCGTAAAATCAATAAATATAGATACATCAAGGTTATCTGCAATAAGCTTTTTCACGTATTTGCGATATGTCCACTCATAAACACATTGAACTGTTGTGCCCAGCAAAGAATGTCGATATAGGCATTGCAGCCGTTAACCACGGCGCCGATGCGGTATATATTGGCTATCAAAATTTTGGGGCTCGTGAAGCAGCAGGGAATCCTTTGCAGGATATCGAAAGACTTATAAGGTATGCACATCTCTACCACTCTAGAGTATACATTACTCTTAATACAATCCTTTACGACAACGAGTTGGAAGAAGTGCAACGCTTAATACATCTTTTCTACCTAATGGGAGCCGATGCTTTAATAATCCAGGACATGGGAATATTGGAGATGGACTTACCCCCAATCGCCATTCATGCAAGTACTCAAACGAATAATGTTACCGATAAGAAGGTGAGGTTTCTGCAGGATATTGGAGTTCAACGAGTAATTCTGGCTCGGGAACTTTCTATAAAAGAAATAAGCAGGATTCGAGCCGCAACCCATGTTGAACTTGAAGCATTTATCCATGGTGCCCTATGTGTTAGCTATAGCGGCCAATGCTACATGAGCCATGCATTAACTGGTCGAAGCGCAAATCGTGGCGAGTGCGCTCAACCCTGCCGCTCACGGTACAATTTGATCGATAGTAATGGAAAGATAATTGTTAAAGATAAGCACCTCATTTCGCTTAAGGATTTTAACCAATCGCAGAGTATATCTGCACTTATCGAGGCCGGAGTTTCGTCGCTTAAGATTGAAGGAAGGCTAAAGGATATGGGGTATGTAAAAAATATCACCGCACACTACCGACAAATTCTCGACAAAATCCTGGAAGAGGATTCAAACTTGAGTAAAGCATCATCGGGTAAATGTGTCTACTCCTTTTCACCAGAACCAAATCGCACGTTTAACCGTGGCTATACCTCCTACTTTGCCAAAGGACGAAGCGTGAATATGGCATCGTTAAATACTCCCAAATCATTAGGAATACTCATTGGGCAGGTTGCCTCGTGCACAAAGGAGTTCATCTCCATTAAGTCAATAGTAGAGATTAATAATAACGATGGTCTCTGCTTTTTTGACAAGGATAATACACTTGTTGGATTTAAGGTTAACCGAGTTGAAGAAAACCGAATATTCCCTAACGAAACGATTGCGATTCCGTTGGGTACCAGTATTTACAGAAACTACGACCACAATTTTGTGCATATCCTAAAAAAGGACAACACATCCACCCGAAGAATAGAGGCCACCATAAAAATAGAGTTTTTTTTTCATGCCCTTAAGGTATCGCTATGCGATGAAGATGCTGTAACAACTCTAATTGAGATCCCTCATGACGGAACGCCAGCAAATTCGAGAGAACGAATGATCGACATAATCAGGAAACAGCTTTCAAAGGCTGGGAATACAGCCTACAGCATTAAAGATGTTGATGTAGTTGCTGGCGGAGTGGATATTCCTTTCTTATCCGTTGGTCAAATCAATGAACTCCGAAGAAAACTGATTGAACAGCATAACCTGCGAAGGGTAGAATCCCATCCTTTTACACGTAAAAAAATTGAGCCAATTATTACACCATACCCCGAAAAGAGACTTTCATTCAAGGCAAATATCAGTAATAAACTTGCAAAACAGTTTTACAAAACACACGGAGTTGAACACTTTGAAAGTGCTTTTGAACTAGCGAGTCAACCTTATGGTGAAGAGATTATGACCACTCGTTACTGCATACTCTCAGAGCTAAAGTTATGCGATGGGCTTAAAGGGCCAGGTCGAGAAAGGTATTTTTTGCAGGATAACAGGCACAAATATCCTTTACACTTCAATTGCAGCAAGTGTGAGATGACGATTCAATTCCCAAAGTAGCTATTGCTTTGCGCTAAAAAGTAAAACCTAGGCTAAACCTCACAATCTATTTTTTGTTGATAAAAAGTGTTCTCGGTTTATATTGTAGAATTATTTTGTATCTTTATATCAGTTTGTACAACTCAATAATAACTTCATATGGATGTTCTCTCGATTAAAGGCACAAGCCAGTACCCAGAGGTACTGCTTGATAAAAAAGTTGGAAAGTTAGAGTTCTCAGGCAATTCACTTCCCGAGGATGCAAAGGGATTTTTTGAGCCAATAATTGATTGGATTAATCACTACCTGGAATCTCCAGCCGAGGCTACTACTATTACATTTAGGATGATCTACTACAACACCCCCAGCTCAAAAATACTTTTTCAACTATTAAAGAAGTTTGAATCAATTCACAACAAATCGAGCAAGGTGAAAATTATTTGGCACTACCCCGATGACGATATCGACATGAAGGAGGCCGGAAAGGATTTCTCCGAAACCATAAAAGTTCCATTCGACTTAATCGCCTACAAGGAATAAAAAAAGCTGACCCGTGGTCAGCTTTTCCTTATATTACATTAAACAATCTACCAGTTGGTAGTATATGTGTGGTTGTAGATTCTGTAGGTTTTCCTCTCACCGGTTTTATCGGATCTAAAATGAATGTAGCCCGATAGCATGGCAATCCGTTGCCCCGAGGTAGAAGTTTTCTCGATGGAAAGAGGCTGGTAAACATTAAGTGTTAATGCGTGATTGCCTTTACCCGAGTAACTTTGCTGAACATTCTCAATGGTTATTGGTGCCTGTCCGGGAAGCTCTAGTTCTACCTTATCAATGGTAAAAGGAGCATCATATTTGGCTACTACAGTAATGCTCAACGATGAGCTGCTAACCATACCATCAGCAATAGCTGCAGCGCTTAGCCTAATTGGCTCATTAACAAAAATAGCAGCCTTATCAGCGGTAATATCAAAATAGAAGTTTTTCTGAACGTTATTATTGCCAAATCGGTAGGTTACAAGAATATTATTTTCAGGATCCTCGTAGCAGTTGAAGTAATCGTACTTAATAATAGTATGATCCTTATTGTTGATTGTACTGGATATTCTGGCACATTCAGAGCGCGTTTGAGGACGGCGCGAGGTCTGAACAAAACGGCTTCCCAAGCGAAGAGCATACTTCAACTCGCCCAATCCGCTCTCCAGCTCAACCAGTTCAATGCTTTTGTATAGAGATTGATAACGTGTAATGCCAAGGTTAGCTTTATCTTTACGGCCATCCATAAAGTAATCGGCTAGGATACGGAGTTCTCCAATATTCTTTTCAATGTCGTCGATATTTGAAATATTATCGGCCGCGGCAAAAAGTTCATCAAGCTGCTTGGTCATTTCAACATCGCGTTTTTTAAACTCCTCAACCAGTTTCCATATTTCAGTTCGGGGGAATGGATATTTTAGGTGGTATTCAAATCGAACGGAGCGGTTAGCCTTATTTTCTGTCTTCTCCCAGTAAAAATCCTCCACTTTAGCCAGAGAGATTCCCTGAAGGAATGGCACAGGGCCAGATGTTGTAGTGGTAGTTGTGGCAAATTTCTCGAGATAAGTCGATACCTTATTCACGGTATTCTCTTCAACCTTCATCTCCGATGTGGTTTGCACATTCTCGGCCACAGAGCTAACAATTTGCTCCTTTACCATGTTAAGAGCATTTTGCTGAGCCTCCTGAACGGTAGACCCGCTTCCTGAGGTAATAATATAGTCTTTCTCAAGGCCATTGATCCACCCGGGTTTCCTTTTGCTGCTTGATTCTACTACCTTGGTTTGAGCGACGCATGCAATGGCTATGGGCGAAAGGAAAAGTATAAGAAGCAATTGTTTCATTATTCTAAGGTATTTAGTATTTACCAGCCCATTTATTTACTTGGAATGAGCAAAATTGTACATAGAGGGAAATAATGGCTTAGTACAACTGAAAGGTGAAATATGTTAAAAAATAGCCAGCAATCCATACGGATTGCTGGCTGATAAATATCAAATACTAGCGCTGATTAGCTAGGTTCTCCATTTCTTGGTTGAAGATCTGCTCGAACTTCATCTTGTCGTAATCCAAACGGAGTCTGTCGTCCTTGCTGATGCTTTGAGTAACTTTGTTCAAAAGCTCATCCTTTGCAACCTCAACAGCTACGTAAACGATGTAAGTTCCATCCTTCTGACGGGTTTCGCTACAAACAGTTGCCATGTTGTTAATCTCTTGGTTAACAACAGAACGAGTCATATCCTCGAACTTCTCAGCAAACTCATTAGCATTACCAACGGTAATATCCTGAGTGTAACGGTCGGTAACAGCCTTAATAGTACTGTTGATACCAGTTGCCAAAGCAGCTCTTGCATCGGTACTGGCCTTACGTTTAGCTGTACTTAGGTTTGTGCTTTCGCCCATACCTGTTCCACGGAAGTGAGTCCTTGTTGAGGGGTAATCGTTGTCGCTACATGGGATAACAATCTTAGTTCCCAGTCCATCTGATACTTTTTTCCCACCACCGCAGCTAGCAAGAGTGAATGCACCTGCAATAACTACTACTGCAAAAAGGGCCTTAGTTAGTTCAAACTTTTTCATAATCGTCAAAAATTTAGGTTAAAAAAATTAATTATTTAGTAAAACAAGGTAAAAAAATCTCTAGTTTTTGTAAAGCCAACTCCAGTCGAAATTCTGTGATGCGCCGTAGTATGCCCACGATCTTGCCACGTCGCGGCCTGCTTCGATCTTCATTTTCTGAATATCAATACTGTCATCGTATTTTTTCATCTTAAAGCTCCAAGCGCTTGCTCCTTCGGCTTCAACAGTAGCAGTAATTTGAGCAATTAGCTGTTCGGCTTGGGGGTAGCACGCCATATCGGGGGTAATTTTCCCAATATGCTCTTCAACCTTTGAAAGTTCTTTGCCTGCCCATGCAGCACGGGCTGCAGCAAGATGTTCGTTGCACATCTGGTTGGCATACTCCTGGTAAACGTCGAGCGATATCTGCATGCACTTATCGTAGCATTCGCGGCTAACATCGGGAACCGACATTAGCGTGTAAAGGGCTTGCCCATAATTCTTTTGCCCCGATAACGCTTTTGCCGTGGATATTATCACATCGCATTTGGAGTTATAGTACTCAACTATTTTCTCCTTTCCTTTTTCAACAAAACCTCTGAACTGTCCATGTCTAGGGTTAATCCCATTTAGGGCCTGAGTATACGCTCTCTCCTCGGTATTTCCTACTCCCCGAACCTGAACACTGGTTTGGCTAAAAATATTGTGGCTAAGCATGTCAACAATGTAAAGCGTAACCTCCATGGTTAACGACACCTGAGGAGGTGCGGTTGGTGTCACATCCTTATTGATTATGGACACCATTGGCACCATAACAAACTGAGCAGCCATCTCGGTAGCGCCAAGGCCATTCAAACTAGCCACCTGCATTAGTCTATTCTGCAAGTTTCGCTGAGCTCCACCTGGAATACCAGCCTCATCGGGTACAATAGCTGCTATTGCGATCCTACCAAGGTCGTCGGTTTTTCCAAGGCTGCTTTGCGCTCTAGTACTGCAGAAAGCAATCATTAGTATTGCGCTTACTACTACAAATCTTTTCATAAGATGTTATTTAGAATAATTTTGGGTGTAACCTCCATTCTTTATACAAACCTTGTACCGAAGTTAAAGTTAATAATAAAATTTGTTAAAATTATTAGTTTTTCTAAGGTACTCTCAACTTATCTATAGTGAAAAGGAATGGCAATGTTAATGAATGGAATTATAGTTCACCATATTTACATCATTACTTTTCACCTACAATTAGCCATGCTTCACCCAAACCGCGCATATAGATTTTTGAATCGATATTAAAGTTTTGGCGAAGGTGACGGCTAAGCCCACTTAACCAGCTTCGAGTGTCGACAGCACGCTCACGACCGCGGTTATCAACCGTCATCATTGGAATGCGAACCTGCTCAAACCTCATCTGGTTCTCGCTGGCATCGGAAAGGCTGAATCGTTTGCCCTGAGTATTATCGAAAAACCAATCCTCGATATGCTCAAGCAGTTCCTTCTCCTCACCTTCGTAGGTGTAGTATGTCTCAAGGTTATCGAACCAGTTGGCAAAACGCCTGATATTAACCCTAACCTCACGTCCATTTGTAAACATGTCGTCGAAATGGTTCTGTAAGCCGGCATTAAAACCATCCATATGGCTTAGAACCGCTTCCTCGAGAAGCAACTCAGGTGATGCGGCTGTTGAAGGGGCACTGGCTCCGGCTGCGCCTGTAATTTGCTTTGAGGTATAGGCATCAAGCCCACGAAGGTTGAACGAAATATATCTATTGGGTCCCTGACGCTTAACGTCGAAGCTTAGATCCATTATGATATCGGCTTTGGCAGTCCGCTTAAGAGCATCAACTGGGCTTTCGGCCAACTCGGAGCCCGATGTGGACGACATAAGCATGGCGGCTTCGGCTGCTTCGCGCTCAAGATTTTTTAATTCCATCTCAAGATCTTTAAGAGGGAAACCACGATCGGCCATAATCTGACCCATTTTTGTGATTACCAATCGTAAATCGGCGTCATTTTGCATGGCCGCCTTATAGTCGGGCAGGGTTTGCTTGGCGCCCATGCTCTCGAACTCCATCTTATATCCCTTGCTGATGCAATACTGATCGCTAGGCACAACCATAATGGTTGGTTTTTTAGCCTGTGCAAATATGGCTATGCTCAACAGCGAAAAAATGAGTAAACTGAATAATCTTTTCATACCTATTAGTTTTCTGTCGTTGGACAAATTGAAAAATCAAAATAAAAAAAATTAGAATCCTGAGTCGAGTTTGCGGGCAATGCCATCATTCTCGAGCTGTTTGCGAAGGGCATCGTACATAACCTGAGCGTAAATAAATACTTTAAAGCCCTTATCCATCTTAATTCGATCCTGACCGCTAGGCATTCCATCGGTGGTCATGGTAATAAACTGCAGGTACTTGCCACCGGGCGAAAAGAAGTTTTCGAAGTAATCGGCATGTTTTTCGCCGGCATTTGGATCCTTTAGGATTGCTGGAGTAGCGGCTGCGCCATACCCTCCGGGGATTCCCTTAAAAATTACCGATGCCACAGCATTCATTTTAGCCTCTATAACAGCATCCTCAACCTTTTTGCCATGGCCTGATACCTTCATCACCTTAGTACCATCCTGTCCAACGCCCATGATTTGAACATCATAGTTGTAGTCGCTGCTGTAATGAGCCTTCTTTTCCTTTCGCGAATACCTCTGTTGGGCGTTAACCATTTGCCCTACAGAGAAAATAAGGATTAAAATGAGGGATAAATTGCGAAACATTTTCATAGTAACTGTATTTTAGGTTATCAATGCATTAAAAAATAATCAGATTCTTTAGAATCCTAATTTAATACCAAACAAAACGGATGTTCCACTGCGTTGGAATAGGTCATCCCAGGTGTAGCCTATGCTATTACTATCGCTATCGGTAGCCTCACCAATGAACTGGTACAAACCAATTCCCCCAAGAACTTGGAAGCGATGACTCAAATTTAGTGCCAAGTTTGCTCCACCTCTAAAATAAAGCGCGCTTATGGCATCGGAACTGAAACTTTCAATTGTTGTGCTTTCCAAACCTATTCCGATATAAGGTCTTAGTTCCATATTCCGCATAAGTTGCATTCCCTTTGCTATACCCGCTCCATAACGAAGCATAGCATAGGTTTCACCAAAATATTTATCCGAATCTAAACCTCCCTCACCATAAACATAAAGGGCCTTAATACCCACAAAACGTCCAGTACGTAGGTCGGCTCTTCCATAAAATCCGCCCACACTCCCCATCTCTGGGCCAAGGGTTACCTCTATACCAAAGTCGTTCTGCTGCTGCAGGGTGTAACCGGCTTCAAGTTTACGTCCGGCAACCTGGTAAAATTTTGAGGTCTCCATATCGCCCGTTGCCACCTTGCGGTTATCCACAATTTTCGATTTTGACTCGGCACGGATTACTCCACGCCTAACTGGCTCGGCTTTCCCAGTTTTGGAGTTATACACATACTCGTAAGCAAAGAATCGATAGTCAGTTTTCAGACCCTCTTTAAGTCCAATTTTAGCCCTAAGAGGACGAGTAGCGAACAGGGAGGTTTTCACCTTAAAATCTTCAACCTCCATCTCGATACGGTAGATTGTTTCGTCGTACGACTTTTGTACCAACTCCTGCATCAGCTGATCGGTTGATTTTTGTTTAATAAACAAGCTAACACCCTTGTCGGCCTCGGATTGAGATGCGGAAATTGAGACTGATTTTTGCGTAACAGCAACAATAGGAAATTCGAGCGAGCTGAAGGCTTGGTTCTTCTGGGCTTTTACTTCGGGGGAGTCATCGTCGTATACCCAGGTTTCGTAAAATGCATCACGAATCTTCTCTGTGAACTCCATTTTATATAGGTAACCATTTGCATTGGCCTGCCATCCTTTTTGTCCTTTATAACCAGCCTCGGTCATGGTTTTGATATTAGAAATATCGATAACCAGAATATAGCTTAGGTTAATTAGGCGATTACCGAACTCCTCGAGGGCGGCATTACCCCTTTTACTGGTTTGAGCACGAAGGAAATCTGCATCGGTGGCAGTAAACCGTCCACGCTGGTGCACCAACTCCATATCCATGGTACCATCGGACTGACGATTGTACCATTTAGAAATAATCTTTCGACCAACATTTGCACTCTTGAGCTCGTTAAGCAAAGCTTCCTGAATCTTGTATCCCGCATCCGTTCGGCTGAAAGAGGGCTTAATGAACATGAAATCGATATTGTTATTGTCGTACTTGTCGGAATAAACCAGCGAGTCGATTTTTAACTTGGCGGTTTGCCAATGGTTTTCGGATCCAAAATCAACGTAAAGAATGGTAAGTGAGCTCCTGTCGTATGTAGAGGGAACCTTTTCTTTGACATCCTGAGCGGTAAGACCCATAAAACTTAAGAAAGCGAGAAAGAATAGAACTATTTTTTTCATAATGGTTAATATATTAGGGTTAAACTAAGTGTTATTCTAGAGTAAAATTAAGAAAAAAAACCATTGAGTAGCCATTTTTAATTCAATATGATGTAAAGTTAATCAACACCTAGCCCGTTTTCATCAAAATGAACATCCATCAAATCTACTGTGGGCATTAATCTGGCGGGCAATTGCAAAAAAAGCAATGCCCTACTTGTCAGGTCTAGACTTGTAGGGCTTTACTAAGGAAATCACACTCCTATTTCCTCTTTTCATAGTTGTGTGGGCGTATTTTTTTTTGCTGGTTCAATTATCCTTGCTACTCAAAGAGTTGAACTGCTTAAGGGGATTCTCCTTCTGCAATTTCATTGTTTCAGGCTACACAGGGATTTTTCCGAGCTGCGCAAACCTCATTCTCCCCCTTCAATCGCATTATGGGATGCAGCACTAGAATTTCTGCTATTTACAATTACAATTCTCGAGAGTATAGTTCAGACTTTACCTCAAAATCTGGGTAAGACAATATCACTTAGTACCAGAAATAGTTATCCCCATGACACTGGCTATTCTCTTGGGAATTTCAGTGTTGTCTATTTGACCCGAAAACAGGTTCTGTCCAGGGCCTATTGCATACACAGGAACATGTGAAGCAGTGTGCGAAAATGATGTCCATCCAATGCCGGCCATGTGATTTAGAATTCTCACTGAGGTCACCGCTATGGGGTCGTTTGAACCATACAATTCTTTGTTAACCTTCTTCTGCTCGGGCGTGTGAGCAGCAATCGAAGCCTTGTAGGCTAATCTGAACTCGTCAAGGTAGCGTTTGTCTACGCTCTCAAAGGAGAGTCCCATCACCTGATCGGAGCGGATAAATGCTAATACTTGATCGAAGCTTGGTTTTCCGCCATTACGCTCCTTAAATGCTCTCGTAACTTTATTCAACTCCTCTAACGAATGCTTTTGATTTGCCAACAGAGCAACGTTCGACTCGTATTCATACTCACGATTACCTATGCTCATCCCTCCGGTTTCGTGATCGGATGTGACAACAATAAGCGTTTCGTTGGGGTATGTCCTATAGAACTCCATGGCAACTTCAATAGCATTAGCAAAAGCAATCATCTCGTGAATTGAAGTTGCAGCATCATTATCGTGGCAGGCCCAATCGATCTTTCCTCCCTCGATCATGAAGAAAAAGCCCTTGGGATTGGTCAACACCTCGATACCAAGTCTTGTGATGTCGGCGAGGGTAACATCGGTGCTATCGGTATCGATGCTATACTTAAGAGATGAGCCCGAAGCCGACTTCGAACTCGAGAACACAATTGTACTATGGGTTCTTAGTAGCGAATCGGGTAGGGACAAGCTGGAGGTAAAGTAGAAGCCAAGCTCTTTGCCCTTTTCGAAAACACTTCCCATGGGGTTTTTCGACGAATTCCCTTCGGGATCTCTAAATCCACCACTGCCAAAAAATCGATAGCCAGCCCTTAGCAGGTCGTGACCGATTTGGTGGTATAAGTTTCGAGATGGCTGATGTGCATAGAAGGCTGCTGGCGTTGCATGGTCAATACTAACGCTAGAGGCGACCCCTACATTGTACCCAGCAATATGCGCATAATGAGCAATGCTAAAGAGTGTATCGCTGTGATTGTAATTGAGGCCAATGGTGTTGATAGATGTCTTAGAGCCAGTAGAAAGAGCCGTACCAGCTGCCGCCGAACCGGTTATATACCTATTCTGCGAAAAAGTTTCGGCAAATCCGGTAACGGGGAATTGCGTAAAATTCAGCTCAGCATTACCTGGCTGCTGATTAATGGCCGCCAAAAACGCTTGGGTTAAGGCTACCTGCTGAATCCCCATGCCATCGCCAATAAAGTAAAATACATACTTTGCTTTTGGGGCCTCATTGTTTGTTTTACAGCCTGTGAAACTAAAAAGTAAAACTAACGCAATCGAAAGAGGGAGATTGTACTTGTGATGTATCATTCGATATCATTTTATAAACATGCATAATGGTTTAGATATAGAAAAGGCTGTGCAACATGGCACAGCCTTTTCTATGTATAATATGACTTTACTAGTCGGCTCTACGAGCGGAATAACTAATCTTAAGCGCACTTGCTTTACGAAGTTCCTGCTTTACATCAGTAACAATACCCATACGTGTTTCCTCGTCAACCTTTAGTGAGGTGGTAAGGAAAGCACGATCCTGCTCGCTCATTGCCTCACGCTCTGCCGAGATAAAATCGCGGATATCTGCTGGAGTTTTGAATGAGTCGTTGAGCTGAATACGGGCATCGGTTCCAAAAATTGCTTGGTACTGCCGCGCTGGAGGCCCAATAAAAATGTAAGAAACAAGTGATTTCTTCTCTAGTTTAACGACCTCAGTGGCTTCAGGAAGCTTTACCCTTACCATCATCTCAGTCTCTCTCATGGTTGTGCTAACCATAAAGAAGAACAGAAGCATAAACACGATATCGGGAAGAGACGCTGTGTTAATTGCTGGGGTTGCCCCCTCGCCTTTTTTCTTTATAACTGCCATTACTTACGTCCTCCTATACTTTTAGGTTCTGCCTCAGATATACGCAGGGGATACATCTTTTGAATAGCCTTTTGCTGATCCTCGGGCAGATCGTTGTATGCCTTGCCGAACTTTGTACGAGCAACCTCATCGCGGAGCTCATTGTAAGCGGCTACCAACTCATTTTGAACCAGCATATACATACGGTACGAGGTTCCTCTGTCGTTCTGCAACGAGATAACGCCTTTGGTAACCGGTACTGTGCCAAAGAACTCTATTTCAGTTGGTGTTTTTTCTGGGAGATTTTTGTCATCCATAGGGTTCGAGAGAAACTCTTTGGTTCTCTCACGAAGCATACTAACCTCCATTGGTGCATCACCAACCAGCAAGCGATCGCTCTTGTTAACCAGAACCGTAAGAATATTTCGCTTATTCACATCCTGGTCGATTTTTTGGTTCTCCTCGGGCATAGGGGGTAACATCCTAGCGAGCCCAGTATCCACGTTCATGGTGGTGGTAACCAAGAAAAAGATCAAGAGAAGAAAAGCAATGTCAGCCAAAGAGCCTCCATTTATTTCTGGTGTTTTTCTTGCCATGTGACTATTTTTTTAAAAGGGTAATAGTTATATCACCCATATTTGCTTATCGATTAAAAATCCCTCGAACTCCTGTGAAAAGGAGAGCAAGAAAAGCTGTGCCTAACAAGATGTAAGTAACAAAAATACCTGTATCTGCTAGTTTAAGAACATTAGGATCAGTAAAATCTGGGTTCAAAGCAGAGGTAGCGGTTACTATGGGGGTTGTGTCGGACAATAGATAGGAAACAATGAACACACCTGCCAATGCACCAAGGCTAACCAATACTTTTGCAATGTTCTTGGGGTGAAGGATGAAATGTATTAGGGGAAATATCACCGCTAAAAGAGCGGCAATCAACAATAATACAATCGCCCAGTTGATATAGGGTGCAGCGACTACTTCTTCCATATCGGGGGTAGCCCCAGAAATTCTGAAAAAGTAAACTAACGCCACGATGATGGATAAACCCATTATCCCCCAAGAAATTATCTTTGTTATTAAAGCGACTAATTTATTGGACATGAGGTCTTATTTTTTTGTGTTATACTTCATAAGGATGTCGATAAGGCTAATAGAAGCGTCTTCCATGGTGTTAACCAGCTTATCAATTTTTGATACAAGGTAGTTGTAGAATACCTGAAGAATAATGGCTACGATTAGACCGAATACGGTTGTAATAAGAGCGATCTTGATACCCCCAGCTACAAGCGAAGGAGAAATATCACCAGCAACCTCGATAGCGTCGAAAGCAGCGATCATACCAATTACAGTACCCATAAACCCGAACATAGGAGCAACAGCGATGAAAAGAGCAATCCAAGTAAGGCCGCTCTCAAGCTGTCCCATTTGAACAGAACCGTAGGTAACAACTGATTTTTCAACAACATCGATACCCTCACCGGCGCGGTCGAGACCTTGGTAGAAAATGCTGGCCACAGGTCCTCGGGTGTTGCGGCAAACCTCCTTAGCAGCTTCAACGCCGCCATTCTTCATTGCCTCCTCAATCTTACCTAAAAGTTTCTCGGTATTAGTAGTAGCAAGGTTAAGGTAAATAATCCTCTCGATTGAAAGAGCCAAACCTAGGATAAGTACTAGCAGTACAATACCCATAAATTCGGGACCACCCTCGATGAATTTAGTCTTAAGCTGCTTGTGAATGCTTACCTCTTCTTCGGCAGCGGCTGCAGGAGCAGTAACGGGGGCTTCAACTTCAGTAGAATCCGCCTCAACAGCAGTTGTTTCGACTGTTTCTGCGGTTTGAGCCTGGGCTAAAATGGAGGTTGATGCTCCAAACATCAGCATTCCTGTAACTGCAATTAATGCAAATAGTTTTTTCATGGTTAGAATTCGTTAAATTATTACAATCGGATTTATTTAAACAAAATTACATTACTTTTTACAAAATGCAAGCGGAGAGAGTGGGATTCGAACCCACGATACCCTTGTGAGGTATACACACTT
>CAZBBA010000079.1:0-18425 GCA_964490015.1 uncultured Rikenellaceae bacterium
GGCTTATCCCGTGTTGGTCCCCTTTACTGTTTATTACCAGCGACACAAGGGTTTTGGAAACACCAAGTGCATTGGCAATATCGGCTAGGGAGATTTTTTTGCTCATCTGTTGGTTTATTCTACTACTATTTCGCTTACAAACATAAAGGCTGGCTTACCCTCTCCTGAATGATCCTTGGGGCACTCACCGATATTTTTTAGCGTTACTCTAACATACCTAGCATCTTTATCAGAAATCCTGGCTTCAAATATGGTGGTGAATATACTCCCCTGGTTTTGAATACCACTATTATCAACTACATGAATAAGTTCGTAGAGTTCACCATCCCTAGAAATCTCGAATTTAGCCGTGGTTGGAAGAAATATCCATGATGCAATATTTTGCAGGGCATCAACAGCAATTCTCTCAATTTTTTTTGGTTCACCTAGATCAATTGTTGCCACCATATCCTTGCCTAGGAATCCTTTCCAGTTTCCATCGGAAAAACTATTGCTACCCATAATGCCATTTACCAGCGTATGTCTTCCGCTGCCTTCGTAGCGTGGACTGTTTGGGTACTCTAATTCTATGCTCTTTGAAAAGGCTTTATGCAGGTTATAGTGGTTAGTACGGATTTTTCCAGGCATTTCATCATTTTCAAAAACTGCCGATTTTAGCGTGGTTGAGCTATTTACAATTATCGGTTTTTTGTACACTTTCGATTGCTGATTTGGTTCGGTGCCGTCAAGTGTGTATCTTATCAGCGGGTTTACAACATCGGCAGTAAGTTCAACCCGAAGGGTTTGGGTTAGGGTATCGAGCGTATGAGCAGTGTTAACCTGAAATGCGCTGAGCGAGTAGTTAATGTCCAGGTCTTTATATCTACTGTACTGATGTTTCATTCGGTGGGTAAAGTTAGGCCAACTTCTAGTCTCTTTTGGCGACCAAAGAACCTCAGCCAATGCTGCAAGGCGGGGGAATGCCATATATTCCACCTGTTGTGTGGTAGGCATATATTCGGTCCATAAATTGGCCTGCGCACCTAAAATTAACTCTCCTTCCTTTTCAGTAAGCGCTTCGGGTATAGGTTCATAACCATAAACTTTTTTAAGAGTCGTGTAGCCTCCAATAGCAAGAGGCTCATAGGCGGGATCGCCTTGGTAGTGATCGAAGTAGCAATGGCTGCCGGGTGTCATTATGGCCCTATTGCCCATCCTTACCGCTTCAATACCGCCCTCCTCGCCTCGCCACGACATGACCACAGCATTGGGTGCAAGGCCACCCTCCAGTATTTCGTCCCAACCCACAAGAATTCTATCGTGCTCATTCAGAAACTTTTCAATTCGCCTAATGAAATAGCTTTGCAGCTCGTGCTCATCCTTGAGCCCCTCAACCTTAATCCCTTTCTGACATTTTTTGCACTTCTTCCACTCCGATTTATCTGCTTCATCGCCACCAATATGAATGTATTTTGAGGGGAATAGCTCCATTACTTCTAATAGTACATCTTCTAGAAATTTAAAGGTATCATCGTTTCCAGCGCAGTAAATGTGGGTAATTGGCCAAACGCCACCGGGGGGTACACCTAAGTTTTTCCCGGTGCAAGAAAACTCGGGGTAGGCAGCCAATGCTGACATCACATGGGCAGGCATTTCAATCTCGGGCATTACGGTGATATTGCGCTCGGCAGCATATTTCACGATCGCTCTCACCTCATCCTGCGTGTAATACCCACCATCGGAGGAGGGCTTGCCTTTTGCCGCCTCCAGAGGGCGGTCGTTCCAATGCCTATCGCTCATATCGACCCGCCAAGCGCCAATATCGGTTAGCTTGGGGAATTTCATGATTTCTAATCGCCACCCCTGATCATCAACCAAGTGCCAGTGAAACGTATTGAGTTTGTGCATTGCCATATGGTCAAGCATCTGGTAGATAAAATCCACAGGATGAAAATGGCGCGAAACATCGAGATGCATACCACGATAAGCAAACCGTGGGTAATCGATAATGGTCAGGCAAGGGATTTTCCCACTGGGATTGGTGCTCAGTAGCTGGTAAAATGTTTGTACTCCGTAAAGTATTCCAGCCTTAGTGTTCGCATTAATTGAAACT
This sequence comes from uncultured Rikenellaceae bacterium, assembly GCA_964490015.1. Lineage (GTDB taxonomy): Bacteria > Bacteroidota > Bacteroidia > Bacteroidales > Tenuifilaceae > Perlabentimonas. The sequence continues at coordinate 2,093 of CAZBBA010000079.1, forward strand.
CCATCTCGGCTTACATCAAGAGTGTAACCCTCGTTACCAATAACCTCGTTTGCACTACAATTGATATTTATGCTGATAAAACCTTCGGTTTGCGGCTGTTGCAGTAACTTTTGATGAAGCGGAAAACCTAGGTATTGCTCCCAAAGGTTGGACGCATAGCTAGCCAACCACGACAGGCTATCAGCGCTGTAAACTATTGTGGTGTTAGGGTCGATTTTCAGTTCCCCTTTACCCGATTTTATTTCAACAGGGATAGGGATTATGCTGATCCTTTCAACATCTAAATCTTTTGAGCAACTTGTAATACATAACGTTACTATTATTAATAGGAATTTTGGATGCATAGTGTTTTGGATTTAAAAAACTATATTGTTACCATTAACTGAAATTTCTATTGTTCTGCTACTGCCACCAGCCTTGTCGAATGCTTTTAACTTAACGGTTTTGCTTTCAATCTTTAAGGGTGATGTATATTCTGGTGAATGGCGATTTGGTTCGCTACCATCGGTGGTGTAACGGATGGTTAACCCCGGAAACGCAACGTTTGCAGATAGTTGATCGCTCTCGAATTTTGCTCCCGGCGGTGGAACCCGATAACCAAATCCTCCAAAAAGTTTCGATAGCCGGGGGAGTTCCTGCTGTGCAAGGGAATTGGCAAATCTATTCCAGTCTTCAGTAATCATACCTTCGCGCTGTTGCCTATCTTCGGTAGTTTCCCATTCCCTTTCTTTCCCCCAGGCGGTTTCGGTAAAACCAATAAGCTTTGGCAGTAATCGGTACTCTAGCATTTCGGGATTCTGAATGGTTTCGCTCCACAGTTGAGCCTGCAGGCCAATTATATTCTTTTGTGCATCAGGTTTTAGCCTTTCCATGGCTGCATACTCCTTGTCGACATCTATCTCTCGACCCATATTATCCATTATGGTTGTTTTCAAAATATCGAAAGGGCTGTAATGCCAAGCGCTATATGTGTTTACAAATCCACCCCAGTAAAGTCCTGGCTCTTTTGGGTGGTTACTGTAGGCCAAATCGAAGTAAAAATTGGTAACATGACAAAGAACTACAGGATATCCACGGTTTACAAGTCGATATGCCAAATCCTGCGAGCCCCATAAACTATTCCATACATATGGGATAACATTTCCGTTGGCAAACTTGGGGTTAACTTCTAATCCCTCGTTGTGGAACAATGCCACCTCCTCCCATCCAGCCATTTTAAGCCCTTTTTTACCGAGAATTTGTAGAGCTCGTTCGGTGAAGTAGGCGTGCATATTCTCATAATGCTTAATGTCGGGGTGCTGTGCCATCAAATTGTCAACTACCATCGATTTTGACCAGGCACCTTTTGGCACCTCATCGCCACCCACGTGAATTATTTCAAGAGTAGCACCAGCAGTTCTATACATTTCAATAATCTCATCAACAACAACCTCAAAGAATCGGTAGGTTGATTCAAGCGCCACGTTTGCCACGTTGTCTTTGTAAAATTGTGCTGATAGATATTCAGACCTGTCGTTTGGGTCGATAAGCCTGAATTCCTTGGCTGCAACCTCATCGCCTTTGCTTTTGTAAAAGGTGTAGCGGGCTTCCATAGCTTTGATGGCAGCACGAGAGTGCCCGGGCATATTTATTTCTGGGATTACTCGAATATGCCTTTGCTTTGCATAGTTGAGTATTTCAACAAAATCGGTTTGCGTGAAATACCCACTTCCTCTTGTAGCACTTACAAATGGACCAGAGCCATATGCCGGGTGAAGAGCATTTTTCTCTTTGGTAGTATGATGACGTTGACCCCCAACCTTGGTTAGCTCAGGCAACGATCTAATTTCAATTCGCCAGCCCTCGTCGTCGGTAAGGTGAAGATGCAAAGTGTTGATTTTGTAGTAGGCAAGAATATCGATGATCTTGAGGATGGTTTCCATTGGAAAGAAATTTCTCACCACATCAATATGAACTCCACGGTAATCAAAACGGGGCGAATCTTCAATGCCAATAATGGGTAAAACAATTGCATCTTTTTTTTCAATAATACTTTCAATAGGAAGTATAGAGATTAGGCTTTGAATTCCATAAAAAACACCTGCTTTGTCATATCCTGAAATATGAATAATGCCATTTTCAGAAACCTCAAGATTGTACGATTCACAATTCTCCTTAGCAGAATTTGTGGTGAGCAGTATGGCGTTTTGGGTTATATCCGTTCCCTTTTGTACCACACAATCCCAATCCAGTAGCGACTTTAGTTGATGCTTAAGGAAGTTTGCCTCAAACTCAAGTGTGCTGTCAGTGTAGTAAATATATATTGGTTCATGCAGCTCAATATAATCGCCACTTTCGATAATATTCGAAGGCGAAGGAATAACCTTATGTAATTGATCTTTACTTAAACGGGTTAGTCCTTGGTATGCTGTGTATTCATTTTCTGGTGTTGGGAGTGGGGTGTAATCGCTGGTGTTCCTTTGGATTTGCTCAGGACGTGTGAATGGGATTATGGTGTAATCGTCTACTTCAACAATAGTTTCGTCTTCACTATCGCTGGTGAAAACAAAGTACAAGCCCATTGGGGCATCGGTTTCCTTAATGATCCAGTATTCGGTTTCGTAGTTAAAACTGACTTTTTCACCCGGTTCAATGGTTAAGTTACAGGTGGGAGTTAATCGATACCAATCGCCATTTATATGTTCAACGTTACCAATTGATGGATTACCAGCATCAAGTATTCTTCGGGGCGATTGGTTGAAGTATAGCACCCAGTTACTCACTACTGGCTCTTTGCCCTTGTTTGTAATGGTGATAACGCAATTTGCGGTTGGCGTCTCACGTTGTGAGTTGCTCAATACTTCCCAGGTAATTCCAAACGCGCATGATTTATCTCGATTTTGTGCACATCCAGAAAGTAGGACTGCAATTGTTAAAATTAGATTAAGCCTTATAAATGCGTTCATAATTACTTAGGGCAGACGATTAATTGAATGGATTCTCTACATTTGTACCTAAATCGATTTACCTTGCAAGATAGCAATTACTTTTTGATTGGTGAATGGAGTGATTATAGAATATGTAATTTTAGTAGATGGTTAAAGATTAGGATGCTATGAGAAATATTATTTTAATTCTTGCAATACCTTTCGCAATGGCTGCATGTAAGTACAATTCCAGTAGTCATTCGATAAATCTGGTTTCGTATAATATCCGTTTCGATAATCCAAATGATGGGATTAACGCTTGGCCAAATCGTAAAGCCGATGTGGCTGCACTATTGGGCTTTCATAGTGCCGATATTGCCTGTCTGCAGGAGGCACTGCATCATCAAATCATCCATTTGCAGGAGCAACTGCCGCACTTAAGCTGGGTTGGGGTTGGTCGCGACGATGGTGAAATGTTGGGTGAGTACTCACCAATTCTCTATAATTCCCAGCGATTTACCCTTGATCATTGGGATACCTTTTGGCTCTCCAGTACGCCCGAAAAACCTTCCCTTGGCTGGGATGCCGTCTGTATAAGGATTTGTACTTACGCAAAATTCACCGATCAGCAAACGAGAAAATCGTTTTTTGTGTTCAATACCCATTTCGATCATGTTGGCGTTGATGCGCGTGCCAATTCAGCAAAACTAATTGTAAATAGAATTAGCGAGATAGCGAATGGGTTTCCTGTAATTCTTGCTGGTGATTTCAATACAAACCCCGAGGGTGAACCGTATGCAATTATTAGTCAAATCCTTGCCGATTCTTACCTTATTTCATCGGAACCACCTTATGGCCCTGCTGGCACATGGAATGGCTTCTATTTCAGCAGCGCGTTGGACCAGCGAATCGACTATATCTTTGTAAACAATAAGTTTTCAGTATATAAATACGCCAACCTTTCTGATTCAAAGGATCAACGCTTTCCGTCCGATCATTTACCCGTATTTGTTCGATTAGGAATTGTAAAGTAGATTATGGGAAAAAGTACATCAATTCTAGTAGAGATTGCCGCATTTACGCCCAACGCGGCCATTGTTGCGCAACGGGCAGGTGCGCATCGCGTGGAGCTCTGCTCGGGTTACTCCGAGGGAGGTCTTTCGCCTTCGGCTGGCACAATTGAATTAGTGCGCAAATCCATTTCAATACCAATTCATGTGATGGTTCGTCCTCGCATTGGCGATTTTTGTTATAATGCCGATGAAAAAGGTTGCATTCTCAGCGATATAGATTACTGCAAAACCGTCGGCGTTAATGGAATCGTATTCGGTGCCCTAACCCCTTTGGGTAAGGTTGATAAGGAGTTTGCAAAACTAGTGGTTGAATTTGCCTACCCAATGTCAGTCACTTTTCATCGTGCTTTCGATTTGACTCAAAATTTGTATAATGCGCTCGATGACCTTATTTTCTGTGGTGTAAACCGGGTGCTTACCTCGGGTGGTAAACCCAATGCCCTTGAGGGCATTGATACCATTGCGGCACTTGTTAAGCAGGCCAAAGGCCAAATTGTTATTCTTCCGGGCGGTGGAATTACAGCCGACAATGTGCAGCGTTTAATCAATGGTACTGGTGTGCGCGAGTTGCATTTCTCGGGCAAACAGCTTGTTAAAAGTCAAATTGAGACATTACCCAAACTTAGCCTAACCTCGTGTGGCGAGGTATCGGATTTGGAGTGGTACGAGGCAAGTGGGAAGATTATAGAAAAATTGCTGATGATTTTACATTCTAATAAATAATGTTTTACTATTAATTTTCTTTTTTTATTTTGTTAATGAAAATATATAGTATATTTGTTAGAATAAAATAAATAGTTTATGCTTAACTTATTATTTACCCCCCCCTCAGAGGAATAGGTTATTCTAGAGTTCTTTTTGTGTTTCTCTTAAATCTTTTCATAGCATTCGGGTGCAAGCGCGATGATGTTGATCCGATTGAGATTCCTAACCAAAATGAACTCTCCGCTGAAGTTTCCCTTGATCGTTTTATGCAAACTTATTCAGCAGGACAAGATCCCTTTTGTGACAGGGTTATGAACGGATTACTTGTTCTAAACAGTACCAAACCAGTAATCCATCAACTTTTTTCCAATTATGGAACTCCGCGTTGGGATATGGACTTTGGTTCTCCAATCAAATCGGGCAATATGTTACTTGTTCCTATGGTTAAAGACAGTCCTGATAGTTTATCGCTAATGGTGTTTCTCGAAACGGAAAAAGGCATTAAATACAAGGTTTTTCCTAAAAGTACTCCCGATTCAATAGTAACCGATTTAATTCTCCTGTACCAAATTGATTTGTACCCCGATGCCACCTATACAGATAGAATTGTAACCAGGACTAACTCCGAGGTGAAGTTAGTAACAGTTGAATCGTGTTGGCATGTTTTCTCAAGCAACGATGGGGGTAATACCTGGTGGCATAATTACTCATCATGTCGTACCGATTTCTACTACTCACAAATGGAAGATGCATCAGAGGGTGGAGGTTCGGATTCGGGTTGGAATAATCTTCCCAGTGGAGGAAGTGGAGAGGGGAATTCCGACTCAACAGACTGGTCCGATCCCAGCAATCCAAGCGATACGCTTTGTAAATCTCCTATGCTTTTACATGAATCCGAGAAACTGAACCAAGTGCTAGCCAGTATAACGGTTCATAACCATTGTATGACTAACACTATGATTAGCGAGGCTAGAACGTGGGCGCGAATATGGATAGATCATTGCCAGGATGATAATGGGATGTATTACCCCAATACAGGGCGTATCTACTTCAAGGGCATCGAGGGGATGAATGAGTGGTCAGTATTTGAGGAGCTAACCCATGCCTATCAAGACCAGTTCTATCTGGGTGGCCTTGCCCAGTATGGCCCCGGTATGCCAGGCCACACCAATATGGAATTTGAGGCAAAGCTGCTGCATGCGATATTTCACATTGAACTTGCAACTCCTGGAGGTACCTGGCTTCAGCAAATATTTAATAACGTAAAATGGGATGAGGTCTACTTATGGCTATTAGATTATATAAATAATGGTATTACTCCTGGGTTTTGGAATAAATACGATGAATTCATAGAGGCATTTAACAATGAAACTGTATATGGTGGTTTTATTGATTCGGGTTTTCCAAGAATGATCTTTATTGAAAATTTAAGAACAAACTGTAATTAAATTTGAGGTTATGAAAAGAATGATAATTGTATTTTTAGAAATATCATTTCTGCTAACTAATAGTGTTATTGCCCAGCATAATTGGGAAGCAGGTAAGCTAACGATTAAGTCAAGAGCCTATATTGTGCAAAAAACATCAAGTGGATCAGTCAGTGTTAAAAGGGAAACCACCGATCCAAAATTAAACCTGAAATTTGGAGTGGATCCTAGCAAAGGAGGTGTTTCTATTACAATTAACTCAGAGAAAGTTTTTTACAATTCTTTGATCTATTCATTTGCTGATGATAGGATAGCAGAAATGGCCAAAAAGGATCAGAAACTTGGGTTAGGCATAATGCTTGATGAATCTGGTATCCCTTTTCGTATTCAATTTATATTTAATCCATTAAGTGGAATTACCCCCGAAGAAATACTAGAACTAGAAAATGAGATTCTTGCAAAAGTTCGTTTCAGAATTAGAAGACAAACTCCATTTGGAGAACCTTGTATATATTTTTCTGGAGTAACTATAGACTTTCAAGATATTCTCAATGGCGAAATCCCAGCTCTAAAAATTAGCGAGCAGCGGGGTAAGGAGAAAGCCGAGTGGGAGCAGTAGAATAGCTTATCGTTTCAACCAAAAGGGATTTGCAATTTACGCAAAACCCTTTGGTGCTTCTATGCTGGCTATTTGTATATTTGGGTGGTAATGAATTTGGGCGTGTATTTGAGGTGCAAGTCTATGTCTATTATGATGTTGTATAGATACCCTTTTTGCAAGTTTAAAGTTGAAAAAAGGAATTAAAAAAAGGTTCGCATTACAAATAAAAGTTATACCTTTGTATCTCAATCTAATCTGTAAAACAATGAAGTCAATTACCGTGGTCTTTTTCTTCGTGGCGTAAGCCAGGCTCTTACTGACCACGAACTACGCTCGCCCGAGCGTTGGCTTTACTTGTTTTGTATCAAAATCAATTTTATTAAACTTTTTAACTTTTGGAGGATTTTCCTATGAAAACTATTTCCGTATTTACCCGTGTGGGTTCGGTCGCAAGTTTTACCTTGCCAATGAACGAGAGAGAATTTGTAAACCATTTCAAGTACCGAAAACGACAACTTTATGAACCGTAATAAATATATATATCAATTCCATAGAATTAAAGAGATACTTTCCGAGATTAAGGATTCCATTACTGGCACCGAGGTCGATTACACCTCGCTGAGCATGCGCAAAGCGCTTATACTGCTCTCTATCCCCATGGTGCTGGAGATGCTGATGGAATCAATTTTCACCATTTGCGATATTTACTTTGTGTCCAAGCTAGGGGCAGAGGCGGTTTCAATTGTTGGACTCACCGAATCGATGCTCACCATGGTTTACGCCTTTGGGATTGGCTTTGCCATATCTGCCACTGCCATAGTTTCGCGGAGAATAGGCGAAAAGGATCCCCATGGTGCCAGCGCAGCCGCTGCTCAGGCCATGGTTGTTGTAATCCTGTCTGTTGCAATTATATCTATGGTTGGATTTGCTTTCAGCAAGGATTTGCTCCGGCTAATGGGTGCCGAAGCAGAAATTGTGGAGAAGTACTATGGTTACACGCAATGGATGCTGGCTGGCAATGGGACAATTATGTTACTTTTTGTGCTTAATGGTATTTTCCGTGGCGCTGGAAATGCTGCCATTGCCATGCGTGTGCTTTGGGCTGCCAATATCATCAACATAGTGCTCGATCCTATGCTGATTTTTGGTTATGGTCCATTCCCGGCACTTGGAATTGAGGGCGCTGCCATAGCAACCAATATTGGCCGTGGAACGGCTGTGCTGTACCAACTTTATATCCTGTTCTTTGGCAAAAGTGCTGTTCGGCTTAATCTGTCGGCTCTTAAGCCCGATTTTACGCAGATATCTGCCTTTTTTAAACTATCGTACTCAGGTATTTTGCAGCTGATAATTGCTCAGCTAAGCTGGGTCGGACTGGTTCGGATCATCTCTACTTTTGGTAGCATATCTATTGCAGGTTATACGGTTGGAGTAAGGGTTATGATTTTCGCCCTACTCCCCGCAGCAGGTATAAGCAATGCCGCTGCAACGCTTGTGGGACAGAATTTGGGTGCAGGAAACCCCCGTAAAGCCGAAAAATCGGCTTGGGTGTCCGGAATGGTAAATGCAGCCTTTATGGGGATAATCGGGCTAATGCTCGTTTTGTGGGCGGAACCCATTGTTGGATTTCTTACTGGCGATTCCCAGGTGGTAGAGAAGGGTGCAGAGTGCCTTCGGATTATGAGTGTCGGTTTTGTAGCCTATGGATTTGGAATGGTAATGGTTCACTCGCTCAATGGATCGGGTGATACCCTTTCGCCAATGGTTATTAATCTAATCTGTTTTTGGGCTATTGAAATTCCGCTTGCTTACTATCTTGCCATTGTTTTGGGTTACCAGGAGAAAGGGGTTTACTATGCCATAGTTGTTGCCGAATCGCTGATGACCTTGTTGGCAATTCTAGTGTTCCGACGAGGGAAATGGAAGTTTAAGGTGGTTTAAGCGTTTGTCAAATAGATAAAGCCGAATGCTATTTCGAAGCATCGTTACATATAAATAAGAAAAAGCTCACAATCCTGTGAGCTTTTTATATATAACCTTTAGTTGTAAGTCGTTTTTTAGTTAAAAGGGTGTATAAATAGTTTTATTCATATAGTAAATATTCACGATATAAAAGCTTTTAGTTGCTTATATTAATAAACAAAGCCCACCGAAGTGAGCTTTGTTAAACTAAACCAACTAAATCAAATTAAACCTAATTCGAACAAATCTTGGTTCTCCATTAATATGGCCAAGCCATTTCGCATTTTTAGACTTGCTTTTGATTTTGTTTTCGACATGTTTCACAAGCCTGGGGTCGCTCCCCCAGATTTGTAAGATTTGGATTTCTTGGTTGCTATTTTTTTCAACAACCACATTAACAACGCCTTCGACTCCTTGGGATTTTGCAAAGTTTGGGTAGTTTACTGCATTTTCAATGAAATTTGAAATACGCACTTCCTTTTTTTTATTTGTTGGACTTGCCTCGGCGGCATTAAACAACATAAGCATTACCCCTGTAATAATAGTTAACATTTTTGTTTTCATAATTTTAATTTTTTTTAGTTTTCTAAATAAATATTGGTAATCACCATACTACAAGCTAATGGCGTGCCACATGATTTAATATACACAATATCAGTGGTATATGGGTATTGTGAGTGATTATGAATATATCTTATTGTGTTCGATTACGAACGATCTGTGTATGTAATCGAACATGTTGTGAAACAAACTTTTAAATAGAGTTGGAACAATCTTTTATGGGTTTAAAGTAAGTATGAGAAAGAACGCTTCGGCATGGGGGAGAGGCAACAGCAAGTTCCTCCAGTAATGAAATTACAGTACAACCACATTGTTTTCAACCGCCCATTTCATAAGTCCAACTATGGAAGAAGTTGACGTTTTTCGGTAGATATTTCTTCGATGCGCCTCAACCGTTCGTTCGCTAATGAAAAGTTTGTCTGCAATTTCTTTATTGGAAAGTTCATCAAGGATTAGTCTAAGAATTTCCTCCTCCCGGCAAGTTAGGGTACGGCGCGAGAAATCGGCATCTACTTTGGTCATCAACACATCCGCAATCTCCTCGCTAATAAAAAACCGACCAGCAATGATTCGCTCAATGGCCGTTTGCAGATTTCGAATGGATTGTGATTTAAGAAGGTAACCATTGATCCCCATTGCTAACACTTCGCCAACTGTTGCACGGTCGTCGCACATGCTAACAACAATTACCTTAATCCAAGGTTTACGCTCCTTCAACCATCTAACCAGATCTGTTCCTCGCTGATAGGGCATTTGTATGTCGCAGATTACGATATCGGGATCCATTTTGTCGATAACAAGTTTGGCATCATTTACGCTAAGAGCGCTCCCCACCACGTTGTATCCTATTTCATTTAGTAGTGAACTTATCCCATCGATGATTAGCTGGTGATCGTCCACCAGTACAATGTTAACACGCTTTTCCATAGGTTTGCTTTGTTTTCAGGGGAATCTCAACCATAATTGTTGTGAAGTTTTGGCAAATAGCTGAGTCAATTATAATAGTTCCACCCACTTGGTTAAGTCGAGTGTTAATGTTTTTCCATCCGAATCCCTTTGAATGTTCTAGTTTTTTTGGATCGAAACCTGGCCCATCCCATGAAATGGTAAGGCCAATGCTGTTATTATCGGTAGAAATATCCAAAGAAACAATTCTGGCTTTTGAATGCTTTACTATATTCGCCGTAATTTCCTGTGTTATTCGGAAAAGAGCGGATTCCACATTGGCAGGAAACTGGAGTCCAACACCAAAGTTGTTGAAGTTAAACTCAATAGAAGAACTTTTTGTTAGCTTTACAGTTAACTCGTGTAGGGCTGAGATAAGCCCCTCACGAACAAGAGTTCGGGGCATTAGATTAAAGGCAACATTTCTTAACCCCCCATATATTTCATCACAAAGCGAGAGGGCAGAACACAGGGAATCTCTTGATTGGGGTTGATGCTTGCTAAGTAGCTGCGAAAGCTGCATTTTGAGTACCGCAAGTTGACTACCGATGCCGTCATGCAGGTCACGGGCAATGCGGTTACGCTCCTCCTCTTGCCCTGCAATGTAGTTGGTTAACAACATTTCTTTCGATCGAACAATCTCCCTCTGCAGTAGGATTATCCTACTAGATGATTTTCGCTTAAGGTGCATAAGTAAAGCAAGGCAACTTGTGATGGCAAAAAGAAGAAGCGCTAAGGTTGTCTTAAGGCGGTTAGTCTTTTCGTGGAGATGTAATCTTTCAATCTCTAGACTTTGCTTGAAAAGTTCGGACTTTTGCCTTTCTATATCATTTTGGTAGCCAATGGTTACTTGCTGTACCTCATCATTTACCCTCTGTTCAATTATGCATTTATTTATGCTGTCAGCTAGGGCGAAATAAAATGATGATCTTTCGAATTGCTCAATTTGTCTGAAATACTTTGCCTGCTCTATGTATAACTTCACTAACAGATTGTGATTGCACTCTCTTATGGCCATGTCCTTCGCAATTTGAAAATTATTGTGCGCTTCGGAAATTTTACCTAATTCCATTTGGCATAAGCCAAGCTTATAATAGCAGCCACAAGTAGTATTCGTTTCTTTCATGTTGTTTTGTATTGCCGATTGAAGAACCTGTTCGGCACCAATGTAATCACCTTCCTGTATCTTTATATACGCTAGGTTCTCCAAGCCATAAATTATGTATTGCTGCGTGAATCCTTTTGAATATCCCGATAGTGATAATGCTTGTTCAAGGTAGTTTTTCGCCAATAATGTATAGTTGTTTGCCAGATAAGCACTTCCTAGGCAAATTAAGTTCCAGATTTTTATTTCTTGCCCACACATTGCCGATAGGTAGTTGTTGGCTTCTAGGGCATTTTGCAATGCCTCGGCATTGTTTCGAACTATGGTGTGGGTTAGGCTAATAAAACTATAGGCAAGGCCAGTATTTAGGGAGTCGTGAACAGCTGATGCTAGTCGCAATCCTTCGGTAAAAAACTCCATTGCATCCACAAATCTACTATTCGATAGGGAAAGATGTCCACTAGTAAATTTTTGCCTAATGTATTTGTCACTGTTAATAGAAAACGCTAAACCTTCATCAAACTCCTTGGGGAATAGCAGTTCGTTATGCTTACTAGGAACTATTCCAGTTGCAAGGACATTTGGAATAGCGGTAAACCAAAAAATAGCTATAACGATTGCCTTAGTTATCATATCAAACAATTTATTCACGTTAACGTTTCAAAGACTGAGCCAATGAAGCTAGTGGTTAGACTATCAATGTTTTGATGTTTTTCTGTGATTTGTAAATGAATTTTATAGCCTAATTACTTATACGACCGTTATGTTGAGAAATACCCTACTGTATGTGCATAATTATGTTGATATAAAAATGTTCAAAAGCGAACAATGTTGTTCGAAAACGAACAAAATTCAAACAGTTTTTTCGATAAATAAAGAATACTATGGGGTTCACGATAAAATAAAAAAATCGTTCCTGAGGAGTTTTATTCAGGATCATTTGGACAAATTCTCAAATATAAATCAATTCTATATGAGGTTTGGCACCTTAATCGTTTGTTTAATATTTGAATAGAAATGTAGCTTGCGTTAGTAGTTTGTTATTACTGCGTACAACTGGGTTGAAAATAGTGTATATGATTTTCTGATAATATATTAAAGTAATGAACGTTTTCTTTCGTCATTCCGAAGACTTTTTTCACGTAAAGATTACTGCAACTCTCAAAAAGAAATAGAGTTTTTTGCAATGATGTTTAATAGTTTTGTACTGATTAGGATATGCCGAATATTTCTTTAGCGATTTAACCTTTATTTTGGTTTTCAAATTATGGCTAAACTAGGGGGGCTTGTAAATTCTAGCAAACATTTTCGAAAAAAATATAAGCAAACTCCCACTCGCCCTTCAGCAACAATATTTAGGTGCTTAAAAAACAGCGTAATACAACAACACTAAAAATAGTCACCTAGCGACATGAAGCCACTAATGGTAATATCTGGTGCTAACTCCTTTGGATCAATGTGTATATGATATTCCCTGTTCTCCAATGATGAGAACCAAATGGTTGAAACTCCGGCATTCTTGCCTGCATCAATGTCAGCCTCTGAATCGCCTACCATTGCGGTTAAATGCTTCTCTGCATCCAGCAACAACAAAGCCTTCTCTATAGGTTCTGGGTTAGGCTTAACAGATTCCACATCATTTCTGTCGATAATGCATTCAAAAAGGCCAACAAGGTTCAGCCTTTCTAAAACAGCGAACACCTTCTCCTTTTCAGTTGAGGTTACAATGGCGAATCTTATTCCCTCAGCTCGTAACTTGAATAATATCTCAACAACACCCTCATTGAGGCAAACACTGTGAAGGTTTATGCTCACATAGCCATACACCTGTTCGGTAAATATGGCCATATCAGGAACTCCTAGCTGGGAGAACACCCCCCAGTCTTGAAGCCCTTTCTTGATAATATGATCTGAGGTAGTAATTTCAAAATAATCCAGCCCCGCTTTCATCCCTCTAAACCAAATTGGGAGCGTATTTGCTAAGCATCCGTCCCAGTCAAAAAGAAAATACTTGAATTTTGATCTCATTAATTGGGTTTTCTGTAAGAACTATAGAGATGGTTTTAGTTTATTTGAGTTTTCAGGTATCTTCCTGTTAATGATTTCTCACATTTTAATATCTCGTCAGGCAATCCCTCAAATATTAGTTCTCCTCCATTCTTGCCACCTTCGGGACCCATATCAATAATCCAGTCGGCATGCTTTATAATATCGAGATTATGCTCTATAATCACAACCGTATTATTCTTGTCAACCAGCGACTTAACAATTCGATAGAAGTTTTCAATATCTGACATATGAAGTCCCGTTGTGGGCTCGTCCATTATATATATATTGCTTTCTTTATTTAGTTCGGTTGCAATTTTTAGCCGCTGCGATTCGCCACCCGATAGCGTGCTTAACGATTGACCCAGCTTAAGGTAGCCCAAACCAACCTCCTGCAAAAGATGTAAATGCTTCCTGATTTTTGATGATTTGAAGAACTCGTTAGCCTGATTAACCGTAAGATCCAAAACCTCGGCAATATTTTTACCCTGAAACTTCAAATCCAGAACTTCGGTATGGTACCTTTTGCCCTCGCACTCATCACAAACGGTTTTTACTGAATCCAAAAAATGAAGTTCAAAGGTTAGCACACCCTGTCCGTTACACTTGGGGCACGCTCCTTTTGAGTTGAAGCTGAACAACGATGCGTTGGAATTGGTTGCCTGTGCAAACTCCTTGCGAATTAAATCGAATACCCCGATAAATGTGGCAGCATTCGCCCGCGACGACTTCCCAATGGGCGACTGGTCAATAACAATGGCCTCGGGATGCTGTTTGGCAAAGCACTCGTGAATAAGGCTGCTCTTTCCGCTTCCTGCAACACCTGTAACGCAGGTTAAAACGCCCTTTGGAATTCTCACCCACACATTCTTAAGGTTATTGGCTTTGGCGTTTTTTATTTCGAAGAATTCATTTGCCTGTTTTCTAGTATATTTAATCTTCTCATTTCTATATAGGTATTCCCCAGTAATACTTTTACTACTGGCTAAACCCGATGGTTCACCGTTATAAACAACATTACCTCCAAGTCGGCCAGCACGGGGGCCAATGTCCACAATCCATTCGGCTGCTCGTATAATGTCGGGGTCGTGCTCAACCACAAAAACCGAATTCCCCTTATCCTTTAGGCGATGTAAGATACTCAGCAGATTATCAGTATCGCGGGGATGCAAACCAATGGATGGCTCATCGAGCACGTACAGCATATCCACAAGATTACAATCCATCTGCTTGCTCATCTTTACCCGCTGTGATTCGCCACCCGAAAGGGTGCTCACCGCCCTGTCAAGCGACAGGTAACCAACCCCAATCTCAATTAGCTGCTGAAGTAAGAATTGAGCCTTCCTCAGAATTGGTCTGGAAATCTCATCATCAATCTCCTGAATAAAGGGAAGCACATCAAACAGTTCAAGGCTACAAACCTCATCCATTGAAAGCCCATTTATTCTTACACTTCTTGCCCTTTCGTTAAGCCTTGTTCCATTGCACTGCTCGCAGTGCTGATAGTTGAAGTACTTGGTGTAGGCATTCTTCTCCTCTTCAGCTGTCTCATCGTCGGCTCTGGTGGCTACAGCTTTTTCCAACTTACGGGCAATACCTTCGAAGTTTCTGTTGTATGAGAGCCTCTCCTTGGAATCTTTCACAGCAAAAGGCTCAGTGTAGAGGAATAGGTTCAACTCCTCTTCAGAAAAGTCTTTCAGAGGCTTATCGACATCAACCACATTCAGGTTTACCAGCTCCTTCCATAAAAACCCCCCAACCTTGTAGTGAGGGTGAGTGATTGCACCCTCTCTTATGGTCTTCTCCCTATCGAGGAATAGATCTAAATCAACCTTAATCTGTTTTCCCAATCCATTGCATTCGGGGCACATCCCCTCGGGATGGTTGAACGAGAAGTAGAACGATGGCCCGATGAAGGGCTTGCCTATCCGAGAGAAGAGCAGTCGCAGATATGTATTGATCTCGGTGGCCGTTCCAACTGTGCTTCGCAGATTCTTGCCCAAACGTTTCTGGTCGATAACTATGGCTGTTGAAAGGTTGAGGATGTCATCAACATCAGGGCGGGATAATTTTGGCATTCGGGTACGGGCAAAGGTTGAGAAGGTTTCGATAAGCTGCCTTTGCGCCTCGGTGTAAATGGTATCGAATAGCAACGACGACTTGCCCGAACCCGATACACCAGTAAAAACTACTAGCTTATGCTTTGGAATCTCAAGGTTGATGTTCTTAAGATTGTTGGTGTGGGCATTTTTTACAATAATTTTATCTCGATTCATAGCTTACACCTTGATTTTGTTAGCACTCGATAAAGCAAAAGTAATAGAAAGAAGGGATGTTAATGTAAATATTATTAGGGCAATATGGAAAAAGTTTGCAGACGAAGTTCCTGCCAGTAAATACCTGTTCCCCTCAAGAATATAAGTTACTGGGTTTGCCCAAGATACAACCAGCAACCAATCAGCAGTTATGAGTTCCCTTGGCAAAAAAGTGGTGCTAAGAAAAAGTAAAGGGAAAACAGCATTGGTAACTATTGCTGCGCTTTGGTGCTGACCAGTACGCAGCATTATCCCGGCCGAGAAACCACATAGCGTGAGCGACCACAGAAACGATAGTAGCAGAACGCCAAGCACAGAAAGAGTTCCAAATTGAAAGGTAACGCCAAAAATGGCTCCGATGATCAGTAGCAGTATTGTGAATAGCAATGACGATATTGTATCGGCCAGCATAGGGGCAACTACCAGTATCCATCGTGGTGCTGGACTAAGGTATAGCCTACGGAAGTAGCCCGACCGCATATCGGCATTTAGCGTTTGACCCGCCCCAGCCGATGAGCCCATAGCCAGCGAAATGATGGTGATGGGAAACACGAACGACAGGTATCCGCCTTCCCCAAAAGCATCAAGAGAACCTATTCCCCCAATTCCGGCATTGTAAACCAGTAAAAAGAATAGGCTCATAGCAAAGCCCATAATGGGTGCCGAGGGTTGCTTAATCAACTTAAT
>CAZBBA010000080.1:0-18204 GCA_964490015.1 uncultured Rikenellaceae bacterium
GCTTGATGTATATGCTACTATAATGAGATTTTCAAGTGTTCGCGCCAAGTTTGGGATATCGTTGCACTTTGCCGAATCGAGTGTAAGCAATCAGCAACAATTCTTTCTTCGAGTTCAATTCGATTCTCGAAAAATGCAAAAGCCTAATCATTAAGCCACCCCCCCCGGGTAAATAGTCTTATAATTTACAATGTTTATGAATTTAAAGGGGCTATAAAGCAAGCGCACTGGTCAATCTTTTCATATATTTGCAATTCAAAACAATTGTGTAGTTAAATTATGCGTAAAGTAGTAATTATACCAACCTATAACGAACGTAGCAACATTGAACCCATGGTGCGTAAAGTGCTGTCGCTTGAGGGTGATTATCATCTTCTTATAATCGACGATGGCTCTCCTGATGGCACGGCATCCATAGTAAAAAACTTACAAGAAGAATATCCAGTTAGCTTACATCTGATAGAAAGAAAAGGGAAACTGGGACTTGGAACCGCATACATTGCAGGATTTAAGTGGGCACTAAACAACGGATATGACTATATTTTTGAAATGGATGCCGACTTCTCGCACAACCCCGATGATTTGAATAGACTATTCGATGCTTGTGAAAAAGGTGCGGATGTAGCCATCGGTTCCAGATACATAAAAGGGGTGAATGTGGTGAACTGGCCCATGAAACGAGTCCTTATGTCGTACTTTGCATCGATGTATGTAAGAATAGTTACTGGCATGAAGATTATGGACACCACGGCAGGCTTTAAATGCTATAAGGCCAAAGTGCTCGGATCGTTTGAACTTGACAAAATTCGATTTAAGGGATATGCTTTTCAGATTGAGATGAAGTTTACAGCCTGGAAAATGGGGTATAATATTGTTGAAGTTCCCATAGTTTTTACTGAACGTCGAGAAGGCGTATCGAAGATGAGCGGAGGAATTTTCAATGAGGCATTTTGGGGAGTGCTCAGCATGAAGGTTAAAAGTATCGGCAAAAAATACCAGCGCCCCTCATAACTGATTTCTTAAATCTAAAAAAACCATTGCTATGAGCACAATTGCCATCCAAAACGCCACTATTGTTAACGAAGGGAAACATTTTTTGGGAAGTGTCATAGTTCGAAATGGTTTTATTGAAACGATACTCCCTGGAAGTGACCAACCCATTGATGCCCAAAAAGTAATTGATGGCAGCGGGAAGTTCCTTATTCCCGGTGTGATTGACGATCAGGTGCACTTTCGTGAGCCTGGCCTCACACACAAAGGCAACATATATACGGAGTCGAAAGCAGCAGTAGCGGGAGGTGTTACCTCGTTCATGGAGATGCCTAACACTAATCCACAGACCACAAGCATAGAGGCTCTTGAGGAAAAATACCGGATTGCAAGAGAAACCTCGCTGGCCAACTACTCCTTCTACCTTGGCGCCACCAATGATAATATCGAAGAGATTATTAAGGTAAATCCGCGCCAGGTATGCGGCGTTAAAGTATTTATGGGTTCCTCAACCGGGAATATGCTGGTTGATAATCCCACCTCGCTGGAGCAAATTTTCAAGGCTTCGCCTGTGCTGATTGCTACACATTGCGAAGACGAGGAGACAATTAAAAGAAATCTAAATATTTACACCGAGAAATACGGTTCCGAAATACCATTCAGCTGCCATCCGCAAATCCGGAGCGCCGAGGCTTGCTACCTTAGCAGCTCTTTGGCAGTGAAAATGGCCAAAATTTTCGGGGCGCGCCTGCACCTGCTTCATCTTTCTACGGCACAGGAGATGGAATTGCTTTCGAATACGCTACCTCTTTCGGAGAAGAAGATTACCGGCGAGGTATGCGTTCACCATCTCTGGTTTAACGATAATGATTACGATACCCTGGGGTGGCGCATAAAGTGGAATCCTGCAATAAAGTCTGAAAGCGACCAAATAGCCCTGCAAGATGCTCTTCGAAACAACGTCCTCGATATTGTGGCCACCGATCATGCTCCCCATACCCTCGATGAGAAAGGAAACCCATACAACAGCTGCCCATCAGGTGGGCCACTGGTTCAGCACTCACTGGTCGCCATGCTTGAGATGGTAACCAAAGGAATTTTCACCATGGAGCTAGTTGTAGATAAGATGTGCCACTCACCTGCCGAGCTATTCCGAATTGAGAAAAGAGGATTTATCCGCGAAGGATACTATGCCGACCTGGTTCTTGTTGATCCCAACACCAACTGGAAAATTACTCCTGACAATATTTTGTACAAGTGCGGTTGGTCGCCATTTGAAGGAGAAACATTCGGCGCACGTGTAACCCATACATTGGTAAATGGTCGATTAGTTCACGAAAATGGCGCTTTCGATGAATCCGTTATGGGCATGGCGCTGGAATTTGACAATTAGTTCAGTATCTACACCGGTACAATTAAGTTTTCCTTCCCTTCACGAACAAAGCCCGCGCTTAAACGTTGTATCATCTACAACCGGATTGTATAAATATCAACAAAGCAAATGGTTATATCTAAACCTGGAGTATTGGTTGCAGTACTTTTCTCCATTATTTTCCTAATTAGCTGCACAGGAAATCCCCGGAGAGAGAACGCTGAGTCGTTGTATTTTAACTTTAAGGACACCGTTAGGGTTGACTCAATATACAAATCAAGCCCCAACGAAAATAGAACTCTGAGATTTGCCATTTCGTCAATCTCATCGCCTCGCGAAACCTTCAACTACTATAAGGATATGCTAAGGCATATCGAAGAACAACTGGAAATTAAGGTGATAATGATTCAACGTAGAACCTATCAGGAGATAAACGACCTGATGAAGCAGGATAAAGCCGATGTGGCCATTGTTTGCTCTGGCAACTACGTTTACGGCATAGCCGACTCGGCCTTTAAACTTCTTGTGATACCCGAGTGGAAAGGGCAATCTTTCTACAATACATATATCATTACGCATAAAAACTCGGGGGTAAAGTCATTTAATGATCTAAAAAATAAACGTTTTGCCTTTACCGACCCATTGTCCACATCGGGTAAGTTATTTCCAACAAAACGACTAAAGGAGTTAAACTCAACCCCCGAAGAGTTCTTCGAAAGTACTGTTTATACTTATGCCCACGACAACTCAATTCAGCTTGTTGCCAAGCAAATGGTTGATGGCGCTTCGGTAAACAGCTTGGTTTACGATTATTTACGCAACACCTCTCCTGATAGAATTAAAGATATTGTTATAATTGAAAAGTCGGAACCTCATGCTATGCCTCCAGTAGTAGTTTCAAATCGATTACCGAAAGAGCTGGAAGAGAAACTGACCATGATATTTTTGAATATGCACACCGATAAGGGAAGTCAGCAAGTTCTAGAAAAGCTTTTGGTTGATCGATACACTATTGGACACGATTCAATTTATAACAATGTAAGAAGGTTTGCTGACATTAAGAATTAAATTAACCACAAGTTGATCAATGAAAAGGGTTCAGCTGCCGCTATTCTGGAAATTTAGCATTGCCATAGCCTCAACTGTGCTGCTATTCGGCTCGTTGAACCTACTTTTTATCCGAAACCAGGTTTACAAAACTTTTGAAAATCAAATCGAGAAACACGGGATTAGCATAGCCAAAAGCATTGCTGAACGTGCTGTTGAACCAATTCTGTACGACGACCTCTCGGCGCTGAACAAGCTGCTTACCCAAACCAAATCGGTGAATACCGATGTGAAGTACATTATAATTCTCGACCATAACCATCGGCTTATAGCACACACATATCAGGAGTACATTCCAAGGTATTTAATTGGAGTTAATCCCGTTCCCATCGGAAAAGATACCAGCATAAGAATTCTCAAAGATCCAACCGATAAAAACTGCGTGGTCCGCGATATCGCCATTCCTATCCTTGGTCATCAAATAGGTGCAGTTCGAGTGGGCATGTGCGAGCGTGAGTTTCAGAACGAGATTAGGGGTATAACCAAACTTTTTCTCAGCATGGTGCTTATTTTCCTCTTGCTCGGAATTATTGCCGCGCTGGTTCTCTCTTATATCATCACCAGCCCAGTTAAGGCCATAAGTACCTATGCCTCGCAGGTAGATTTTAATTCGTTTAACCACGAAAACACAAGCAGAATCTCACTCGACGATGAACTATCGGTTAGGCTTAAGAACCTTTTCAACCTCACCGACGAGATTGATGTGCTTGGCACAACTTTTAATGAGATGTTAATGCGACTCCAGAATGCCTATCGCGAGCTCAAATCGACACAGGAATCCCTTTCGCAAACAGAGAAAATGGCCTCGGTGGGAACCCTTACGGCGGGATTGGCTCACGAGATTAACAACCCGCTTGCTGGAATTAGGAACTGTATCCGCCGCATTGAGGATAAACCCGATAACCTGAAGCAGAACAGGGAGTACATCGCCATGATGTCGGAAGCCCTGCTGAAGATAGAGAAGGTGGTGGAGGGAATGCTTAACTTCTCGCGCAAGCAGGAGCTGGCCTTCACCCCAGTGCCAATAAACCAGTTAATTAGCAACACCATTTCGCTGGTGAAATATCAGCTTGAGAAATCGAACATCAAGCTAAATTATGATGGATTCGAAGATAATATAGTTTTACATGCAAGCCCAAATCATTTAGAGCAAGTTTTCCTAAATATCTTGCTCAATAGTATCGATGCCATTAACGAGCAGAAAGAGGTTAATCCCTCCTTTGTAGGTGCGATAAAAATCAGCCTTGCCGAAAACAAAAATGCCGCCATCATTGAATTTACCGACAATGGAGTCGGCGTTCCTCCCGAAAAGGTTGCGGCTATTTTCGACCCATTTTTTACGCTTAAAAAAATAAAACAGGGAACTGGACTAGGATTAGCAGTAAGTTATAACATCATCAGCAGTCACAATGGCCACATCTCCGGTTGGAACAAACCCACCGGCGGATTTACCATTGCCATTACATTACCAAAAACGGAATAGAGCCATGCTAAAAATATTTGTTGTTGACGACGAAAGGATTGTAAGAGTTACCACTGCCGACGATTTGCGCGATGCAGGTTACGCTGTACGCGAGTTTGCTTCGGGGCAAGCGGCCATTCAGTACCTTAGCGATACCGACGAGGAGGTCGACATAATCATCACCGACCTTAAAATGCCAAATATGGATGGGCTGGAGTTTCTGGCCAAAGCCAAGGAGTTTAGGCCAAATACTTTTGTGCTGCTGATGACCGCCTTTGCAACAGTGGAAACCGCCGTGGAGGCAATGAAGCTGGGCGCCTACGATTACATCTCGAAGCCCTTTAACATAGAGGAATTACTGCTAACTATTGAGCGGATAAAGGAGTTGAAAGAGGTAAAAGACGAAAATCGCCAATTGAGAAGGCAGTTTCAGAAAAGGTTCGACACCAAAAATTTTATTGGAAAAAGTAAGGAAACCCAAAAAGTTTTTGATTTGGTCGAAATTATTGCCAACAAGAACACTACGGTGCTAATTACAGGCGAAACAGGAACAGGTAAAGAGTTACTTACCAATATTATACACTTCAACAGCAACCGAAGCAAAAAGCCGCTGATTAAGGTTAGCTGCGCCATCCTGTCGCGCGAAATTTTCGAGAGCGAACTTTTTGGTCACGAGAAAGGCGCATTTACAGGTGCTGAAAAGCAAAAGATTGGGCGTTTTGAGCTGGCTAACGATGGTACCCTTTACCTCGATGATATAGATGATATGCCTTACGATCTGCAGGTAAAGCTACTACGTGCCCTTGAGGAGGGCGAGATTGAGCGAGTAGGCGGAACCGATACAATAAAAATCGACGTGAGGGTGATCGCATCAACCAAAAAGGATTTAAAACAGATGGTATCCGAGGGCATGTTCCGCGAGGATCTTTTCTACAGGCTCAATGTTTTCCCCATAAACCTTCCTCCTCTTCGCGAACGACCCAACGATATTGAGATGTTGGCCAAACATTTTGTGGAAGAGTTCTCGCAGGGTGTTAAAATCGAAATTCACCCCGAAGCGTTGGAACTAGTGAAACGGCATCCCTTTTCGGGAAACGTTCGGGAGCTAAAAAATCTAATGGAACGACTAGTTCTACTGGCCAAGGATAATATTATTGATAAAAACATTCTGCCCATCGACGTACGGTTTCCCGGAAAGCAGCATACCTGCTTTTACTTCGACAATAAACCCCTTGATGAGATTCTTAGGGAGGTGGAAACCAACGCCATTTCCGATGCCTTGCTCCGTTCCGGCGGCAACAAGGCCAAGGCAGCCCAAATTTTGGGAGTTCCTGCCTCCACGCTTAAGTCGCGAATTGAGAAATTGGAAATCAAAACACCCTAATTACGACGAAATTTCGACCAATTCGACGAAATCTCGTCGTATTGTGTAAGCCAACAAACCCCGTGATTTATAAATAATCACGGGGTTTTTGTTTGTATATCAACAACTTAAAACAATGAGTAAATATAATCCAGAACTATTTGGCTTGCAAATTGCTTTATGTAGACCAGTTCTAAATAACTGTGGTCACTAAACAATAATAACCAAAATAATAAAGCAATGAAACGTTTAATTGGAATTGTAGGAATTGCCTTGACCCTGGCTTTTAGTGCCAGTATCCAAGCACAAACACTTTACGAAATAAAATCGCACAACGTTGTAATTGAAGGGACATCAAACCTTCACGATTGGACTGCAGATGTGGA
This sequence comes from uncultured Rikenellaceae bacterium, assembly GCA_964490015.1. GTDB lineage: Bacteria > Bacteroidota > Bacteroidia > Bacteroidales > Tenuifilaceae > Perlabentimonas. The sequence continues at coordinate 6,681 of CAZBBA010000080.1, forward strand.
AAACCTAAAGGGAAATTTCAGGATTAAGGTGGAGAACAATAAAATTGTAGGTATAGAAAACCTGCAGGTTAAAGTGGATGCCCAATCGCTTAAGGGATCAAAGGGGAGCATCATGAACTCGAAGATCTACGAGGCACTCAATAGCAAAAAGCATCCCGAAATATCGTTTGAGCTCCGCAAGGTAAACTCAATTACCGAAAACCCCGGAGCCTTTAGATTAAACACATCGGGAGTGCTTCAAATTTCGGGAGTCACCAAACCCGTTACGCTTAATGCAGTTGGCAAAGTGCTCTCGGGTGGCGATATTGAGTTTAGCGGTTCTACAAAGATTAAGATGAGCGATTTTAGCGTAAAGCCTCCAACAGCCATGTTTGGAGCACTTACCACTGGTGATGAGATTACCCTTAACTACTCCGTGGTGTTAAAGCCCAATATGCTATCAGACAAATAAACACAACTATCAATAACAATCAACTAATCGAGTAAATAAAATGAAAATCACAACAAGAAACACAGTACTTATCATTGCCTTGGCAATTATTACGCTTCCCGCTTTCTCGCAAAAGGAAAAGGTTAGCTTCTTCAGGCCAGCTGACCAACGTGGGGTTAATGTATTTGAAACGCCCAAGGGCGATACTACCGAGTTTAAGGGTCTACACGTACGAATTGGCGGTAGCTTTACGCAGCAATTTCAAATGCTTAGTCACACCAACGAGGCCACAGTAAACGATTTTCCTTTTGGGGCAAATACAGTAAATCTTAATGCCCTTTACCCACTTAGCCCCGGTTTCAACCTGGCCACAGCAAACCTTAGGTTCGATGTTCAACTCGAGGATGGAATTCGCGTGGTTTTGGAAAACTACATGTCGTCACGCCATCACCCCGAATTTTGGGTAAAAGGTGGATACGTGCAGATTGACAAGCTGCCTATGTTTGGTAGTCCCGACTGGTTCACCAAGCATATCACTGCAAAAGTTGGTCACTTTGGATTAAACTATGGCGATCAGCAGTTCCGTCGTAGCGATAACGGAAACACCATCTACAACCCATTTGTTGGCAATTACATAATGGATGCCTTTGCCACTGAGATTGCGGGTGAGGTTTACGTTTACCCAGTGGAGAATTTATTTTTGATGGCAGGTCTTTCGAGCGGAATTATTAATGGTGATGTGAAAGATTATGGAACCCAGAAGAAAAACCCATCGATACTTGCTAAAGTAGGATACGATAGCCAAATCAACGATGATCTTCGCGTTCGTTTATCGGCCAGCCTTTACAGCAACCCTGGCACAACCCGCAACACGCTTTACGCCGGCGACCGTACAGGATCGCGATACTACCTGGTAGCCGAACCCGAGTACTACCGCAACTTCCGCGCTGGTGGCGCGGTAACCGCAACCAATGCTACCGACAGGTTCACCTCGGGCCGCATAAGCCCCGAGTTCACCAATAAGGTTACCTCAATTATGGTGAACCCTTTTGTGAAATTCAAAGGAATTGAATTCTTTGGAACCTATGAGATGTCGCAGGGAATGCAGGCAGGCGAAACCGAGAATCGTAAATTTTCGCAGCTAGCCGGTGAGGTAATCTACCGCTTTATGCCCCGCGAGCAGGTGTTTGTGGGTGGCCGCTACAACGTGGTTACGGGAACTCTGCCCGGTGCCACCGACGACATTTCGGTTGATCGTATTCAGCTGTCGCTGGGCTGGTACACGACCAAGAATTTGCTAGTGAAGCTGGAGTATGTAAATCAGAACTACAACGACTTTGCTGCTACCGATTACAGGCACAAGCTCAACTTCAACGGTGTTATGGTTGAAGCAGCTATTAGCTTCTAATAAAACCTTTGATGCTGTCGGCTAGACAAATGCCGACAGCATCATCAAAAAAAACAAGAATTATGCTATCAACGCTTGCAATGATGTTTATGCTCTCGTCGCTTGTGGAAACAAATAATACCATGAGCTACCTCTCCTACTCTATTCAGGATGAGAGCTGGATTTCCATTGCAGGGTCGAGCAACGTGAATACTTTTGAATGCTACTCAAACAGCAATTTCACCAGGGGAAATATTATTGTCGATGCGAATGCCAGCGGGAATTCAATTGTATTTTCCGAAGCCAAAATGGCGCTTAAAATATCGTCGTTCGATTGCAAGAACCCTATACTAAACAAAGATTTATACCGGGCCTTGGGGGCCGATCATAATCCAAATATCCTCATAGAACTACTCGATGCTCAATTCAAGGAGAGCCAACCCCAAAACCCAAATTCCGGAGAATTAAAAGTGTCGGTGGCCATAACCATTAACAGCAAGTGTAAGGTGGTAAAAGTTCCCATAAAATGGATTAGGGTAACTGGAAGCGATATGAAGTTTATTGGCTCACACGACATAAACATGACCGATTTCGATATTACCCCACCATCACCAGCATTTGGATTGATAAAGGTTAGCGAATGGATATCGATAAACTTTAACTTATCAGTACAAACTAACGCTCCTGTTTTTGCCGATAAAGTTCCCGCGACAAATTAATCAGCAAAGAAATACTCCTCGCCTTTACTTATCCTTCTCGTACATCACCCGAATTGTACTCCGCGTTTTCTGCTGAAGGTAAACGCTTTTCCCGGCAAGTAACTTTTCCAAAACCTCTGCATTGTAGTGCCTAACCGTTAGTAGTTCTAGACCTCTGTTGTACCTAACAGCAAACGTTTTGCTTAGTTCAGCAATGGCATTTGGTAAAAAGTGCTCCTCATCATCAACGCAAATGGAAAAGCTAATGGCCGAACTCTGCACCAGATTAGCCTTAACCCTGTGCTTGTAAAGTAGGGCGAAAATCTTGCTAAGGCAATCCTCAATCACAAACGAAAAATCGCGGGGTGTAAGCGATATCAACACCTGCTTGGGTTTTACAATCAGGATTGGCGGATAGGCAATGCGCTGGTCGGTTTGGTATACCAAGGTTCCGCTGCCGGTTGGGTTGGCAAACGATTTTACGTAGAGCGATATCTGCTTGTTTTGCAGCGGCTTTATGGTTTTTGGATGAATAATCTGCGCTCCACAGTAAGCCAGCTCAATGGCCTCCTTAAACGAAACCTCATCGAGCTTAATGGTATCGCTAAAAATCCGGGGGTCTGCATTCAACACGCCGTCCACATCCTTCCAGATTGTAACGCTCTGGGCATCGAGCAGGTTGGCCAGCAGCGCAGCAGTGTAGTCGGAGCCCTCGCGACCCAGCGTGGTGGTATACCCATCGGCGGTTCCGCCGATAAATCCTTGGGTAACAAAAACAGAATTTCCATTGAATTTAAACTGCAGCTTGCTCCGCTCCTGCGATATCGCGAAATCAACATTTCCTTCGCGATAGTTATCATCGGTTCGCAAAACCTGCCTAACATCAACCCAAGTATTCAAAATTCCAATAGCATCTAGGTAGATGGATACAATTTTTGTGGATATCAGCTCGCCATACGACACAATCTGGTCGTAGTTGAAATTGTAATTAAAATTGGGATTAAACTCAAGCAAAGCCCTTAATTCAACAAAAAGCTGCTCAATGTCGTCAATCTTTGCAGGACAAATCTGGCCAAAAAGTTCGGCTGCAATGTTGATATGATACTCCCTTAAATCGGCGAAACTCTGCCAAATTATTGGGTTATTGCTGAGATATTGCGACAAAATGCCCTCGAGGGCATTGGTAGTTTTCCCCATGGCCGACACCACCACAACCAAATTGCTGCTATGCGAACTTACAATTTGAGCGAGATTTTTAACACCTCCGGCATCCTTTACCGATGCGCCACCAAACTTGAAAATATTGAGCATTCCAATGGATGTTGATTAAAGATATATTCCGAATAGTGGGATCAAAAGTAATAATATTTCAGGCATACGGCAAAATGTGCATAACCGTTATTTTCCTCGTAATTTAGCTTAAGTTCTCAACTTGCCAACACTTATCGCAAACGTTTTAAAACAGGGAAAAAAGTTTTTATTATATAATAATTATGCTTAAAATTGCTACCTCAAAAATTCATTAAAACCAATACAAAAAATAGATCGGTAAATGGAAGGCTACACCATTAAAACGCTTACCCAGTTTATTATTGAGCGGCAAGCCGATTTCCCCTACGCTACGGGCGAATTTACACGACTATTATACCACATGGGCATTGCCGCCAAGGTGGTACACAAAAAGATCAACAAGGCTGGTCTGGTGGATATTCTTGGGCTGGCTGGCGATGTTAACGTACAGGGCGAGGATCAGAAAAAACTTGACGTTTTCGCCAACTGGCGGTTTATTCAATCGCTCAAATCATCGAACGAGTGCTGCGGGATTGCCTCGGAGGAGAACCAGGAGATAATCACCTTCGACGACGATCTATCGAACGACGGCAACTACATTGTTTGCATGGATCCGCTCGATGGCTCCTCAAACATAGATGTGAACGTGTCGGTTGGAACCATCTTCAGCATTTACCGTCGGATTAGCCCACGGGGAACCAAGGCGGTGCTGGAAGATTTTTTACAGCCCGGATCAAAACAGGTATGCGCCGGTTATATTATCTACGGCTCATCAACCATGCTGGTATACACCACTGGGCATGGCGTTTTTGGATTTACACTCGACCCCTCGATCGGCGAATTTTGCCTTTCGCACAACGAAATTAAAACCCCTGCCGAGGGGCCATTCTACTCGATTAACGAGGGAAACTACGCCAAGATGCCGCGAGGAATACAGCAGTACATTAAATACTGTCAGGTTGAGGACAAGGCCACAAACCGGCCATACTCCGCGCGATACATCGGCTCGCTGGTTTCCGACTTCCATCGAAACCTGTTAAAAGGCGGAGTTTTTATTTACCCCCAAACGGCATCAGCACCCAACGGGAAGCTAAGGTTGATTTACGAGTGCAACCCCATTGCCTTCCTGGCCGAGCATGCGGGAGGGAAAGCCTCAACTGGTTCACAAAGAATTCTGGATATTAAACCATCCACTCTTCATCAGCGGGTTCCATTTATTGTGGGATCGAAGAAAATGGTGGAGAAAGTGGAAGAAAAACTAATAGAGTACCCCAACGGGCACTAACGATTTTCCCTAAACCTAAGCTTGAAAATGAAGCGCATTGCGAGAAATCCAATGCGCTTCTGTAATTCTAATAGGTATCTTCGCTTACTTTATTCCCTTTTTATAGCTAACCACCCTAAGTATATCAGCAATTTGCCCCATGCAATCCACCTCGAAAGTTAGGGGAATAAGCTTGCCTACTGGCTTACTCTGAGCTAAACGTTGCTTTATATCGCCATCAATATCTAGTGCATCAATCCCCGAGGAGGTTTTCTCTGTAAAGTAGAAACTTACCTTAAACATTCCCTCCCAAACCGACAGCCAGAAAACCGTTTTTCGCTTGTACTCAACCTTGCATAGCCACGATTTCCCGTCCTTGTAGTAGTTCCAATTGGCCGTTAGGCCAAACTCGGGGCTAGTAACCTGAGTGATAAACTCGTTGTAAACAGCATAATTGTCGCCTAACGCCTTAGTTAGAACCTCTGGCGTAGGAAATATGCTTGCATCGCGAAGAAGTAGTTGTTCCATATCACGTATATTTAGCCGCAAGTTATGGAAAAAACAATTCGCTCAGTTAAAAATTATTCCACAGTTCTATCCCTTTAATAAACTCAAGACTTTTGTCCATCTCCTTATACATCACCACATCCTGCTCAACAAATTTCACCTGCTTACGGTAAGCCGATAATACCTGCTCAAGCTTAGGCGATGTTTTGGCAGGGCGACGGAACTCGAGCGCTTGCGCTGCGTTGAGCAGCTCAATGGCCAGTATCCGCTCCACATTATCGATAACTCTTAACAGCTTAGTGGCAGAGTTTGCCCCCATGCTTACGTGATCCTCCTGCCCGTTCGACGAAACAATGCTATCGACCGAGGCGGGCGTGCAAAGCTGCTTATTCTGACTTACCATCGCCGCTGCGGCGTACTGTGGTATCATCATGCCAGAGTTTAAGCCGGGATTGGCCACCAGGAACTCGGGTAAACCACGCAGACCAAAAATTAGCTGCGATACCCGGCGCTCCGAGATATTGCCCAGCTCGGCCAGAGCAATGGCAGCAAAATCAAGGCTAAGGGCAAGGGGTTGCCCGTGGAAGTTCCCGCCTGAAAGCACCAAATCCTCATCGGGCCAAATGGTGGGGTTGTCAGTAACCGAGTTAATCTCAGTTAGCACCAGCTGGGCAACGTAGGCAATGGAATCCTTCGATGCGCCATGTACCTGGGGTATGCAGCGGAACGAGTACGGATCCTGCACATGTTTCTTGGGTCGCTCTATCAGCTCGCTACCCTCGAGCAGCAATCGGATATTGGATGCCGTTTCAATTTGTCCGTTGTGCGGCCTTACCGCATGAAGATTTGGATGGAAGGGCTCAATTCGGCCATCGAATGCCTCCAAAGATATTGCACCAATTACATCGCTTATCTTAAGAATTCTGAAAACCCTAAGCAAACCGTAAACTGCATGCGAGCTCATAAACTGGGTTCCATTCAGCAGGGCCAATCCCTCCTTCGATTTTAGCTCGATGGGCTCCCAGCCAAACTCTTTAAGTACATCGGCAGCATTTCGTTTTTGGCCTTTGTAACGAACCTCACCCTCACCAATAAGTGGAAGGAAAAGATTTGATAGGGGCGCCAGATCGCCCGAAGCACCCAACGACCCGCGGTCGTATACGATGGGCAGAATATCGTTGTTGTAGAAATCGGCAATACGCTGAACGGTAACCAGCTGCACACCGGAATGACCAAGCGAAAGGGCATGCGCCTTAAGCACCAGCATAAGCCTAACAATCTCGGGAACAACCTCGGTGCCTGTGCTACAGGCATGCGACATTACCAGGTTGCGCTGTAGCTGCGAGAGCTCATCCCTGGAGATATTCTTATTGCAAAGCGAGCCGAAACCAGTGGTTATTCCGTAAATTGGAGCATCGTGGTTCTCCATTTTCTGGTCGAGGTACTCGCGGCAATGGTTAATCAACTGCTGCGACTCGGCCGATATCTCCAGCTTATATCCACCTTTCTGTAACTCCTCAAGAATCTCGTAGGTAAGTGCCTTTGGTGATATTGAATGTATTTTGGTCATGGTATATAATTTCAATTGAATTAAGGAAAAGTCAACGTCTATGCAAAGTAGTTCATAATGCCATCGGCCTTAAGGGTTTCCTGATTACCGGTGATCATATTCTTTATGGACACCTCACCCTTCTGCATCTCCGATTCGCCCACAATCACCACCAGTTCAATATTCTTTTTATTAGCGTAATCGAACTGTTTCTTCATCTTGGCGGCATCGGGGTACAGCTCGGCTGATATTCCAACAGAGCGCAGCTTCTGTATTATGGGCAGGCAATACGCTGCCTCCCTCTCGCCAAAGTTGGCGAACATCACCTGCGAGCTGGCCAGCAAGCTGTCGGGGTATAGGTTAAGATGCTGCATCACGTCGTAAATACGGTCGGCACCAAACGATACGCCCACGCCCGAAACATTCTTTAGGCCAAAGATCCCTGTTAGGTCGTCGTAGCGACCCCCGCCGCAGATGCTGCCCATCTCCATATCATTGGCCTTTACCTCGAAGATAGCGCCCGTGTAGTAGTTTAGTCCTCGCGCCAGCGAAAGATCCAGCTCAACGGCTGTGGTTATACCTTCCAATGCCGCAAGGGTACTAAAGATGATTCTCATCTCCTCAATCCCCTTAAGTCCAACCTCAGAGGCAGCTAGGGCATTTGAGAGCACCTCGAGCTTGTGGGCATTGGTTCCCTGCAGCTGGATAATGGGCTGTAGCTGCTCGATGGCCTTTGATGAAACGCCCTTTTCGGCCAACTCGCGGTTCACGGCCTCAATTCCAATCTTATCTATCTTATCGATGGCAACGGTAATATCTATTAGCCTTTCGGTTTCGCCCACCACCTCGGCCATGCCGCTAAGAATTTTGCGGTTGTTGATCTTAACCGTTGTGCTTATGCCCAGCTTGCGGAACACCTCGTCGATGATCAGCACCAGCTCCACCTCGTTGAGGAGCGAGTTTGAGCCAATCACATCCACATCGCACTGGTAGAACTCTCGGTAGCGACCCTTTTGGGGTCGGTCGGCACGCCAAACAGGCTGAATCTGGTATCGTTTAAAGGGGAATGTAATATCGTTCTGGTACTGCACCACAAAGCGGGCAAAGGGAACGGTAAGGTCGTACCGCAGACCCTTCTCACAGATTTTGGTCGATAGCGCATTGGCATTTTCAGCCGAGAAGTCGGTTGGCAGAACACCTTTGGTGAAATCGCCAGAGTTCAGTATTTTGAAAAGCAGCTTATCGCCCTCCTCGCCATACTTCCCAAGAAGCGTGGTGAGGTTCTCCATGGCAGGAGTCTCGATGGGTTGATACCCATAGCCACGGAACACCGACTTTATGGTGTCGAAGATATGGTTACGCTTGGCCATTTCGGCAGGCGAGAAATCGCGGGTTCCCTTGGGTATGCTTGGTTTGTTCGAAGCCATTTGCTAAATTTTAGTAATTGGCTGCAAAGATAGAAATTATTGGGGTAAAGTGCATTGAGTTTATATTTTGTAAAACATCATTACCTGCTGATTTAGGGCGATAAAAAGCAGGCTCATAGGCCTGCTCTAGTCTCCCATCGCTGCCGTACAAATTTTTCGTGTGGCTTTGCGGTTTAGTTCCACTAACAGGCAGCCATGTCTAGTTGTCAATTAATCGACATTAGTTAACATTCAATTAGCTATTACTTAACGTTGCAGTGCCAAACATCCCGTTCCTTTGCATAAAATTTAACGTAAATGGCAAAGAAAAATAACATTAGGAAACAGCTTGGATTTATTGATGTTTTCCGCAGCGAGTCCAACTTCTTAATCTTCATATTGCTGCTCTTTGTGGTGGCTGCACTGCTCTACAACACCCCGACTATGGCCATGTGGTTTGGGTTTGCCGTGGCGGGGTACTCGGTGGTATCGAACGATAGCATCCAAACCATTGGCACCTTCCTCTCGTCGAATGGGCATCGCAAGTGGTGGGTGCTGTGGCTATACATCGGGGGGCTATTTGTGGGCACCATCGCCGTAAGCTACTTCCTTTTCGATGGCGATATCTCATTTAAACGATTAGCTACAAAGGGCTTTAACGAGAACCCTGCTTCCTTTGAGTTTCTGCAGATTGCCGCCCCAATCCTGCTGATTATCATCACCCGGATGCGGATGCCCATCTCCACAACGTTCCTTCTGCTTAGCTCCTTTGCGGCGAGCAGTGGGGCTATTGGCAAGGTTATGAGCAAAAGTCTGGGAGGATACTTTATCGCCTTTGCCGTATCGATAGTTATTTATTTACTGCTGGCCAAATACTTTAAGCGAACCTTTAAGGGCAAAGCCCACTCGGGCTGGGTGGTAGCCCAATGGATAACCAGCGGTGCGCTGTGGTGCCTTTGGATTATGCAGGATGCCGCCAATATTGCGGTGTTCCTTCCCCGTCAGCTAAACTTCGGGGAACTACTGGCAGTATCGGGGATTGTTTTTGTGGGGCTGGGCGTTATTTTTTACAATAAGGGCGGGCGAATTCAGCAGATAGTAACCACCAAAACCGATATTACCGATGTGCGGCCCGCCACCATCGTGGACTTGATCTACTCGCTGCTTATGGCATTCCATCTAGTGTATAGCACAGTGCCCATGAGCACCACCTGGGTATTCCTGGGGCTGCTGGGCGGACGTGAGGTGGCCATGCACTTAACTAAAACCAACCACAAGAGTTTTAAGAATACACTACTTCTAATAGGACGAGATATCCTTCTGGCCATTATTGGTTTGGTAATCTCCATTATAATTGCGTACGCTGTAAACCCGCAGGTAAGGGTTGAGGTGAACGGTTGGTTTATGTAACAATTCCACAAAGGACTTTTGAGGGTGTCTCAAAAGTCCTTTGTGAAACTTTGTGCTATATTTAAAATACAGCTTCACAACGACTCACAAGGAAATCACAAAGTAGCCAAAGAGAATAAAAATGATTTTTAGACATTTGAGACACCCTCATCAACGATCTCTGATGAATCAAGACATACAGCGTATCGAGTAGCTACCCCCGCGATAACCTGTCGAGCGCCTCAGAAACCGAACCAACAAAGTTTACCGTTGAGCCCTTGTTGCTCTCGCGGATAAAGTCGCGGAGGCTCTTGCTGGTGAACTTGTCGAAATCACCCACAATGGCTATACGCATTCGGTAGGTGGAGAATTTCTGCAGCACCTCACCGGCAATGCCCGATTTGAGGTCGAAAAAAGCAGGGACAATATTCCGCTCATGAACGATAACCCTGTCGAACCCCTGAAAGTAGAGATTTCCCAGCAAATCGGGCACATCGTCAATGGTGCTAATCAGCAGCGTATCGGATACCAACTCGGCTATCCGTTTGCCTGCTACGGTATGGGTTTCGATGGTCATAGGGTTTGATTGAAAAATAGTAACAACTCTACGAATAGCCGTTGTAGAATTTGCTTATTAACTTACAAATACTTCTATTTCAAAAGGAAGACTGTTCGTTATTGCTTTTTTAGGCTTTGCCGCAGACAAGGTAATCCTTTTTCATCAAAATACGACATTTGTGTAAAAAAGTCTTTGAGAAAGCCTACCAATGCTGGCGTTAAAAATTAGCTGCGCAGCTAATTTAAATCCCTGCGCAGGAAATTACCATTTTGCTGCGGTCGAATTTTAATTTCCTGCCGTGGAAATTTTTTTTCCTGCTGTGGAAATTGATCACGGCACAGCAGGGGACCAACATTTCCTAGCGTGGAAATTTTTTTCCCTGCGCAGCTAATCGACGATTTGCTGCCGTGAAAATTAAATTCCCTGCGCAGGGAGTGTCCGATTAGCTGCGCAGGGAATTGACCTAATAGTCGGGGAAGCCCCGCTATACCTTGGTAAACTTCACGGAGGCCAGCATATCGCGAATGCGACTACCCGGAGCAAAAATCACGCTGGCGCTTCGGATGGCCGAGGCGCTCACTTCGGCCTCGGTGACCTTGCCCTCGGAGCTGATGCTGGGGCGTAGACTCCCCAGCTCGCCCAGTCGCACAATTGACCCCTTGGCAAGATTATCAACCGTAATGTCCACCAGGGCATAGAGCACCGCCCGGATATCGGCGCCGCTCACGGTCGACGATTTCTCGATAAGCCGGGTGAGGTCATCGAGCGTTACCTCCCCATCTAGCACTGGGGAGGCGTAGAACTTCTTGTCGCCGCCGCCGGCAACCCCCGGCTGGCCCTTGGCGACTACCTTGAACTTAATTGCCATAACGTTAAAAATTTTTAGGGTTTATACCTATGGTTTCTCGCCGCAACGTAGGTCGCAGGACTAATCCTTAAACCTGGCTGCCAGCGAGTTAAAATTACGGCGGCATTTTGCCAAAGGCAAATTTTTGGGCCAAATTTTGTTAACCGCACGACAACTTTTATGGGGCTGAAATTATGG
>CAZBBA010000081.1:0-17778 GCA_964490015.1 uncultured Rikenellaceae bacterium
GCCGCTTGCGGGTAATAATCTTGCCATCGGAACCTCGTCGATCTTCATAATGCCGCCGTACGAATCGGCATCGCCCTTGGAGCCAATAACAAAGCAGTTCGACAAACTGGCAATCTGGTATGGGTTGCCAATTCCCGTCATGGGGCCACCCTGAGGGACAATATACTTGAACTCTTTAAGCAGATCAAATATATCCTCCTCGCTCATGGGGTTGGCGTACTTACGCTCCACGCGGGCAATCTCGCAGGCTAGCCTACGGTGCATATCCTCGGGCGATTGCTCGAAAATATTGCCATAGGAGTCCTTGAGCGCATACTTGCTAACCCACACCTTGGCGGCCATCTCATCGCCCTTAAAATACACTACCGATGCGGCCATGGCCTCCTCAAAGGAATAGATCTTTTGCTTTTCCTTGGTCTTGTTCATTGTTGAAGTTTCCCCTTTGCTCATTTTGGTATGTTGGTTTACTATTTCTGATTAAGCACAAAACTTTACACCGCTGAAAAAAAGAGCGGTACCATTTTTCTCGGCATGTTTAAAAGTGAATGCAAGTTATAAAACCAAAACCACATACTCCAAGCTTTGCCTGTTGAAGAAATAAACATTTCGGCAAAGTTATTAACATTGTAATTACTTGTTTTTCTGTATTTTAAATCAACGAATTGATTCTAAGACTAAAGAGCCAGAACACCCCAAAAGAGTAGTACTGCACAAAAAAAGCCTGCCGAGCAGGATGCTCGGCAGGCTAAAATTTTTAAAAAATAGTGGTGCTTACTCTACAACTTTATCCTCGATAAACTCAAATTGAGGAGGTGTATCGCCAGCAGCTGCAGCAGTACACTTGAAGGTGTACATCCTGTACTGGTTGCCTGCGGCAACGCCTGTAACATAATATATATAAGTAGTTAGGTTGTAGTAAACCTCAACACCACTTACCATTGGTACTGCATCGGGATAACGAAGCTGAGCAAAAATCATCATACCCTCCTTTAAGCGCTCGTATAGCAAGGCTACCTTCTCAGCATCTGTTGCTTTTCCACTTAACTCTGGGTCGATGGTGGCAGGTTGTATCCACTCGCCTGTGAAGTAAGGATTACGGTAGCTTAAGCGGAAGTTTACGTTCGCATACCTGCTGCTAAATCCATAGTAATACTCCTCATTCTTATAGAATGGGTGAGCAAAGATGGAGATTGCAGGATCGGGGTGATCAAGTATATAGTTAACCATAAGCAGATAATCGGCGGTAACCATGGTGTGGTTTACGGTTGGGTCGAAAATCCATCCGTTGTTTGAGAATACAAACTGCTCAGTTCTACCCTCCTTGTAATCTTCGGTAATCCAATTTCCGCCTACAAACTGGTACTGTACAGCTGCGGAGAAAGTTTGGTTTGACCCTGACTTGTATATAACTGTTTTCATATCTCCTTCAAGCGCATAAGGGAATTTATTGCGAAGGAAATTGGGGATAAATACAGGTGCCTGAGCTGAAGAGATGAAGGTTAACCCCATGGCAGAATAATCGGCTGGTTGTAGGGCAACAAATGAAGATTCGGCGGGTACCCATGTTGAACCATTATACTTGTAAGCAGCATACTGCTTCACAGAACTAGCAACAGTTAATGCAACCTTTTCCTCAGACACCTTGAAGTTATCAACCTGATAAGTTGTGGTTCTTAGTGGATCAGTCCCTCTATCACCTGCCGAACGACCATCACCGTCGTACCTAAAAGCAACTCTCACCTTCTTATTAACATAAGCGGTTAGGTCGGCATCGCCAGCCGAAGCAAGTACACCATATGCACCCGTTGGAACTTCGGGGAAAGTGAAATTAGATGAAATATCAATCCAATTTGCAGTAGTAATACCAGACTCAGTTCCGTCAAAATCCTCAGAAATCCATACGGTTAAACAGTTAGAATTCCAATAACCAACATTTATGTCAAAAGTAAGGATTGGAGCAATTGCATTCGCCAAGTCGATATCGGGAGAAATTAACCAAATCTGGTTAATAGCACCCGAGTTATTGGATGTTGCCTGAGGATACTGATTCCCGCTAAATGCTCTAACAAGCCAATTGGCCGAAGCTAGAACATCCTTGCTCATCCATCCATTCTCTGATACGGGTGCGTAAGGAGAAGGCAGATAGGTATGAGAGTTCCAATTCTCAGCCAAGTAGGTTACCTCGGTTACTTGAGCCGTAGCTTCTTCGGCAGAATAGTTGTACTCCACAAACTTATACTGACCATTGGTAGCGTTGGGGAACTTAGCTTTTAACACATCCGAAATCCTGTTAGAAGGGGTTTTAGATGGTGTAAAAGCGCTCACAAAAGCAGTTGTACTTTCCCAGGCAACCTGATAATCGGCAGTTGAAAGGATATTTACAGTTCCCAACTCGCTTAGGTAAGCCGGTTTGTCTTGCCCCTGAACATAGGTTACCATTGCGGTAGAACCCAAATCGCCGTAAGGGAAAGTGGTTCTAAGCAGAAATGGAACGTAATCGGCAGCGGGTACAGTCTCGGTGAAGTACTTGTTTGTACTGATAGATCTGGCTTTAGCGGAATCTTCGGCATTTGTAGCTGCAGCAAGGGCACGATTGCCAATGGTAGTGTAATCGGCCTCGGTGAGGGTATAGCTATACTTAGCCTTGTTTGTTGGCTTAGTTAGATCCTCAAGACCCTCAAATTGGTCGTTGAACTCGGTACAGCCACCCAAAAGCATGGCAAAAGCGAACCCAACTACTACTAATATATTTCTCTTTCTCATGATTATTCAGATATTAGAATTTAATTTTTAACGAAGTGGAGAAGGTTCGGCCAAATCCATAGAAAACAGTCGATGTTTTCCAGTCGTGGTTAGTCCCATCTGTAGCATCGGCAATAAACTCAGAATCGAACACATTGTAAATATTACCTACAAGTGTGGCATCGAAACCTGCCAGCTTAAAGCGATAGTTGGCATGAAAATCAAAAACAACTGCATCGGGAATCATCCAGGGTTGAGCAAATGTAAGGGGGTTAAGGTTAGTGCCCACAGATGATATGTTATAGTTGGCATAGTTGCGACCATAGTAATTACCGTCCAGACCTAATTTTAATCCTTTTAGCAACTCGTACTTGGCTCCAAGAGCAGCTGTAGTTTGGGCTGAGTTACCTACTCTAATGCCACCAATATTCACCTCAACACGGCCATGCTCTGGACTTTGGAGGGGAACTACATTTCCATTAACATCGGTTGGCTCTCCCTGACGGTTGTACAGGAATCCCTCAGCGTCGTTCTGCCATTTCCAATCGCCCAACGAGATCATACCGGTAATCTCGAGTTTGGGTAGGGGTTTGGCTACAAAGTCAATTTCAATACCTTGGTGAAGTGCGTTAACGCCTTCCATATTGGCTACCAAACTCTCGGGGCTATTGGCGTTCATGGCACGAACCATGGTTTTATCTCTCCACTCGGTACGATAAATATTTAAATTTCCAGAAAAGATCGTAGATAGAAAACTATAACCCAACTCCGCTGAGAAGGCCTTCTCATTAACAGCATTGGGGTTGGTAATATTGCTTATTGTTGACTGAAGGAATGCTCCACCTGAGAAGAAGGGGGCACGCGAAATAACACCAATATTCGCAAATACGTTATGCTGATCGGTAAGGTTGTAGTTGGCACCTCCCTTTGCGCTGTAGCCAAGGAAACTGATTTTTTCTGAAAGCCCTTCACCTTCATCGTAGTAGAATCGGTCGAGACGCCAGTAGGTAGTGTTCGATCCAGACAACGAGATAAAAGCAGTAAGTTTATCCTTGTTATACTCGGCCTGCATAAAAAGCCCCTCGTTACGAACAAATCCATCATAATCGCGGTAAACTACATCACCAACCTGCAACTTATTGGTTAAGAACGATTGGTCGGTACGCATTGGACGGGCAGTTTGATCGATAAAGTAATTGCCCCCATAAAGATCAACAATTTCATTTATATGAATACCCTTGTAGTAGCGGAAATCAACTCCTCCGTAAAAATCAATATCATCGGTAAGTTTTGTGGTGTAAGTCGATAGCAAACCATACCAGCGGTGCTGATTTACGCTTTTCGACATTACCATCATTGAGCCTAGAACATTATTGGTCGACTGATTTAGATCGTAAACGGTTCCGTAATCAAAAGTACCATCTACATCCCTAAAGTTGTACTCGGTTCCATCAAAAGTGTAGGTTGAATTGGGAATACCATTAGATGCCCCATAGAATGCGTAACGGTGTGCAGAGGTGTACCCTTGTCCGCTATATCCAAAGCCATTACCAATTGATACATAAGCAGCGGTTGATAGATTTGATTTTTCACTTATATTCCAGAAATGGTTAAGCGAAATTTGAGGCTTGTGATACACGTTATGCGACGAAACCTTACGCTGACCATTCATATCGAAACCGTAGGAAGGGTTGTAACGATATTTTAATGGTTGCTTCTGCCATTCGGCTATGGTAAGCCTGTCGGCGTTGTTACGCTGGTTATGCCACTGGGGTGCTCCAAATGCAGTAAATGATAAGTGGTGGTCATCATTTAAGCGCTTGGAAATATTCACAAAGTAAGAGTAAGCCTCAAACTCGGTGCCCTGAATATAACCATTACCTGTTGTTTTGGCTCCAAGAAGAGTAACGGCCCAGTTATCCTCGGTTAATCCAGTTGAAACAGAAAAACTAACCTTGTTATAACCGTCATTTCCTATACCGTAAGAGATTGAACCACCTTTCTTGGCATCGGTTGAGTTTGTAACAATATTAATAGATCCACCTAACGATGGTGCGGCTACCTTTGAGGCACCCAAACCACGCTGCACCTGCTTTACGCGGGTAACATCGCCCAAGCCAGCCCAGTTGGACCAGTAAACGCCACCCCACTCCATATCGTTCATGGGTACACCATTAATCATAACCGCAATGTTTGCCGATTCGAAACCACGAAGGGTAATACGCGAGTCACCGTATCCTCCGCCCGACTTTGTTGCATAAACACCAGGGGTTGATTTTAGAATCTCAGGGAACTCCTGGTTTCCTAAGCGCTCTTCAATCTGAACTGGATCGATTCGCGATTGGGCAACAGGAGTTTTCCGCGAAACGGCCACTGAGGCGAACACGGTAACCTCGGCAATACCAATCTGGTCGGGTTCAATTTTAATGGTTCCAAGGTCTAGGGTTTCGCCATCCTTAATACTGATGTCAATATCCTTGTTTGTGAAACCCACAAACTGGATCATAACGGTGTTCTTACCAGCAGGTACGGTTAATGTGAAATTACCAAAGGCATTGGTAATTACCCCTACTGTTGTGCCTTTCAGAATAACTGAAGCACCAATCAGACGCTCGTTATTACTTGCGTCAACCACAACCCCCTTAACTGTGCCCTGCGAGAAGGCCATGCCAGTTACACTGGCAATTGTTAGGGTTAGCAGGATTCTTTTCAATGTTCTGATCATAATAAATGTTTAGGTTTAGTGAAGTGAATAGTGATTAGTTAAGTGATTAGAATTAAATAATTAGACTGGATTTTATATTGGTTAAGCTAATTTCGGGTAAAGAAACGCATGAATTGGGCGAGGTGAAAGAATAATTTGGGGTTACAACACAAGTTCTTTTACCTAAATGTAGATTTAGTGCACCACTTAATCCCCTCGAATTGTGTATGTTGTAATTATTTAACAACATTAATTTTTTTTGGAAAATGGAGTCCAATTTAGCACTCAATTTTTATTAAAACAACAACTGTTAACTATTCAGGTGTTAAATCAACTTCGATGCAGATTTATTAATATTAAAACTACAACCTATCTTGTTGTATAATTGCTCTTTACGATATTTGTCGAATGTTAAAGAATTTGAAAATTGTTAATAAATATTTAATATGGTTGTTTGCAAACCAGAATATAGAATTAGAATAGGTATACCCAATAAGGTATAAAAACATCACCACAGAAATGCAATGTAATGAGGTGGATTAGTATAAAAATCCCTTATTCCCCCTGAGTTTGGGGTAGAAATGCGCATAGAAAACGGTGAAAAACACAAACATGCTTTGCCCCATTTGTCCTTCAATGGGGTCGTTAACCATTCCGTTAAGTGCAAAGGCAATAAGGAAAACGTTAAAAATAAAAATCTTATGGAGTTTAGCCCCTTTAATAATGTAAGCATACAAAAAAACAAACAGAACAAACCCAACTACTCCCCATAGTAGAAATATGGAAAAAAGCTGGTTGTGCGATCGAATTTTGCGGCCTATTAGCTCCGAGTTGTTTTTAATAAGCCCATACTGCACTGCAACCTCGATATGACCTGTTCCCCAACCAGTGAAAGGGCGCAGTGTAAAGGCCTCCCACGAAGCTTTCCATAATTCAAATCGTTCTGTTAGGGTGCTCCATGTGGGATCAT
Organism: uncultured Rikenellaceae bacterium; assembly: GCA_964490015.1. Taxonomy (GTDB): domain Bacteria; phylum Bacteroidota; class Bacteroidia; order Bacteroidales; family Tenuifilaceae; genus Perlabentimonas. The sequence goes on from CAZBBA010000081.1 coordinate 6,417, forward strand.
TGTCGTGACTATAATTATACATGTAGATGCCCATCATAAGCACATGCACCCGACTATAAATGCCCGGCCAATCGAGGTAAAGATAGTTGGTGTAGCCATCCTCAACCGCCTCAATATCTCTGTCGCTGAGAGCCAACATACCATCCTTATCTTTAGGTAATCCCCTGGATGCCATATACCGATAAAGCGTGTGCTTTAAGGGTTCGTTGTTCCTGTCCAAGCTGTCGAAGCAAAGCGAGCTTCTACTACTCCACGCCTCCCTAAGCTCATCCTGGGCAATAAACATGTACACCAGGTTGCCGTTTTCGCGAAGTACCTCGGATGGTTCGTGCTGATACTTGGCTCCATAGGGAGTTCTGTGTGGTATATTCTTAATATCCGGATTAATCTCCTTATGGGTAATACTATACATGTAGAGAAACAACCAGACCCCAAAACCCAGGGCAGTTACGCTAGCGGTTAAAAAGGATAACTTCAGAATTTTACTCCTATGACGAACCAATGTAATAAGTAAAACATACGCAACAACACCACCCAAAGAGGCTAAGCCTGTAAACGATCGAAGGTAGAGGATAAAAAAGATAAACCAGCCCGAAATCAATAAAGCCAGCAGCAGGTGAATCCTCCGGGAACTAATCTGTCTGGCCAGTAATGGCAGCTGAAACGCCGATAGGATAAGCATTATGCTAAAATTGGTTGCCGGAACAAATGGTGAGGCTTCACGAAAATTAATGGGGTCATCAATAAGTCGAATGCCCAACCCGATTAGTGATGCCGCCAGAACTGATGAAATGAATAGGAAAATTAGCCCCCTTATCTGTCGCTCGTTGAGTGATGGTGAGGTTACCAGAACTAGTGGGACAATAAGGGTTGGCAACTTGTGCGGCAGTGCGTTAAGGGCAAGTACATAATCCTTTGCCCAGAAAATACCTAAAATACTTAACCCAAAAATCAATGCAAACCCCACAGTAACTCTATTGCTGGTAAATACCCTAAACTTCTCCTTAAAATCCCCTTCGGCTAACCAATTAAGTGCTAATAGAATTAGGCTGAGCGTTAATCCAAAGCGCGATGTGGCAAAGGAAACCACAAAGAGGCATAGGCTAAAGTAGTAAACCCAAAAATGGATTGATTTTCGCGGGGTTGCTTGGGGGGTGAACATGCTTTGTTGCTTACTAAAACTCGTTAACACAATTTGCTCTGCAAAACTTGATTGCAAAAGTAGATATTCTACTCCACATAATATAAGAATAAACCCAAGTTGTAACCTAAATACATGGGATTACAAAACATCCTTAAATCGTTCGGGGATTCTAATAATTGGCTTTTCGCGGAGAGTGCCGGGTTTATTGATCGCGTAGATTGGCCTAAAAAGGCTCTGTCGTAGTCGCGCTTTGCTAAAAAAGGGGTCACCTTCCAATACTGGATTGCTGCGAATTAGCTCAAAAAGCTTAAGCCTACGGTCGAGATGCCCTGTCCAGCCCACCTTGTGTAACGACTGATCCCCAATCTTGGCACTGGAAATATTGAAATCGACCATGCCAAAGTGGAACAGGAAAAGGTTGGGGTCGATGCGGAAGTTTTTCCCCTTAACCCGGTGAAATCCCGATCCCCAACGCAGTGGCCTGTTGGCCACAACGGGTTTGGTGTAACGTGCCGATACATGTGCAAATGAACGTTGCTGCAGGAATGGTTTCTGTGAATCAATTGGCTGCTCAAGGTCGATATGCTGCCCCACATCGAGCCCAAGCGCAGAGAGCGAAGTTTTACCATGCCTGCTACATAGATACTCGTAAAGCGATATGTTTAGCTTTGGGTCAACCACTAGGAACTCGTCGATATCGTGGGCAATAACTATATCGTAGCGTTGAAACAGGGCCTTAGCCAAGTTCGATACCAGCTTCGATCGGTTCTTATCGCCCTTAGTCCTGTTTAGGGCTGTATGAGGAATACGAAGCACATTAACCTTTTCGTGTCCAAGTGGGAGCGGCTGATCGTGCCCATCGAGAATCAGGAATAGGTTTTCGGCACCAAACTGCTCGCCGTAGTAGTTGATCCACTTCGAAACAAAAAAGTTATCGTTGCGCATCATCGAGATTACGGCAACCCTCATACTTGTGCTATTGGTCATATATCGCTTTAAAATATCTGCAAAAATGCGAAAAAAAGCAAAAAAGCCATACTTTTGCCAAAAAATTGGCAATGCAAGATACTGCCTTTGCAGCAGAAAACAACCCCATAGATGTTGTAATAACCTGGGTTGATGGCAACGCTCATTGCTTTCTCATTACATCAAATCTCCTCCTCCATGGATTGTCCGGGAGTGACTATTAACTCATACCATTTTTATATGTACATTTTAAACAACTTTAAAAGAAAACGCTCAACAGCAATAATCCTATATAAAAACTTTATTTACCTGATAAAATGGGGGGTACGAATTTTAGTAACAGGCAAAAAGGTTAAAACAGTACTGCTTTATCCGCAGTACCCTGGTCGGAAGGCAGTAATATATAAGATATTGACTAGCCTTGGCTGGAACATCACCAACAACCCCAATAAGAAGCATCACCTTGTAGTTTACTGGCACGACACCACTTACCGAAATCCCGATGCAACCATAATTTACTATTCTAAGGAAGAGCTTGTGGTGAATCTTAAATGCACAGATATTTCGAAAAGCAATGTCGATAAAGTTTTTAGCGAGGTATTTGGATACTCAAGTATTGTTCAGCCCGAGTCGTTTACAGGGAAAATGGTGAAGAAAAATGAGATAAATGCCTCGCACGATGGAGTAATTGTTCAGGGCCCGCTTACCCCCGAAGAGGGTTTTATATACCAAAAGGTTATTAATAACGAATACGATAGTAACTTTGTGGTTGACATGAGGATTCCCGTAATCAATGGCAAAATGGTTCTTGGATACCTTAAGTTTAAGTCAATTAAGTCGCGCTTTGCAAACTTCTCGAAGAATATGCTCAACTTTAAAGAGCCTGAAGTTTATCCCATAGAGAACCTGCTTTCAGCAGAGGAGATAAGCTTGATTGCCAACTTTTGCCAACGGATTGGGCTAGATTATGGGGAGTTGGATGTGTTGCGCGACAACGATGATAAAAAAATCTACATCATCGATGTGAATAATACTCCTACAGGGCCAACAATTAATAAAAGTTTAAAATCAAAAAGTATAAAAAAATTAGCCAACCTGTTTAAAGCAGAGTTTTTACCAAACTAAAGCTGAAATGTTAACATAGCCACTAGTTATTCGCGCAAACAGTAAAGAGCAACCCCAAAGTTAGGAATATGAAAATTGATTTGGTTTACTTATGGGTGGATGGCAGCGACGAAGGTTGGCTGGCAAAAAAGAACGCTACCCTTGAAAAGGTGGGCATGAACCTTTCGGCATCCTCAGTGCGCAGCTCCCGGTGGGCCAACCACAACGAGTTGCTCTACTCGCTGAGAAGCGTTGAGAAATTTGCACCTTGGATAAACCATATCTTTATAGTTACCGACAACCACAAACCCAATTGGCTAAATACCGACAACCCAAAAGTAAGTGTTGTTGATCATAAAGAAATTGTCCCAACTGAAAAACTTCCCCTGTTCAACAGCAACGCCATTGAGATGTTCTTGTGGCGAATACCCAATCTTGCCGAGCATTTCCTATATGCCTGCGACGATATGTTTTTTGGGAAAGAGGTTAATCCCGATTTCTTTTTCGACAAAAACGGAAATCCAATTGTAATTATGAAGGAACGCAGCAGGAGTTTTTCAAATTTAAACGACAACTCCCCGGTTAAGAGCAGGCTATTCAGCGTTAAAACCGCGCGAACCATAAAGTTTGTATACAAGCAGCTGGGCATAAAGTATAACCTATCCTTCAAGCATGCCATTGAACCTATCCGAAAAAGCTACATGGCTAATAATTTCAAGGTGCTTGAAAAGCACTTAATGCAAACCACCATTACCCCCTTTCGCGATGTGAATAATCTGCAACGAATTGTTATGCCGCTTTTCGATAATTCCAACGGAAACAATACCATTGTCCTAAATTGGCGTACTGGGAAAAAAAGAATTGTTTACAATTATAGAAAGGATACAGTTTTTACAAGGATTTACCATAACCTTCTGTGGGTATCCGCAACACTCTTTGGTTTTATACAGTACGATTGCTTCGATAAGCAGTGGAACCTTATACGCAATATTAAAAGATATAAGCCAACCCTATTTACCATTAATGACTTTTCGGAAAAAAAATCATCCTTTGACCAAGCTACCGAGTTTATTAGTACCTTGTACCCATCTAAATCAGCGTTCGAAAAGTGACAGCACCCAAGATATCGGTTATAGTCCCTATATACAACAGCGAATTATTTCTGAGGGATACGCTGCAGTCCATCCAAAATCAACTTTTCACCAACTTTGAGTGTATTTGTGTAAACGATGGCTCGGTTGACAAAAGTGAGCAAATAATTGATCAGTTTTCGGAGAAGGATAGGCGTTTTGTAAAAATCAACCAACCAAATGCTGGTGTTTCCGCTGCCCGCAACGCGGGCATAAGTTGGGCTAGAGGTGAGTTCCTCTTCTTTGTCGATCATGACGACCTAATCCATTCTCACACCCTGCTAAACATGATAAATGCCGCCGAAAACTTTAACGCCGACATGTCGCGCGGGCGGATGATGATAATACCGGAGAACTTTGCCTTAGACCAGTTGCCTCGCCCTCAAGAACCTTCCCGTTCGAACTTTTACGACAATCCCCTTACAGATTTCTACCAGCATACTCGGGGGAAAAATAGAACCTGGTGTTATATTTGGCAATGCCTTTTCAGACGATCGGCCATAAGTGAGTTAAGATTTTTAGAGGCTCTGCGATCGGGCAGGGAGGATAACCTGTTTATGTACGATGTGGTGGCACATATCAGAAACTATGTTCAGATCGATAGTGTAGTGGCATACCACCGGCGATCGAGCAGCAGTGTTATGCTGGGCGGCTATAGGCCCGTTCAAATCCAAATGTTCGACATAGCTATTCCACACATCTACCATAAGTATGCAGTTGCCAGCGACATCGACAAACGCCTGCGGTGGTGGGTTTACCATAAAGAATCGTACGGGGTTTACCGTTTTTTAATTCGCGATTCTATCCGATCAAATCAGAAAAACCTAATTCTTTTAGCACGAGAAATTCTAATCAAGTATAATAACACCCCTGAATTTAACGAGATTAAGAAACGGTGGGGTGTAAGGCAACTATTCTTTTACAAGTTGTTTATGCATGAGCAGTATAGGGTGTTGAGTTTTTTTAGATTTCTTATGTTTTAATCATTTTTTGGATAGATACCAGAGCATGTCAGAAAGACTACAAATCAACAACAGTTAAATTTAGCTGCTTTTAAAATGTCATAGTATTGATTCTTTTAACGACAATGACTTCTTTTTTCTACAACTATCAATCACATTTAAACTAAATTATCATTTATTCAGCCTAAATCAGTCACTCCAGATAACTTTATAGTTCAATGCGTATAGGAACCATTTTACCCCATACAAAACTTTTCGGTGGTGTTAAGCGCTTTCTTGAGCTAGGAAATATTTTCGAGAAAGAAGGACATTCAACCATAATATTCACACCAGAAGGGCTACCTCCCACATGGTTCAATTACCGGGGTAAGGTGAAATCCTTTGAATCGCTATCGACCGACACCCTTGATGCACTTTTCTTTACCGAACCAGAGTATTTACAGTTGGTTTTAAACGCAAATGCAAAGCGTAAGATTTTCTACTACATTCACCCCCGGGAGAAACTTAAACAGATTCTAAAGTATCATACCGTTGAACTTTTTGCCAACTCGTCGAATCTAGTTGAGCTGGCCGAGAAAAAGTATGGGATTAAAGTGTTCTCCGCCTTTGGGGGTATAAATTTGGATGCCTATAATCCGAAGCCTAATATAAACCGTAATCCCTTAGAACCCTTTGTGGTTATGGCCTATGGACGAATGGCTAGAAAGGAGAAAGGATCTAAATATGTAATAAAGGCCTGTGAAAGACTTGTGCGAAAAGGGTATAGTATTGAACTCCTGCTATTCGACACCCCAGTAAACGAAAAGATGGAGAAAAAGAATAGCCGGTTAAAGTTGAGTATTCCTTTCAAATTCATCCAAAACCATCCGGTTGAGAAGAATCAGGAGCTCTACCATTGCGCCGATGTTTTTGTGTCGGCCGAAAGCACGGCGGGATGGAGTAACACGGCTGCCGAAGCCATGGCCTGTGCTATTCCCGTGGTGGGAACTACTTCGGGTACAAATAATTTTTTAGTAGATAACCAAACCGGAATGGTGGTTGCGCGCAATTCGAGGAGAATTGCTGAAGCCGTTGAGCACCTTATAAACAACGAACCCTTTAGGCAAGAAATTGCCCAAAATGGACGTAAAAAGATTGAGGAATTCGATTGGTCGCTACTAGCAGAAAGAATTATTAAGCACATTGCTGAACCTATTAGCAGTAAGGAGTAGCGAAATGAAATGCTTAAGAAAACTTTTTGCCAGTATTATTTCCGTCTTTGTTATCAACAAGGTATTACGCCGGCGTGTACGTGGACTAATTGAATTTGGACTTCTTCGCGCTGTTTGGGTTAGTCTGCAAAACCGGAAAATGCGTGGCATTACACCTAATCACTATTTAGCTATCTGTGCCATTGCAAAGAATGAAGGTACTTACTTTAAGGAATGGATTGAATGGCATTCAGCCTTAGGTGTGCAGAAGTTTTATATATACAACAACGAGTCGACAGATGATACACGTTTATTTTTACATCCCTACATCGAATCGGGTCTAGTTGAGTACCATGATATTGTTGGGAAAAGGAAACAAACCGAAGCCTACAACGATTGCCTTATGCGATACCGTTACCATTCGCGTTGGATTGCATTTATCGATTTAGACGAATTCATAGTCCCAATTAAGAATAAAACAATACCAGAATTCCTGAGGGATTTCGAGGGTTTTTCATCCGTAGAGATCAATTGGCTATGCTATGGCAGCGGCGGTGCTAAAACCCGTGAACCCGGTGGGGTTATGCAACGATTCCGCTCTCATTCGTACCCCGACTGTGAGCTGAACCGTCACGTTAAAAGCATTGTAAACCCCCAAAAGGCTTTAAATTTTATCTCTTCACACTATCCCACACTTCTGTCGGGTTTTGCCGTTGACACCAATTGTGCGCCTGTTCGTAAGTACTTTACCCAGCGTTCACCCCTACTCGATAAGATCAGGATTAACCACTACGCGGTGAAATCGTACGAGGAGTTTTTAGAGAAAAAAGCCCGTGGGCGGGGAATGTCGCTAAGTCAGCGTGGATTGGAGTATTTCACCAACTTCGACAGGAATGAGGTAGATGAAGCCTAGCCTACCTAATGCCCCACAACCGACCCACCGATTATGTGGGGAAAAAGATTAGGCTGTGCGAGCGTAACAAAAGCATTATCTTTCTGTGCGCGCAGAGCCTGGAGCTGAGCCGCGAGGAGGATAGGTTAAAGATTTTCGACTGGATGGATAGGCTGCTGCAGCTGAAATAGCACAGCCCAAAGGTTAATTAACCGATGTGTTGATTTCGCATGATTTTTTCCCTATTTTTGCTGAGAACTAAACCTAAAGCCACTTGGAACTCAATCAGGTAATTCAGGAGCTGCTTGCCAGCAACGATTTTATTAGCCTGCCCACCCTAGGCAGCTTTGTTCAGCATTACGAACCCGCTCAACTATCGACCGACGGCACCAGCTTTCAGCCTCCCCGGCAGGTGGTAACCTTCGACCTGTCACGTACTTTTAGCGATGGCCTGCTCGAGAACTACCTTATCGACAGCAAGGGAATTACAGCGCTGGAGGCTAGCAAACAGGTTGCTAATTTTATTGATAAGATCAAGAACGATCTAAACTCAGGGATGGCAGTAGCATTCGACCATGTTGGGGTGCTCAAAAAAGACAGCCAGGGAATTATCACCTTTGAGCCCGAAGTTGAGTCAAAACGCATATCATCAACCTATGGCCTGAAGGCAATTAAGGTCGAGGGAAAAACCTCCACTCCTATTGCTCCCAAACCCACTCTTACACCATATCAACCCAAGGCAACTCCAACCCACTCCGTTGGCCCCATTGGGTTACCCCTAATTCTTGCCGCATCGGCAATGACCGTGTTAATGCTAATCTCGGGGCTTATGTTCTTTATCCCCGAGCTACGCTTCTGGCGCGAAGCTGCGATTGTGGTGGAGAGCGATATTAAACCCGACTACGTAATCGACAACACGGTTGCCCTTTCCCAACCCTCGTCGGTGCCCATCGATACAGCCGGACAGGAAATTGCAGCGGATAATAATACTACAGCAGAAACTACTCCAGTGCAGGAAAAGGTGGCCATTACTACCGATAAAAAGCGCGCCCTCTACTACGAGGAGCCCGTTAAACCCGACGACAAGACCTACTACATTATTGCCGGTAGCTTCGAGAGTGCCGATAATGCGCGGGTACTGGCCGCTTCGCTTACCAAAAGTGGTTTTACGCCCGAGATTCTGCTTTCCGACGGCCGCTACCGGGTTGCCCTAAGCAAGTTTACCGACCGCAACCGCGCCCTGCGCGAGCTGGCCCGCCTGCGCGGCCAAAAGGCCACCGAGTCGGTTTGGCTGCTGGGGTTATAATTTGTTATATTATCTCAATAGATCGGTTCGAAGCATAAAAAAACCGAGGGTTATCCCTCGGTTTTCTATATTATATATTTATGTTACATTTTACTTGTCGACAATTTTTGCCCAGCTATCCTTAAGGGTGGCGGTGCGATTAAACACCAGGTGGCCGGGCTTGCTGTCGTAATCGACGCTGAAGTAGCCCAGGCGCTCAAACTGGAAATGATCCAATGGGCTCACCTCCTGCAGCGCAGGTTCAACCAACCCCTCCACAACCCTAAGCGAGTCGGGATTAAGCCCGGTTTTCCAGTCGGTGCCCTCGGGCACATCGTCGGGATCCTCGTTCTGGAACAGACGGTCGAATAGCCTAACCTCGGCCTTTACGGCATGGCTGGCCGCCAGCCAGTGGATAACCCCTTTCACCTTCCGGCCATCGGACGAGCCACCGTTGGCCGACTGGGGATCGTAGGTACAGCGGAGCTCGGTGATATTGCCCTCGGCATCCTTTATCACCTCCTCACACTTGATAAGATAAGCGTACCTTAGGCGAACCTCCGTTCCGGGCGCCAAGCGGAAAAATTTCTTGGGAGGGTTCTCCATAAAGTCGTCGCGCTCGATGTAGAGCTCGCGGCTAAAGTATATGGGGCGTTTGCCAGCAGCCTCATCCTCGGGGTTGTTGATGGCCTGTATCTCCTCCTCCTTGCCCTCGGGGAAGTTGGTTATTACCACCTTTAGCGGGTTTAGCACCGCCATGCGGCGCTGGGCGCTCTTGTTCAAATCCTCGCGGATGCAAAACTCAAGCAGCGACAGGTCAATCACGTTGTCGCGCTTGGCAATGCCCACGCGTTCGGCAAAGGCACGGATGGCCTCGGGGGTGTAACCCCTACGGCGCAATCCACAGATGGTGGGCATGCGGGGATCGTCCCAGCCGCTCACGTATCCCTCCTGAACCAGCTGCAGCAGCTTGCGCTTGCTCATTACGGTGTAGGTAAGGTTTAAACGTGCAAACTCGTGCTGCTTCGAGGGGAATATCTCAAGTTTCTCAATAAACCAGTCGTAAAGGGGACGGTGCACATCAAACTCTAGGGTACAGATCGAATGTGTTATCTGCTCTAGTGAGTCGCTCTGCCCATGGGCGTAATCGTACATGGGATAGATGCACCAGCTATCGCCCGTGCGATGGTGGTGAGCATGGATTATACGATATAGGATTGGGTCGCGCATCAGCATATTGGAGTGCGCCATATCGATCTTAGCCCTCAGAACCCTGCTGCCATCGGGGAATTCGCCAGCCCGCATACGGCGGAAAAGGTCGAGGTTCTCCTGGGCGGAGCGATTGCGAAAGGGGCTATTCTTGCCGGGTTGTGTAACGGTTCCCCTATTCAAACGGATATCCTCCTGCGATTGATCATCGACATAGGCCAAATCCATCTCAATCAGCTGCTCAGCCCACTGGTACAGCTGCTCAAAGTAGTCGGATGCGTAAAACTCGTTGGCCCACTGGAATCCCAGCCACTGGATATCCTCCTTAATGGAATCGACATACTCCACATCCTCCTTGGTGGGGTTGGTGTCGTCGAAACGGAGGTTGGTTTTGCCGCCATACTTTTGGGCGAGCCCAAAGTTTAGGCAGATAGACTTGGCGTGGCCAATGTGTAGGTAGCCGTTGGGCTCGGGAGGGAAACGGGTAAGCACACGTCCTCCGTGTTTGCCGTTCTTAATATCCTCCTCGATGATTTCCTCCAGAAAATTGCGAGCCTTCTCGCCATTGGGGGTTACGTTCAAATTCTCACTTTCCATTTGCTGTACAATTAATTCAGGTTGGCAAAATTAGAAAAATGTGAGCAATAATATGATTTGTAGCATCTTTTTTTAAGTGCAGATTTTACATTGATAGGTGCGCCTCAATCTTTTCGGGTTTGTGCCGAACAACAATAGGCATTAGGGGTTAACTTTGGATAAAATTGCGTTTTTTTGTCGACCTAAACTTAAATATCTTGAGATGACAATAATTGAGCTGGAAAATATGGAGTTCTTTGGCTACCACGGATGCTACAAGGAGGAGCAGGTGGTGGGCAACCAGTTTGTGGTAAACCTTAAGCTGGAAACCTCGTCGATGGTGGCCTCGGAAACCGATCAGATTAAGGATGCCCTAAACTACCAACAGGCATATAACCTAGTGAAACAGGAGGTGGGCAAGCCCTCGCATCTGCTGGAGCACGTGGGAGCACGTATTCTCGATGCGCTGTTTGCCGAGTTTGCACTGCTGGAGGTGGCCACGGTTAAGGTGTCGAAGCTAAATCCGCCCATGGGCGGAAAGATGAATCGGGTAAGCGTTACCCTGTCGCGCCAACGGTAATGGGCGTTGTGCGGTTCAGATATTGCCCACGCTGCAACGCGCTATTCGACTGCTACTGCGAGTCGGACAGGCAGTGCTGGTGTGCATCGATTAAACTATCGGAGGAACTGCTCAAAACCCTTGCCGACAGCTATAGCGGATGCCTCTGCCCCAGCTGCCTGATGGCGATATCGGAAGGTAGAGCCGATAAGTAAACCAAAATTGCCGTGAATATGGCTGTTAATCGTTTTGGAGAATAAGATTTTTTTATACCTTTGCAGTCCATTATAACTAATGGTCTCGTGGCCGAGTGGCTAGGCAGAGGTCTGCAAAACCTCGTACAGC
>CAZBBA010000082.1:0-17654 GCA_964490015.1 uncultured Rikenellaceae bacterium
GAGTAGTTGATGCGTTAATAGGACCAAAACCACGAATAACAACGCTTGCAGAAGAACCTGTTTGACCTCCACCTGAAGTCGTTTGAACACCAGTTTCCAACCCTTCAATACCTTTAGTAATGTTGGTAACTGTTCTTTTCTCTAGTTTCTCAGCAGAAATAACATCTGCAGAACCAGTGAACGACTCTTTTTTGGTTACACCGTAAGCAATTACGATAACCTCTTCGAGCTCTTTAGCGTCGGAAGCAAGAATTACGTTAATTACTGTGCGACCAGCAATTACAACTTCCTGACTAACCATCCCCACAAAACTAAACACAAGGGTAGTAGCAGTAGTGGGAGCAGAAATGGTGTACTGACCATCTACATTGGTAGCCACACCGATAGATGTCCCCTTAACTAACACGGATGCTCCTGGAATAGGCATCCCATCCTCAGCACTGGTAACAGTACCAGTAATTTGCACTGTTTGCGCTTGTAGGAGGTTTATCCCCACAAACACAACAGATACAAGGAATACACATAGTTTTTTCATAGAACAAAATTTAGGTTTACAAATAGAGCTAATAATTTTAACACGGCTAAAATATCACTAAAAATTGTAAAAACAAACGGTTGCAACAAAAAATAATTAACATCGGTTAACAATTTAACAGTTGATTGTTAAAAAACCGCAAAAAATGAGACACTACAGCCCTTGATATGAAAATATTATTAAAACAGCAGCCCACCTATGATTTAGAAATTTTCTTTTCAACAATATTCAGTATTTCTATTTCCAGGGCCTGTGCTTTAGTCACCAGCTGCTGCCCTTGGCTTATAAACTCGGCAACTTTAGCCTTATCGTCCAAACCCTCGGCATTAATTTTCACATTAAGGTATGCGCCAATTACGGCCGAACGTGCAGCCAGTGCACCAACCCCAGCATCGGATACGGAATTGGGGTTGCCAATCTCGGCCATCGCCTTCATCACCTCCATGGACTGGTACGAGAATTCCATTACTTTATAAGGTATCTCTATGGCGTAAAGGGTAGCCTCCTGAATGGCCTGCTTGCGGGCTGTTTTCTCGGCATCGGTTCCTTTAGGTAAGCCAAAAGCATCCATAATCTTATTAAAGGCATTGGTATCCTCATCGATAAGCTTGATAAGCTGATCCATGTAGGCTTTGCCCTTGTCGGCCCACTGCGAGAACTCCTCCCAGCGCTCATCCCAACCAGCCTTGTGGGCCGATAGGTTGGCCACCATGGTTCCCAGGGCAACGCCCATAGCTCCCATGGCTGCCGAGATGGAACCACCACCAGGAGCTGGTGATTCGGAAGCAGTCTCCTCAGTGAATCCCTTAACAGATAAGTCAACAAGTTTTTTCTTGCTATCATCCTCAAGGATATACTCGATAATCTTTTTCTTTGGATCGAATGGATATAACTCATCAAGCCCCATTGACTTAACGGCAATCTTAATGATCTCAGCATCGGAGATACCCGTAGAGCGATTCTGCTTATGCAGAAAGTATTTTCCCGCATCGAGCATCGCCTTAAGGGGAACAACGCCAACCAACTCCGAACCCGTAACGCGTAATCCCCGCTCCTGCGCTTTAATACATGACTCCTCAAAGGCAACGTGCATTGGGGTAATTGAAATATCGGTAAGATTAATTGAAATCTGCGCAATACCATACTCATCGATAAACCAGCCAATGGCCTTGCAGGCCTTAAGCGATCCGGGAATCCAAATCTCATTGCCATTCTCATCAACAGCTTTTTTCCCAGTAATCTGGTTTCCCACACGCTGTGGACGGCCTTTCTCACGAATATCGAAGGCAATGGCATTAGCCCTACGGGTTGATGTGGTGTTTAGGTTGATATTGTAGGCCACCAAAAAGTTTCGTGCGCCAACGGCAGTAACACCGCTCTTGGGATTAAAAGTAGCAGGGCCAAAATCGGGTTTCCACTGTGGATCCTGAAGTTTTTTGGGTAACCCCTCGTACTCCCCTGCCCTACAGTTGGCCAGGTTTCGGCGTTTTTCCTCAAGCGCAGCAAACTCGTAGCAGTAAACACCTATGCCCAGCTCTTCTCCAATTCTCTTGGCAAGTTTGCGGGCATACTCTACGGTTTCGCCCATGGTGATATTGGAAACGGGGACTAACGGGCATACATCGGTGGCGCCAAAACGGGGGTGAGCACCCTTGTGCTTACTCATGTCGATAAGTTCAGCAGCTTTTCTCACTGCCCTAAAGGCAGCCTCGCAAACCTCGTTGGGTGTACCCACCATGGTTACCACGGTTCGGTTAGTGGCTGCTCCTGGATCCACATCAATTAATCGAACGCCCTCTACGGACTCTATCTCATTAGTTATCTGCTTAATGATGTTCATGTCGCGTCCCTCACTGAAATTGGGAACACATTCTATTAGCTGTTTGGTCTTCATGGAAATGAAATTGGGTTATTTATGTTAAGTAAATTCTGGGTGATTGTTTGATTGGATGATTGGATGACCTTCCTGCCGCAGGCTGGTTGGATGATTGAGGGGTTTAGAGTTTAGAGTTGAAAGTTTAGGGTTTAGGGTTTATAGTTTGGGTGAAGTTTGAACATTGAACATTTAACCTTGAACATTAAACATTAAACATTGAACATTGAACCTTAAACCTTGAACTTTTGACTTTTAACTTTTAAACTTTAAGTTTCTACTGCTGTGCAAATACCTTTTTAAGAATATCGGTAACTCGCGCTGCGGGATCCTTTCTGATAAGTGCCTCTTCCTGCGCTACAAGCTTAAACAGGCCATCAATTGCCTTTTCGGTTATATACTCCTCAAGGTTAGGATTAACCTTTTCGCCACCAGTTAGCATGGTGAGCCTATTGTAATTGGTTACCACAGGATTCCAGTAGCTGGTTACCTTCACATTGCTAATGGATTGCTTCACCACGGGGCTAAACTCCGCTTTAAGCTGCGAGTAGGTTTTGCTCCGCAAATAATTGGTAGCAGCATTATCGCCGCCCTTAAGGATTCCCATTGCATCGGTTATTGTCATCGATGTTATAGCACTCTTGAATATGGGAAAAGCCTTTTTGCTGGCATCCTCTGCAGCTCGATTTAGCGACAGCACAAAATCGTCAATAGGCTTGTTAAGCCCAGCCTGTTCAAGGGTATTCTTTACCTTGATGGCCTCGGGGGGGAAGGGAATAAACAGCTGAGCATTCCTATAAAAACCATCGGTTTTTGAAGCATTGCTAGCCGAGTTTTGAGCACCAACTGTAAGTGCTTCCTTCAAACCCTGAACTACTTCAGCAGTAGTTAGGCCTCCTTGTTGCTGAGGTAATGAAATATCAGTTGGGAAATTAAACTGGCCGCATCCGGCCAATACCAGAAAACCTAATACCCCAGCAAACTGCAAAACATTTAATCTTTTCATGGTATGATGTTTTAGATTTATGTTAATATCAAACTAACCTCTACCCTATTACTTCACCATTTAGAATAACCCATTCGACTAGCTTAGAGGTGTAGGCATAAGGCATATACTCGTATGTAGATATGGGTTTGGTGATAAATACATTGGCCACTTTACCCCTGGCAATGCTTCCGTGCGTTTCGCTAATGCCCATGGCGTAAGCCGAGTTTATGGTAACGGCATTGATCGCCTCCTCGGGCAGCATCCTCATTATTATGCAGCCCAACGACATCACAAATTTCATATCGCCACTGGGCGATGATCCCGGGTTAAAGTCCGATGCCATGGCAAGTGGTAATCCTGCATCAATCATTTTGCGGGCTGGCGGATATTCCATGCCCAGAAAAAATGCTGCCCCTGGCAGCAGGGTTGGCATGGTCTCAGAATTTAGCAGAGCCTGTATCTCCGCATCGCCAGTGAACTCGAGATGATCAACGGAAAGGGCTCCATACTTTACGCCTACTTGAATTCCACCGGAAAAATCGAGCTCGTTGGCATGGATTTTCCCTTTCATACCGTATTTTATTCCGGCCATAAGAATTCGCTCAGTCTCCTCCACGGTGAAAAATCCCTTATCGCAGAAAACATCGATATAGTCGGCCAGTTCCTCGGTGGCAATTAGCGGGATCATCTCGTTGATTATTAAATCAACATACTCGCCTTGTCGTCCCTTATACTCAGCAGGAACTGCATGTGCTCCCAGAAAAGTTGATTTTATGGTGATGGGTGTGGTCTCCCTGAGCCGCTTGATCACCCTTAGCATCTTTATCTCATCCTCAACGGTAAGACCATAACCGCTCTTGATCTCCACAGCCCCAGTGCCAAGGGCGATAATCTCGTTGATTCGCTGGAGTGATTGCTGATAAAGCTCTTCCTCAGAGGTATTGTGCAGTAGTTTGGCTGAGTTTAGGATTCCACCACCCCGCTTGGCAATCTCCTCGTACGAGAGTCCACGAATTTTATCTACGTACTCAATCTCGCGGCTACCAGCATACACAAGATGCGTGTGCGAGTCGCAAAACGAGGGAAAAACCATTCTTCCATCAGCATCAATAATCTGACAACTCGCATCTACCGAGGGTATGCGATCCATTGACCCAAAATCCTGAATTACCCCATTCTCTAATAAAAGGTAAGCATTGTCGATGGTGGGCAGAACCGACATTTCCTTGCCTGCAACCAAGATTTTGAGTTTATCCTCAACCTGAACAAGCTTCTTTATATTCTTAATTAGTATAGCCATAGCAGATAATTTATTATGGCACTAAGTTAGCAGATTTGATTCTAATAGAAAATTCATCTACAGCAGAAACTAATCCTAAAACGACTAATCAAAACACAGAACTAACTAATAGTCTGTTTCTTAAAAAAACGAACAGATGTCGTTAAGCAACCAATTGGAAATGTTAACCCTTTTTGGATTCGAGCAACTTTTGGAGCGAAAGCATCTCGTCGCGATGGCGGGCTGCCTCAATAAAATCGAGTTGCTTAGCCGCTGCTTCCATCGATTTTTTGGCAGCTGTAATAGCCTTTTCAAGCGCATCGGCGCTCATAAGCTGCACCACTGGATCGGCAGCCACGTCGGCTTTTTGCGGTTCAACATAGTAAGGTTTAGCGGCTGCTTTACGTCCAATACCTGCGCCAAGTATCGATTTTTGGGCTTTAACAATCTGCTGAGGAGTAATTCCATTTTGCTCATTGTATCGCAGTTGCTTCTCGCGTCGACGGTTGGTTTCATCGATGGTTATCTGCATGGAGTTGGTAATCTTATCGGCATACATAATTACCCTGCCATTCAAGTTACGGGCGGCACGCCCAGCGGTTTGGGTAAGCGAACGAGCCGACCGAAGGAATCCCTCCTTATCGGCATCGATTATGGCCACTAGCGAAACCTCGGGTAAGTCGAGCCCCTCGCGGAGCAGGTTTACACCCACCAGCACATCGAAAACGCCGTTGCGCAAATCCTCCATTATCTCTACCCGCTCAATGGTATCCACATCGGAATGGATGTATCGGCAGCGGATATCGAGTCGCAACAAATATTTAACAAGTTCCTCGGCCATACGTTTGGTAAGAGTAGTTACCAGAATCCGCTCGCCTATCTCGGCGCGCTTGTTTATCTCGCCCACCAAATCGTCAACCTGGTTCAAGCTAGGGCGAACCTCAATTACAGGATCAAGCAAGCCAGTAGGTCTGATAACCTGTTCCACCACAACGCCTTCGGAGCGTTGAAATTCATAATCGGCAGGAGTTGCACTCACGTAAATAACCTGGCCAACTAAATTTTCGAACTCATCAAACTTCAGCGGTCTATTGTCGATGGCTGCTGGCAAACGAAACCCATACTCCACTAGGTTCTGTTTTCGGGAATTATCGCCACCGTACATTGCTCTTACCTGGGGGAGAGTAACGTGGCTCTCATCGATTATGGTGATAAAATCGCGGGGAAAATAGTCTAGCAGGCAGAAGGGGCGCGTACCGGGATTTCGCCCATCGAAGTAGCGCGAGTAGTTCTCGATGCCCGGGCAGTAGCCCAACTCCTTAATCATCTCCAGATCGTACTCAACGCGCTGCTGGATTCGCTTTGCCTCAAGGGGTTTACCTATCTCCTTGAAGAATTCTATCTGCTTGCCAAGGTCAATTTGGATACTGGCAATAGCCTGGTTTATCCGTTCGCGAGTAGTGACAAAAATATTGGCAGGATATATGGTAGCCTCTTCCAGCACCTCGATTATTCCTCCAGAAATGGGGTCAAACTTTTCGAGAGTTTCAATCTCATCACCCCAAAAAATTATACGATAGGCAAAGTCGCCGTAGGCGGCAAAAACATCCACCGTATCGCCTTTCACGCGGAATGTTCCGTTCTTAAAATCCACCTCGCTACGCGAGTAAAGGCTATCGACTAAGCGCCTTAGCAACAGATTACGTCCAATGGTTTGACCACGGCTAACAGTAACCGTATTGCTATGAAAATCCTGCGGGTTACCAATACCGTAAAGGCACGACACCGACGATACTACTACCACATCCTTGCGACCCGAAAGGAGTGCCGAAGTGGCGCTTAGCCTCAGCTTTTCAATCTCAGCATTTATCGACAAATCCTTTTCGATATATGTGTCGGTAACTGGAAGATATGCTTCGGGCTGATAGTAATCGTAGTACGACACGAAATACTCCACGGCATTCTCAGGAAAAAACGACTTGAACTCGCCGTATAGCTGGGCAGCAAGCGTTTTGTTGTGGCTCAAAATAAGTGCAGGCCTGTTAAGCTGTGCCAGCATATTAGCCACAGTAAAGGTTTTGCCCGAACCCGTAACGCCAAGCAACGTTTGAAACTTATCGCCACGCTGTATCCCTTGCACCAGCTGCGCTATGGCATCGGGCTGATCGCCTGTGGGTTTAAATTCGGATGTGAGATTAAAAGCCATAAAAGTAGAATACTGAATCAAAATTCAAAAGTACAGCTTTTTGATAACAATAAAGGATCAAACATCATATGCGGAATTGAATATAAAAAAAGACAAAGAGTGACATCATAAACCTGAAGTCACTCTTGAGTCTAGGGTTGGTTTTAGGGAGTTCTAGTTTGTGAAGGAAACCATATTGACCAGTTCTTGTACTTTATGGCGCCTAAAAAAGTAGTCAATGGTTTCGAGTAGTTTACTGCTCGAAATGGGTTTAGTTAGGTAAGCACTACAACCCGCCTCGATACATTTCTCCATATCGCCCGAAATGGCACAGGCGGTTTGAGCTATTATTGGAATATTCGGGTTAATGTTTTTGATAAGTTTTGTTGTCTCAAGCCCATTTAATCCCTTTAGTTTAATGTCCATTAAGACCAAATCAACCTTTTCGGCATCCTTAAAAACCTGAATAGCCGCATTGCCATTATCGACAACGATAATTTTCACCCCAGTTTTTGAAAGAATTGCATTCAGCAGTAATTGGCTAGAGGGATCGTCTTCAACGATAAGCACTACCTTTTGCGACCATGCATAAGTTGTTTCCACCTCAAGGAATTATTTTGAATTTTAAAAACTTACGCAAGTTATAACTAAAAAATTGGAATCAAGAACAGAAAACCCATGTTTTTTTCAACAAAAAGTCATTTTTTTGATCTATTTTACGATTTGGTGCCTTTTTTACACATTGGCACAGTCATTAAAATTATCAAAATAATCATTTAGAAATCCTTTAAAACCCGCTTAAATTCATGGTAACTGTGGGTATTAGCAGTATAAATCCAAGAATAACAACAACTAGGATTAGCGGCCAAACCCATTTTACCCACTTATGATAAGGTACCCGGGCAACGCCTAAAACAGCAATAAGCACACCCGAGGTGGGCGTTATCATGTTGGTAAACCCATCGCCAAACTGGAAAGCCATAACGGTTGCTTGCCTCGAAATTCCGATTAAATCGCTAAAGGGTGCCATTATAGGCATGGTAATAGCCGCCTTGGCCGAACCTGACGGGATTACAATATTTATAAGGGTTTGAATAGCGTACATTACCCCAACCGATGCCACATTGCCGAAGTTACCCATGGCCTTGGAAAGGCCATACAGTATAGAATCTATAACTCCGCCATCGTCGAGAATGACTATTATGCCTCCAGCAAGGCCAACAATTACCGCAGCCGAAAGAATATCCTTAACCCCTTCTAAGAAAAGTTTTGCTATATCGTCGGCCGATTTATTAATGGCCAAACCGCTGGCAATTCCCATAGCCATAAATAGTGTGGCTATCTCCATCACGTACCAGCCGTACCCCATAACTCCAATAATAAGAAAGAGGATTGTGTATGCGAGTAGAAGTAATATGAAAAAGTGAACCGATTTGCGCAGCGAGAAATAACCAAGCAGGCCAAAAAGCGCAGCTGTAATGGGAATCACCACAAAGGTGTAGGATGAGTTGCCTATGGTTAATGTGGTGTACGGATATAGTACCGAGAATATAGTTAATGATAATAGAATAGTTCCGTATATAATCCATGCCATGGTGGGCGTGTAGTAAGTAACGTTCTCCACATCTAGCTGATCACGCTTTCGCCAGTAGTCATCCTCATTATAAACAGGCGAGAGTTGCGGATTACGTTTGATTTTTCGGGCATAGTGAATTACAAATGCAATGGCAACCACATTAAGCACTACCCAGCAAAATATACGATACTCAATCCCTGAGAAAAGCGGAATATTGGCTAAACCCTGTGCAATGCCAATGGTAAAAGGATTTAGCACCGCACCGGCAAAACCAATATGGGCTGCAACGTATACCATGCACACACCAAGAATGGAATCGTAACCCATGGAGATGGCCAAAGGGACTAGAATAATGGCAAAGGCTATGGTCTCCTCGCTCATCCCAAAAACTGCCCCAAACAGGCTAAACATCAGCATTACCAGAATAATAATGATATTGTCGACACCGAGGTGTTTCATCAACCTATTACCCTCGAGTTTTCGGGTAAATTGCAGAAATGCAAGAATTCCAATATCGATAGCCTTGCTTTGGTTCATAATCCAGAATGCACCGCCTATCATCAGAATAAATACAATAATATTACTCTGCTTTACAAATCCCTTGAAAAGAGCTGAGAATACTTGCCATGTTTGGGGATGAGGTTCGGTTTTTCCTTTGAATTCATCGGGCAAATTTTTTTGATAGTAGAATACCATCTCGGCCTGCTTCACTCCATCTACCTCGCGCTCAACCTTAACATACTTCCCGGCGGGAATAAACCATGTTAAAATGGCTGCAATTACAATTATTCCGAAAACAATAACGTATGTATGAGGGACTTTCTTCAGCATAAGAATTGAATAAATAGTTATAAACTTAAAACTTTGATCGATGACAAAAGTGGGAAAATTTTAAACAAGTAAGGCAATCGGGGAAAATCTATATCCAAAAAAACACTTTTAGCCCAAAAGGGGCAAATTTTATACATTTACCCAAAAATTTGATGTTATGATTATTTTAGGTTTAACTCTTTTCTACATTTTCACACCTCTCCTTATCCTACATCTCTGTCATAGTTACCCATTTGTTAATAAGCTGGGTGCTGTAATTTTTGCTTACTTAGTGGGTTTGCTGATAGGAAACGTAGGTTTATTACCGAGTATTAGTACGTTTCTAAACGATTTTATGATCAATAACCCTCAGCTTACTGAACAAGACATTAAGGTTTTACTAATCAACGAGCAAATTCCTGCCAGCGATTTACTTGCATTCAAAATCTATAAAATGCGCGATTTGCTAATGACAGTAACCATCCTACTGGCTATTCCGCTACTTCTATTCTCATCGAACCTAAAACAATGGAAGGAAATGGCGGGAAAAACTATGATATCGCTTTTTACCGGATTTGTTGCAGTAGTACTTACAGTTGTGGTCGGTTTTTTTGTTTTCCACGAATCGGGTATTAAGGATTTATGGAAAATAGCGGGGATGCTTATAGGGGTTTACACTGGGGGCACACCAAATCTGGCTTCGCTTAAAATGATGCTCAATGTTGATGCGAATACCTATATTCTAACTCACACCTACGATTTGGTGGTTGGGGTTGCTTACCTAGCATTTCTTATGACAATTGGACAAAAAATCTTTCGAAAGTTTCTACCCAAGTTTCCTATAGGTAATCTTAACAATACCTCATCAATCGTGAATGGTTCCGATCCCTTCTGGGGTGTTTTAAAGCGAAAAAAGCTTATTCCACTTCTAAAAGCCTATGCGGTTGCCCTTATTATTTTCGGAATTGGGGCAGGATTAAGTACGCTTGTACCCGCAGGAAAGGTTATGGTGATTGTGATCCTAACAGTAACTTCGTTGAGTATTTTTGCTTCACTAATCCCAACAATCAACAAGATTGATAAAACCTTTGAGTCTGGTATGTACCTAATTCTAGTATTCAGTCTTGTAGTTGCTTCTATGGCCGATGTAAGGAATTTCTCAGGATTATCTGCTGGGTTGCTTGGCTACATTTCACTAGCCGTTTTCGGATCGCTGTTGCTACAGGTAATGCTTGCAAAAGCATTTCGCGTTGATGCAGATACCACCATGATAACCTCTGTGGCCTTTATTTGCTCGCCGCCTTTTGTACCGGTAATTGCAGGAGCGCTAGGCAATCGTCAAGTAATTGTTTCGGGAATAACCATTGGAATTATTGGATATGCCGTTGGCAACTACCTGGGCTTTGTTGTGGCAGAATTGTTAAAAGGATTCTAACCTAGGATTGTGTACTAAATTCACTGAACGCTATTAAGGTCAGCTCGCTTAACTACTAACTATGGTGTATTCTATGATTAGCAGAACCTTTTCATCAACTTTGCCTAACTAGAAAAACACACCCCCTGAATAAAAAAATTGCGGCATTCCAATCATCATTCTTACTACCCCTTTACGGCTATGGCTATTATCTTTTGAACATTACCATTACCATCCAATACAGGGGAATAGGTTTCGTTGAGTACAAGTGCTGATCCACCAATGGCACCCCTAAACTGACGCTGGCGAATAATCCCTTTTTTCAAATCATCCCAAAATTCTTTATATGTATTATCGTCATCAGTTTGTGCCCTAAATAAGTCGGAATGATGCATCCCCTTAATATCGCTAGAAGATTTGGACATAACAGCCTCCAGCGGCTCGTTGATTCTAAGGATTATACCATCGGTTGAGAATTCAGCCACGAATATTGATGAGTCAAGCGCTCTGACAATAGCCTGATAATCCCCCTCGTGTGACGAGATAATATCCTTTAACTTTTCTGCTTCCGCGGCAAGTTTCTGAGCTTTGATTTCAGCCTTTTTAAGGTCAGTGATAATCTTACTGATTCCCCATGTGCCTACAACCCTTCCGCTAGAATCGAGTAGAGGCATTTTGGTTGTTGAGACCCACTGCTCCCTCCCATCGTCAAATTTCTCATGAACAACCTTATCAACTATAGGTTGCTGAGTTTGCATTATTTCGCGCTCTTCACCATAAAATTTCTCGGCATTCTCGTTGGTATGGAAATCGAAGTCGGATTTACCAACCAGTTCATCGGGGGAATTTGCATTGAAAAGTTTAACCATTGATTTGCTGATACGAATAAAACGACTCCTCTCGTCCTTAAAGTAGATGAAATCGGGAATATTATGCATCAGGGCGTTAAGTAGAGTTAACTCGTGTTCTAACTCCTTCTGCATTTTCTCCTGTTCAACCCGCTTACGCTCCATCTCCTCCTGAGTGGCTTGTAGCTCCTCCATATTCTGCCGAACTTCCTCCTCCTGCGCCAGCATCTCCTCGGCCTGTTGCTGCGATTGTTCGAGCAGATATAGTGTTTTAGCATTAACCCTTACGGTAAGGATTGTAGATGCAATGCTTTGTGCAACACGTTCAAGGAAATCGACTTCGAACTGCTCCATCTTTTTAAATGAGGCCATTTCGATAACGCCAAGAACCTCTTCCTCGTGCTTTAACGGTACCAATACTATAAACCTAGGCGTGGCCTTGCCCAAACCGGAGGTAATTTCCACGTAATCGTCGGGGACCTCGGTAAGCTGAATAGTCTCTTTCTCTAGCGCGCAGGCACCCACAAGTCCTTCCTGTAACTCGAGGCGTTTGCTCACATACTTTTTCCTATCCCAGGCATAGGCGGCAATCAACTCAAAAAACCTATCATTCTTATCGTCGTCGTTAAGGCTGAATAGTGCGGCCTGGTTGGCATTTACATACTTTACCAGAGATTTTACAATCTCATCGGCAAGATTCTGGAGGTTATCGTTGTTACGCCGTAGGATATCGGCGAACATGGCAAAACCCTCGTTGGCCCATGCCCGCTTTTTGTCCTCCTCTTTACGCTTAATCTCATCGTCCTTTGCCACCTTAAGGCTATCGCGCATATCGATAAGCGATTTCCCAAGGATATCGCTCTCGCTAAGCAGCTCTAGTTTGCTGTCTAGTTTACCATTGCCTATATCCAAAGCAAAGGATGTTTTCTGGTTCAGCCCCTCTATTGATCGGTTAAAGGCCTGGGCCATCTCCTCAATCTCGTCCTTAGAGGAAATATCAAGAATCATCTTTTTAGATATTTCACCATTGGCCATACGCTTCAGAGAATCGGTTATGCTTACAATAGGACGAGTAAGATTGTTGGAGATTATAATGAGTAGGATTACAACAACGGCAAGAGCAAAAAGTCCTACGAAAAGGGAGATATAAAGCATTTTGTTGGCTGTTCGCATTATCTCCTTGTAGGGTATGGAAACAGCTAATGACCAAGGCTTTTCTACGCCATTTATCTTTACTGGAGCAAAAAACATGTAATGGCTATTCCCCTGCGAATCGATACGCGTAAAGGAGAATTCGTTTCCCATTTTAACCTTATTGAGTACCTGTTCGCGGTTAACCTCATCGGGATAGAGGTCAGAGACATTTTTATTAATCTGCTGTCCGTCGGGATGCCCTGCAATAACGCCTGCATTGGAGAGCAGAAAAGCAAAACCGCCGTTAACAGTTTTAACGTCCTGCACTAAATGCTGAAGGGCAGTAAGTTCAACATCAACCCCAATAAGCCCCATGTATTTTCGATCTATTTGAATGGGAGATGCGATGGTGGTCATTAGCCGAGCCTCTCGCTTATTATCCTCAACCACATCGAGGTAGGGCTCCCAAATATCGTCCACATTCGCCTTTTTAAACGCACCATACAGCTCGGGGTCGCCGTCGAGACTACGCTCCTCTACCTCGCTACTGAAATTATTATTATCATCACGCAACGCGAACATCAATATCCGACCATAATCCTTGGTGTAACCTGGAACATAGCCGTAGTACTCCCAGCTATCCCATATTATATAAATATGTGGATTTGCCTTTAAAACTGGCAAGTACATCTCGAGAAACAGCTTAGTCCACTGCTCCGAGGGCATGTTTTTGTAGACCGTAAATGCCTGCGATAAAGTGCGAGTAAGAGTAATGTTCCGCTCAAAGAATTTGCCTATTTCGCTGGCTGCATTTTCAGCTAAAAGCTCGGTTTTCTGCAGCGTTTCGTTAAGTATAGCCTGGCGAGAATTAACAGTAATGTAGCCTACCGAAATAACGTAGAATATGGCAAAGACAAGAAGGATATAAAGCAAAATCTTCTGGCGAATAGTGCGTTTGTTTTTCATCACTCGATGGGTTTTGTTGACCTCGTAAAATTATCGAATTATTTAAAAAAACCTAATTATATTGGGTTGATATTTAAATCGCCTAGTATTGATCGTAAGCTTCGCTTTTGAATATGCTGCGGGATTTAGGAGAACTCATCGGTAAAGAACTCCTTGGCAAAATTCACCAAGTAAACCCGTTCCGTTGCACGTGTTAGTGCTGTGTAGAGCCATCTTAAGTACTCCTTGCTTATCATATCATCACGGAAAAAACCTTGGTCGATATACACATGCTTCCACTGCCCGCCCTGAGCCTTATGACAGGTTACTGCATATGCGAACTTTACCTGAAGCGCATTGAAATACGGATCCTCCTTTATCTTTTTAAGTTTATTCCTCTTGTTGATGATATCAGCATAGTCAAGCGAAACGCTTTCGAAAAGTTTATTTGTTCTATCGGAGGGTAACGATGGCCCCTCGAGCGAAAGGGTGTCTAACATGATCATCACATCGAGTTCCTGCTGCTGGTAATCGGTTAGCCTTACGGTTACATCGGCAAACCTGAACCCATGGAGCTCCTGCACATTTCTAATCCGCACCACCTCAACAACATCGCCATTGGCAATAAAATTTATATCCTGTATTGTCTCGACCCAGAAATAGTTATTGCGAACCACCATTAGCAAATCGCCGATGGAGAGTTCCTCCTCGCGCCAGAGAATCTGATTTCGAATACCCTGATTATACTTGTTTGCGCGCTTGTTGGAATAGTTTAGAACCATGGTTTCGTTTACTCCCACGCGCGAGTAGCTGCTTTCCATGGTTTCTATCAGTTCTGCACCCGACAACTTTAAAATATCGTTAAATCCAACCAGCTGAAACTTGGGAACAGCACTAAAATTTTTGGCAATCATCGTACGAATAAAAGTTGCATTGCTAAGGATTCCCGAGTCGGCAGCTTGCCGCACCACCTCATTCAAGGTAATCTCAGTGACTTCGAATCCATAGCTCTCTAGAACACGCTTATCGAGTGCGGGGCTTATATCGAGTTTTATTGGCGGTAACTGTGCTTCATCGCCAACAATCATAAGCCGGCAATTATCGCCATCGTCGATAAACTGAATAAGATCCTCTAGCACATTTCCTGATCCAAAAAAAGAATCCTCTGACGAGTTATTGATCATGGAACCCTCATCAACAATAAATACTGTGTTGCTGCTCATATTTCTGTTGAGAACAAATCGTCCTTCGGCTTCCTTTTGCGATTGCTGGCGATAAATCCACTTATGAATTGTATATGCTGGATAACCCGAGTATTGGGACAGTACCTTTGCTGCTCTCCCTGTAGGAGCCAGCAAAACTACCTTAATACCCTGCACTAATAATGATCGGACACAAGCAGCAATTAGTGTTGTTTTCCCTGTGCCGGCATATCCCTTGAGTAAAAAAATTTCTCGGTCTTTTTTGCTCACAAAAAAATCGGCAAGCAATCCAGCCGTAACCTCCTGGCTTCGTGTTAATTCATGACCAATACTTTTAATAAGAGACGAAAGCAGGGCATCTTTTTTCATTTCTGGGGGAGAATTTAAATGAGTTTGGGTGTAAGAATTTAATTTTATGTTTATAAATTTGCAGGCAAACTTAAATTAAATTGAGTAAAATGAAAACCGTTTATCAAATTCTGCTTCTAATTCTTATAGTGGTTTTATCCTATCTAGTATACGAGAGTATAATGAATCCTATACGCTTCAACAGAGACAAGGATAAAAGGTACGCCAAAACCATCGATCGCCTAAAGGATATCAGAACCGCTCAAATAGCTTACCGCACTGAGTATAATAAGTTTACTGGCAGTTTCGACACTTTAATCAATTTTGTTAAGTATGACTCTTTCAGGGTTGTACGCCAGATTGGTTCGTTAGACGACTCAGTAGCTGTGGCCAAAGGACTTGTTCGTCGCGATACCGTTAAGATCAGCATTCTGGATAGCCTTTTCAAAAAGGGATACCCAGTTGATTCACTTAGGCTAGTGCCATTCACTGGAGGTGCACAATTCGAAATGGGAGCAGGTGAAATTGAAACGGGTTCAGGCTTAAAAATAAAGGTATTTGAGGCTAAGGTTCACAACAATGTATTGTTGAAGGGTCTCGATCGTCAATTGGTTATCAACATGAACGACCTTAGGAAGAAGCTAGAGCGCTACCCTGGTCTGCAGGTTGGTTCACTTACTGAAGCAAACAATAATGCAGGTAACTGGGAATAGGTATGGGGTAACTATGCAAAAGTTTGAACTTTTCGACGAAACCTTCGACTTATTCCGTACCGAAACATACGAATTATCCATTCAGGTATCCCTGAATGGATTTTCTTTTTGCGTAAAGGATCTGACCCGAAATCAGTTTATTGCTCTTGTAGAGTCGCCCTTTAAGCATGCTTTTTGCAATGAGGACGATTGGATTGAACGGGTAAATGAAATGATAGCTACGTACAGTTGGCTCGCAAAACCCTTCAAAAAAATCACCTTTAGTCATATTAATCCGGTTTTCACCCTAGTACCCAAAGTTTTTTTCGAGCCCGATAAGGCTAAACAATTGCTATCGTTGGTAAATCCTATTCCCCCGCTAGATGAGATTAGGTTTAAATCAATCACCAACGATGTAGTGGGTGTATTCAGTATCCCATCGGCATTAATTACTGCTTGGCTTAAGATACACAAGGACTCAGTAGTTTTAAGCTGCATCAACTCTACGTTAAAACACCATATCCAATCGTGGCAAAGCAGCAAATCTCCGCTCCTTTCTGTGGCCTTTATGGGAGATTTTGCAATTATTATTCTTTCGCAAAACGGAAAACTACTTCACTGCGGGAGCAACATACACAGAATTCATAACGATTTAGCTTATCACCTAACGAATATATGCAACCAGTTCGAATGTAAAACGCATAGTACTGCTGTAGAACTATTTGGGCAAGTCGACAAGGAGGAAGAACTATCTACACTCCTTAAACGATTCTTCAAAAGCGTTGAAAACGCACCCGCTTCAAACCAGTCTCATTTCAGCTATTTACTTTCAAGGTATAAAAGATCACATGCAACCCTTTTCAACCAGTCGCTATGCGTATAGTAAGTGGTGAGTTTAAGGGTCGAATTTTCAGCCCACCCAAAAACATAAAAGCCCGTCCCACAACCGACATTGCGAAGGAGGGGCTTTTCAATATCCTCAGTAATAATTTTGACTTTGAGGAGATAAGCGTTCTCGATCTTTTTGCGGGAACAGGAAGCATTAGCTTTGAATTTGCCTCTCGGGGATGCAAAAACATTCATCTGGTTGAGATGGATTTCACGCATTTTGGTTTTATCCGTAAAGTAATTGGGGAGTTAAACCTTAATCAAATTACTCCAATTAGGCACGATGCCTATAAATTTCTAAAAAATTGCAGGCTGCAATTTGACATTATTTTTGCCGACCCACCCTATGATATAAAAGGCATTGATCAGATTCCAGAAATTGTGTTTACTCATAACCTGCTCAGGGACAATGGCTGGCTTATTGTTGAGCATTCTAAAAGAGGAGATCTCTCGAAACTCAATGGCTACGCCGAAACCCGTAATTACGGAAATGTTCATTTTAGTTTCTTTCGAAGATAATTTTTTTTGAAAAAGGTATTGCAGATTTTAAAAGAAGATATATCTTTGCACCGTCAAAAACAAACGCAAGTTCTTTAAAAATATTGGTCCGGTAGTTCAGTTTGGTTAGAATACATGCCTGTCACGCATGGGGTCGCGGGTTCGAGTCCCGTCCGGACCGCAAAAGCCTCCTTTCAGGAGGCTTTTGTCATTTATACCCGTATCGATGTTCTACACATACGTCATTTACAGCCCGACCTTCGAGGTTTACTACAAGGGGTTCACCACCAACCCCGAGCATCGGCTCTTTGAGCACAACAACGGATTAAGCCGTTACACGGCTGGCAAGGAACCCTGGCTGCTGATGTACCTCAAGCAACACCCATCCAAACGCGAGGCACAGATTGAGGAGAAACGCCTCAAAAAACTCAACGACCGT
>CAZBBA010000083.1:0-17373 GCA_964490015.1 uncultured Rikenellaceae bacterium
CAAGCGGAGAGAGTGGGATTCGAACCCACGATACCCTTGTGAGGTATACACACTTTCCAGGCGTGCGCCTTCGACCACTCGGCCATCTCTCCAGTAAAACGCTCATTTTGGGCTGCCAAAATAGGGGCGCAAAATACAAAAAAAAATTTAAACCAACACATTTACCTCGATATTTCCCCGCTTATTGATTCTTGGACTTTAGTTTGGAGTTCCTGAAATGAGAGATTTTGCCCCAGCAAAAACATCAACTTTGCCACTGCGGCCTCAAATGTTATGTCCTTACCACTTATTACCCCAGCCTTTTTAAGGCGTAAACCATTATCGTACTTGTCCATATCAACGCCCCCCGCTTTGCACTGAGTTACGTTAAAAATGAGGATACCCCTATCCACGGCCGTATTAATACGTTTTAGGAACCAATCGGAACTTGGGCCATTGCCAGAACCAAATGTTTGAAGAATTACCGCTTTAACCCCTTTAGTGTCGAGAACAGCATCAACTGCCGATGGGGTGATTCCGGGAAACAGGGGCAGAACAGCGATGCTTGTTTCGAATTGAGTGTGAACAACCAACTCGCGCACGTGCGTAGGATAGTGGATGTAGGCAAAACTGTAGTTTATGCTTATTCCTGCCTGAGCAAGCGTTGGGTAATTATCGGAGCGGAATGCATTAAAATGCTCAGCATTATGTTTTGATGTTCTGTTCCCTCTGAAGAGCTGATTCTCGAAAAAAATTGTGACTTCGGGAACCAAGGGTTGACCATTACTTGTTGCTGCGGCAATCTCTATGGCGCTTATCAAATTCTCTTTACCATCGGTACGCAGCTTGCCTATGGGCAGCTGTGAGCCTGTAAAAACAACTGGTTTGGAAAGATTCTCGAGCATAAAGCTCAGCGCAGAGGCCGAAAACGACATGGTGTCGGTACCATGAAGAATAACAAAACCATTATACCGATCGTAGTTGGTCTCAATAATCTGCGCAAGACTAACCCAGAATTCGGGTGTTATATCGCTTGAATCGACCAGCGGGTTAAAGGAAATTGTGTCGAGGTTAAACCCAAATTTCCGCAGCTCAGGAACCTCATCGAGAATTTGATCGAAATTGAATGGGGCAAGCGCTCCGGTTTCGGGGTTTTCCTTCATACCGATAGTTCCACCGGTATAGATGATTAGAATTGATGTTGATTCGCTACTCATAAGCTAAGTCAATTCGATGGAAAAAAGTTTGCCTGCATTCCGTGTAGTAATCTCAGCCACCTCTTCGGCCGGGATGTTAAGCAGTTCGGCAACTCTGTTCAAGGTGTATATCAGGTTTTCGCTCTCGTTGCGTTTACCCCTTTGGGGTACGGGGGAAAGGTATGGCGAATCGGTTTCGAGCACAATGTGATTTAAGTCCATTTGCCCAACCAACTTATCAACACCGCCATGCTTGTAGGTAACCACACCACCAATCCCAATCATAAATCCTCCATAACCAATAATGTGATTATAGTTATCGAGGGTTCCCGAAAAGCTGTGGAAAACACCCCTTAGCCGCTCATCATTCTCCTGATCGACAATTGATAAAACCTCGTTGAATGAGTTTCGGGTGTGAATTATTACAGGAAGATTAAGCCGTTTGGCCAGCTGAAGCTGAAAGCGAAAAGCCTCCTTCTGCTGATCAATGTAGGTTTTGTCCCAGTATAAATCGATTCCTATCTCTCCCACGGCGTAGAACCTATACTTGGTAAGCCAATCCTCCACAATTTGCAGCTCATCGATAAAATTCTCTATAACCGAAGTGGGGTGCAAACCCATGCATGGCAAACAATAATTGGGGAAATGTTCTGCTGTAGTAATCAAAGCATCTATGGATTGGCTGTCGATATTTGGGAGAATCATGCCCTTTACTCCAACTGCCTTTGCACGAGCAACAGAATCGTGGCGATCGTGGTTAAAGTCGTCGGAGAAGATATGGGTATGGGTATCGAATAGCTGCATTAAATATCAGAAATGAGGGTACAAACATAGTAAATGTTTACAATACTGTGGAAGGACATTGGATTTGGGTAAAAACTTTAGGTCAGCCTTCAAAAATTATTGGCTAGTGCAAACACCTTTCCTGGCCTACACTTTATTAGTCCCGCAAACTCTAAGTTGAGGAGAATTGATGATACTTTGGCTACGGGCATTTTTGTTTTAAAACATATAACATCAATAACCTCTTGGCCAAATTCTCGGATCACATCGTAAACCCTTTGCTCCTCGTCGGATAATTTGGGGAGAATTGTTAGCTGCTGTTCAACCCTTTTCCCTTTTGGCGATTCCCAACCCAGTTGAAATTCGATATCCTCAGCCGTTTCGATAAGAGCCGCTTTGTTGGTCTTGATCAAAAGATTACACCCTCTTGAGTATTGATGATTTACAGGACCAGGAATGGCAAATACCTCGCGGTTATAAGATTGGGCAATATCGGCAGTTATGAGAGATCCCCCTGTTTCGGCGCTTTCAACAACCAGCGTAGCATCGGAAAGGCCTGCTATTATCCGATTCCGCTTAATAAAGTTATTCCTGTCAAAATCAGTTTTCGATGGGAAATCGGTGATTAGGCTTCCCTGCTCATAAATATCTTTGGCTATGTTACGATGAACCGAAGGGTATATAATATCTAAACCATGCCCAAGCACCGCAACCGTTGGGGTTTGATTCCTGATTGCGGCTTTGTGTGCACAAATATCAACACCATACGCCAAGCCGCTAACAACAATGGGCTTATGCCCATTTTGCACCAGTTTATCAATAATCTGGTTACACACTGTTTTCCCGTAGTCGGTTACGCTTCGAGTTCCCACAATGCTAATTACCTTGGTTTGATCGAGATTTAGATTTCCTTTACTTTTGGAAAATAGCACAATAGGCCCATCCTCGCACTGGCGAAGACGCTGAGGGTAATCGTGATCGAGGTAGAAATAGGTTTTGATATTGTGCTTTACCACAAAATCGACCTCCGCTTTTGCCCTGTCGAGTATACTCTGATTCGCTATTTCGTGAGCAGTAACCTGGCCTATTCCTGGAATTTGCGTGAGTGCTTTTTTCGATTGCCGAAAAACAGCCTCAACCCCACCGCAGTATGCTATGAGTTTTTTGGCGTTGATACTACCAATACGGGGTATCATATCGATACCAATTTGGTATTGCAACTGGTTTTGATCCATTACACAAAGCGCACTGGCTTGATTACAAGACCTATCTAATTATGATGTTCAACTAGCTTTTGGTATATGCTGATTTAGGTTGCTAAGTAACTTGCTACGTTCGGATTTAGTAAGAGCTGTAATCGGGATTGCAGGATATCGAACCACCGATCCCTGGTAAACCCTAAAGAGGATAAGATTCTCCCTTAACTTCCTATACTTATACGCAATCTTGAAACCAGTAAAATCGCGCTTGGGAATCTCGTACGACATCTTGCCAGAACTAAACAGGTTAAGCTGATAAAAGCGTAAAACAATTTTGCTTTCCTCATCGGTATAGTAAATGTATGCCGAAGCGGCTACTAAATGGTAAATGTAAAACAGAAAAAAGAACGAAAGGAAGAATACTATGAAAACAAATCGAGGCAAGCCCGTTAAATCGACCAGAAACTTATCGAAATTCGTGAAGAAAAGTAATGCTACAAGAACAGCAGAAATTACGGCAACGATCCGTTTCTGCATTTGTATTTTGATTACCGTTTGGTCGTTTTCGAACTTCATAATCTTTAGCTAAGCTTTGGTTATTCTTCGGTTAATCTCATGTGTTATTAGCGAAAGTTCCCGTCCTGTTTGCCCTTTGACTGATGTATTTTCCTGAGCACGCCTAATCAGGTAAGGCATTACCACGCGAACTGGACCATAGGGGATATACTTTGCCACATTATAGCCTAAGTGACCTAGCATAAAAGAGATGTTATCGCTCATGCCCAAGAGTTGTGAGAATGTTATACGAGGATCATTTCTATTAATTCCTGCTGTCTCCATCAACTCACACAGTTTTAAAACACTCTCCTCGTTGTGTGTGCCGCAAAAAATTGAAATAGTGTTCAGATTAGCGAAGCCAAACTCTTGGGCGTCGTTAAATGCCTTATCGGTATCGTCCTTGGTGGGATGAATTGGCGATGGATACCCCATAACTTCAGCGCGTTCCCGTTCTTTTTCCATGTATGCCCCGCGTACAAACTTAATCCCCAGCTTAAACCCATTAACCGAGGCATCCTTTAAGGCTTCTTTCAGAAAATCGAATCTATCGACCCGATACATTTGCAGCGTATTATACACCAAAACATGAGACTTATTAAACTCGAACATCATGTCGCGAATAACCTCATCTAATGCCTTTTGATACCACGAATCCTCTGCATCGATTAGAATTGGAGTATTCGCTTTTGCTGATACACTGCACAGGCTATGCACCCGCTGCTTAAAAATATTGAATTGCTCGCTCTCGGCCTGAGAAAGGGAAATACCAGAACTTACCTTCTCTAAAACTTCAACTTTAATTAGCCCGGTAGGCTTAAACACCGAAAAGGTGATGTTGGGGTTTGAGGCTGCATTATGGATAGAATTCAATATCTCGTTATATGCATCTTCCTGCGCTTTGGTTGTTCCTTTTCCCTCAACGGAATAGTCGAGAATGGATTTAACACCATAACGAGCCAGCGCATCAACAGTGGGAATACTTTCGTGTAGGGTTTCGCCACCCACAAAATGACTAAATATTGTGGGTTTTACTATCCACGAAATGGGAAACCTAATTGCTAAGGCAATTTTAAGCAGGACACTTCCCGCACTAACTAGCCATGGCCAGGAAATAGTTTTGAAAAGAAATTTAGCCTTGCGTAAAGCTCTATCACTTCGCCAGGCAAAGGCAATCTCTGTATCGTTAAATGTATGCATTGGATTAAATCCGTTTGGTTGACGTTTTTAAAATCCCTCTCAAAGATGCTAAAAGGGTAGGATATAAACAAACTTTTAGTCCCCAAACAAATTTTGCGGTTGAAATGTTTGCTGTCGTTATGGTTTGCGAACGACACAATTTCAAAAGAGGGAGTTAAATACACCCTCTTGCAATACTAATCAAAATTCTACACTACAATGAATCCTGCTTTCTTTAAGTCGTCCCAAAAACTAGGGTACGACTTTGAAACTAATCTAGGATTTTCGATGGAAAGATTGCAGCCAAGAGGAGTTAAGGCAGCCAACGCCATTACTACTCTATGGTCGTCTAGGTGATTAAAATCAAATTTTTTACCTTTCGACACTGTTGTTTCCCCGTTGAAATGCATAATTTCAAACTCACCCCTTTTTTCGATTGATAGCCTTGCTCCAAATCTTTGCATGTGAAATTGAAGAGCCATCTTTCGGTTTGATTCAAAGCAGTTCATCACCTCAATTCCGGCAAAGCTGAACGGTAAGTTTAGTGCGACGCAGGTTGCCACCATTGTGGGGATTAGATGAGGATTGCTTGAAAAATCGTACTTAAAATGGTTTATTTTCCGAGCCGTTTTTGTTAATCTAACACCATTGGAAGTTGGAGTTGTTTTGACCCCAAGCGGTTCAAAAAGTTCCTTTACAATGGCATCGCTCTGAGCACTTTCGGGGTTTAAGCCATTTATACTAAAATCGAGCTGCGACGAAATAGCTGCCATCTGATACCAGTAGCTCGCCGATAGCCAATCGGCCTCTACTGTAAGCGCCGATTCTGCGTGTAGATCATGCTCAACGAGTATTTCATCCTTATCCCAATTGCTATTTATTCCCAAGTACCTTAGCAAACGTAGGGTTTGTTTAATATAAGGCGAGCTAATTACTCGGTTCTTTAACTCAACCACATCATCGGTCGATAATGATGGTGATAGAAGTAGTGAAGAGTTGATAAACTGGCTACAGATAATCGCATCGACTCTAATGATACTACTTTTAATTGCCTTGCCAATAATTTTTAGTGGGGGGAACCCTTCACGTTCAATATACTTAATATTTATACCCTGTTCGCGAAGCATGTCAATAACATCACCCACCGGGCGCTTGTGCATTTCGGCAGAGCCAGTTACAATCCAATCGCCCTTGAAATAGCTTAAAAACGCCCTTAATAGCCTAATAGCCTTGGCGGGATCACCCGCATCGAGAGTTACTTCGCCCTTACGAATTTCATCGGCAAAAACCTTAGCGGCATCCTTCTCGGAAACCGTTTTAATATCGAATTTAGAATTTTTTAGCGCCCTTATAACAATATCCCTATTACTAATGCTTTTAGAAGGCGACAAGGTTATTTGACCAAACAGATTACTGTCCGGTTTAGATACAGAGTAAGTTTGCATGTCAAAAAAAGTTTGTTTGTCCCAGCGAATAAAGGTATTAATTATTACCTAGCTAAAACAAAAGATTTAGTTTATGAATCCTGATTGCCACTAAAGTGCTGCTTAACAGTATTTTACCACACTTATATTAAAGATTATTTCCGGATTGTTTTCAGAAATTTCTGAAGTTTAAAAAAACACCTGCATCCGAAGAAAATCTTCGGAATGCAGGTATCTTGGGAATATATCAGGTAAGGGTGTACTAACGGAAGGCGACTATCCTCGGCTTATTCTCCAATTTTAGTTTGTCGCTTCCTAAAAAGTCGAGCACATTCTGCACCTCGCTAAGTGGAACTGGAAGTATATGCCCACAAGAGATAACAAGAATTGGCTCAGCGGTTGCCCAGAATTCTAAAACCTTTGAGGCATTTACGAGACACGAGGTTCCACAGTTGAAGAAAAGATTTGGTGGAAGCACATCCTCGAGCTCCTGAATCATAGCGTTTATGGTAAAACGTGTATCGTTTTCCAAGTACAGATGCGTAAGTTTTCGCTCCGCCTCCAAGTAGCAAATGCTGTAGGGACGTTCGATAAGAGTAGCTACGGCAGCATTATGCTCCATGGTGGCTACTTTCAGTAAGAAAGAATCGTTAATCATTTTTTTAAGGGGTTATTTGTTTGACTTCAATTAATGGCTTAGTTACGCTTTAATTTCTTTAGCAGTTTTGCTGCCTTTCCTTTATAGGAGGTGTTTTGGGTACTTAATGCGGTGAGGGTTTCTATGGCCTTATCGGTTTCCGCCTCGGCTATATAGCATAAGCCTTTGTACCACAATGCCTGCTCCGAAAAGAAAGGATCTTTATTAATAATCAAATCGAAGTTGTCGCGCGATTTTGAGTACTCTCCCATCTTCATGTAAGATACCCCCAGGTAGAACCTTATGGTTGTAGAGGATGGATCCTCAGTTAGGAGTTTCTCCAGCTCTATGGCAGCCTCGGTATACTGAGAAGCCTGATAAAGACTCATAGAGTTAACAAACCCTCGTTGGAGCTCTAAGGCATTGCTTTCTCTAAAAATTGTAACAGGAGGATAAGGCGTGAAGTAGTTCTCGTAAAGCTGCCCATAATCGACCCCGTAGTTACCTCCCGAGATAACCGCCCAGCCTCCAAGAGCAATGCCGGTTACTGTGGCAGCCGCGTAGAAAATTCGACGGGTACGTCTTCGGGATATCTTAGGACTGGGTTCTTGCTCCTCCACCTTATGAAGCTTATACGCCAGGTTAAGTTTTTGCCTTAGCAAGGCAATGTCGTCCTCGCTCGCCAGGTGGTTTAGCTCGTCCCTAAAGGCCAACTCCTGAGCTAAACTCCTATTCTGTTTAATTTTATGGACAAGTACCTGCTTATCCTCCAAATCAATGGTGGAGTCGAGATAACTTTCCATTAGGTAATTGGTTGTTTTCATTTTTTTTCTATTTAGTCTTCTCCTTGATATTCTTTCTTATCTTCTTTTGTTGTACTATCTCCTGTGGTTCCGCCATCAGCGGGTGGCTCCTCACCTCCTACTAGTTGTTTCATCTGCTGGGTGGTTAGCATCTGATTCGAAAAGCGGCTAAAGCTGCTTACATTGGTTTGGTTTTTCATTGTTTTCATGGCAAAATGGTTAGATTAGTTTAACTTAAAATTATTCTGTAAATGTATTTTCGATTACTGGGGGCTGAATTACATATGCCCTTCTAATTATATATCCTGGGTTTTTCGGTTTTGTGACACGATTTTCGTCAAAAAAAGTAAAAAAACTTTGCATCTACCTGTTTTTCTGGTTGTTACAAATGTAAAATTTTTGCATTTTTTGGGAGGTTTTTTGAAAACGCAAAAAAAAATGACCCTTTTTAGCCAAAAATGACTCGCAAAAACATAGGAATGTTGAAAGGAAATACATTGAAGCAAGCCAAACGGAGACAAATTATTCTATCACTAGTATCCGCCTATCTTTCTTAATAATGATAATTCTGTAATAGATTTCGAGCGAAACGAGACCTCGAAAAAGCAGCGAAGCTAAATCTTTATTATTAGTCGGTAAGTAGTGTTATTCAATATGAATATTACGCAAATAAGAAGCACCCCCTAAAATCACAATAAAATAGTTAGATTTGCATCATTTAGGAACATCTGGCTATATTACTCGAACTGTATTAGCCTGATATTATAAGCTTTTTGGTTGGCCGATGGCAATGCTATCCTACTCGAACAAAAAACTCCTTCAGGGTATATTGGAGCAAGATCAATATGCTCTAAACTACCTATACAAAAAAATCTTCCCCAGTGTAAAGCGAATGATTAGCAGGTATGGCGGAGATGCTGATATTGCCAACGAAATTTTTCAGGAATCCATCATCATCCTTTACCGCAAGGTAACAACCCAAAAGTTGAGTGACACCATAATGGTGGAAAGTTACATAATTGGAGTTTGCAAACTCGTTTGGCGGAGATTATGCGACTCCGAGTTAAAAAGTTTAGCCAAACTTGATGCTGTTCAGGATGAAACGGACAACTCCTACGAGGAGGCTGTTCTGGATTATCTGGCAAGTAGAAGAAAAAAACTATTCTACGAGCATTTCGAAAAGTTGGAATACACGTGTAGACGATTGCTAAAAGATTTCTTTAGGGGGATGGACTACGAGAAAATTGCCGAGAAATATAGGCTGGGCACAGAGGAAAATGCCCGAAGGAGAAAGTATCTTTGTAAGGAAGCCCTCGTAAAAAGCATAAAAGACGACCCTAATTTCAGTAAGCTAATTGGTGAATATGATGAAGACCTTTTCGAAGATGATTGATGATTACATTAGGGGAAAGCTTTCGCATAGCGATAAGTTGATTTTCGAAAAAGCATTGGCCAATGACCCTCGCCTACAGCTAAAGGTGAAAATCTGCAAGGAACTACATGAATCATCTGGTGAGTCGGATATTTATGCTCTCCGAGCAAAAATAGCCTTAGCCCAATCAAGTAGTGTCTTCGCCCAAAATAGATTCAGAAAAGTTTTCTATGCCTCAGCGGCTGCCTGTATTGCAATAATCATCGCGATGAGTATTATCCTTTTAAGCAGAGCACCCAAGCACGAAGTGCTATTTGCGAACCACTTTAATACGTACCAGCTAATTGGAGAAACACGATCGGGGGGTGAAGAAAGCAATAGCTCTTTATCGACTATTGCAAATACGTACTATAGTGATAAACTGTGCGATACTACTATTTCAGAGCTTACTAATCATCTGAAATCCCATCCTAGCGATATTCAGGCCAAACTTCTTCTTGCCTCGGTATACCTAGAAACCAACAATGCGGTTTTGGCCGAAACTATTCTTGTAGATCTACTGGTTGAAGACATTGAGGTACATTACAAAGAGATTTGTAGGTGGTATCTGGCTCTTTCTATTCTTAAGCAAGGAAGAGTAGATGAGGTAAAGCCTATACTAGCTGAAATAGAAAAGGAGAATGGGTTTTACTCTGTTAAAGCCAGATCGATTTTAAACTCGCTTTAGCAACTTTCTTTTTCTTAAAAAGAGAAGAACAGTAGTGATGATCAAAACTATTACAATCAATACCATTGCTCCAATAATAATGGGTGAAAAGAATATGGCTGAATCCTCGCCTATTATCTGATATGATGCCCAGAAGTAAGGATGCGATCGCAATGGGTCGGAGTTTTCGATGTACTGTAGTTGAGCCTTTTGTAAGGCCTTGCCTTTCTGTTGGCCCTTCATCAGCTGTTGTGAAAAGCTTATCATGATATCGCTTCCGCTAAAATCATCGACTCGCCACTGGGCAGCCACCATAGACGGACAACCTGCATACTGAAACCCGCGGGCTAAACTTAGCAAACCTTCGCCCTTAACCATACCTCCATCGCCACTTCTACATGCGCTAATTATCGAAAGTTTGGTGTTAAGCTTTAACCCATACACCTCGAACATGTTTAGAAATCCATCCTCAACCGTATCAACCGGTTCTGCAAAAATTAGTTTCGAGTATAAAGGATTCTTCTCGTCGAGTTGAGTATGCATGGCAAGATGAAGGATATCATACTTGGGGGCTAAGTCCTTAAACATTTTTTCTGATGCTTGTCTCCCAAGTAGCATATCTCCTCCTAAGATCTTGGATACGTTATGCGCCTCTCGTTCGGCTCCAGGCAATGCACCCAACTCTTGGCGGTGAGTAGAGATATTGGCTCCAAGGGAAGTCGCCTTGTAATCAGGAGCAATTGAAAT
The DNA here is from genome assembly GCA_964490015.1 of uncultured Rikenellaceae bacterium. GTDB lineage: Bacteria > Bacteroidota > Bacteroidia > Bacteroidales > Tenuifilaceae > Perlabentimonas. The sequence goes on from CAZBBA010000083.1 coordinate 10,581, forward strand.
TGATTTCACTCTAAAAAGGGGACGACTTCGATTAGATGTGGCAAAAATTTTTGTGGAGGGGAAGTAAGATATTGAAGACTTACGAGCCAGATAAGGTAAAGAATAGTATCCATTCATCTCTCTTGGAATCTCAGTAATAAGCGCAGCAAATGGGATTGAAGCCAACTGCAGATGTGGCACAATAACTAACTCTTTACCCTTAAGTATCGATTCGTAAGGTTTTATTAAATATCTGTATAAGTAGTAAGAAGTATTCACAAAGTCCAGAAAATTTTGGCGATTAAGGCTAACTATGCTCGAGGGATTAACCTGTTTAAGGAAAACATTTAAGCTGTCGTAAAAAGTTCTGTCAATTGATTGGCTCTTCCACTCAAAGTTATCCTTGGAAATAACAAAGCTTATTAGGGCACTGTTTGTTAACACATAATCGATGAGAACCTGCGATGGGGATAATCGTTTTTGGATACTGCTTATTGTTACCGAACTATTGTCGTACTTTAGGGCATAGTAACCGGGATAATCCTTCTCCAACGAGGCAATAAACTCACGATACTCCTTTTGGGCTTCGAAAAGGCGGGACTCCAGATGTTCCAATTTACTAGTGGATGGATTAGCCTTCTGCTTCTCCTCGTAGTACGCCTCATTAACCGAACCAATTGTTAACCGCAGTTCCTGCTCCCTTGTTAAAAGCTGGCGCGGCACACCAGAAAACTCTAGTCCCCGCTCTCTGGCTAAGGCCTGATTTAGGGCTGAAGCTTTAGCTTTAGAGGAGATATTAATTGCATAATCAATTCCATTATTGCATAATGTATCGAGCAACAAGCTAGCCTGAATGGCTTTAATATACAAGTTGTGGTACCTTTGGCTTACACTAAGTTTATCCGTCTCAGTTTCTACTCCAGATGTTACATTATCAATAATATCAATTGACTTGGAGAAAAAATGTAACGCCTTATCAAGATACTTGCCTTTACCCGTCTTCTTTAGTAACGAAACATTTACATCGGCCAGTCCCTCAAAACACCTAGTCGCCTCGATAAGGGAGTAATAATCGCTGAATGTCAACTCATCGATACCGGCTTTAGTTCCCTCCTTAACGTTTAATTCAATGGCTTTCCTAAATAATTCTTCTGCCTTATCTAACTCCCCTTTTGATAAGAGAAAATCGCCGTAGTTTGTATACAGAATCACCACCATTGGGTAAAAAACCCTACTTGAAGAGATTAAGCCCATTCCTTTGTTAAAGTAGTATTCGGCTAAACCATTCTCTTTAAGAATCCTGTATGAGTATCCTAAATTACTATAAACAGAAATTTTATGCCTTAGACTCAGACTAAACCCTCTATTTATCCATTCTTCAGACGCTAAAAAATACTTCACTGCTTCGGAGTAATTCTCTTTACTTAGGTAAAGGATACCCAGAAGATTTAGGGTACTGGGAATGCCTGGTTTGTTGTATTTGCGAGCATATAGATGTGCTTTATGGGCAGCCTCCAGGGCCTCATCAATACTTCCCTGATTCCTGTATGCACTCGATAGCTTTTCGTAGGCTAAGACAAACGACTTAGCATTCTTTGCTGAGTCCTGCATAAGCACTGAGATTCCCCTTTTTATGTATATAATTGCGTTACTATAATCCTGCATATAGGTTAAACAGTTACCCTTTTCGGATAGAACTATTCCCAGTAAACCAGGATCGGGTGATTCAAGTTTTAATAGAATATCCTCGGCCTTACTGTAGTAAATAAATGCAGAATCAACATAAACGAGATCGAGCTTAACATTGGCATAATTGAAATAACCCCTAGCCAACCGCTCCTTTGGAAAGTCTGGTATTGTTTCCCTAATCTTTAAAGATTTAAAAAAAAACTCATTTGCAATCAAAAACTCGTTTTCCTGAGCATACTTCACCCCTTGATTCAAATAAACTTTTGCCAGACTATCAAGGTTTAGATTTGATTGAGATTCCTGTGGGTTAGGGCAATAAGGCGATACACTGCTAAAAACAGCCGTGCCCATAGCACTCCAAAGTAGTATGAAGAGCAACTTCCTCAAGGTGATGGAGTAATTTACTGGTGCAAGTTAGTAAATTTTCGAGACTGGGATACAAACAATGCGGAATGGTGAAGTTGCTAGAGACTTGAATCTAGAAGAAGGAATAGATCTTTTAAAAAAAAATATGGTGCTTCAATTATTGGTTATTCTCAGCTTTTACTCTAGATAAGTAGAGATGCTTTAAAGGGCTAAACAAGCGCTGGAGTAGCGAAAGATCCTCGGTGGTGATCTCGGCCATACCCTGCAGCTCGCGGTCGAACTGAATGGCTATGCCATAACTAGTTGTTGTGCCACCTGGCAATTCAGCCACTGCTGGATAACCCTTATCTGTATAGCCTGAAGATACGCTACGGATAAATCCTTCGACCATACCAAACTCCATATACGAATAGCCATCGAGCTTAATATTAACCCGATGCCCAGTTTCTACCTTGCCTGCACCTGCAAAGGGGATAACCAGCCGAGCCTGTACCTCGCCAATACTCTCGGGTGTAATGGCAAACAGTGGAATTCCTAAGGTTACCTCCTGCAGATCGCTCCAAATACTCATAAAGGTTAGCCGACCTGTTGACATAGCAATTAGCAGATAACTCTTCTCCCAACTTGCAAGGGCAGTAATAAGCTGTGAATGGGTACTTGAAATATCTTCAGTCAGCCGCTTTCGCTGGCTCTCGTACTCCAAGCGGGTATCCACCACCGACTGCCTCAGTCTCTCCATAGTGATGGCCGTATTGGAAATATTTAGCTGCGCCCCCTCTAATGCTTGCAGCTTGGACAGTAGCGCCGCTTGCGATTTTTCAAAATCAACAGCAGCTATTACGCCGCTGACAAAAAGCGCCGAGTCGCGGTTGAACTGCTTTTGGGTTAGCTCAATATCTTTTAGTGTTAGGTTTCGCTGATTTTCGAGCCTTTTACTGTATACCTCGTAATGCTTTAGCTCCCTTTGAAGAGCTTCTATTTTCTGCTGATGAAACCTCTGCTTGCTAAATATTTGATAGTCGGTAATTGCTCGGCTAAAGGCATTATAGGTCGATTGCACCTCGCCAAGCACAAGGTTTTGAGGCAAATGAATTGGGTTAACACTATCGGCAATGCTTAAGGTTGATATGAATTGAGATAGTTGAAAGATGTGGATATGATTTGCCGGATTCTCAATTACGCCCAGCGTATCGCCTTTGGATACCTGCTGTCCGTCGGTAACAAAAATGGCAGCGGGTTTCCCCGTTGCGCGGGCCACCACCACCGAAGGTGGATTCTCGGCGGTTATCACCACGGGTGCCATCACCGTGTCGGGATAACGAAAAAAAATGCTGCCAATAAAAATTATGGCAATAACAGTAAACACAATGGTAATGCCCCAGCGAACAATCCAACGGGGAGGCGTACCGAGTATCTCAGTTATCTCATCGGATTTTATGTTGATCTTTTCTTCCATATCTTTGTGACGAGTGACTAGGGTGACATTTAGTGACAGGTGACTTTGAGTGACAAGTGACGTTTAGTGACAAGTGACATTTAGTGACAAGTGACATTGGGTGACAAGTGACATAAACTGTTGACTATTTTAAACTTGCCTTGAGTGCAACTAACATTCGGAAAAGCTTTTGAACGGTTTCTATTAACTTAACTTTTGTAACATCGTCAATAAAACCTAAGTTAAACGAAATCTCAATTAACGTTTCAACCTCCGATAATGAACCTTTTGCTATGCCAATAAACTGTTTGAGTTCACCAGTAGTATTTCGCCCGAAACCTTCAGCAATATTTGCTGGAACTGAAACAGCAGCCCGTCTTATCTGACCAATTATCCCATACATCTCCTCCTTGGGAAAGGTTAATGTTATCTGGTATATTTCCGTCACGAATTGGACTGACAACCTCCAAACTTCTAAATCTTTATGTGTTTTTATTGGTGACATGTTTTTGATTTTTAAGTGATATTTAGTGACGAGTGACAGGTAGTGACGAGTGACGAGTGACGAGTGACAGGGGACAAGAAAAAAAACAATATTGTGTAGAATATGAGTAGCTTGATGAATTTACACTCCATGTATAATATCACTAAACGTCATCTGTCACCTGTCACCTGTCACCTGTCACCTGTCACTTATAATTCCAACTGATTCTTAACCAATGTATAGTAGGCTCCCTTTTTTGCACTTAGCTCCTTGTGGGTTCCCACCTCAACAACCTGTCCTTTCTCCAACACAATAATCTGGTCGGCGCTGCGAACTGTGCTTAACCTATGCGCCACCACCACCGAGGTTCGACCCTTTATGAATTCCTGCAGATTCTCAAGAATTACCTTCTCGTTGTTGGCATCGAGCGAATTGGTGGCCTCATCTAAAAAGATAAACATTGGATCTTTATACACTGCACGGGCAATAAGTATTCGCTGCTTTTGCCCCTGACTCAGTCCATGCCCCTCGCCCCCTATCTTGGTATTATAACCCAGCGGTAACGAGGCGATAAAATCGGAAATGTTGGCAATGCGAGCGGCCTCAATCAACCGCTTCTTATCAATAATCTCCACTCCGGGTGCAATGTTACGGGCAATGGTATCGGAAAAGATAAAACCATCCTGCATCACCACGCCGCACTCCTCGCGCCAGCGACGTAGGCTGTATACCTCGAGGTTATTGCTGCCCAGCCGAATTTCGCCAGTTGCAATTGGGTAAAAGCCCAGCAGCAGCTTTACCAGCGTTGTTTTACCGCTCCCGGATGTCCCCACAATGGCGGTTTGCTTGCCCTCGGGTATGGTTATGCTAACCTCGTTAAGCACCAGCTCCGAATCGGGTCCCTCGTATCGGAACGAGAGATTATTTACCGACAGCGCAGCATTATCGGGGATATCGGAAATGCTCGATGCTGCAGTATCCTCCTCATCATCCCTAAGGTGTACCTCACCAAGCCTCTCGAGGCTAATCTTGGCATCCTGGGTAACGTTGATAAAGTTGATAAGCTGATCGATGGGGCTGTTGAGCTGCCCGATGATATACTGAATGGCCAGCATCATACCCAACGTGAGATTGCCCTCCACCACGCTTTTGGCGGCTAGTACGGTGATAACAATGTTTTTTACCTCGTTGAGCAGCACCGCACCGCTCTGCTGGTACTGGCTAAGGGCAAGCCCCTTAACACCAACGCGGAACAGGCGCGCCTGAATGCTCTCCCACTCCCAGCGTTTCTGCTGCTCGCATCCGCTCAGTTTAATCTCCTGCATACCTTGGATAAGCTGAATAAGGCTACTCTGGTTAGCCGACATCTGCGCAAACCGACGATGATCCAGCTCGGCACGTTTTTTTAGGAAAAGCCATACCCAAGCCGCATACAAAGCGCTACCGATAAAGAAAACGGAAAATATTTGAGCGCTATAGAAAAGCAGCACCGCCCCAAAAATTACCAGGTTAACCAGCGAGAATATCACGTTGAGCGAAGTGCTGGTAAGGAAACTCTCGATACGGCGGTGGTCGCCAATGCGCTGCATAAGGTCGCCCGTCATCTTGGTATCGAAGTAGCGCATGGGCAGGCGCATAAGCTTGGCCAAAAAATCGGATATTAGCGATACGTTCACCCTGGTACCCAGATGCAGCAATATCCACCCACGAATAAACTCCACCGATACGCGGCTTAGCGTTAGCACCAGCTGCGCTATAAGCACAAGGTAAATAAAGCTAATATTGCGGTTGCCAATACCCTGATCGACTATGCTCTGGGTAAGGAACGGGAAAAGTAGCTGCATTAAGCTACCCAGTATCAACCCTAGGAATATCTGAACAATCATCCGATGGTATGGGCGCAGGTAGCTAAACAGGAACCCGAAGCTACGGCGGTTGGGCTTCTCGTCGCGGGCCGAGTAGAACTCGGGTGTGGGCTCAAGAAGTAGCGCAATGCCCCTCTGCTCGCCCTCCTCGCTTGTTGAGTACCAGCATTGCGTAAACTCTTTTTGTGGAAACTTTAGCAGCCCACCAGCGGGATCGGCCACATGAATAGTCTCATTGCCCCTACGTCCCGATATCTTATAAACCACCACAAAATGCTGCTGGTTCCAGTGCACAATGGCAGGCAGTGGAGCCTCGTTGCGCAGCTGCTCAAAGCTTAGCTTTACGCCCATGGTGCGTAACCCAATGCTCTCGGCAGCACGGCTAATACCCAACATGCTCACCCCCTCGCGGGTAATATGGCTACGCTCACGCAGGGTCTCTAAATTGTAATGCTTACCGTAGTGGCGCGCCACCATTCTTAAACAGGTGGGGCCGCAGTCCATTGCATCGTGTTGGTTATATAAGTGGAAAGACATTTTTTCGAAAGTAGTTCATTTTACTATTTACTCATCCTTGTTTTTAATGGCATTAGCATTATCTAATGATAAAAAGTTTCCCTCGGATATTATACTTTTACCTAGTTCTTTTTCGGTCTCTTTACGGGCTTTTCCGGCAACTGAACCACCTCTTTTAGCCACACTTTTATTTTTTGAGAACGTTTTTGGCTTTTCGTTCTTAGAAATCTCAGTGGTTACCTTCTCGCCCAGCATCGTAAAAATGAGTTCAAAGTCGGTCATATGATCCCTTAGATTCTGGTTTTTCAGGGCAAGACCCTTTATTTTTTTGTATTCAGAGGGTGTTAATCCAAAGGTTGCTTTTGAAATTTCAGCAGTAAGTATGGCATAATCGCGCTCATTATCTATACCCCTCTCCTTCCACTCGTCGGTTAAATTCTGTCGAATGGCAATACCTCT
>CAZBBA010000084.1:0-15455 GCA_964490015.1 uncultured Rikenellaceae bacterium
AAAAAACATGCTGGGGTGGGACTTGCCCGCAAAACCGGTATGGACGAAGCCGCATGGCGGCTTATGCTATCAGCAAATCGGACCAAAATAATTGCCTGTTTTGATGCCGATGCCACTTGCTCGCCCAACTACCTGGTTGAATTAGAAAAGCTGTGGCTAAATTACCCCGAGACTACAGCCTGCTCCATTCGTTACGAACATCCAACAACAGGTACTGAGTTCGACTCGCAAGTCTATACTGGGATTGCCCAGTACGAACTGCATTTGCGATACTATGTTCAGGCAGGGCGATTTATTGGACACCCTTTCTCATACCAAACTGTGGGTTCGAGCATGGCATGTAGCGCCAATGCCTATCTTAAATTTGGGGGGATGAACAAAAACAAAGCAGGTGAAGACTTCTACTTTTTGCAGAAAATAATTCCCCACGGGAATTTCCGAGAGATTAACAGTGCTACCATTTTCCCCTCGCCCCGAACCTCGCACCGCGTACCATTTGGCACTGGTCGTGCCATGACAAAATACTTGGAGAATAATACCAAAGAGTACCTAACGTACAACCTAGATTCTTTCCTCTCACTCAAGGATTTCTTAAATACGGCCCAAACATCTCTGTTTAATGCTTCCGAAAATGAGTTTGCCCAATTTCTAGATAATCAGCCTGAGCCCCTCAAAAAGTTCCTGCACGCAAATGAGTTTACTAAAGCCATTCAGGAAATAAATTCCAATACATCGCAGCCCGAATCGTTTGTGAAACGGTTTTTTCTGTGGTTCGATGCCTTTAAACTCCTTAAATACCTGAATTTTGCCCACGAGCATTATTTCGACAAGCAACCCGTTACCTCGACTGCAAGTTGCCTTTTAAATCTTATCGATACGTCGTACCAACAAGAAAAATTAAGCACAATCGACCTACTTCTCGAATACCGAAGGTTGGATGCCTGTCCTAAAGAGAATTAATAGCCCTATACTCTCCCAAAATCAGTTTCAGTTCATCCGATAAGTCTAAAAATTTGTAGGCTTAAGGTAATTGCAAAAACGAACATTCAGTGTTCGTACACGGACACAATTCATCAATTCATCAATAAATTTCAGGCATTGACAACATTCTTTAAAATGTTTTAAAATTAATTATCAATACATTAAACCTTTTGGCACAATATTCGTTAATATCTGGTAGAGCTAATACATGTATTTAAAATATTATTAAAGATCATGGCAGGATTGGATTTATCCTGCAATTTGAAAAAAAAATCAAAAACATTTTTAGATTTAGGTTTACAAATAGGGTTCAAGATACCCTACTAAGAGAATCCACCAGCAAAACTGGTGGATTCTCATTTATACGCCAACCTTTTAAAGCATTACTAAATTCATATTATTAAACAAAGCGCATCACTTTTGACATGCAGTTATTTTGGAGAAGTTGATAGAACATAGATGCCTCATTTAAATAAGTATCTCAATCAATATATTTGATTGTCGTTTTCTAGAATTGTTATAATGGTTAGATTTGCGAAAAAAACATGAATAATCTACCCGAATGGGCTACGTGCCTGAATTGCGCCATTACAGTTTGCGATTTGAATGGAGATATAATCTACATGAACCAAAAAGCCCAGCAAACCTTTGAGAAGTGGGGCGGAAAGGAACTTGTTGGAAAAAGCCTTTTCCAGTGCCATAACCAACGTTCAATTGAGATTATACAGCGATTAATGAGCAATAACGAATCGAATGCCTATACCATCGCAAAGAATGGGGTTAAGAAGTTGATATACCAAACACCTTGGCATCGGGAAGACGAGGTTGCTGGCTTGGTAGAATTATCTATAGAACTCCCCGTTGATTTACCCCATTTTGTAAGATAATGCATCGCTTTAAAAATCAGAAAGCCCACTGCTAATGGCAGTGGGCTTTCTTTAATATAAGTACCTTCTGTTAATTATGCGGGATGAATAGCCTCAACGGGGCAAACATCGGCACAAGCACCACAATCGGTACATACATCTGGGTCAATCTTATAGATATCACCTTCAGATATTGCCTCCACTGGGCACTCATCAATGCAGCTACCGCAAGCGGTGCAATCATCAGAAATTACGTAAGCCATTGTTTTGGGTTTTTTAGTTAAACTTTAGCATGTATGCACCTACAAAAATACTAGCATTTCTTTAATTGAAAAAGAAAAAGCGGGTTTTTGTGGTATTTATAACTAGTATAAATTCGAATAGAGGGGTATTTCCAATGCCTTAAACTACAAATGCTTGTCGAGCATATTGATGGCGATCCAGGCAAGTAATCCACCCGACTGCTCTAAAACATGCTCATCAACCAGTAGCTTGCTATTATGCAGAACCATGGATTCACCCTGTGGAAATCCGCTCCCAATCCTGAAGTAGACCGATGGTATAGCTTGAGCAAACCGAGCAAAGTCATCGGTGGTCATTCGGGTTGAGAGTTCCACAATATTGTTTGTGCCCATATACTCTGCGGTAAGTTCAGCAACAACCCGGGTAAAATCGGGATTATTGAATAGTGTTGGGTAACCTTTACGGATCTCCACCTCACACTCTCCTCCCATACCTTGAGCTATACCTGTAGCAATTTTTCTAATATTCTCGTGAGCTGTTGCCCTCCAAGTCTCGTCCATGGTTCTGAAAGTCCCCTCAATGTTAACCACATCAGGAATAATATTGGTTGCCCCGTTGGCAATAACCTTTCCAAAGGAAAGCACTGTGGGTATTTCGACCGGCGAATTTCGGCTAACCAGCTGTTGCAGCGCAACAACAATGTGCGATGCCATAAGCACCGGATCGATAAGCGTATGAGGTAGGGCGGCATGGCCTCCCTTACCTCTCACTTTTAAGTAAATTTCATCGCCCGATGCCATATAGGCTCCAGCCTTAAAACCCACTTTTCCCGAGGTAAGTTCAGGCAGAATATGCATTCCAAGCATAAGGTCTGGCTTGTTTTCTTGAAATTCAGGCGATTCGATTATGCTTTGTGCACCGCCCGGAAGCACCTCCTCGCCAGGCTGAAAAATCAGCAAAACATTTCCTTTCAGCAAGTGCCGTAATTTCCATAAAATTTTTGCTGCACCAATAAGGTTAGCCATATGCACATCGTGGCCACAGGCATGCATTATGTTTTCATTTATACTTGCAAACTTAAGTTCTGTTTGCTCCTGAATGGGCAAAGCATCTAGTTCGGCTCTTATACCTACCGTTGGACCCGGAACATCACCCTCAATCAAAGCAAGGATTCCTGTTCCTCCTATCCCAGCGAAGTATGGAATGCCGATAGTTTCCAATTCCTTAGCAATGTGCTTTGCAGTATTTACCTCCTGGAAGGATAGCTCGGGATGCTGATGCAGATATCGCCGAAACTCGACAATATCAGTGTGCTGGTCGTAGGCAAGTTGACGTATTGAGTTTAGCATGGGGAAAACTATTTATCGAAAATCATTTTTAAGGATAGTAATAGGATAGCGAAGCCAAATATCTTTTTTAAAAGCTTTGCAGGCAAATTTATCGACATCAAAGAGCCCAGATAGCTCCCAACAAAAAAAGCAAGAGCTAATATAACAACAAATTTTAGGTTAACATATCCCGATTTATAGTAGTTGTAGGCTCCCAGAATGGCCACGGGAAACACAATAACTGCAAGGCTTGTGCCCTGTGCCTGGTGCTGACTAAAGCCTAAAATAAATACCAGTGCAGGTACTATAACAATTCCTCCCCCAAGGCCTAAAGCACCACCTGTAAAGCCAGCTAGTACGCCTATCAACACAAGAATAAGAATCTCGTTAATGCTCATCAACAAAATAGATTTTCAACAAAGGTAATCAAAACCCACTTAATTATGTTTATCCTAAAAAGTAGCACCAAAACTGGCTTTACAATAAGCTGTGGAATAAACTTTGATAAAACAAAAGGACAGAAATTTACGCGAAAAATAAAATCTTACTACTTTTGATAGCCTTATTGGAAGACATTTACACTAAATTATTATAATATGAAACGATTTTTTTTGGTTTTACAGCTAAGTATTATTGCCCTTGGGGTTGCCGCGCAGCAGCAGGCTCCTGTTCTACAATTCATGACAACCAACCATAATTTTGGCGACATTCAGGAGGATAATGGAGTGGTTTCGGTTGATTTTAAGCTTAAAAACACTGGTAACGCACCGCTTATCCTCACTCGAGTGGCAACCTCGTGCGGTTGTACTGCATCGGAATGGACAAAGGAGCCAATTCTACCTGGGAACGAAGGTGTTGTAACCGTATCGTACAACCCAAAAGGTAGGCCTGGCCAAATAAACCAGCGAATTACAGTATACTCCAACACATCCGGTGGTGGGGTAGTGCTTTCGCTTAGAGGTCAGGTAATTCCTCGTCCAAAAACAAAAGCAGAGATTTATCGCCGAAGGATTGGTAATTTGGGTTTATCCAACACCCATGTTTCCTTAGGTGTTGTTTATGTTGATCAGGTTAAAACCGATACCCTTAAAACATTCAACTTTGGCACGGAACCCATCACTATTTCTGCCGAAGGAGCACCAAAAAACATAAAGATTACGGCTGTTCCCACCAAACTTAATCCAGAACAAGAAGGTTACATACTTTTCACGTTTGACGCCAAAGGAGTTAACGACTGGGGATACAACCTGAGCCGAGCTCAAATAGTTGTAGATAAGAAGAGCAGCGAGAAAATTCTTGTTAATATCAGCGCAAGGATCGAGGAAGACTTTTCGAAGCTCTCGGCAAAGCAACTCGAAGATGCCCCAAGAATTGAGTTTTCCGAAATTCAGAAGGATTTTGGGGATGTTAAGGAGGGTGATGTGATTGAACACGAGTTTGTTTTCACAAACACCGGTAAGAGCGATCTAATTATCCGGAAAATTCAGGCGAGCTGCGGATGCACAACAGTTGCCCCAAAGGTTACAGTAATAAAGGCTGGGCAACAGAGTTCGCTCTCTGCCTCTTTCAGAACCCAAGGGTTTACTGGTCGCCAGAGCAAAACGATTACAGTAATAACCAATGACCCAAAAAATTCGAGCATTGTGCTTAGACTTATGGGGACAGTTGCCAAAGCGGAATAAGCAAACTAACAAAAGAAAGCCCCATAGAAGAACCTATGGGGCTTTCTTTATTTAACTTGATATTGTTTATTCGTCGTCGCCATTAACCCCTCGGGGAGCATTATCCCTAGCGTGTCCATAGATTTCTTCAAGTATAGCCTCGTACTTATTGTAGATTACCCTACGCCTAAGCTTAAGCGTTGGGGATAGTTCACCCGTTTGAGGAGTCCACTGCTCAGACACCAAGCGTATACGCTTAATCTGCTCGTGACTTCCCAAATTCTTATTCAACGAGTTAATCTCTTTCTGAAAGCGAGCAATAACATCGGGAATTTTGATAAGCTCCATGTTGTTCTCATAGTGAATCTTGTAACGCGAGCACCAGTCGTGTAGGAAGCTGAAATTTGGGGAGATAATTGCGCTAACAAACTTCTCATTCTCGCCCACCACCATGGCTTGCTCCACAAAGAACGACTCCTTAAGCTTATTCTCTATAACCTGAGGCGCAATGTACTTGCCATTGGAGAGTTTAAACATCTCCTTTTTACGATCGGTAATAACTAGGAATTTTCCCTTCTCGAACTTACCAATATCGCCTGTGTGAAACCATCCCTCTGAGTCAATAACCTCGGCAGTAAGCTCTGGGGATTTAAAGTAACCCAACATTTGGTTTGGCCCCTTCATTAGAATCTCACCATCCTCGGCAATTTTCACCTCAACATTCTTAATAACTGTACCCACAGAACCAAACATAATGTTACCAGGTTCCACAGCTTGGTTAGCAGATATAACTGGGGATGTTTCGGTTAACCCGTAACCCTCGTAAATTGGAATTCCAGCAGCAAAGAATATTCTGGCTAAACGAGGTTGTAACGAGGCGCCACCACTGATAATAAACTTAACCCTACCCCCAAGTGCAGCTTTCCACTTGCTAAAAATTAGCTTACGAGCGATCATAAGCTGCAGATTATAAAATAATCCATTGCCTGCTTCCTTATACCTATCGCCTAAGTTTACTGCCCAAAAAAACAGCTGTTTCTTTATACCAGTCAAATCCTTCCCTTTGGCAATAATCTTATCGAAAGTTTTTTCAATTACCCTGGGTACAGCCACAAATACGGTTGGTTTAATCTCCTTTAGATTATCACCAATGGTTCCCATATTCTCGGCGTAATAGATCGAAATCCCCTTAAATTGATAGTAATAGCTAACCATCCGCTCGTACACATGGCTAAGGGGCAGAAAGCTCAACGAAATATCATCTGGCCCCAATGGGAACAGATTAGAGCTTGCCTCAACATTGCTTAGGAAATTCTTATGCGAGAGCATTACACCTTTCGACAAACCAGTTGTACCCGATGTATAAATAATGGAAGCCAGATCATCCGTTTCTATGGTAGGTTTAATCTCATTAAGCCTAACGGACATTGCCTCGGCGTTTTCATTTCCTCTAGATACTATTTCCTTCCAGCTTGGTATACCCGCAACATCATTGAAAATATATACTCCAATAATGGAAGGAATACCATCGGCAATGGGTTTAACACTGTTGTACAGCTGCTTGTCCGAAACAAAAACAATGCGCGATTCGGAATGTGCAAGGATATGGGCATACTCCTCGTTACTTATGGTTGGGTAAATGGGGACATGAATCATTCCCGCCTGGCTAACCCCCATATCAACAAAATTCCACTCTGGTCTGTTATTAGATATGGTGGCAACTTTATCGCCCTTGGTTAAGCCCATGGACAAAAATCCAAAGCTTAGGTTGTTTGCGAAATCGATGTATTCGGCAAGCGTATAATCTATCCATTTCCCATTAACCTTGCACCCCAACACAGGTCGATTGCCGTAAATTGATTTGCCTTGTTCAAGAAGATCAAATAAGCGCGTAACTTCCATGATGTTAGATTTAAATTTATACTAAACGAAAGGATATTTAATCAATATAACTAGTTTTACGTTAAACTTAAGAGCGATAAAAGTATGAAAAAGTTAACAGTTTTGTTGATCGTTTGTTTAATTTTTTTGTCATCATACGGTCAAACACTTGATGCATACCGCATTTACACAGCCAAGGGTGAACCTGTAGATTTTGGAATTATGGCCCAAGGGGTAAGTAATAGCCGGGTTATTCTATTTGGGGAACTTCACGACAATCCCATTGCCCATTGGCTTCAACTAGAGTTAACCAAATATCTTTACAATCAGAAAGGCCAATCGCTGGTTCTAGGGGCAGAGATGTTCGAAACCGACAATCAGCTTATAATCGACGAATACCTCGGTGGATTTATAACCCAAGGTCGCTTTGAGGCTGAAGCCCGGCTTTGGAACAACTACAAAACCGATTACAAACCGCTAATGGAATTTGCCAAAGAGAAAAACCTATACTTTTTGGCCACCAATATTCCGCGCCGTTATGCATCGATGGTTGCAACGGGGGGATTTGAAGCCTTGGAAAAACTCTCGGATGAAGCCAAGCGGTTTATCGCCCCACTCCCACCTGCCTACGATGCCGAGCTTTCGGGCTATAAGGCAATGCTTAGCATGATGGGAATGCCCGGCAAGGCCGGTCCGAGCAACGATAACTTCCCAAAGGCGCAAGCCATTAAGGATGCCACCATGGGCTGGGTAATTTGCGATAATCTCACATCAAGCAATACTATTTTGCACTACCATGGCACCTACCACTCCAACAACTACGAGGGAATAGTTTGGTATGTAAATCACTATAAACCTAAAACTGCCATAAGCACCATTGCAACAGTACTCCAAAATGATGTAACCACCCTTGATGAGGGAACTAAAAACTTAGCCGACTTTATTATTGTGGTGCCTACCTCAATGACAAGAACATACTAATTTACATGAGGAAAATTGTTACTCTCTGTATTCTCTTTGTGATTGTGACGAAAAGTTTCGCACAGCTTTTATCCCCTGCGAATAATCCCGACACAATAGTAAAACCTCGACTATACAGTATTGTAGGTTCTGGAACTGGTTTATATGTTGGAGGCTTATCGTACCTTAGCTTTGTGTGGTACAAGGATCATGAGAGGGTTCCCTTCCATTTTTACGACGATAGCAAGGGATACCTTCAGATGGATAAGTTTGGCCATGCCTACGCCGCATACTGGGAGAGCTATGCTGCATACCAAGCGCTTCGCTGGGCTGGCGTAGACAAAAGAAATGCTCTACTGTGGGGCGGCCCTGTGGGTTTTCTATTTCAGCTACCCATTGAGGTTTTCGATGGACTATACGAGGGTTGGGGTTTTTCGTGGTGGGATGTTGGGGCAAATGCCTTTGGCTCGGCACTGTTCTCGTTCCAGCAAGCACTTTTTGACGATCAAATTGTGCTAATGAAATTCTCGTACTCCCCCAGCGGTTACCCAAAATATCACCATATACTGGGCGAAACCCCACTCGAGAGTTTTTTCCTCGATTACAATGGGCACACTCACTGGATGTCGGTTAACCTTAGGAGCATTTCAGGGATTGAGTCAGTTCCACCCTGGCTAAACATAGCCTTTGGCTATAGCGCCAATGGAATGATCAAGGAGTTTGAAAACCCAACCTGGTATATGGGCAAACCATTTCCACACCTGGAAAGGTACAGGCAGTTCCTCTTCTCGCTGGATATTGATCTCACTAAGATTCCCGCCCGCAGAAAATGGGTACGAACCACACTAAAAACGCTGAATCTTATAAAAATCCCATTTCCTGCCATTGAGTATAATAGGGTTGACGGCGTTAAATTTAGTCCACTATACTTCTAAGGGCAACTTTTTTTACTAATTTTGATCCACTTCTTCTTCCAATCCAATTGAGACTAAACTAACCCAACATTTATGTTACTTGAGGAATTAGGATACAACAAAACCCTTGAGGCATATAGAAAAACTAATAACCTTGATGGTTTTGAGGTGGGCCGAGTGATCGTTGAACACAAAGAGCGGTATATTGTTAAAACCGAAAATGGCGAGTACGAGGCCGAAATTCTTGGACAAATGCGCTTTACGGCACAAAAAAGGGAAGATTTTCCTGCTGTAGGCGACTGGGTGGCGATTTCGGCATTCGATTCCAACTTTGGGGTTATACATAAAATCTACCCTCGACACTCCTTAATCAAACGACAGGCTGTTGGCCATATTTCCGATATCCAAATTATTGCCACCAATATCGATTTTGCGTTATTGGTTCAAGCTGTTGATAGAGACTTCAATATCAACAGGATTGAACGATACCTTACCATTTGCTACGCATCGAATGTGGAACCCATTGTAATATTGACAAAGTGCGATTTGATTGATGAGCATGAAATTAGTAAAATTATTGCAAGCATTACCGCGCGAATTGGCAATGTACCGGTTATCGCTATAAGCAACGAAACACAGCAAGGATACGATTCGATAAAATCAACAATCAAGAAAGGGAAAACCTACTGCATGCTAGGATCATCGGGGGTTGGAAAATCGACACTCCTAAACAACCTGTCGGGTAGACAAGTGATGAAAACAGGATCGATTAGCCAGAGTACAAGCAAGGGGAAGCACGTAACCAGCCACAGAGAGCTGATTATACTTGACAGTGGAGGAATTCTGATTGATAATCCGGGGATGCGCGAGGTGGGCATAGCCGATTCGACAAGCGGTATTCAGATTACTTTTGATAAGATTTACGAGCTTTCGCAGCAATGTAAGTATATTGACTGTTCACATGTTCACGAAGCCGGATGCGCCGTAATTGAGGCAGTTGAGCAAGGTGAAATTGATGAGGAAACCTACCAAAACTACCTTAAGCTGGAGAAGGAGAAGAAACACTTCGAAACCTCATCTATTGATAAACGGCGCCATGAAAAAATTTTTGGTAAGATTATTAAAAGATACAAGCAGGATTTGGGTAGAAATGAGTTTTGACAAATGCTACTAAACTTACTATCTAAACTATATGATTCTTTGCGTGAGAGTTCCAACCAATAATACTATTGTAAATTTTATCTTAGTGCGAAGGGTGGAATTGCGGAATACATGCAGAAACCATTCGTAGCAGGAGAAATAAGCGTGGATTGAAGATAAACCCTAGTCTGTTTTGCACGTCGTTCATTTAAATTCAATAAGAATGTTACTACAAATAATACTTCTTCTCATTGGTTTTATTGTACTTATAAAAAGTGCCGATTGGCTAGTTGATGGAGCAGCAGCTCTGGCAAAAAAGTATAATGTTTCCGACCTAGCCATTGGGCTTACCATTGTAGCTTTTGGAACTTCGGCACCCGAGCTGGTAGTAAATACTATTGCTGCTTTTCAAGCTCACCACGATATTGTTTTTGGGAATGTTATTGGGAGCAACAATTTTAACCTCTTCATAATTCTGGGTATTGCTGGATTAATTACCCCACTGGTTGTTCAATCGAGCACTGTGTGGAAGGAGATCCCCCTATCGCTTCTTGCCGCACTTATTCTGTTAGTTTTGGCCAACGACTTTTTTCAATCCAATAGTAACACCCTCTCTCGTTTCGATGGAGTAATCCTACTGGTAATGTTTGCCCTATTCCTGCTGTACGTCTATCGACAGATGAGGAACAACGGGGTTCAGCAAGAAGCTACGCATAAAGTACTCCCCCCTCTAAAAATTTGGGGATTTATAGTAATTGGCTTAATCGGCTTGGTTCTGGGAGGTAGATTGGTAGTAAATAACGCCGTACTCCTTGCCACCGCGCTAGGGGTAAGCGAGAAGATAATTGGTCTTACCATAATTGCGCTGGGAACCTCGCTGCCCGAGCTGGCCACATCGGTGGTGGCTGCGGCAAAAAAGAATAACGATATTGCCGTAGGCAACATAATTGGCTCCAATATCTTCAACATCTTTTTGATATTAGGCGTTAGCTCCATGATTCGCCCCATTGAGTTTAACACAAACTTTAACTTGGATCTGGGGATTTTAATCCTGGGTACAGTTTTTCTATTTGTGGCCATGTTTACAGGACTAAGGCGGAAACTCGACCGATGGGAAGCAAGCCTCCTACTTGTGGCTTACATTGGATATACCCTTTGGTTAATCCTTAAAGAGAAGTAAAGTATTAACCTTAAACCTTAGGGTTGCGGGTTTAAATCAGCTTTTAGGAAAATGGTTAATGTTAAATTTGGGAAGGGGAAGAGTCGGACCGTTTATAGCTAAAAGGCAAAAAAGCCTTTCTTGTACAGTTTTATTTGTTAACCTTTTCAGTAAAATATTCTATATCGCCATAAATCTAAATGTTTATGAAACGGACAACCAGAGGGATTCTTCTATCATTCTTTGCGCTATGCGCATGTGCGGAGAGCCATGAACAGCAATGGGAACAAGAAATTATTGCTGCCGATAAGGCTTTCTCGGCCTACTCCGTTGAACATGGGTCCAATAATGCCTTTTTGCATTACGCCGCCAACGATGTAGTTCTGCTCAAACCTAATATGAAGCCCATCGTGGGTCATCAGGCATTAGAGGTGTTTTATCAGGGGAGAATTGATTCTACATACACCCTGCAGTGGAATCCTACTTTTGCTAAGGTCTCTAGAAATGGCGACTTAGGCTACACTTACGGGGTATGGGAACTTTTTCAGAAAAGCGATCCTGAGAATATCCGAAAAGGCACCTACCTCACCATATGGGAGCGTCAAACCGATGGGGGTTGGAAATTTGTTTTGGATACTGGAAACCAGGGTTTGGGAGAGCAAAAACATCTACATTAAACACCAAAAACTAGTTTTAGGGTATCGTACAGTTCCTGATGGTTTATTGGCTTAGTAATGTAATAGTTGCAACCAGCATTTATGGCGAATTGTTTTTCCTCGGCCATAGCAAATGCCGATTGAGCAATAATTGGAATATTGCTGTTACGTTTACGAATTAGAGCAATGGCCTCGTAACCATTCATTACCGGCATTTTAATATCCATAAACACCAGATCAATGCCGGGGTGACTGTCAAAAATCTCCACGGCCTCCTGTCCATTACACGCTCTTAGCACCGAGGCATGAGTCTTCTCGACAAGCACCTCCAAGAGCATGTAGTTAAAATCGTCATCCTCGGCAATAAGAATTGTTTTCCCAGTGTAGTTGCCAATATGCTTATCAAAATCGATCTTGGGAGCGACCTCGCCTTTCTCCATAAGATAGGGTAATGTAAAAAAGAATGTAGTACCCTTATTTTCCTCTGTTTCGAACCAGATCTGCCCCCCCATAAACTCAATAATCGATTTACAAATAGACAGGCCAAGGCCAACACCGCCGAAGTTTCTCGATAGTTGTTCATCTGCTTGTCTAAACCGCTCGAATATAACCTGGTGGTACTGCTCAGGGATTCCGATTCCGGTATCGCTTACAAAAAACTTTAAGTTTTTTTCCTCAACGGTATAGCCAAACTCAACCGATCCTGCTGCTGTAAACTTTATGGCATTCGACACCAAATTATTGATCACCTGCGATAAGCGATGCCCATCGATAGTAATGGTATCGGATCCATCGGATAGGCCACAGCGAACTAGCAGGCTTATGCCCTTAATCTTGGCGTTGTTAAAGTTAAGTAGATGTATATCGTTGAGTAAACTATTTAGGCAGATTTTTTCTTCAATTATCTTCAGCTGTCCCACCTCAATGATTGAAACATCAATTAAGTCGTTAATTACAGACAAGAGCTGCTTGGCACTATTGTTAATAATTTCGATATAATCCATTGTTGATTCAGGATCTACGCTACCCCTAAGGATCAAATCGGTAAACCCCTGAATAGCATTCATGGGTGTTCGTATCTCGTGGCTCATATTGGCCAGGAAAACCGATTTAACCCTATTGGCCTCTTCGGCGGCCTCTTTAGCTTGCTTAAGTTCTAGTTCTACCTTTTGCCGCTCACTAATCTCCTTGGCCAGGAGAGAGTTTTTTATTCTGATTCTATGGTTTACCTGAATTAGCGTGGCCAAGAAGGCCAAAATTAGCAAGGTGATTACCATACTAATTATAAAGTAGTTTGAATCGAACACCGAGCCATTACCCCAACCCAGAGTAGGCAATCCGATTAACCTCCATCGGCCACCGGGAATCATCACGTCGATAATAACAGGATCGCTTTCAAGGAGAACCGAATCTCCAGCAATTACAGATCCCATTGAGCCCAAGCCATCGTGCCCCTGTAGGGCAATTCTTAGAGTTTTAGAGGAGAAGATTCCTGCATCATACAGAATTGCATCGTAATGGGCAACAACAGAAACCACTCCCCAGTACACAATGG
Organism: uncultured Rikenellaceae bacterium; assembly: GCA_964490015.1. Taxonomy (GTDB): domain Bacteria; phylum Bacteroidota; class Bacteroidia; order Bacteroidales; family Tenuifilaceae; genus Perlabentimonas. The sequence continues at coordinate 13,345 of CAZBBA010000084.1, forward strand.
ATGAGTTGGAGTTACAATCGAGGTAAACCGGTGAACGGTTGATAAGTCCAACTCCTCCTTGTACCAGATTAACGGGGCCCGCGAGAACGGGTGATCTTAACTCCATACTCCTTAGTACTGAAGGTCTTTGGTCGTCGCTCTCCAAGTAGTTAAATCCAAGTGCTTTCTCATTACTTCTTAGGGGGAAAACCATGGCTATTACATTATTCGGAGCTAAAGCAATATTTCGGATATAACTATTCTCCTCGATGGCCATTTTACTGAGAGACTCGAATTGGGGTGCAGAAATATTTCCTTGATGACGAATAAGGTGAACCATTCCCTGGGTAAGGTTAAAGGTAGACCTCACAATCCCTTCGAGCCGATTCCCAATGGTGGTAAGTTCTTCGATTACATGGAATCGTTTATCGCTTTTCTGCTGCTTAATTTGCAGCGAACCTATAAAGTAGTTAACTAGCAGCATCACCACCGCTAATGCAAGTAGCGCTAACTGCATTACCCTATAGCGTATATTCTCTTTATTTTGCACCCTTACCTCTATTAATAATCAAACTCTAATTTACAAAAAAGGAGAGATAAATTGGGTGAGAATCATAAAATTAGATCTGGTTTAAAAAAAAAAAAATCTATATTTGCTATAAGGGCTTTAGTGAGATTATAATTAAATTATTATTCAGCGCTTTAGAATTAAAGAAATTCTATATAAACTATGAGTGTAGGTGTTGTAGTAATAGTTATTTCGCTACTTTTTCAACTTATTGCTGTGTTCTTCGCAATATATCTGATAGTAATCACTAAAAGGTATTTTGCTTGGGTACTGGTTTCATTAGCAATTATGCTGATGGCTATTAGAAGGGTAATCACCCTAATATCAATCTACCAAGGAGTTGTTGAAGCCAAAGATGTTGCGCTAGCTGAATTTACCGCTCTTACCATTTCATTCCTATTATCGTTAGGGCTTTACTTTTTGATACCAATTTTTAAATCGCTCGGAAAAAATCAGGAAGAACTTGTACTCAGAAACAAGGAATTATTGCTAGCCAAGGAGAAAGCCCTAGAAAACGAAGCATTTATTGAGAGTATTTTTGAGAATATCCCCAGCATGATCTTTATCAAAAATGTCAATGACCTAAGCTTTACGAGAGTTAACAAAGCCGCTGTGGAGCTATTGGGGTACACCAAAAATGAGCTTATTGGCCGAACCGATTTCGATCTCTTCCCCAAGGATCAAGCAGACTTTTTTGTCGCAAAGGATAAAGCTGTGCTCGAAAACAACACCCTAATAATTGTTGATGAGGAAACCATTGACACAAAATTTGGCAAGCGCATCCTCTCAACAAAAAAAATTGCCGTACGCGATATAACTGGTCAAAATAGATACCTGCTCGGCATTTCAGAAGATATTACAAGCAAGAAAGCAATAGAGAATGCGCTGATTTTGGCAAAGGAGAAAGCCGAGGAAAGCGATAGGCTAAAGTCGGCATTTTTACAGAATATTTCGCATGAAATCAGAACGCCACTCAACGCCATTTGTGGTTTCTCCGAAAAGATCAACAGCCCCAAAATTGACGATGAGAGACGAAAACTTTATTCAAAGATAATAGTCGATAACGGTTTGCAGCTTCTAAGCATAGTCACCGATTTGCTAACAATATCAGCATTAGAAACAGGTCAAGCAAAAGTCAACAACACTACCGTATGCGTTAATCAGCTCCTAAGGGAGCAACATTCCACTCTAGCTAAGCAAATTGGTTCTAAAACAGTAGACTTTTCGGTTACTCATTTCCTAAAGGATGAATCCTCTGAAGTTATTGCCGATAAGGAGAAACTCACCCGAATTCTGTCAAACCTAATATCAAATGCCCTAAAATTTACCCAAAATGGATCGGTTGATTTTGGTTGTCAGATAAAAGGTGGCGAATTGGAGTTTTACGTTAAGGACACTGGAATAGGCATAGATAAAAGCAAACACGACTGGATATTCAAGAGGTTTGTTCAGGCCGATCCTGAAATACAGCACACATTTGGGGGCACAGGGCTAGGATTATCAATATGCAAGGGTTTTGTGGAGTTGATGGGCGGGAAGATATGGTTAGTATCGGAGCCCAACC
>CAZBBA010000084.1:15555-17174 GCA_964490015.1 uncultured Rikenellaceae bacterium
GATTTACAAGGAGTTGATGCGCTAACCACTGTAACCCTAATTAAGGAGGTACGTCCACAAATACAGCTATTTGCACTCACCGATAAAGAATTAAGACAGAACGGAACGGATGGATCAAAAATCTTTGATAATTACCTAGTTAAACCTATAACTGTTCCAGCCATTATCAACCTCGTTACATACCACGGCAAATCCAAACTTTAGTAAATCTCTACTGAAAATGATGAGCAAAAAATGATACATTTTTTTGTATCATTGCACTCCAATTCACAGTTAAACTATGAGAAGAACGACAGCACTATTAGTGCTTAATTTGATTTTTATCCTAGCTTATACGCAGGACGAAAAGCCAAATATATACAGCGGGGGCATGCTAATTCTGCAACCCGGAATTACCATTACCACCAATAATCATCAGGATATAAGAGATACAAGTTTTGGGCTTGGCGGGATACTACGATTGTACTTTTATAACCATCTCACCACCGGAATTTATGGGGGAACCCAACGAACTGGCTATATATCGACCAACTCCGACAACTCGAATATCAGTCTTGGCTACGGCGGCCCATTTGTTGGATATAGCCAAAAACTTGGACGATTTCGGTTAACCGCATCAGCCTTTATGGGCATGGGCACCATCCGGAATTTGCATATCGAGAGCCAGAATGGCAACACCCTAACTGATGCTCATCTTTACAAGTATTCTGCAATAGTTATATCGCCCATTATCAGCGCCGATTACGCTCTAACCCAAAGGCTGCTAATAACCGTTCAAGGTGTATACCTTAACGCCCATTACGATAGGGGCAAAAGACTCCAAAACCCCACCCTACAGGTAGGAATTCTTTTTAACCGATAAGTTAAAAGTTAAGGGACTAAGCTCCAAGTGATTTCAAAGCCTCATACACCAGAAATGCTGGCCATACTATAGCTTTTAAAAACCCTAATACGCCAGTCCAGAACGAGGTGGCTACCCCAATGTAGTATACGGCGGCGCCAATAAATCCTAGTCCATAAACAGCACTTGCCGGGCCACTGCTGTGGTAATCGTGTTTTGGTTTGCAATCTGTCATTGAAGTCATCGTTTTAGGTTAATAATGGGTTAGTACCGTGAAACTGGATTCAACCATTTGGTAAAAAGGTTGATACAAAACTAATCATTATTTTCTCTTTCAACTAATGCAAGACACTCAATATGATGGGTATTAGGAAAAAAGTCGTAAGGGGTAATATCAACAACCCTGTACCCGTTTTGCGATAGGAATGCTAGGTTTTTACTTAAGGTTCCTGGACTACACGACAGGTATGCAATCCGATTGGGTTTTCCGCGAGTAATAATCCATTGCAAAACCTCGGGTTCCATGCCAGTTCGTGGAGGATTTGTGTATAGGAGAATTTCGTATCCATTAGCCCGCTTTTCATCTACCCAACTATCTACCTGTGGTACTCTAAGTCGGGCTGCACCCCTCAGAAAATAAGCACCAGAAGCATTTACGCCAGCACACTCAAGCGCCTCGGCTCCTGTTTCAACCCCAATTACCTGCGATTTATGCTTAAGCCACTGCGCCGATGATGTGCCAGTGCCACAGTATAAATCGACCACAGCAGAGGTCTTG
>CAZBBA010000085.1:0-10733 GCA_964490015.1 uncultured Rikenellaceae bacterium
TACATCAACGAGCTGCTCACTAAGAAATCGCTTCGCGATATTATTGGTAGGGTACTAAAAACAGTTGGTATTGCCCGTACCTCACAGTTCCTCGACGATATTAAGGCAATGGGGTACTCCTTTGCTTTTAAAGGGGGATTATCATTTAACCTTGATGATGTTACCGTACCTGCCGAGAAATTAACCTACGTAGAGGAAGGTTATGCTCAGGTTGACGAGGTAATGGCCAACTACAACATGGGTCTTATTACCAACAACGAGCGTTACAACGCAATTATCGATATTTGGACACACACAAACGCTAAGTTAACCATTACGCTTCTTAAGAAGCTTTCGGAAGACAACCAAGGGTTCAACTCAGTTTACATGATGCTTGACTCAGGTGCAAGGGGATCAAAAGAGCAGATTCGTCAGCTTTGCGGAATGAGGGGGCTAATGGCAAAACCACAAAAATCTGGTTCAACCGGAAGCGAGATTATTGAGAACCCCATTCTGGCAAACTTTAAGGAGGGGCTATCGGTACTTGAGTACTTTATCTCAACCCACGGTGCACGTAAAGGTTTGGCCGATACGGCTCTTAAGACTGCTGATGCTGGTTACCTAACTCGTCGTTTGGTTGACGTGTCACAAGATGTGATTATCACCGAAGAGGATTGCGGAACACTTCGTGGTCTGGTAGCTACTGCTATTAAGAAGAACGAGGAGGTTGTTGAAACTTTATACGAGAGAATTCTTGGACGAACTACAGTACACGATGTGTACCACCCATTAACTGGGGAGTTAATTATTTCCGCAGGAGAGGAGTTAACCGAAGAAATCTCAGAAAAGATAGCCGAATCGCCCATTGAGCAGATAGAGATTCGTTCGGTACTAACCTGCGAGTCGCGCAAGGGCGTTTGCGCTAAGTGTTACGGTCGTAACCTGGCCACTGGTAGAATGGTTCAAAAAGGCGAAGCTGTTGGTGTTATTGCAGCACAGTCGATTGGTGAACCTGGTACACAGCTTACACTGCGTACATTCCACGTTGGGGGTACTGCATCTAACATTATTGCCGACTCGAAGATTATATCGAAATTTGATGGAAGAGTTGAGGTTGAAGAATTGAAAAGCATTTCGAAGGTAGATGAGTTTGGTGTTGCTCACCAGGTGGTGATTGGTCGATTGGCCGAGATGCGCATTGTTGACAAGAACACCGGCATCACCCTTTCAACGCATAATGTACCTTACGGTTCTAAGTTGTATATCAACAATGGCGATGATGTTTCAAAAGGCCAAGAGTTGTGCGACTGGGATCCATGGAACGCCGTTGTTATATCCGAGTCGGATGGAACCATTGCTTTCGATTCAGTTTTAAAGGACGTTACATACCGCGAGGAGTCCGATGAGCAAACAGGATATCGCGAGAAGGTTATCGTTGAATCGCGCGATAGAACTAAGAACCCCGCCATCAAGATTATGAATGGCAAGGATATTATCCGTTCGTACAACCTGCCTGTAACCTCACATATCATTGTTGAGGAGGGTAAGGCAGTAAAGGCTGGAGATATTCTGGTTAAGATTCCACGGGCTGTAGGTAAATCGGGTGACATCACCGGTGGTCTGCCCCGTGTTACTGAACTTTTCGAAGCGCGTAACCCATCGAACCCCGCAGTAGTTTCCGAAATTGATGGCGAGGTTTCGTTCGGTAAGGTGAAGCGTGGTAACCGCGAAATAATGATCACTTCAAAAACTGGTGAGGTTAAGAAGTATCTGGTGCCTCTATCAAAGCAAATTCTGGTTCAAGAGAATGATTACGTAAGGGCAGGGATCTCCCTTTCCGATGGCGCCATTACCCCTTCGGATATTCTAGCTATTAAAGGGCCTACCAAAGTTCAGGAATACATTGTGAATGAGGTTCAGGAAGTTTACCGTATGCAGGGTGTGAAAATTAATGATAAGCACTTTGAGGTTATCGTTAGACAGATGATGCGTAAGGTAGAGATTGACGATCCCGGAGATACCCGTTTCCTTGAAAAGCAGATTGTGGATAAATGGGAGTTCATGGAAGAGAACGACTGGATTTACGACAAGAAGGTTATTGTTGACTCAGGCGATTCTGCAATTTTACGCCCAGGGCAAATTATCACCTCGCGTAAACTTCGCGATGAGAATTCCATCCTTAAGCGTAAGGATATGAAACTTATCGTTGCCCGCGATGCCGTTCCTGCCACATCGAATCAGGTGCTACAGGGAATTACTCGCGCCGCGCTGCAAACCAGCAGCTTCATGTCGGCTGCATCGTTCCAGGAGACAACCAAGGTGCTTAACGAGGCTGCCATCCACGGCAAAGTGGATACCCTCGAGGGCTTGAAGGAGAACGTAATCTGCGGACATCTAATACCTGCGGGGACAGGTCTACGCGATTTCGATAATATGGTGGTTTACACCAAGGAGGAGCAGGAGATGATTCTGCAATCGAACAAGGCAATTGCCTCGGAGGTTGAAGACTAACATCTAGTTTCTTTATAAATATTGAAAAAGCGAGGGCATTGCCCTCGCTTTTTTTTATCTTTAAACCCAATTTTAATTCTATTACTATGTCGGAACAGAAGAATAATCCACTGAATATTGAGCTTACCGAGGAGGTAGCGCAAGGTAACTACGCCAACCTGGCTATAATTACGCATTCGGCTTCGGAATTTATACTCGATTTTGTGCGGGTAATGCCCGGCTTGCCCAAGGCAAAGGTACAAACGCGGGTAATCCTTACCCCCGATCATGCCAAGCGATTGCTTTTGGCCTTAAAGGATAACGTGGCAAAATTTGAAAGCAACCACGGCCCCATAAAGGTTGGAGAAATGAACTCGGGAATCCCTCCATTCCCCATGAACTTTGGTGGCGGACAAGCTTAACCCTTTTTTCGATTCAAAATTATGAAGAATAGCACTGCCGATACAATGGCAAGTGCTATTCCAACTGGATAACCAATACTCTGCGAAAGTTTGAAGCCTTCGGGGGCAACAAGTATATAGTTAAAAATAACTGCGGTCATAAATACTGCTGGAATAAGGGTTAGCCAGTAGAATTTTTGCTCCTTTTGCAGATAAAAGGTGATTGCCCATAGTACAACAGTTGCTAGAGCTTGATTGCTCCAGGCCATGTAGCGCCAAATAATTGCAAAATCGAATTGTGTTAATGTAAACCCAACTGCAAAAAGGGGAACACTTACTGCTAACCGGTTGAGTATGGTTTTTTGCTTAATCCGAAGAAAATCGGCAACAATCAATCGAGCCGAGCGAAAAGCAGTGTCGCCCGAAGTGATAGGAGCAGCAACAACACCAAGGATTGCAAGCACTCCACCAATTTTTCCTAGAGTAGTATCCGAAATTATTTTCACAACCCAGGCTGCATCGTTTTGATGTTCGGCCAGAGTTTGATTTAATTGAGGAACTCCCCCAAAAAATGCCATAGCGGCAGCAGCCCAAATAAGGGCAACCACACCTTCAGTTACCATGGCACCGTAAAAAACTCGTCGTCCTAATTTTTCGTTTTTAAGACATCGAGCCATTAATGGGCTTTGAGTGGAGTGAAAACCCGAAATTGCACCACAGGCAATGGTGACAAATAGTAGCGGAAACACTGGGAAATTGCCGGCATCGGCCTTCATGTTTGTGAACGTTTCCGAGTTAAGCTCAACCAGATTATAATCACCAAAAAGCAAAACAACACCAATTCCAATTGCCATAAAAAGCAGGGCAGCGCCAAACAGAGGGTAAATGCGTCCAATTACCTTATCAATTGGGAGTAATGTTGCCAAGATATAATATATAAATACTGCATAAACCCAGAATGTTTTCGAAAGAAAATCGGGGGTTAGGCTGGCCAGTATTCCTGCAGGGCCAACAATAAAAACTGCACCCACAAGTATCATCAGTAAAACTGTAAATCCTCGCATAAACTGCTTAAAGCCAACGCCAAGGTACTTGCCTACAACCTCGGGTATGCTGGCGCCATTGTTTCGGATCGATAGCATTCCCGAAAAGTAATCGTGAACAGCACCTGCCAGAATACATCCAAACACAATCCAAAGGAATGCTATGGGGCCATAGGCTGCACCCAGAATTGCGCCAAATATTGGCCCTAGGCCAGCAATATTGAGGAATTGAATAAGAAATATTTTCCACCAGGGAAGGGGGACATAATCAACGCCATCGGTTTGCGTGTAAGCTGGTGTGGCTCTTTTGGTGTCGACTCCAAAAATTCGTTCCACCAATCGACTGTAAAAAAAATATCCAAGGATCAGTATTGCTAAAGCAGCTAGAAAGGTTGTCATACGCCTGAATTTTAGAGCAAATTTAGGGCATATTGGTTCTCGTTGTCCTGCAATCTTTTAATTTGTTGGTTTTTTTACTCCTCAGGATTCCGAATTTTGTCGTATTTTTACCAATACAATGCGATGATTGATAATTTTTTAATCCAAATTCGGTGATGAATAAACTACTATACCTTTTCGTCTTAGTTTGCTTTGCATTTGCTGCAAATGCTCAGACTAGCAATCCTAACTACGACGAAGTACTGGCTAAATCGCTGGGCGCCGACGATTATGGAATGAAGTCGTACATTCTGGTTATGCTCAAAACTGGCGATAACAATACTTCCGACAAAGCCTTTATTGATAGCTGTTTTAGGGGACATCTCAATAATATTAATCTGCTAGTTGAGCAGAACAAACTAATTGTTGCCGGACCTCTGGGCAAGAACGACAAGAGCTATAGGGGTATTTTTATTTTAAATGTTACCAGTATCGACGAGGCTCAGGAGCTATTACAAACCGATCCAGCAGTAAAAGAACGTCTGCTCGATGCGGAACTATTCAAGTGGTATGGTTCTGCTGCTCTTTCAACTTATCTAGAGGCATCGGATAGGGTTTGGATAGTTAAACCTTAGATTTTTCTCGTTTTAGTTTTCAAATTCGAAGATGGCAGTTAGTAAACAAATTTACTATTGATCTGTTTGTTATGATATTTCAGACCAAGGTAATTCAATGATTTTAAGATGTTAGTAGCAGTATTAGCAGGATTTGTACTTAGTTTTTTTGTTCCAGCAATTCACAGGTTGTTGCCCCGATTCTCGGGGATAGTGTTCTCACTACTTCCAGCATCAATCTTTGCATATTTCATTATGCTATTGCCGCAGGTTGTGGAGGGTGATGGATTATACGTTTTGCATAGTTGGGTTCCTACTTTAGGAATAGATATTAGCTTTTACCTCGATGGGCTTAGCCTTTTCTTTGTATTGCTGATCAGTGGTTTTGGCTTCTTTATCTTTCTTTATGCCAGTTCGTACCTTAAGGGACACATATATTTCGATAGATTTTTTATCTACTTGTTCCTTTTTATGTCGTCGATGTTGGGGCTGGTGCTATCAGGGAATCTCATCAGCATGTTTGTATTTTGGGAGTTAACTAGTCTTACCTCTTACCTGCTTATTGGGTTTTACAACGAGAGCGAAACATCGCGTAAAAACGCTCTACAGGCAATGCTAGTAACCGTTTTTGGTGGGCTTGCCATGATGGCTGGCATCATTCTAACGGGCATAATGGTTGGTAGCTACGAGTTTAGCGAGTTGCTCAGCAGTTCCGATGCCCTAAAGGATCATCCGTGGTATTTGCCTGCCCTAATCCTCCTTCTTCTTGGCGCCTTTACCAAATCGGCGCAGTTTCCATTCCATTTCTGGTTGCCTAATGCTATGGCTGCGCCTGCGCCAGTAAGCGCATACCTTCACTCCACAACCATGGTTAAAGCTGGTATATACCTTTTGGCTCGCATTAGCCCAAAGTTTGGAGGAACCCTCGAATGGGAGATTATTTTAACGTTGGTAGGTGGAATTACCATGTTGATGGGTGCATTGCTTGCCATTCAGTATACTGATTTGAAAAAGATATTGGCGTACACAACCATAAGCGCATTGGGGGTGATGGTTTTCCTGATTGGAATTGGTACTACCTTAGCCATTCATGCCGCAATGGTTTTTCTGCTGGCCCATGCGCTTTACAAGGGAACGCTTTTCTTGGTTACTGGAAATATTGATCACGAAACTGGAACCCGTGAGGTAACAGAACTTTCGGGTCTTTCCAAAAAGTTACCATTCACTGCTTATGCAGCCGCACTGGCCACCATGTCGATGGCTGGTGTGCTACCATTTTTCGGATTTATTGCCAAGGAGATACTTTACGAAGCTGCAATTCATTTCTCGGCCGGGAATGTAATTATAATAGTAGCGGTTTTTCTTACAGGAGTTATTTTTAGTGCCATTGCACTTGAGGTTGGCTATGCCGTGTTCTTTGGGAAGTTCAAGGAAACCCCAAAGAAAGCTCATGAAGCACCTTTTTTTATGCTTGCTGGCCCTGTGCTTTTTGCAACTTTGGGACTTATTGGTGGACTTTTTGCTGAGTTTCTGGTTCAACCCTTGCTGGGATCATCGGCTACAGCCGTGCTTAACATCGATAATGTGCTCAAATTGTCCCTTTGGCATGGGTTTACACTTGTGCTAGGCCTTAGCCTCCTAACATTGATTTCGGGATATTTTGTATATCGGTTTAGATTTAGGATTAGAAACTTTACTGCACATCTTCAGCCCATTTACCAATTTGGCCCATCGGCAGGCTATCAAAAGCTTATTCCAGGACTGCTGTCGTTGGCAACAGCCCAAACTACGTTCTTTCAGAATGGAAGCCTTCGGAATTACATAACCTCTATTATTGGGTTCTTTACACTGCTAGCAATAATTACGATCCTCTTCAAAAGTCTGGGTTTGGATCTGATGAACCGGCTCTCGATGATTACCGATTTGAGGGTTTACGAAGTGGTAATTGTTGGACTAATTATTATCTCCTTTTACGTTATTATTACGGCCAAATCGCGCTTAACCACTTTGGTTGCGCTGGGTGTTTTGGGTTATGGAATTGCCATAATTTTCCTGTTCTACGGTGCGCCCGATGTGGCCATGACTCAGTTCTTGATCGAAACCCTTACAGTGGTGCTTTTTGTGCTTATTCTTCATAGACTTCCGTCGTTTATATTAAAAAACAAGTTTGAGGGGATCCGACCCGTTGTAGTTTCGGCCATTTTTGGGCTGGTGATGGCTTACCTGTTGTTGGTGGTTACGGAGTTTCCACTCGATTCGGAACTACGAAGTTTGTATGCTGAACAATCGCTTCCGCTAGGAAAAGGACGAAATGTGGTGAATGTTATACTAGTTGATTTTCGACAGCTTGATACCATGGGCGAAATAGCCGTGCTAGCCATTGCGGCCATTGGCATATTTGCCATGTTTAAGGTTAAAAGTAATGAGGAGGGGATAAAAGAATGAGAACAGCAATACTGCAAACGGTAATTCGACTTTTAATGCCGCTTTTCTTCCTGTTTTCGTTGTACCTTCTGTTTCGAGGGCACAATGAGCCAGGTGGAGGTTTTATTGGAGGGCTAATTGCCTCCATAGCATTCGTATTTCACGCCATGGTTTTCGATTCGCGCGTTACCATCAGGGTTTTCAGGCTAAACCCCATCAGGTTGATTGTTGCGGGTCTTTCGATAGCGCTGCTTAGCGCATTTATTGGGCTGATTGCAGGCGAGCCATTTATGACTGCCGTTTGGGCCGATTTTTACCTGCCCATTATCGGAAAGCCGGGAACGCCAGTACTTTTCGATGTGGGTGTTTTTATTCTAGTTATTGGGGTAGTTCTTCAAATCACATTTAACATGTCAACTTTGTAAGATATGGATATTCTACTGGCCATAATTGTTGGATTGCTCTACGCAATTGCAATTTATCAGATACTCCAACGGGGATTGGTTAAGGTAATTATTGGTATTATTATACTGGGTCATGCCTCAAACCTTTTTATTTTTGTTATTGCACGACTTACTCGCGGAGCTCCGGCATTAGTCCCCGAAGGGCTCGAGAGCGTGCCCGAACCCTTTGCCGATCCATTGCCACAGGCGCTAATTCTTACCGCCATTGTTATTGGATTTGGAATTCAGGCTTTTGGTATTGTGCTTCTGCAAAGGGTATATAAAATCACTGGAACCAGCGAGGTTGATAAGCTTAATACAACCGATAGAATTGATGCAACCGAGTAAAATAATCTGATTGATGAATATTAGTTCAAACATACTTCTTTTCCCGCTTATAACAGCTCTTCTTTCGGCCATTGTAAGCCTATTCTTTTGGCAATCGCCACGTAATCAAAGATTCGTTTTTTTACTTGGTGCTGCCATTTACCTTGTATCGGCCATTCTGCTTTTTCAAAAGGTTTGGGTCGATGGGTATGTCACCTTTCAGGCAGGAAAGTGGGCTGCGCCATTTGGAATTACCCTAATTGCCGATCTGTTTTCTGCAGGGATGATTCTACTTACTGCCATTCTTACAGTTGTTTCGGCTTTATACTACGAGGGTTCCGGGCAAAATCAGCAGGTGTCCAATATCTTTCACCCGCTGCTGCATTTTCTGGTTTTTGGGTTAACTGGGGCATTCTTGGCTGGCGATGTATTTAATCTCTACGTTTGGTTCGAGGTGATGCTTGTATCCTCGTTTGTGCTATTTACCCTTGGCGGTACGCGCTCACAACTCGAGGGATCAATAAAGTATGTGGCCATTAACGTGGTTTCATCGTCGCTTTTTCTTGCTGGGGTAGGAGTACTCTATGGCATTACGGGTTCGCTCAATATGGCTGCTCTTGCCGTGAAAATTCCACTGGTCGAGAATCAGGGATTGGTAACGCTGGCATCAACTTTTTTTCTGGTTAGCTTTGGGATAAAGGCTGCAATTTTTCCACTATTCTTTTGGCTTCCCGCATCGTATCATACACCTCCAGTGGCTATATCGGCGTTAATTGTAGGGTTGCTCACCAAGGTGGGAATTTACACCATGATCAGGTTTTTTACCCTTATTTTCACCACCGATATTGGTTTTACCCACACCATCCTTCTTATACTATCGGGATTTACAATGGTTGTGGGAGTTCTAGGAGCCGCGGCCCAAATTGATTTTCGAAAGATTTTATCATTCCACATTGTAAGCCAAATTGGTTATATGGTAATGGGATTAGCCATTTTTACCCCGCTGGCTATTGCTGGGGCAGTGTTTTTCATTATCCACAACATTTTAGTCAAAACCAACCTTTTCCTTATTAGCGGATTGGTAAGGGAGTCGCATGGAACCTTTGCGCTTAAGAAGCTGGGAGGGGTTTATCATGCCTTTCCCTTAGTGGCTCTGCTTTTTGCCATCTCAGCATTCTCGCTTACTGGCGTTCCGCCCCTTTCGGGATTTTGGGGTAAGTATCTACTCGCTTTGGGTGGCTTTAATGCAGGAGAGTATATTATTGTTGCAGTATCGCTATTTGTTAGTATTCTAACCCTTTTCTCAATGACCAAGATTTGGGGCGAGGTATTCTGGAAAAAATTACCCGACGATACAGTCCCTGTTATTGCAACTCAGCGTAAGCTGTTTAAAAGCAAGTGGCTAATGGTTTTGCCCATTGTTATCCTTACACTGCTAATTATTATGCTTGGTGTTTACTCCGAGCCATTTGTCGATTACTCCATGCGCGTGGCGAACCAGCTACTCGACAAGGAGGCTTACATTAGGGCAGTTTTTAACACCGTAAACTAGGGTTATGAAAGAACTAATTATCTACATAGTACATATCGTAATTGCTGTTGTTACGGTTTTTATTGTTTTTGAGTTTACTAATCTCGAAAATCATTTCTTCAGCAATTTGGCGGTTTTTGTTCTGGCATATTTTACTTTATGGTTGGCTTCATATTTCTACAATCGTTCGCATTTTGTAAAAATCTTTAGGTTTTTCGGATTGCTACTCTACTTCCTCAAGGAGATGGTTATTGCCAGCCTGGTGGTGGCATGGGATGTGATTACTCCTAGGTCGTATGTTCAGTCGGGTGTAATACGCGTTCCGCTCGATGCCAAAACCGACATGGAGATTACCCTTTTCGCCAGTCTAATATCACTTACTCCGGGAACCCTGAGCATTGATGTTTCGGAGGACAAGCGTTTTTTATACGTGCATGCCGTGTATATTAAGGATGGCGATGTGGAGGCACTTAAACGCCAAATGAAGGATGGTTTCGAGCGCAAGTTACTTTCAATAACACGTAAATACAATGGTTGACACAGCATTATACGTTGTAATTATTCTTCTTAGCATCTGCTCAGTTTTGGCAATTGTTAGGTTGATAAAGGGGCCAACGCTGCCCGATAGAGTTACGGCATTCGATCTGTTTGCTGCCATAGTGATAAGCATGATAGCTATTTACTCGGTTATTTCGGGGAATACAGCATTTCTCGATGTGGCCATTCTGCTCTCGCTAATCACCTTTTTAGGGTCGATGTCGTTTGCATATTTCTTATTCCGCAGCACAAAAAAGTAGTAGCATGGATTATTTTCAGGAGTTGATAAGCACAATCTTAATATCCGCAGGAGGGCTTTTCATTGTAATTGCGGCAATCGGAATCCTAAAACTACCCGATTTCTACATTCGTATGTCGGCTATTACCAAGGCCGGAACAATGGGCGTTGGCCTTATTGCCATAGGCATTGCAATTTACTTTAACGATACCAAGATTGCCATAAAATCGTTTGTTGTGGTTTCGTTTATGATTCTTACCGCACCCGTTGCTGCGCATATTATTGCCCGGGCAGCCTATAGGCAGGGCGTTCCCTTTTGGGGCAATAA
>CAZBBA010000085.1:10833-12235 GCA_964490015.1 uncultured Rikenellaceae bacterium
CTTCCTCGCCGAGGAGGAGTTTAAGCTGGCCGTTCAAGAGTCCCCCGATGCGATGTATAAGTATCAGCTGGCTAGTTTTTACTGCGATCAGAAAGATTATAAGCAGGCACTCCATCTATACGACGAGATTATTTCACAGACACAAAGCGAGCCGAAGGCTCTCTTAGAGTTTGGTAAAACAGCTGCCATTGCCAAGTTACAGCTGGCAAAAGCTGAGCAGTACCTAACTCAACTAGTTGATGCCGAATCATCTCAAATAAATATTGATATTGGCGAAGCCTGCTATTTCCTAGGACTTGTCCTCCGCAAAGCCAAAAAGTATAGCCAGGCAAAGGAGTACTTTCAGCGTGTGCTCGAGTACGATTCGCCCTATCGCTCCTCTGCCCAGAGGTACTTGAGGGGAAAGTAGTGCATCTTACGTAGCATGTAAAAAATCCCTACCCAGTAACTGATCATGTCGAGGCGACATTACAGTCAGGTGTGTTCGCTTCAATACCACAAGGAGACTTTACCACTAGTTAGCGACTGGTTTTTCTTTTGGGATTATTAATCTTTATCGGGTTTTGACGCGTATCAAAAACATCAGTAATTAAAACGCCTTCTTTTACTTTCTTATATACAATTTTATAATTGCTTTCAACCAAATACCTGTGTCGTTCCTCAAGTTGTAATAAAGTTTCTTCAATTTGTCCTGACTCTGGATACTTTATCAGCTGCCTTGTGGCAATAAAAATATTCTCTTTAATTTTTCGTGCAATCGGTTCGCTTGCAAATTCTTTGTAGTAATTAAAAAATATCTTTGAGCGATTCAGATGCAAAATCAGACCAAATAACTTTCATTAGACTACCACTTTTGGGATTCTTTTTCTAGTTGTTCTTGAGACTTATATTTACCAGTTTGGTAATCCTTATTTGATTTCCTTGCCCTTTCAATCAGCTGTTTTTCCGTAAATGGCTTTAATGCCTTTTCTTTTATATTTTTAGTCTTAAAGATTGCCTCTTCAATTTCCTTAAACATATCTTCATCTTTAAGATGTATTAGATATTCGATAGCGTTTAACTTTCTAGTTTGTAAATCCATAGCGCACATATTTTATTATCAAAGATATTAATAATCTATTGATTTAAACGAATTTTGAATGGATTAGTTCCATTCAACTTAACCGCTAGACACAACATTTTATAGGCATTATAGATGATTATTTGAATATTAATCAGTCAGTAGTGATAAAATAATAAGAGTCCGCGGCTTTGTGCCTTAGCGTTTAAATTAAGGTAATCTAATATCTGAACGCGAATACGCTATGCCGCTAAATAGCTAGTGTATGTATAATACGAGTTTGCGGCTTTGTGCCTTAGCGTTTAAATTAAGGTGATCTAATATCTGAACGCGAATACGCTA
>CAZBBA010000085.1:12335-17008 GCA_964490015.1 uncultured Rikenellaceae bacterium
TAAGGTGATCTAATATCTGAACGCGAATACGCTAAGCCGCTATATTGCTAGAGTATGTATAAGAAGAGTTTGCGACTTTGTGTCTTAGCGTTTATATTCCACTACCCAATAGTACCTGTTCAAATCTGTACACCTGCTGTTCGAAACCATACAGTCTTGCTCATTTCAGGCTCTTTCCCCGTTTTATTTAAGGTTCTCCTTTTTAGGTGTTTGCTGTCGATGGCACGCTGGTTGTAAATTAGAATGAGAAAATAAAAATACGCTATGTTTCGAAACTATTTAATAACAGCCTACCGAAGCATCCTAAGGGGTAAGTATTATACTTTAATCAATATTTCTGGATTAGCCGTAGGGATTGCCAGCTGCGTGTTGATTTTGCTTTTCATCAGCCACGAGTTGAGCTACGATAAGTATCACACCAAAGCCGATAGAGTTTACCGGTTGTATATCGAGGGGAAGTTCGGTGACAATAGGATTGCCTCCTCTAAAACAGCGGCTCCCATAAAGGATGCCTTTGAGCAGGAGATTGCCGAGGTGGAGCAGATTACTAGGCTTATGGAAATGGTTCGACCTGTGGTGCGCAAGGATGAGGACTCATTTATTGAGGAGCAGTTCCTGTTTGCCGACTCCAACTTCTTCAGCACCTTTTCTGTTGACTTTATTGAGGGCGATCCACGCACCGCTTTATCTAAGCCCAACACAATGGTGATCACCAGCGAAATGGCGCAAAAGTATTTTGCCGATCAGAATCCCATTGGCAAAACCCTTACCGTAAATAACTACGAGATTCAGATCACCGGGATAACCGAGAGGATGCCCTCGAACTCCCATTTCCAGTATAACTTTCTGGCCTCACTTACCACGCGAGGTGTCGACAGCTGGCGAAGCTGGCTCACTAGTAATCTATTCACCTATGTTGTGCTAAAACCCGGCGTTGCCCCCCAGGATATTTACTCCAAATTTCATGAATTAACTTACAAGTATGTGGGACCCGAAGTGCAGCAAGCTATGGGGATCGATCTGGATACATTCGAGAAGATGGGCAATTCCTATGGCTTTTTTCTTGAGGCCGTTCCCGATATCCATCTTCACTCCAAACTCGACCATCAGCTTAGCCCTGGGGGGAGTATTGCATACATTTACTTCTTTTCCACCATAGCCATATTCTTGCTGCTGATTGCCTGTATCAACTTTATGAATATGGCTACAGCCAAGTACAGCAATAGATCCAAGGAGGTTGGTATTAGAAAAGTTGTGGGCAGCAGCAAGAGCAAGCTAATTGTGCAGTTTCTGCTGGAGTCAATTATGGTGAGTTTAATTGCAGTGGTTATTGCCATGACAGCTGTTGAGCTTACCCTTCCCCATTTCAATCTACTTGCAGGTAAGGATATGACCCTTTCCTACTTTAACAACTGGATGGTTCTGCCCGGATTTTTACTTTTTGGAGTTTTTGTAGGAGTATTAGCAGGATCATACCCAGCCTTTTTCCTATCATCGTTTAAGCCCATAAGTGTGCTTAAAGGGCAGTTAAGCTCGCAGGTTTCGGGGAGTCAGTTTCGGGGTGCTCTGGTGGTAGTGCAGTTTGCCATAACTATTGCCCTATTTGTGAGTACATTCGTGGTGAGTCAGCAACTCAACTTCTTTAAAAGTAAAGAGTTGGGCTTTGACAGAGAGAGCATATTGGTGCTTAAACGAACCCATACCCTAGGCGAAAAATTTCAGGTATTTAGAGAGGAACTACTCAAGTCGTCCAGTATTATTGATGCAAGTTTCTGCGATGCAATTCCTGGGTACGATTATAATGGAACCACAACTTTTGTTGAAGGAAGACCATCTGAGGATATGATTCAAACCGGTATTGTGAGGACTGATGAGAATTTCCTAAATACTATGGGCATTCAACTTATGCAGGGCCGATTCCTTAGCAATGAGTATAGCACCGACCGCGAGGCAATAGTAATTAACCAGAAGATGGCGCAGATGGCGGGTCTTTTAGAACCAGTTGGCACAAGGCTTCAAATCCCATTCCTGCTCGACGATAAGGTTACTCCCGCCACCATTATTGGGGTTATTCCCGATATTTACTTTGAGTCGTTGCACAGGGAGGTGCGGCCAATGGTTTACGCCCTAACCACTGGAGCCGATTGGCTTATGGTCGTGCGGTTAAAACCCGATAACCTAACGCAAACCATCAAGTATATCGAGAGCAAGTGGACCGAGCTTAATCCTAACCAGCCATTCCTATACTCGTTCCTAAATTCCGATCTGGAAACGCTCTACAAGCAGGAGGAACGGACAGGTAAGATATTTAGCCTTTTCTCGATCCTTGCCATCTTTATTGCATGTCTGGGATTGCTGGGCATGGCGTCGTTTGCCGCCGAGAAGCGAACAAAGGAAATCGGGATCAGAAAGGTGCTTGGGGCCGAGAACAAAACCATCTTTATGCTGCTCTCACAACAGGTTATCTTTTTAGTTGGATATGCTGCCATTTTTGCCTCACCCGTTGCATGGTTTGTGATGCGAAGCTGGCTCAACAATTTTGCCTACCGTATCGATTTGGCGCCCTGGGTTTTTATTGTTTCTATACTTCTTGCCTTTGTCATCGCTTTGGCCACTATCAGCTTTCAGGCCATAAAAGCGGCCATGGCCAATCCGGTAAAATCCTTAAAGTACGAGTAGTCCCACCCTCAATATCTCCACTGGGGTCGATAGCTAGCTGTCGACCCCAGTTTTTTCCTAATCCAGCAACAGTTTTTGTAATCCCTTTTTTTTACTTTGTGATAAGACAAAATTATTGACTGTACTTTAGGATTTATAGAGACTGTTTAGATTTTTATCTTCAAATACCAACCGCCCTCGGTAGAGTGCAATCGAGCGTATTTTGAGAGCTCAGTGAAACTAAATAGCGATTGAAAAAATATATACAATTTGACAAAGCACCCCTGTCTTCTGCCATAGCCGTCAAGCTAACTGGACTTGTCCTCTGTATGTCCAGGCCTTATCACAATTTTTTTAGAAGGCAGAGCAATATCAAAGGCAAAAAGTCAAGTTGGAATGGAATAGAGAACGCTAAAAGTTTGCTATGAGCCAAGTGCGGTGGGCTGGTAAACCGAGCGTACTTTGCGAGCTCGGCGAAGCCAAACGTGCGGGTGGCAGCATCCCTGCCTGCCGAAACGCCTGCCTTAACAGCCTGTCTACCGACAGGTAGAACAGGGCAGTGCAGGCAGGGATTATTTGCTTACTCCGTTAATGCACAGACCATAGGGCTAAGCAGTCCCTTCAGCCGGCATACAGCGTGAACCCGTAGCGCTCAAGAGCTGAGGCCCTTGCAGGGCTGGCCCTCGAGGAGTGCTACGCTGCCATCCCCATCCGACGAAATGTTGTATTTACCCGATACATGCTGATTGCTGCAGCTGGATAGCCACGGAGTGATTGCACTCCGCAGGCCACAGGGGCTCAGTCGTAGAGCGCAGGGTGAAACGATGTAAGCCTTGATTTTTTGTTACTTTTTTATCAAGAAAAAAGTAAAAGACACCAGTAGGATTAACGGGCGGCCACGCGCTAGCAACTTGCCATAAGCGTAATGCGGTCGGCTGGTAAACCGAGCGTACTTTGCGAGTTCGGCGAAGCCAAGGCGGGTGGCAGCATCCCTGCCTGCCGAAACGGCAGTGCAGGCAGGGTTTTACCTTCCCGCCTAACCGTTTCAGTCGGGCAGGGATTCTTTGCTGACTTTCTCATCTAAGGAGAAAGTAAGAAGAGGCAACCAAAGAGCCATGAAGTTCCTATATTTGTAGGAAAAACGGTCTTAGTTTGCCAACTATGGCTCAGGGTAGCCAAATACGGCGTTAAGTGCAGCAACAAGAAAACACCCAACTGTTAAGGGTTTTATATTGACACAAGATTATGAATATTGAGAACTACCTGATTAAATGCTGGAGTATAAAAACCAGCAGCAAGTGGACTGCTGAGAATCCCTACCGAGGCCAATGTGGGGTTACCGCAATGGTAATTAACGAGCTATTTGGCGGAACAATTCTTAAAACCAGGGTGGGGGAGCAGTGGCACTATTACAACTCCATTAGCGGACAACGATTTGATTTTACCCGTAAGCAGTTCGATTACGACTTGGTATATCAGGATATAGCTTCATCGAGCGACGAGGCATTCACCGATACCAACGAATTTCAGTATCGCGAGCTAAAGCAATTGCTCCAAAAGGAGCTATCGGGCGATTGTAATTTTGATCAGCTGGAGTTAAAACCCCATGGCTATAGCATTAACACTAACAATAATTCGTTGTAAATTTTCCTTTCTTAAGTAGCTCTAGCCCCCATTACACCCACTGTCACGCAATAGCAACCCCATTGACCCAGAATTATTTCCCAACAAAATATCCTTTTCTCTGGTGCAGCGTAAGCTATTTTGTTTTATATTTAGGGCTAATAGCTAAGCATATTTATTCAGAAAATAACATATACCTTTTATACCCATATTTGGCATACGGGTATTGTTAAACGTTACTTTTGGTAGATATACAAACAAGTTATGTGCCATTTTAAGACAAACGACAGATATTCAGGATAATATCAGTATTTTTTCGACAGAATATATTGAAAACAAAATTTCACCTGTATGAACGAGAATTTTCTAATAATTGAAAAGGAAACAAAGGA
>CAZBBA010000086.1:0-16911 GCA_964490015.1 uncultured Rikenellaceae bacterium
AAAAATATTAACTAATAATTAAACCATTAAAACATACAAATAAAAAAAAAAAAAAATCCTTTTTTTTTTTCAGTTTTTTTTTCACAATTTTGTAATCACATCTGATTGAACTAAAATTTTTCATCTTCTAATATATTTGCAAGTGATGGCTGTTGATTTCCAGGAAGCCTGGGGTAACTGTTTGAAAATCATTAAGGATAATGTTCCACCGGTAAGTTTCAAAACTTGGTTTGAGCCGATTGTACCGCTTAAGTTGGACAATAACATTCTTACAATTCAAGTTCCCAGCCCATTCTTTTACGAGTACCTAGAGGAGCAGTTCATTGATATCCTCCGAAAGACCCTCCGAAAAGAGCTTGGCCCGGGCGCTAAGCTTGAGTATAACGTGGTGATGGAAAATCACAGCTCGGTCAACAGTAAACCGGTGACCGTAATTTTGCCTACCCAGAATAAAACAGAGCTACGGAACAAACCCGTTTCCTTAAATTCGAACGGTAGCGATTACAAAATCAAGAACCCGTTTGTAATTCCTGGCATTAAGAAACTTCATGTTGATCCTCAGCTTAACCCCGATAATACATTTAGCAATTATGTTGAGGGCGAATGCAATCGCTTAGCCCGATCTGCGGGGATGGCCGTAGCAAATGCCCCTGGAAAAACAGCATTCAATCCACTGCTTATATACGGAAACTCTGGGTTGGGTAAAACCCATTTGGCTCAGGCTATTGGCATAAAGGTGAAAGAAAAGTCGCCTGAGAAAGTGGTACTTTATGTTAATGCCGTGAAGTTCCAAACCCAATACGTTGAGGCTATTCGTAATAACAACATCAACGATTTTGTGCACTTTTATCAAATGATTGATGTGCTGATTATTGACGATGTTCACGAATTTGCTGGTAAGGAAAAAACCCAAGATACATTTTTCCACATTTTTAATCATCTCCATCAGGCGGGGAAGCAGATTATTCTAACATCCGATAAAGCTCCGGTAGAGCTTCAGGGGCTAGAGCAAAGGTTGCTATCTCGTTTTAAGTGGGGGCTTTCGGCTGATCTACAAACGCCCGACTTTGAAACAAGGGTTGCCATCCTTAGGCAAAAAATCTATAAGGATGGTATTGAGCTCTCCGATGAGGTGGTTGAGTACATCGCTACCAATATTACCAATAATATCAGGGAGTTAGAGGGCGCATTGATATCTTTACTTGCTCAGTCGACTCTAAATCGAAAGGAGATTACCATTGAACTGGCCTCCGAGATGATAGATAAATTGGTGAAGAACACTAAACGCGAGATCTCGATCGACTACATTCAAAAAATTGTGAGTGAGTATTTTGGGTTACCCAGTGATGTGCTTCATACAAAAACTCGTAAACGTGAAATTGTTCAGGCTCGACAGATAGCCATGTACTTTTCTAAGAATATGACTAAGAGTTCATTGTCGACAATTGGCAGTTTAATAGGGGGCAAGGATCATGCAACAGTTCTGCATGCCTGCAAAACTGTAAATAACTTAATTGATACCGATAAGCGTTTTAAGAACCAGATTGAGGATATTGAGCGGAAGTTAAAACTATAAAAAGATAATAAAAACCAAGCGGGGTGTTGTTATTACAACACCCCGCTTGGTTTTTATGAGCCTGAGGAACAAACTAACGTTTCACAATAAACCATGGATTATCAAGACTTTCCTTATTATATCGAACCCTTTTGCAATCCTCAATAGATAGAAACGAACAGCCAGCCTCCTCGGCTATAGCCTGTCCTGCCGCCGTATCCCATTCGGTTGTGGTTCCATACCGGGGGTATTCATCGGCTTTTCCTTCGGCAACCATACAGATTTTTAGCGAAGAACCACGCGAGATAAACTCCACGTTACCCTTTTGTTCAGTCAACTTTTCGATATATTGTTTGGTTTCGGGAGATGGATGCGACCGACTGGCAACAATTGTATAAACCGAGTTGGATGTGTTAATGGGAAGTTTTGCGGCTTGAGCGATCAGATCTTCAAGATTACTAATTTCATTCAAAGGACTCAGCTGTTCGACCTTATATGATCCTATTTTTACCAACGAAAAGTATAGTTGTTGGAGTACGGGAACGTAGATTACTCCCAGTATAGGGTATCCCTGATAAACAAGCGCAATATTTACAGTAAACTCACCGTTGCGTTTTATAAACTCTTTGGTTCCATCAAGAGGATCCACAAGCCAAAAATACTCCCAACCTACACGCTCCTCAAATAGCAGGTTTCTACCCTCCTCGCTAAGTACAGGAATTCGTGTTTTCATTAGGGATTTTACAATCTCATCGTTGGCAAGCCTATCGGCAAGGGTGAGGGGTGTTGCATCGGACTTGAGGTTTACTTGAAAATCGTCGGAGTTGTAAACTTCCATTATTAGTGCACCTGCCCTTATTGCAGCATTTATTGCAATGTGGAGCAAGTGCATAAGCTCTGATTGTTCTATCATTATTAGAGTGTTATATAGGGTTACTCAAAAAAAACGGCTAAAAGTCACCCAAAAGTAAACCCGTTTTATTAAACGTAATGCAAAATAATAATAAATGAATGAGAACTCAAAAATAAATAAGACTGGTGTTGCCAACAATTAGATTTGAATTGTAAGTCAATACGATAATATCAGTAAATGAGATAGATAGGTGTTGCTGCTATAAAACATTGTTTTTAAAATAACACTGAATCAACTACATGCATAAGAAATCTATCTTAAAAGTCGAAAAAGTTTTTAGAATACTTGCATGGACACAGATTATACGATAAGTTTACAAGGTTTTAAAAATACAACAATGAACGGACTAGAAAAACTGTATCCAACAGAAGTTTGGAAGTATTTTTCAGAGATTCTGGAAATTCCTCGTCCCTCCAAAAAAGAGGATAAAATAATAGCCTACCTTATAGAGTTTGGCCGTAAGCACAACCTTGAAACCATTAAGGATGAATCGGGGAATATAATCATTCGGAAACCAGCCACCAATGGCATGGAGAATCGCAAGTCGGTAGTGCTCCAAAGCCATATGGATATGGTATGCGAGAAGAATAGCGATATTTCGCACGATTTTAGTGTTGATCCAATACATGCCTACATTGATGGCAACTGGGTACGAGCTAAAGGGACTACCCTTGGGGCCGACGATGGCATTGGTATAGCTGCTCAGCTGGCCGTTCTAGCATCAAAAGAGATAAAGCACGGACCCATTGAATGCCTGTTTACTGTTGATGAGGAGACTGGTTTAACAGGAGCTTTTGAGATGAAGCCTGGGTTTATTAACTCGCCTATTCTTATCAACCTTGATTCGGAGGACGAAGGGGAACTGTTTATAGGTTGCGCAGGCGGAATGGACACTGTAGTAACCTTTGCCTACGAAACAGAGAAAGTTCCCAGCAATTTTATGGCATTCAGATTATCAGTTACTGGCCTTAAGGGAGGACATAGCGGCGATGATATTAACAAAGGATTAGGGAATTCGATTAAAATTATTAACCGGTTCCTCTGGAAAGGTTCGAATAAATACGATTTGAGAATCTCCGATATTGATGGGGGGAACCTTAGAAATGCCATTCCTCGGGAAGCTTTTGCAGTATTTGTGATTCATGAAGAGGAAGTTGAGGGCATGAAGCAATTCTTTGAGCAGTACCGCAAGGAGATTATTCATGAGTACGAGGCCGTTGAAGCTGGCATGAAGATTGAGCTTAAACCTACAGAAATGCCGCAATGGGTGATTGATGAGCCAACTCAGTTCGATTTGCTAAACTCCCTGTACGCTTGCCCACACGGTGTAATCGCGATGAGTAGTAAAATTAGCGGATTGGTAGAAACATCTACCAACCTGGCATCAATTAAGTTTATCCAGGACAAGCAAATACTGGTAACTACAAGCCAGCGTAGCTCAATCGATTCGGCTAAAGTAGATATTGGCAATATGGTGCAAAGCGTGTTCCGTATGGCTAATGCCAATGTGGTTCACACCAGTGGATATCCAGGGTGGTCGCCCAATACAAATTCGGAGATATTAACCATTACCAAAGACTCATACCAAAAGCTGTTTGGTGTCGAACCCGTAGTTAGGGCAATTCATGCAGGGTTAGAGTGTGGCCTTTTCCTCGAAAAGTATCCAACATTGGATATGATATCGTTTGGGCCAACCATTCGAGGCGCGCACTCACCCGACGAACGTCTCGATATTGAATCGACTGAAAAGTTCTGGAAACTACTGCTGCATGTGTTAGAGACAATTCCTGAGTAATAGTTAGGAAAGCCTTGAGATAGCAGGGAGTTTAATGGTGCGAGGGTAACTCGCTGAATTCTTTTCGTTGTAGTACGAAGAACTGGAAAAGTATGCTTTTACGGAAGAGCGAGATTTTAGGATTCTTAAAAGCCCTTCGTTTCCGTATTGTTTTCACAATATTTCTGTAGAAGTGCATATGAGCCCTCACTACCGACCAGGTAAATGAGGGCTTTCCTGTTAGAGCATAACCTAAACCCGATAATCCATCAAGAACCAGGCGAAAAAGCATTACAGGAACTAACGATTTGCGCGATAGGTTTTTAAGAAGCATCGTAAGGTTATTGCGATGATTGTAGTAAACCTTTCGGGGATTATTAGCGGCAAGAGTTCCTCCGCCTACATGGTAGATTGTTGATTCAGGAACACACCAAATGCTGTATCCTTGGCGCTTTAGGCGCCAGCATAGGTCAATTTCCTCCATGTGAGCAAAGAAGTCGTTGTCGAGTCCTCCGGCATTCCAGTACTCGTTGCTTCGAACCATCATGCAGGCGCCAGTGGCCCAAAAGATTTCTTGGTTGGTGTTGTATTGTCCATTGTCCTTTTCAACAACATTTAGAATACGCCCACGGCAGAATGGGTATCCCAACAAATCGAGATAACCACCCGCCGCACCCGCATACTCAAACTCGTCGGTTTTGTTAAAATTTATCAACTTTGGCATACATGCTGCGGCGTTGGGATTACTCTCCATAAAGCTTGCCAGGGGCTCGAGCCATCCCTTTGGTACATCTATATCGGAGTTTAGGAGGATGTAATAATCTGCATCAATTTGCTTTAACGCTAGATTATAACCTCCGGTAAAGCCATAGTTTTTATCGAGTTCAATAACCCTTAGGGTTGGAAATGAAATGCGCAACCACTCAACAGATTTATCTGTGGAGCCATTATCGGCAACAATAACATCTACCCTAAAATTGGGAACTAAGGAGTTGTTTACAACTCCAGGGAGAAATTGCTTTAGGAACTTTTCACCATTCCAATTTAGAATAACTATGGCAATACTTTTCATGAAGCAGTGCTTGTGTTTGTTTCGGGTTTGCGTTTGCGTTTCCAGCGTTTATGCGACCATAGCCAGTACTCGGGTTTTTCTTGTATCTGTCTCTCGAGTCTTTTGGTATGAAGGTTAGTCAGCTCATACTGATCAAAAGATTTGGGACTATCGGTGAGCAACTCAAAATCTATCTCATATTTCCCTCGCTTTACCTTTTGCATACTACAGTAGTAGATGGGAAGATCAAATTTTTGGGCAATCTTTTCAATTCCAAGGTACACAGCGGTATCTTGATTTAAAAAGTGAGTCCAGTACTGTATTTGATTTGAGGGAGGTGTTTGATCGGATACCAAACCCAGCAGAAACGGTTTCCCTTTCTGTTTACAATCGAGTATTGCTCTAAGGGTATCGACCATTGGGACGGGAATACCGCCAAAGCGTTTGCGAGCGTTATTCATTAACACCTCGAAATATTTGTTGGTTAACGGTTTGTATACTCCCAGCGAAGCATGTTGAACCTTATCACCAATTTGGGCGTACATTTCCCAGTTTCCGTAATGTCCACTTACAAGAATGGCGCTTTTGCCCTCGGAGTAAAGCTCCTGAAAGATTTCGGTGTTGTTAAACTTGCATCGTTTTATTGCCCTCTCCTTACTTACATGGAGCAAGTAAAAACTCTCAAAGAAAAGATCGCTTAAATGCCTGTAAAATTTTCGCTCAATATGCTTTAGTTCCTTAAGGGTTTTGTTTGGAAACGAGTTGGTGAGGTTCTTTCGAACTACTACTCGCCGATACCTAACCACATAGTAAAGGATTAGGAATGTGATATCGGCTAAGCCATGTGTTATAACCATGGGCAGCTGAGCGATCAACCAGGTGAATCCATAAAAAAGGCCAAAGAGAATCTTTCCCATAGAGCAGTTTAGTTATCTTTTAACATGTAGTTTGATATAATCTTACCAAAAGGTTCAAATAATTGCCTGTTGGTAGCCACAATCTCTTTCCCAAAGATATAGTTTTTATTGCCACTAAAATCGCTTACGCAACCGCCAGCCTGTTCAACAATAAAAGCTCCTGCCGCCACATCCCAGGGTTTTAGGCTGTACTCGTAGAATGCTTCGAACCTGCCACAGGCCACGTACGCCAGGTCGGTTGCGGCTGAACCCAAACGGCGAAGGCCGTGCGAATAGCGCATAAAATGCTCCATCGATCTCATAAATGGCTCAATTCGGTTGTAGTCGTAGTAGGGGAAACCTGTGGCAATAAGCGCATCGTTGACAGTCGATATGTTGGAAACGCGTATTTCAGCTCCATTGAGGTATGCTTTTCCATTTCCCCAGGCGTAGAAACACTCATCTAAAGTTACCTCGTAAATTACCCCGAGAATTAAGGTTTGGTTATCCATAAGCGCAATGCTGATGGCGTAAGGGGGGAGACCATGGATAAAGTTTGTGGTTCCATCCAGCGGGTCGATAATCCAGTTAAGGCCACCGTCAATTTGCTGGCCTGTTCCTTCCTCAGCAATAAACCCAGCCAATGGAACAATGGCGCTTAACCCTTGTACCAGTAACCTCTCTGATTCCTTATCGACATAGGAAACAAAATCGTGAAGGCCTTTGGTCTCAACCCTGTCGAAGGTGAAGTGTTTCCGTTGTTCACGGATAAAAGCACCCGTGTTTTTGGTTAGAACGACTACCTGATTGCAAATATTCTCGAGGTTCATAATGGTTTGTTTAATCAATTATTTGTGCCGTGCAGTTTCCGTTTGGGGCCAGATCGGTTAGTTTTACTTTTATGATACTCCCTGCTAAGCTCCTGCTGTAAGGGTATTCAACCTTAATGTAGTTTCGAGTAAATCCATTTATCATTCCATCCTTTCGGGTAGACTCGAACAGCACTTCCTCTATTTGCCCGATATTTTGCTTATAGAACTCGAGATGTAAGCTATGCGAAAGGGTTTGCAGATTGGCTGCTCGAGTACTAATGATCCTTGGATTTACCTTGTTTTGGTAGCTTGCTGCTGGTGTATTAGGCCGTTCGGAGTATGGAAATACGTGAAGGAACGACGGCTTGAGGCCTTCCAAAAGTTGGTATGTTGTTGTAAAATCATCATCGGTTTCGCCAGGGAAACCCACAATTACATCAACCCCAATAAATGCGTTGGGAATGGCCTGTTTAATCCTTTTCAGTTTGTCGGCAAAAAGGGATGTGTTGTATCGCCTTTTCATCAGCTTAAGCACATTGTCGGAACCCGATTGTAGCGGCATGTGGAAATGTGGCAGAAACTTGCTGGAGGTGGCCACAAAGGCGATAATTTCATCGGTAATTAGGTTTGGTTCAATGGATGAAATACGGTAACGTTCAATTCCTGCAACATCATCAAGCGCTATAAGCAAATCGATAAACCTTTCGCCGGTTGACCGGCCAAAATCACCGGTGTTAACTCCTGTTAGTATTATCTCCTTAATTCCAGTTGAGGCAATTTGCTTGGCCTGCTCAATAATTTTATCGATGGGTAAATTGCGACTTTTGCCCCGAGCTAAAGGGATTGTGCAGTAAGTGCAGTGATAATCACAACCATCCTGTACCTTAAGGAACGAGCGGGTTCTGTCGCCCGATGAGTAGGCTGGGAAAATATCGTTTAGCGCATCAACATCGCAGCTGTAAACTCGTGCTTGCTGTTTTTTGGTAATATCGCCAATGTACTGGGGAAGATTCCCTTTTTCCGATGCCCCCATCACCAGGTCAACCCCTTCCATTTGAGCAATCTCCTCGGGTTTCAGCTGGGCATAGCAACCCACCACGGCTACAAAAGCATTGGGCGATTGCTTGACAAACTTTTTGATTGCCTGACGGCATTTCTTGTCGGCGTGCTCAGTAACGGAGCAGGTGTTTATAACGTAAACATCGGCCTGCGCCGAGGGGGCAACACGCTCGAAACCCAGCTCGTCGAGCTGACGGGCAATGGTTGATGTTTCGGAAAAATTTAGCTTACATCCAAGTGTGTAAAAGGCGACCCTTTTGCCTGTATCTGACATTAAATAATTTGATTGGAAAAACTTGTCAAAGTTAAAAAAAATGGTTCACCAAAAGGGGAGGATGAGATAATGACTCAATCTTAATCGCTAAAATAAACACTTTTTAAGACTCGTGTAATAGATATCAAGCAAATTCATGGCTAAATTTTACTGAGGTGCGATTTAATATTCGACAAGAAATGCGGAGAATCGTAAGTTGATTTATAGTTTAGGTTTGGAACAACTTCGCCTGTTTCCACATTAATAAACCCTTTTATAAACTGAGGAGGGAGTAGGTAAACCTCGTCGAGGTTTTCGTTGAGCTGAGGTTGCAATGTGCTTAAAATTTGCTCTACGTTAAGGATGGCATTTACCTGCTCAATTTCGCGAGTATACTTGTCGTAAATCTGCTTGGCAATGGAGATAACCACAACGAAGTCTCCGTATTGTTTACGCAGGTTATGTTTATATCCCAAGTCGAGTTTATCATTAATTATGGGTTCAGCTGTTTTATAAAACGACTCGGCAAACTGAAAGCCCTCGCGACAAATTGTTTCGGCAATATCCTGAGTTTTGGTGTAGTGAACAAAGATCATATCGGAATCAATATCCCTGAATAAAAAAACCTGAACCTCGGGGTCGAAAAGTCTGTTGGGTTTTATTATCGAATCGTGTGGATATGTTTTTAACCTACTAATAAGGAAATCAACATCCTCTTGACTGGTAAGACTTTTTAAACTAATCTGCTGTTTTATTAGCGACTCAATTCGCTTGTCCCTCTTGTAGAGTTGAATCTGCAAAAGAACGATGTATGCAATTAGAATTACAATTAGTATTAGCTCTACGCTCATTGGCAATTCGGTTCTTCTCTCATATTAGCGATTTCTATATGCAATTTAGAAACAATTTTCTAAGATTCTATTTTTTATACTGATAAAGTGTAAGTAAGTTTCCATAAATCTTTGTAAGTGTAACAAATGATACAATTTTAGATATAAATACGAATAGTTTTGCTGCTAATTACAAATATTTGAGATGAATATACTTTACAAGTTCTTCAAGAAGTACCACAAATGGCTAGGAGTATCGTTGAGTTTATTCTTACTGTTTTTTGCCTTGTCGGGCATAATTTTAAATCATAGGGCTACCTTTTCGAAGGTAGATGTGAAGAGAAGTTGGCTCCCGAGCGAATATCGATACAGTAATTGGAATAATGCAGCAATTAGGGGAGCCAAGCCATTTGGAACCGATACGCTTATGGTATATGGCAATAGTGGAGCGTGGAAGATGGATGCAGAAGGGAAGACCTTTGTAGATTTTAATCAGGGTTTTCCAAAAGGAATAGATAATCGGAAAATTGCGGATATTCATATAACCCAGTCGGGCGAGGCATTTGCTGCAACTCTTTTTGGACTATACCGTTTGGAGGGTAATAGTTGGACTAAGGTTGATCTCCCTATTGATGAGATGCGAATTGTTGCCTTGGAGGAAAGGGGCGATACGCTCATAGTGATGGGCCGTTCGGACGTTTTGTTGGGTTTGGCAGTGGATAACTACACCAATTTTTCGGTTCAAACCATACAACCACCCGTTGGAGCAGAGAAACGAGTTAGCCTATTTAAAACCATCTGGTTTATCCATAGCGGAAAAATTTTAGGAACACCAGGCAAGTTTATTGTCGATTTGGGAGGGGTTGCCATGATACTGCTCTCCTTAACCGGCCTTGTCTACTTTTTTGCTCCCAGTGTTTTAAAACGAATTCGTTCAAATACCCAAATTAAAAGTAGGATTAAGGCCGTGAACCGATGGTCGTACAAGTGGCATCTTCATGTTGGGATTATTTCCGCCATACTTCTCCTTATTGTAACCTTTACCGGGATGTTTTTACGTCCACCGTTGTTGATTCCCATTGCCAGCAAAAGTGTGAAGCCAATCAAGGGCTCGAAGCTCGATTCGCCAAATTACTGGAACGATAACCTTCGCGATATCCATTACGATACCATTCGTCATATTTTTTTGCTGGCAACTGCCGATGGGATTTATGCTCTCTCGCCCGATTTACGCGAACCCCCTGTGAAATTTGCCCTTCAACCTCCAGTAAGCGTTATGGGAATTAACGTTTTATGGCAGGAAGATTTCCATTATGTTGTGGGCTCGTTTAGCGGATTGTTTAAGTGGAATCCCTTTGCTGGAGTATTAGCCGATTATGTTACCAATGAGAGAGTGGAGCCACATTCTGCACTGCGATCTCCGTTTGGTGCATTGGCCATTGCGGGTGGAATTGAGGTTGGAGATAAAGGGGCATTGTTTTTCGATTACAACACGGGAGTCTTTATGCCCAATGGGCAACAAGATATGTTTCCAACTATGCCCCAGGAAATTGTTGAAAAATCGGGGATGTCGCTTTGGAATCTAGCCTTAGAGGTTCATACCTGGCGGATTATCAAATTTGCTACAGGTGGATTTTACATATTGGTAGTACCGCTTGCCGGAATTTTTGGTCTTGTAATAGTAATTTCGGGCCTAGCAATGTGGGTAATAAGGTATAGAAACAGAACAAATAGGAAGCAAAATGAGAATAGTTGAATTAGCAACAGCCGAAAAGGTACCCTTTAATCTGGATGGTAGAAAAATGCTGGTGGATAGTAGGGTAGAGATAATTCATCTCACGTTACAGCCCGGTGAGATATTAGAAAAGCATACAAACACTTTTGATGTGGCTATATATGTTCTGGAAGGAAGTGGTGTTCTGGAGACTGACGACCAGAGTATCGCTGTTAAGCCCGATGTCTGTATTACAATTTCTGCAGGTGTGAGTAGAGGTATTCGCAACACCACTACTGAAAAGATAAGGCTGCTTGTGGTGAAGATTTTTGGATAAGAAAAAGTATGGGCCAAATTACATGTAATTAAGCCCATACTTTATCATGTGTTTTTCTACAACTCATTGATATCCTGAAATTCAATTTTCGGGTCGGGAATGAATGTTTGTTTTGGGATTGTAATATTCTCTTTAAAATCTACAGCTTTTTCTAATGAGGTTATGCCAAGCATCTTTGCTTCGGATTTAAGCGGAAGCCCTTTGTATATCCACACCTTGGCCATCATCACTTTTATCACCTCGCACGTTTTGCCCAGTATCGATTCGGTTCCCAGGCGTTCGCCCCCAAGGGCATCAATAATATCTTGCCCCATCTGCACTAGTTCGGCTTCGGTCATATCCTTGGTTAGCTCTTTACCCATATCTACATACTCATGGTTAGATGTTTTGTATGCAGTCCCCTTAACTAAATCCCAGGTGTAATTGGTTGTTCCATCGGTTATTGATATGCTATTCTGCTCCTCTTTTGAGGTTCGGCCAAAAATCTTGATGGTTGTTGTCGATTTAATCTCGGTGCGCGATTTCATCCCGTAGTTGTCCCACCAGAATTTTTTTGTACCAGTTGTGTTCCCCGATAGTTCGTACTCAATGTACCCCGATTTTACTGCAAATTGTTTGTATTCCTGTTTTTGGGCAATGGATATGGTTGAATACACTATAGCAGCCAGAAAAACTAGTATTCGTTTCATTATCTTATTCTTTTGTGTTGTTCAGAGGATATTGAGTTACTCTTTAATACAGCGCACATAAAAGCCGCTGGCTAAACGAAAATCGCCAGAGCCGCTGCTATCATTTCTCCCTCCTATATATAAGGAGTGAGCTCTTTCGGGGTTTCTTTGATATTTGTTTGAACCCCAGTAGCGTGTCTCTTTTCCATCTTTATGGAAATAACCACCCTCGTCTCTGTAACCACCCAACTTTGAGTTAAACCCTGTTTTCCCTCCTTTTACCAATTCCTTTTTCTGATGATTTGCGGCTGAAATACCAGTGCTTTCTATCAGCTTATCAAAATCTTTGTTAGTAGGAATGCGATACCCCTCGGGAGCCAGGCCACGTGGGTCGCTTACTGCATACCAGTTGTACAGCTTTCCATACTTTTTGCCGTTGGCGGGGTCGTTGTTAAGGTAGCACCATGCTGGTTTGCCCTCCTGGGCAGCTTGCACCCACTCCTCGTCGGTTTTGGCCTCGGGGATGGGGTCGCCGTTGCGGAAGTTGGCAACATCGAGGTTATCGCTTGCCCAGTTGTAGTTACCATAGATGGCTTTGGTGGCTACCTTGTCGACGGTTTTGTTTACCAGCTTGCTGCTGGTTAGGTTCGATACCTTGCACCCACTAATGGCAAGTGCAAGAATAACTAGGATTGAAAAGTTCTTAGTATTCTTCATGTTAAGAGTTATTATTTGGTTAATATTTCTATTGGTTCATTCAACAGTACTTACGGAAAGTAAAGCAACAAAAAAAAACTCACCCGATTGGGGTGAGTTTTGAAAGCGTGGAGTTTGGGTTTGAGAGCGTAGGAGAGGAGTTGTTGGGCTTTGATTATTCAAAAATTTCTCAATTTCAATTTGTGGTAATAGGAAAAATTTGTGGATAAAAACTACTCCTTAGTCCAAATCCGAGTATTCAAATCCATTTCGGTAATTATTGTCTCAATCAGCTGAAACATATCAAACATCTGCTCCATATCGGAGAAGCGAACACCCGATGAGTGGATGCGGGGCTCGAATAGCCCCCTGTGGAAAGGGATAGCCAAGTACACGCTGGACCCAGTAAACGAGAGATACATCCTCTTTTCATACTTGGCTTTAATATTCAGAATAGCTTCCATCATAAGTGGTGTAATCACATAGCGAGCCTCCTGCTGGCTAGTTGAGAACACCGCATACTGCTTCTCGAACAATGGATTTTCGAGTTTTACCAGCTGCCCATGAAACCCAGAGCGTTGCATAAACTGGGCACCCTTCCCAAGCAACTTCTCCGCGGTATCGGGGAGCACAAAGGTAGATTCGCCGAGGTGCTTATTAAAATCGGCGAAAAAAAATAAGCCCTTAAAAATAAGGCCACTATTTTTACGATACTGGCTAAAGAACTGTAATCTCCGCAACGCAAATAAGTATCGCACAATAATGGACAAAATGCCTGGCCTCCTAATCTCACGGGTTTGACTCCAAGCCCTAAGCTCTGAAAAGGCAAATACTGTGCTACCAATTTTGCCCTCAATGTAATCGTCGCCAATTGCATATGCGGCTCTAGTTGGAAAAATTCTACTCTGGTTAAAAGCTTCGAGCGATATGTGTTTCTCGTGATCAAAGGTGTACCCCTTATTGATAAGCGAAACAATTTTACCAACAACCTCCTGCTTGTAGGTAGCGTAGTAGCTGGTTTGGAAAAAGTTGATAAATGTGATAATAACGGTTTCGCCAAAAATGAGAATAAACAGGGCTGGGGGAATGGGAATAAACTCCTGAGCAATAATCCAAAGCATTGCAGCAAAAAACAGTATTGCTACATATAACAGCAACTTAATTCTAATTCGCTTGCCCTCTAGCGCAGCAAGTTGCGGCTCAAGACTATCTTTATATAGCTTATGTAATTTGTTTTCCTGCATCACTCAATACCCGTTCAGCATAATCTACAGGGTATGCTACAAATCTATTGAATACTTTATGTCAACTATCTTACCGTTATTATCGGTACTAACTACAAAACCAACTTTATTATCGTAATTCCCACGAACAAAGTACCATTTATTATCCTTTTCAAAAAACGATTTATGCGACTCATCGTCTGCAGGTAAAATTTCATCTATAAGGGTTTGCAATGCTTGGGCATCGTCGTTTGAGCTGAGCAACTTATTGTTTTCAAGTACCTGAACCAATAATTTTGAGCAAACTACCTCTTTAGCATGTGAGTAGTGTTGCATAGTGCCATTTAATTCAAGCACAAACATTCCGCTCCCAACAAAACCGGTGGAGTAATCATCCTCTGCAAAAGTTTTCACAAGGTCGTACTCGTAGAGATTTAACCCCAACTCCTTTAAAAGAGGAGCATCAATAGCTCGTGCTACGAACTTGGATGTTGCACTGTTTTCGAGCGCTTCCACAATTTTCTCCCTATCCGCGTTAGGCAATGTAAAGGGCTTTCCCGACTCGTCTTTAAAGTTTATCTCGGGAACAACAACCTTGTCAAGGTCTGGATCGGTTACACTATGCTCTACAATTGATTGGATTGAGCCATTGCCATCGGTGGTGAAGATGTAGCCGCTATACTTCTCAAAAAATTTGCTTCGAATAAAAAACCATGTGTTACCATCCTGCATGTATCCATAGTTGTCGCGAGCACCGCGGGGATCAAGTACATTCAAGGCTTTGTAAACCGAAATGGCATCCTGCTGATTATTAAGCACCACTCCATTCTTAATAGTTGACACTAGCTCTTGTGAAAAGAGTAATTCGTCTAGGTCTCTAAACAACGATAGCTCCGATCCACGCTTGATAAAGTAAGCATGCTTAACCGACACGCTTGACGATACCCCATCGTGATCCCTGTAGGGATGCAATTTCTCGGCAACAATAATATCGGCATCGAACACCTTATTGAAATCGCCATACGATAATTTGGCAAATTCCAGAACCGTTTGGCTGCTCAAGTATTCACTAACGGCTAATGTTTCAGTAGTTTCTTCAAAATTTTCTTCCTGTACGTTTTCTGTATTCAACTGGTTTTTAGCACCGCCTCCACATGCAAAAAGGGCAATAAGAGAATAGAATAGTAATACGTTTAGAATTTTCATGATTTTAAGGTTTTTAAATGGTTAGTGTTATGATTTGCAAAATATTGAAAAAACTAGTCTTTTGTCCAAATCCTTGTATTCAAGTTCATCTCGGTAATTATAACCTCAATAAGGGTGAAGAGGGTATGCATAAGGGCAACATCAATAAAGCTAACAGGCTTTCTAATGGAGGGCTCAAACAGGGGCTTGTTATACTCAATGCCACAGTAAACCTTTTCGCCAATAAACGACATGTAAAAGCTACGACCCATATAATTGCGGATATTTACAAGAGCCTCCATCATTGCAGGGGTTAGTATGTAGCGAGCCTCCACCTGATTGGTTGAGAAAACGGCAAAGTGCTTCTCAAACTCAATATTTTCGAGTTTTACCAGCTCGCCTCGGGAGCTACTTTGAAACTCCTGGCCAAACTTGCCAAGCAATCGCTCGGCATTGTCTGGTACTACAAAGGTTTCACCGTTAATATTTTTGTTGAAATCTATTATAAAGAACATCCCGCTAAAAAGCGTTGTTACGTTTTCTCTTTTACTGCCGTCTTTATCTTTTGTATTAAACTTGCTTTGGGCAACAAACTCGCAGAACTCAAAGAAGGTTTTTTCTACAAAGCCACATACATAATCGTCGCCTTTGCATAAATTGGGCTCTATAGTTAGGAGTTTACTGCTATTGAATTCCTCTAACGAGATATGCCCATCAGGCTTGTATTCGTAGTCGGGATTAATTAGGTGAACCACATTTTTTACTACTTGGCTTTTGTATTCAATTCGATACTTAAAATTAATGAAACCCGCACGAATAAAGAAAAATATTGTGCCAGCTAGCGAAACACCAAACACAATGAACAAGAACGACTGGTATAAAAAATACGATGCAACGCCTAGTATAATAGCAATAGAATAGCTGATTTTTGCCTTGTTACGTAGTTCCTCCATGCCTTTGATTGATTCCTTTAGCTGGGTGTTGTACAGATGACGAAGTTTTTCCAGGCCAACCATTTGGCTTGATGTAAGTGAGCCTTTGGGTGAAGTCAAATCGTTGCTATTTAATTGCATCTCGATATTCTGTTTCAAAGTGACATTTGCCCTTGAAATTCTTTTCCCCTTTTTGATTTGGAAGATTAAAAACACAACAATTCCAGCAGGAATGGCTATAACAATTAGTGCTAATAGGAATAATGAAATTGTGGCAGAAATGCCTTCGTCTGGGGATAATGATGTAGATGTTTCCCTTTCGTCCTCATTGTACTCAGTCTCTTCAATGTATTCGGGCTCTTTCTGCTGTTGCTTGGCATATTGCTCCACCTTTTCGGTATCTCCTTCGGGCGAAACGACCCCCATATATGCATCCAGTTTAGCAACTACAGCACTTAATGCATGTTGCTCGGGTTTTTCCAAAGAGGAAAGTAATTCAGCTAAACGAAGGAGGTGCTTGTTTCGATTTACATCAACCTCCATCAGTTTTATTACAATTGGAGTCAATCTAATTTTTTGCACAAATGTTAGGTCATCGCTGCTTAGATCCACATTCCGATTTTCTTTGTCTACGCCAGCAATTCTCATAATTTGCTGCGTTAGTCTATTGAAATCGTTTACAACATCAAGGTATTCCTCAATAAAGGTTTTAACCTCTTCGTTTTGCTGAAGTTCAACGGGGATATCAACGGTAATTGGGGTGTACTTGCTGCTGCACGAAGCGAGCAATAGCAAAAGGGATGTAATTAGGTGGAGGAGATTATGTTTCATTTTGACGGTTGTCGGTTGTCGGTTATTGGTTATCGGTTATCGGTTGTCGGTTGTTAGTTGGTAGTAGATGCCAGAAAAATGGGTTAAAATATTCTTAATCAGCAGATAAACAACAGTTTAAATCCAACAACTGACAACCGACAACTCTCCCTACTCTTTAGTCCAAATTCGAGTATTCAGGT
>CAZBBA010000087.1:0-15598 GCA_964490015.1 uncultured Rikenellaceae bacterium
CAGTTAGCTCGCGGTTCTGCTGTTTAATGGCGAGTTCCATTTCTACCAGCCGGGTTATATCGCGCGAAACACCAAAAGTGCCAATTATATTTCCATCGCTATCGCGAAGGGGCATCTTGGTGCTCGAAACAAAGGTTGGGTTCCTCCCGTCGGTATAGGTCTCTTTCTCAATTTTGGCCACAATTGGCGTTCCGCTTCTTATTATTTCCTGTTCGTCATCAAATGCTTGCTGGGCGTGCTCATCGGAAAAGATATCAAAATCTGTTTTACCTATTAGGTCAAAAGATGATTCAAAGCCCGACTTTCGGGCCTTGCTGGTGCTTATCCTAATAAACTGCGATTCCTTATCCTTAAAGTATATTGCATCGGGCATGGTGTTCATCAGGGCATCTATCAGCGACTTTTCAAATAGCAAATCCTTGTGTAAGCGCTGCAGCTCCTCATTTTGTTTCTCAAGGGTTAATGTAATAACCTCCAGCTCTTCGCGCTGGGTGTATAGCTCTTCGTTGGTCGATTGTAGCTCCTCGTTTGAGGCCTCCAGCTCTTCGGTGCGCTCTTTTACAAGATACTCAAGGTGGTTTCTGTACTCCTCGAGTTCGCGCTCGGCTTTTTTCTTATCCGTTATATCAACCATGGCACCAATAGAGGCAATGGTATTGCCGTTGGGGTCGAGTATGGGCGCTCCATTTACCAGAAAGTCATACTTGCTTCCATCTTTTGCCTTGAATGCGAGTTCATACTGGGTAATACTTTTGTCGATCCTATCCTTATTGGCATTTTCTACTTTGATCAAGTCTTCTGGGTCGTGAAGCATTTTGTATCCAACCTTACCCACTATTTCATCGGGGGTGTAGCCAAGTTTTTCGGTAAAACGCTTATTCACAAATTGCACAACATGGTTGTTGTCGGCAACAATAATCACCTCGTTTATGCTCTCAAGTAGGGTTCTGTAAAGTTCCTCGCTCTCCCTAACCTTTTGTTCCATTACTTTGCGTTCCGTTATATCCCTTACCACGGCCAGCACGCGACCTTCGCCCCCAATGTGGGTGCTTTTAAGTGATATTTCGGAGTAAAACAGCTCACCATTCTTCCGCATCGACTGCCACTCAAAAACGTGTGGCCCCTCCACTATTGCTTTGCGAATAAGCATCTGGGCTCTTTCCTGAGTTTCTGCATCACCCTTTGAACTAATATCTTTTACCGAAAGTTTTAGAACTTCCTCCTTGCTGTCGAACCCGTACATTCTGAGCATCACATCATTCACGTCGTAGATCTGACCATCGGACGCATTGTGGATAAATATGGCCTCGTTGGTGGAATTAAAAATTTCCCTGTAATTTCTTTCGTTCTGTGATATTGTATGGTTTTGTAGTTCAAGATTTCGAATAAGGCCAGAAAACGAAAAGAAGAACTTGTGCGTAACGAAAAGTATTATAATGCCAACGGTTGATATGTGAACTGCATTAATAATCCACGGGTAAAACTTAAATATGTAACGGTTTGGCTCGTAACCTTGAGGTAATAATACTATTCCACGACTATAATAGAATCCGATAACTATAAACCCGATAATGCCTAATAAATATATCACTAGGCTTCTTTGTATTGGGAAATATATAATAGAGTATAAAGGGATTAAAACTAAGTAAACCCTCGTTGATGATAGTAGTCCATAAAAAAAAGCATCTAAAAGTGAAAGGAAAAGTATTAATGATACCATTAGGTATGCCTTAATACTATTGCTGATATACTTTCTTCGAAAGGTAACAGCAATCAGCGTAACAAGAACAAGGGTTTCAAAAAAAACAGATAAGTTTAAACTTGTGCTGGATAATCTGGAGATGAAGCTAAATACAAAAGCAGTACTTCCAATAATAGATGCAACCACAAGAGAGGTATTTATAACCTGTCCCTTAGCCGTATCCAATAAATATTTGCGTGCTTCGTACTCCATTTAGTGAATGAACAATATTAGATGTCCGGCTAATCCCCAATAAAAATTATCAATCAATATACAAATAATAATGGGATATGTTTTGTTATTTGGATTTTTTCTGACCAACTGTGCGAATACCTTGACGGGTGAACAAAAGAAAAGGGTTGAAAAATCAACCCTAAGAATTAACATCTCCAAACCATTGTTAGTAAGGTGCTCCACTAGTGCGGAAGCTGCCCAGAATGAAGATCTCCTTGGGGGTAATGCTTAGCACTGGTACTGGCGATCGGTTAAGCATTTGCTGGGCAGCGGTGCCAAGCACAAAGTCGACCAGCGAATCGTTTTGCTCTGTCATAATCGATATTAGATCAGCCTCCTGGTTTAGCGCATAATCAATGGTGGCCTTGGTAATATTTTCTACGTGTAGTCGGTTTAGCTGGTGCTTTACATCGTAATCTTTTAGGTACTCACACACCTGGTTGCAGTAGGCTGTAACCTTGGTGTCAACATCCTCGCTTGATGTGGTAGTCAGACCAAGAACATGCACCTCGGCGTTGAAAATACTTGCAATCTGTGCGGTTATGGGTAACTTTTGTCGGGTTTCGTTCGATGAGTCGATGGGTAAAACAATTTTGCTAATCTCCCTTGCCACCGCACCATGGCGAATGGTGATAACCGGCATATCGGCAGCCGATACAATTTTAAAGGCGTTGCTGCCCATAAAGACCTCCTCGAAACCCGATGCTCCATGGGTGGAGCACATAATTACGGTCTCCTCAAAAGCTTGGGCTTGGTTCACTACTTCACGGTAAATCTTTCCTTTTTTTAGGATATATTCAAGTTTACTGGGGTCGTGCATTTTTCGTCCAAACTCCTCCTTAATCTTCTTAAAACTTTGCAGCGCATTCTTCTTCTCCTCCTCAAAACCAATACGCCCCATTTCCGATGGATACTTTTGCACGTACACCATCTGAACCCTAGAGCCAAACCTGTTGGCAAATATTATGGCCAGTCTAAGGCCATTGAGCGATTCGTCGGAGAAATCGACGGGTACAATTATATTTTTCATAGCGGAGTGGGTTTGGATTAATGGATTGAAGCAAACTTAGGAATAAACCTGAACATTACCAGTTTTTTACATCGATATTTTTGATGTTTTTCAAAACAACCCCCATCGTTTTTGCTTATCACGTTTCAAAGGTCTTACTTTGTATAAACTTTTAAGAAATGGATTTTGCCGATTCAAACATATTCAACACCTCTACATACCATCGCAAAGCTACGCTTGAGGTAATGGTTGGAAATATTCCGCTGGGTGGATCAAATCCCATTCGCCTGCAAACCATGACCACTACCAACACCAACAGCATTTCCGAGTCGGTTGAGCAGTGCATTAAGGCAATTGAGGCGGGTGCCGAGTATGTTCGCCTTACCACGCAGGGGGTTAAGGAGGCTCAAAGTCTTGGTCATATTAAGCAGGAACTTATTGAGCGTGGATACCAAATGCCACTTGTGGCCGACATCCATTTTAACCCAGCCGCCGCCATGGAGGCTGCAAACTATGCCGATAAGATTAGAATAAACCCCGGTAACTTTTCCGATAAGTCGCGCACATCATCGTTTAGCTTTTCGGAGGAGGAGTATGAACTGGAGCTGGCTAGAGCCGAGGAGCGATTCCTCGAACTTCTTAATGTATGTAAGCGAAACAAAGTAGCCATACGGATTGGAGTTAACCACGGATCGCTATCGCAGCGAATTATGAGTCGGTTTGGCGATACCCCAAATGGCATGGCGCACTCGGCCATGGAGTTTGTTCGAATTTGCAACAAACACAACCACCATCGGGTGGTGGTAAGTATGAAATCGAGCAATACCCGCGTTATGGTTCAGGCAACGCGGCTGCTTGTAAAGATGATGAACGACGAGGGGCTCAATTACCCCATTCACCTTGGAGTTACCGAGGCAGGAGAGGGCGAGGATGGTCGCATTAAATCGGCAGTGGGCATTGGTGCGCTTTTGGTCGATGGGATTGGTGATACAGTTAGAGTTTCACTAACAGAGCCACCCGAGAATGAGATTCCCGTGGCCAAACACCTTGTCGAGATTTTTAGTAGTTGGCAAAACTCAAGAGTATTTGAAGCGGAAACAATTCCAACAAATCCCTTTGAGTATAAGCGACGAGTTACAAAGTCCATTTTAAATGTTGGAGGCGATAACCCACCCGTGGTCATGGCGCAATTTGACAATTTTACCCCAGAAATTTTGGCAGAGTGGGGATGGAGTTATAGCAAAGAGTCAAACTCCTGGATTGCTTCGGAGAATGCAGCCGACTTTTTTTATTTTGGAGATATCAAGGTAAATCAAATTCCCAACCCGCAGTCTTTACCGCTAGTAGGAACCGACGAACATTGTCGTTTCAAACTTATTAGCTTATCCGATCTATTGGAAAAATCATCATCTATACCCAATCTACCCTTTTTTGTTGAGGTAAATGTTGAGTCGACAAATGCAGCAGAAATAGAGTCTTTGGCTGAATTTCCCAATGCAGTTTGCATCTTAAAAGCAAAGTCGCCCTACCATTTTTACTCCATCCGAAACATACTTTTTCATCTTACTGCTAAAGGGATTGAGATACCATGTGTTGTTTCCCTTGGTTTTCACGATGTAACTAGCAGCAATTTTCAGGTTCAGTCGGCAGCCATTGCCGGGCCTATTTTTCTCGATGGTTTAGCCGACGGGATTATGATCACTGCACCCACATCAATATCAGCAAAAACAATACGTGCAACAGCATTCGGTATTCTTCAAGCAGCTAGGGTTAGGATTAGTAAAACCGAGTTTATATCGTGCCCTGGTTGTGGACGAACGCTTTTTAACCTAAACCAAACCTTGCTGAAAGTTAAGGAATGGACGGCTCACCTAAAAGGGCTCAAGATTGGCGTAATGGGCTGCATAGTTAATGGCCCCGGCGAAATGGCCGATGCCGATTACGGTTATGTTGGCTCTGGTCCAGGGCGTGTAACCCTGTACAAAAAACAGGAGGTAGTAAAAAAAAATATCCCCGAGTCGCAGGCAGTCGACGAGCTGATTGAGCTTATCAGAGCCAATGGCGACTGGGTTTCGCCTAGCAATGATTAACGTTGATTTTTTTGACAGCGAGGGTAATTCAAATCACTATTACAGTGCGATAGGTTTGATTTTTCATTCTAAACAACTATATTAGCTTAATGGGGAAATAACAAATTGCTTGGCAGCAAATGGCTAAAATTCTTGTAGTTGACGACGATTCGAGTTTTTGTATAATGCTCAAAACCTTTCTCACCAAGAAAGGACATAGTGTATCCGAGGCGTTTTCGGTAAACGAAGCCCTTAAGGTTTTTAGTGCCGATGAGTTTGATATTGTGCTCTCCGACTATCGTCTGCCCGATGGCTCGGGTCTCGATATCCTTAAGCAGGTAAAGGAGTTACGCTCCGATGTTGGTGTGATTCTAATGACTGGCTACGCCGATATTCGGATGGCAGTTAAAACCATAAAGATGGGCGCTTTCGATTATGTGGCCAAACCCATTAACCCCGATGAGATAACTCTTACCATCCAAAACCTCCTTAGTCAAAAATCAAAAGGATCAAAGGAAAAGGCCAAGACCCCAGCAAAGGTGTCCGATCCCCATTTTATTGAGGGAGTTAGCGATAATGCCAAGCTGGTAAAGGAGCATGTTGGTCTGGTGGCGCCCACTAACCTCTCGGTAATAATCCAGGGCGATAGTGGTACGGGCAAGGAGTATGTTGCCCGCCGGATACACAACCAGAGCAACCGGAGTTCAAACCCCTTTGTGGCAGTTGATTGTGGAGCACTATCCAAGGATTTGGCGCTAAGCGAGTTTTTTGGCCACATTAAAGGCTCCTTCACAGGAGCTATCTCTGATAAAACAGGCCAATTTGAGGTAGCAAATGGAGGTACCATCTTCCTCGATGAGATTGGTAATCTCTCGTACGATGTGCAGGTTAACCTACTGCGTGCCATTCAGGAACGCCGCATAAAGCCCATTGGCAGCAATCGCGAGGTTAAGGTCGACGTTAGGATAATAGTAGCTTCCAACGATGATTTGCAGGAAGCCGTTAGGCAGGGAAAGTTTCGCGAGGATCTTTTCCATAGACTCAACGAGTTTTGTATTCAGGTTGCACCCTTATGCGAGCGGATTTTGGATCTACCTCTATTCGCTAACCAGTTCCTCAGCCAGGCTAATGGCGAGATGAATAAGAGTGTTAGCGGATTTTCAGCAGAAACTATGGAAGTGTTTAAACAATACAATTGGCCTGGAAATGTGCGAGAGCTGCGAAACGTTATCCGCAGGGCTGTTCTCGTTGAGCAGAGTACAGTTATATCCACTAAGAGTTTACCCCCCGAAAT
This sequence comes from uncultured Rikenellaceae bacterium, assembly GCA_964490015.1. GTDB lineage: Bacteria > Bacteroidota > Bacteroidia > Bacteroidales > Tenuifilaceae > Perlabentimonas. The sequence continues at coordinate 6,348 of CAZBBA010000087.1, forward strand.
AATATCAAGTGCCCATCGTAAACCTCTTGGATTAGGAAATGTGTCTCAACCCGAAAACTTGAAGGATCTGAAAGAGATGGCCGAAAAAGAGTTGATTCTTAGTACACTTGAAAAGGTGCGTTTCAATAAAAGCAAGGCGGCTTCCTTGCTAAACATTGATCGTAAAACCCTGTACAACAAGATGAAACAATACGGATTGCAACTCTAACACCTACTTACAACTCAATTTTTACATTGAGTTTTTTTTGCATTAAACACCAGCTTAATCCATTTTAATTTTCAAGCCCTGCAAATCGAAGGAATGTTATTTGCAATAAATGCAATTTTTTTTGAAGTATTAGTGGCCGCCGTTTTTTTTTAAGGATTAAACCATAATTCAACTTAAGTGAGTCTACGATTCCGTTTTTTTCTCGCTCAATATCGCCCTAAATTTGTATCATAAAAACAGCAAAAACCTAAATTATGAAAACAATTACCCTTTTTCTAAAAACAATTATCACCCTATTCTTTTTAGGGTCGGTAGTTTATTCTTCGGCACAGGAAGTGCAAATACCCTTTTGCGATAATATTCAGCTTATCGATGCCCGGATGGGATCATCAATCTCTAGATTAATGGTATATAAGGATTTTCAACAAGCCACGCTTCTTAAAACCGAGGATGGTTTCGCGTTAAATATTGTTTACAAGATTAATGGGGTGTTCAACTTCGATAAAGTATCCATTTCCCAGGATGAACTTGATGAGATTTGCGCCAAGATTCAACAAAAAGAGCTACCCACCGTACACTCGGAGGAGGGAAGCCCTACTCAAGAGGCTCGACGGAGGTTGATTTTTACATCCACTGCCTTATCGCTGGGTTACTACAGCTGGGCTATTCCTGCAGCACTAAAGGCTGAGGACTACAAGTCATACACTGCTTCGTATATGCTTATTGGAGGAGCCGGTTTCTTTGTTCCGTTAATAGCCACAGGGCATAATGATATCACCAATGGTATGGCCAGAGGTTTTACTGTGGGAGCAGCAAATGGATTTGTGCATGGTGGCGCTCTTAGCTTACTCTTTTTTGGAGATAATGTAGAATATGAAAATTTCCTTGGATTTACCTCTGTCTTTAGCATCACCGAAAGTCTTCTGGGTTTATCAATGGCCAAAAAGTATGATTACTCTTGGGGAAGAATGAGCATTATGGGTAGCGGTGGTCTTTGGGGCGCAGCCGCTGGGGCAACTTTACCTTTCATCCTTTTCGAGAGCGAAGAGCCGCGGTTGTATGGACTCACCTCGCTTGCCGGTTCAGTTGGGGGGATTATGGCCGCAAACTACCTGTACAAGCAGCAGCCTATAACCCATGGCGATGCCACCATAATTAATACCACCGGGGCATTAGGGATACATTGGGCGGCCGTTATGACGCAAACATTTAACATGGATAGTCCGAGAGGAATTGTTGGCTTAATGCTAGTTGGAGCGTCGGGGGGTTTAACCTATGGTATCAGCAAAACTAAGGGCTACGATTATACCCGTCAGCAAGGAAACCTTATTTCTCTTGGAACTTATGCTGGCGGCCTAATCGGGGCTGGGCTTGGGGTGTTGGCCGAGTCCGAGGAAACAGGAATGCTATGGTTAACGGCGCTGGGATCAACCGGAGGATTTTTGCTATCGGACTATGTGCTAAAGGAGAATAGAAAGAATAGGAGTTCAAGTGCCCCAAATTTCAGCTTTCAGATAAACCCTACAGGAGTCCTAGGTGCTGTCAATAGCAATTACTTGCCAAAAACCAACGATATAAGGGTAGGTAACAGCATCGCCAATTTCCGTCTAACCTTCTAACGGGTTATCTCCTAAACCCCAAAAACCTAAAGCGATGAAAAGTCTCTATAAATTCTCAGGAGTGCTGGTGATGCTGCTGCTGATTGCAGTACAACTTCGTGGCCAGTATTCGGTTAGAACAAACCTGATTTTGCCAGTTTCGCACATGATTGATGACGAGAACTATGGGTTTGGGTTTAGTTTTGGGGTAGAATCGGTTGTAAACCCCAAAGGAGTTTTAAGGGTTAGCTTTCACCACCAAAACCAGATTATCAGCAATTCCAAACCCGACTACTCGGCCATTGCCAGTGAAACAGCCTACGATTACATAAAGAAAACGGGTTTTAGAGTCGGGTATAAACGATACTACAAGCCCGCCGAAGATAATAGTATTCCTAATGGACTGTATATTGGAGCATTTGCAGATTTGATGTATGCCCATCGGGTTCTTACAAAACAGACATACACTCAAGAGGCGGGAATTGTGCAACAAACTCCAATCGATAAGACAGGAATTTTCTTGGGAGGAGGTATTTCAGCAGGATACACGTTTACTCTTGGACAGCTTATAGTAGAGCCAAACTTGGGAATAGGATTGTGCTTAAATCCTCGCAGCTTTGAGGGAAATAGCAGTAACAACTTTTTCTCCGACCTGGCTCCATTGCCAATGCATCTCTCTGTTTGGCATGCGGAACTAAATCTAGGATGGGCGTTTTAAAATTCCGTTAAATTTGTTAATTTGAAATTTTTGCATTGTGATTTATACAAGAAAACCATATAAACTTCCGTGGACCGACTTCGATAACCCCAACGGCTGGATTGAGCCAACAACCTTCTGCAACATAGCCTGCCCGGGTTGTTATAGGGGTATCGATAGGCCCGATCACAAGCCTGAGCACCTCTCGCTTGATGAAGTGAAAAGTCAGGTTGACTGGTTTAAAGCCAAGCGAAACGTACACACTATCTCCATCGCTGGTGGCGAACCGCTATTGTACCCGCATATCCTCGAACTAATTTCCTATGCCGCCAAGGCAAATCTAAGGGTGATGCTGTACACAAATGGGGTTTTACTAGACAGGGCGATGGCTCAACGGTTGGCAGTGGCCGGACTAACACAGATTGTGGTGCATGTCGATAGATTCCAGTCGCGCCCCGACATTGCCAAGGGCGAGCACCACATGGTTCTCCGCGAGCGATTTGTTGAGATATTCCGCGATATCCCAAATCTTCGGCTAGGGTTTATCCAGCCCATTTCGGCCGATTGTAATGGTGAACTCCACAGCGTAATGGATTTTCTCGAGAAGAACATCAATATGGTTGACCTTATGGTTTTTACTCTTTACAGGAATATTTGCTGGTCCGATCCGCTTGCCAATAAGCTAAATACCGACATCACCATTTCGGATGTGGTTGAAAATATCCGCAAAAGGTATAGCTACAAGCCGTCGGCTTACCTTTCATCAACCGAAGATGCCAATGATACAACCTGGCTTTTTGCCCAGAGAGTTGGTTTGCCAGGGAAAATTTTCGGATACTTCTCGCCCTCGTTCTACTCTTTTGCCCATAAAAGATATAGGAAGAAAAACGGAAAGCATCTTTTTATAAGTCGAGTAAACTCAATAAAATTTTCCAGCTTATTTCGATTCTTTGCCTGGCGCTCGGTGAGCAAAATCCTGATAAACTACATTAAGTACAAGTCTCAAAACCCAGTAAATAAGAGTGGAAAACTCTACTTTCAAACGCTTCTGATAATCCGAGGACCAGAAAAAAGGGACAGCAAATGGGATCTGTGCAAGGGATGCCCCGACAGGATGATATACAATGGTAGGCTTGTGCCATCGTGCATTCTGGAAGATTTGAAGCGGCAGGACTTAACGAAATACCAAAGTGTAGAATAGCAAATAGAATCAGAATAACTTTTCCGAAGGGAAGAGTTTAGAAAAACTGAGGCCTTTACCCTAGTTGAATAAAGGAAATAGTTACGGTAAGAAGTTCTTTCCATAGCGCCTGTTGAACCCTTTCAGGGCTCAACCTAATAGGTGGGTTATTCCACCAGCTTCGCTGGCGGTTATTAGATGTAAGCCCTTTGGGCTTAATGCATTTTTTGGGTCGCAAGGGGTACATTGTTAAAACCCTTTTGCGCAACTATGCAAGTGTATGGAAATACGCTCCTCCCAGAAGGGGCAAAATACCGAATAACCGTGAGCTAAAGCCCACAGTGAATAAACCAGGAAATAACTCCTGCCCTGAAAGGGCAGAGTGCTTTATCAACCAAATTTAACATAAATGATTAGTTACAGCCAATGCTGGGAGGATGCTGAGGTGGTTATAGGCGCGCTAAAGCCCAATCCAAACGATACGATTCTGTCGGTTACATCGGGAGGGTGCAATTCATTGGCGCTAGCGACATTTGGAGTCTCATCCATTTACGCAATCGACAAGAAACCCGAGCAAAACTACCTACTTGAGTTAAAGCAAAAGGCAATTCAAAATCTAAATTACACTGAACTAATCGAGTTTTTAGGCTATGCTCAAAGTTCTCGGAGAGAGGATCTGTACAGGCGAATAGCCTCAAGACTTTCTGATGAGGCCCGAAAATACTGGGATTCCAATGGCAAAGCCATTTCGCATGGAGTTGCACATTGCGGAAAGTTTGAGCGATACCTCCATGTATTCCACCGTTGTTTACTGCCTTTGATTCACACCCACAAAAGGGTTAAGCAGCTGTTGTATCCTCGGGGATTGGCCGAACAACAGGTTTATTACGACACACATTGGAATACTCCCCGGTGGCGATTGATGTTTAGGATCTTTTTCAGCCGTTTTGTAATGTCGCGCAGTGGTCGTAGCCCTGAGATGTTTTCCCATTCACAGGACATTTCGGCTTCGGAGCTATACTTTCTCAGAACCGAACGGGCACTCTACAGTGGCCCTCTTAGGGATAACTTCTATCTTAGCTATGCCTTGCTTGGCAGCCAAACCGATCTACTGCCATACTACCTGCATCAGCAAAAGGCTAATCAAGCTGGGACTTTCAATAACCTATCGATTTACAATGCCGATATCCTCAGCTTTCTTAGAGGTATGCCCGATGCAAGTATCGACAAGTACAACTTGTCCGATATCTTTGAACCGCTCGATATTGCAACAACAAACCAAATTTTTAATGAGATTCTGAGAACTGCCAAGCCCCGCGCCCGGATAATCTTTTGGAATAATCTGGTACATCGGGATATTCCGCAAAGCTTAAAGCAATATTTTTATCAAGATATCGAAACTGAGGCGAGGTTGAGGGAGGTTGACAGGGTGTTTTTTTATGAGCGGTTTTATGTGTATGAGGTGAGGGAGGAGGAAGATGGGAGTTAGAAGACAGAAGACAGAGGACAGAATAAAGAAGACGCCTGCCTCGGGAGCCAAAGGCTAACGAGGGAAGACAGAAGACAATAACGATATAGAACAACAAACAATCTCGTAAACTCATTAAAAAACCTCAACCTCAAGGCACGCGAATAACGAAAAAATCAGAGAATATGAATATTTTTACAAAACTCAATATTTTCCAGCGAGAGCGGTTTCCGCTTCGGATATTGCTGTTCACCACGGCATCATCAATCCTATCCTCTGCAGCAGTGTCGCCAAGCAAACCATCATTTTTACTAATGCTGTTGGCATTTGCAAGTACGCTGTTATTTCTCTACCATATTAGGGTTATTGATGAGAGTCGCGATTTGGAGATGGACTCCTCGTTTCATCCCGAGCGACCAGTTCAGCGGGGCATAATTAGCCTTAGGGAACTTTTTTTTACAACCCTTTTAGGGTTGGCGATTTGTATTGTAATTGCCATCTATGCTGGTTTTCCCTCAATGGTAATTACTCTGCTTATAATGATTTTTACAACCCTAGCTTGGCGCGATTTTTTTGTAAAGAAGTTTTTCTCAACACGCCCTGTACTTTACCATATCATCAACTCTCCCCAAATGATTTTGGTTCAATGGAATATCTATGCAATTTACACGGAATCGTTTCAAATCACCTGGCTAATGCTGCTGCAGCTACTGCTTGTTTACAACAGCATCTTCATTATTGAGGTAGTACGTAAGATAAAGGCTCCGGTAATTGACACACCGGATACCTACTCGTCAAGTTTGGGAACTAATAAATCAATATACTTCTCCATAGCAATGGTATTTAGTGGATTTGCTTTTTTTTCGCTACTGCTTTCTGGTCTGGGGACAATTGACGGAATGAATATTTTTCTTGGAGCATTAGTAAGCGTAAGTTTTATTGGTATAATGCTGTCGCATAGTAAGATTAAAACTGTTTTTACCGAGCAATTGATGGTGGTTGCCGCAGTGATTTACTATGTTGCTATGAATCTGATTATTTACTTATCAACCCTATAGAATGGCTTCGAAAGCACAAAATCTGAAAAAACTGTTGGACGCAGGGTTTAATGTTCCAAAACTTTTTGAGGTTCCCTCAATCGGAATCTCCGAACAAGATCTTCAGCAGTTAGTTGATAAAAACTTGAGTGATTCGGAGCCGTTTGCGGTTCGCTCGTCGGCACAGGTCGAAGATGGCGCAGACAAGTCGTATGCAGGACATTTTTACTCCGCCATTGCTGTTCCCAAGGAAAATCTTTACCTGGAGTACTGCAAGGTTGTATCGTCGTATGGTAGTCAAAAGGGGAATGTGATTGTGCAGCAGTTTGTCGCCTCCGATGTGGCTGGCGTGCTTTTTACCAACGAGGGCAGCGGGTTAATGGTTGTAAATGCTAATCTTGGCTTGTGTAAAACTGTGGTAGATGGGCAAGCCTGCGACGAGTATTACATTAGCCGCGATGCCAAAATTCTGCGTAAACATATCTCAAAGAGCAAAACACCGATTTCTTATCGAGATGGTGCAATAGTTCAGGACAAGGATGAGAGAGAATCACTCACCCAGGCACAAATTAAAAAATTAGCTGTTATTGGTCTGCAGATTGAGAAATTCTTTGAAAAACCGCAGGATATTGAGTGGTGCTTCCGGGGCGATGAGCTTTACATTCTGCAATCGCGACCAATTACCCGATACACGAGCAAAAACAGCTGGATTTTTTACGATAGCGCCAATATTGCCGAGAGCTACTCTGGAATTGTACTGCCATTAACTCATTCGTTTGCCAGCAGTATATACAAAAAGGTTTACGAGAATTTACTTATCGCATCGGGCGCCTCAAGAAAGAGGGTTGAAAGGAATAGTCACATTTTCAGTAACATGGTGAGTAACTTCTACGGGCGCATGTACTACAACATGAATAACTGGTACCTGATGATGAGCTTTATGCCCGGCTATAAACGAAACAAGGACAATCTGGAGAGCATGCTCACCATGAATATCAGGGTTGATGTGCTGCGCAGCGTATTGCCATCTATTTGGCTTAAGCTGGCTTATCCATTTATTGTGATATACAAGGTGCTGGTGTTTAATAGCGTAATTGCGCGATTTAGGATCAAGGTTGCAACAACATTAAAGTACTATCGGACTCAGGATATTGAAACCTATGACGCCGAGCAATGCGTGAAGCTATACAATTTCTTAACTGGCCATCTGCTTGAGGATTTTCATATTCCTGTTGAGAACGATTTCTTGATGATGACCTATCTTGGAATCCTACGCAAGCGATACTCCGAGGATGAGCTAAAACCCATGATTGCCTTCGATAATGTGAGTAGTCGGCAGGTTGAGAGCATTACAAAACTATCAAAATCAATATTCGCCATTCCTCAGCTGGCCGAGGCCATTGAGACTAAAAATGGAAAACTTTTCACAGATATCCTGCCGCATTACCCCGAGGTGAATAGTCTCTTTAACGAGTATTTCAACATTTACGGTGGCCGCTTTGCCAACGAGCTTAAGCTCGAGTCGGCCGATGTGGAGTTTGAGTTCGATGCGCTTTTCAACCTGCTAAAGGTCTACCGAAATTATGTACCTAAGCCTCAATCGGAAAGTCGAATAGAAAAGCAGAAACAGAGTTTTGTACTCCGAAAATTTATTAAGTATGCACAGCAGCGCGAGGAGTTACGCCTGCTGCGCTCCAATGCTTTCTCACTGGTTCGTAGAATTTTTCGGCGCATTGGTGTGCTGCTTAGCCAACAGGGTGTAATTGAGTATCCTGCCGATGTTTTTTACCTAACTATCGATGAGGCCACTATGGCTGTAACCGGTAAACTAACCAACAACCTTAAACTAGTGGTGATGCAACGCAAGGAGGAGTATGTGAAATATAGAACCGTAACGCCACCACCATTTTTCACCATCACCCAAGATGGACAGCCAATTATTGAGGACATAAATTTGCCCGATTCAAAAGCCCTATTTGGACGATCGTGCACGCCTGGAGTGGTTCGTGGAAAGGTTCGGGTTTTCGATGAGTTCTCGCTCCCCGAGAGGGTAGATTTTGATATTATGGTTGCCCGCAATACCGATCCGGGGTGGGCTGCGCTAATTGGCCTGTCGAAAGGGATTATTGTGGAGAATGGCGGAATCCTTTCGCATGCCGCCATAGTGTCGCGTGAGTTGGGGATTCCCACCGTTATTGGCGTTGCCAATGTTACCCAGCTACTTAAAACCGGACAGGTAGTGGAGATAAATGGTGGAACCGGCGAGGTAAAAGTTATCGATTAGCATAAACAAAAATGAAGTAAAATGAATCTTCAGCATACAATAATAACCAAATCGAATACAATTGCCGATGATTACTTTGCGCTAATGGCGCAATTTTACGGAGATTCTGAGGCTGTGAATCAGTATGCCAGCGATTCGCAAAAAGGACTCCAGAAAGTTTTAACTAGCATCGAAAGCCCAGCCGTTTTTTTTCATGCTAGGCGACAAGAGAGTCTGGTTGGACATATCGCTCTAATTCCAAATGGTAATAGCAGTGACTTTTTCGGATTCTTTGAATGTGTGGATGAAGATATCTTTGACATGCTCTGGGAGGCAATTCTTAGTGAAGCCAATAGAATGGGGATAACCTCCCTTTTTGGTCCCGTTAACGGAACTATTTGGCATCCATATCGTGTTGTAACAAGCTCCGCAGATGAACCATTTTTCCCCTCGGAGCCAATATCTAGGATGGAATATGCTGCATGGTTAACCAAACAAGAGCCGCAGCAGTTAATTGAGTACCATTCGGCTTTCCGAACCGATTACACACCAATTATTGAGGCTACCCGCGTTTCCTATCAAAACGCCATTGAAAATGACCTGGTGATTGGCTCCGAGGCCATATCGATAAATAATATTCAGGAGTTGTACTCGCTGGCTGTTGAGGTATTCGCAAAGAATCCCGGTTACATGCACCTGAGTATCGAAGAGTTTGTTGCGCTTTACAGCGGCGATAAAATCAGCAAAAATAGTGCAACGCTTTATACTGCAAGGAGCAAGGGTCAACTGATAGGTTTTTG
>CAZBBA010000088.1:0-15064 GCA_964490015.1 uncultured Rikenellaceae bacterium
CAGCCTGCTTGTAATTGCCATCGTAACGTTCCTGGAGACCAAGCCTGTCGAGGGCAAGCATTTCGCCCGCAATATATTCCTCATCTCTAGTTCTAGTTATGAACTCCTTTAGAAGTGATTTGTATTCATTTTCTAGAGATCGGCGCTTGGTTCGGATTACTAAGAGTAGACGATTGAACGAAGCTGTGTCAATTTTTTCACGTTGAAGCTCAGTTCGAATGCTATCGGCCAAAGTGCTTTGCTGAGCATGAATTGTTGGGGTTAAGTAAACGAGAAAAGCAAAGAGGCAAAAAAAAATCCTAAGAAAACTCACTATTGTTGGTATTAGCATGCCATCCTATCGAAAGGCAAAAGATTAATCCATCTTAAGTATTTAAAATCGAGCATAAATATAACAAATCCAGCAATACGGCAAATGCCAATTTATTAACAAGTTATAAGCAAACCTTGATTGTGAACATACCCTACAATAGGGAATGAAAGAAGTATAAGAGGGAACGACTAATGCGATAGGCTATACCGCGTAAAAGTTTCCATCACATTTTTGGCATAGGTTTTAGATACTGGTAATTCGATATGTGATGGGCTATCGAGTTCCAGAATTAGCTCCTCTTTCTCCTTGCGGAGAATTTTCACCTTTTCGAAGTTCACCATGAATGAGCGATGGCAACGGATTACCTCGGCACTTTTAAGGAGCGTCTCTAGACGTTTAATGCTGTTGCGCAGCGTGAAACGGGCGGTTTTTCCCTTGTCGATATAGTATATGTTTACATAGTTATCGGCCGACTCGATGTAGAGCAGGTGTTCCGCTTTTACCGAAAATCTTAGCACCTCCTTCTCATCGTAAAGAGGAATCATTTTTTTTGAGGTATCGGCTAAACTGGGTTCCTGAGCTAGTAGTTGGAGCTGAATTTTCTTCTCCTGCCATGAAAAGTATAACCAGAGCACAGAGTAGGGAAGAAATAGCACAAGGGTTGTATTTTTTACTGATATATTAAGCAGATCGAGTATAAAACGGGAATCTTGTATGAAAAGTTTTTCGAATAGCGTATAGAACAGGGCCATAGCCAATACCTCGGCAAACACCCAAAGTATGTACTGCCATACAAAAATGGTTGAGCGCTTGGAAACGTGATACATAATTATCCTGCTGATAACCACAACGAGGACTCCCGTGAGAATAATTAGGCTCGAGATGCCCAGAAACTCCCAGTCGGATAGTTTATAAAGGGTATCTAAACCAAAAGGGGCGTATATATTAATAAAGACTACAGCAAAAAGAGCCGTTAACATTATGAGCTTAACGATATTCTTTTTGTCGGTTAGGTATTTGGGTAATGGATTGGTGAACATTTTTTTTGTTTGAGGAACCAAAGATAGCAAAATGCGGGGGAAGAATTGTGGTTTTGGGTTTTCGTGAAGAAATTTATCAAGTTGATTTTACACCTAAATACCGAATTTCACCCCAAAATACAATTTTACACCCCCAGCAAGCCCCCGAAAACCCTAAAATTTGCAACGAACAAAGTTTGAATTGACATTTGTAGAAAATAGCAAAAACAAAGTACTATGGAATTCACAAAAATCTTCAAAGAGCTTAGGCAAGTTTTCACCCTTAATAGGCATGAAATCTCCTTAGCAGGTACGAGTGCTGTGTTTAGGCTAATGCCTTTTACAAGTCGCTCAAATCCGATACCCTTTACCCGAACAGGGATTTATAATGGGTTAAATGGTCATATTTATGCTGCCGAGGATAAAGCAGTGGCCGAGAATGTTGACTTTTCATATCCTGTTTACATTCCCAATTCTACTAGCAAATATGGCAAAGCGATAGTTCTGCTACACGGTTTAAACGAGCGCAGTTGGCATAAGTATTTGCCTTGGGCTCAGTATTTGGGCGAGCAAACTCAGCGCCCTGTTATCCTGTTTCCAATAGCCTTTCATATGAATCGTAGCCCGGAGGACTGGGCTAATCCAAGGGCAATGATGCCGCTGATAAATAGCCGTAAGGCTATTGAGGGGATCAATATGACCACCTTTGCCAACATTGCACTAAGCCAGCGCTTGAGCGACGATCCGCTAAGGTTTTTTACCTCAGGGAAGCAAAGTGCCGATGATATTGTTCAACTACTGAATAGCATTAAGCAGGGCGAAATTCCATTTTTGGAGAAGGATGCTCAGATCGATTTTTTCTCGTACTCCATTGGCGCCTTTTTGGCGCAAATCCTATTTTTGGCAAACCCCAAAGACTTGCTTAACAGTTCAAAACTCTTCATTTTTAGTGGTGGCGGACTATTTAGCGAAATGCGTGGGACCTCCCGGTTAATAATGGATAGCAAAGCGTATAGCAGCCTTCGTAAGTACTATCTCCACGATTTTCCTATCGAATTAAAGGTTAAATCGCCATTCTCATCGTTTGTTAAGGGAGGAGCATTAGGTGAGGCCTTTTTGGCCATGATTGCTGCTGAGAATAACCAGTTTTTCAGGGAGCATAAGTTTCAACGGATGCGCGATAGGATTAGGGTAGTTGCATTAACCAAGGACTCGGTAATTCCAGTTGCCTCGGCTAAGGAGGTGTTTGCTTGTGTTCGTAACCAGAATCTGGTAACCGAACTCGACTTCCCCTACGAGTACACCCACGAGAACCCGTTTCCTGTATTCGACAATGATAAAAGTATTGAGGTAGACAGGGCTTTTGAAACCGTTTTTTCGCAAGCGGCTAGTTTTCTGAATTAAGATATGATTTTGGTGACGCAGTTACTAAAGTTCATAGAGTTACTAGAGTTCATAGAGTTACTAAAGTTCATAGAATGACTAGAGTTGATAGTGATAAAGCGTAGGGCATAGAGCGTAGTGCTTAGTACTAAGGGCACAGACGGTTACTGCTTGTCGAAGCAACCAGTGCGCTGCTTCTCTATAAAATTATGAGTTTTCTATGTTTCTATGTGTTTTTAGTGACGAGGTGACAAGAGTGTATAGAGTTTAAAGTTTAGAGTTGGGATTGAATGACCTGCCTGCCGCAGGCTGGTTGAATGGTTGAATGGTTGAATGATTGATTGATTGCGGTATGTTGATTTACTTTTATCTTTCTGCTATCTTCATAAACCATTCGAAAATTCGTTTGGCTGACGAAAAAAAAACGCTTCCCAGAAGGCTTGGGAAGCGTTTTTCTCATTAGCTGAATAAACTAGAAGAAAGTAGGAAGCCCTACTAAATGGTTGAGTTCTTTAGGGGCATGGTGGAGTTTTGCCACCCTTACAAAGCACAATCTCAACTGGCGATACAGTAACCATATGCCCTTTTTGAGCCTCTTCGAACCAGGGCTTAATATGGAAAAGGAAACGCTCCACCTTTACCCGTTCATCAATTAGCTGGATCACTACTGGGAATTTGCTGGCTAACTCCCAGAATTTAATCATTTTAGTGTTGCTGCTGGCACCATAACCCATCTCGCCCTTGAATACAGTTGCACCACGAACACCAAAATTCTTCGCCTCAATGGTAATAGCTTCGTACAAGGGGCTGTTGTGAAACTTGTCGGTGGAGCTTAGGTAGATGGTCATCATTATGGTTTCGCTGGAAGTATTCATCGGATTGTTTTTTAATGATGATGATAATCGTAGTTGACGCTAATTTACAACGAAAATGGCAATTTGCCTTCAAATAATTGAATTCAATTGCCAAAACTAATCTGTGTAGGAAAAATCCTGCTATTGTATCGATGCCGTGCCATTTTTTAAACACAGAACGCGCTCGAAGTTCTGCTTTGTAATCAGATAACGAAGTGCTGCATGGCTTTTTATACCGTACTCGCAGATAAGAATTATTTCGCGATTGCTAGGCAGTTTGGCCGATAAATTTGGAATCTCGTAGATTGGAATTGAATCCCATTGGTAACCTTTTGCTTTTAGTGGGATTCCATCGTCGGCAAGGGCAATTACCAAGGGTGGATTTTCACCCAATACCATTTGCATGAACTTATCTCCATCAATTTCTCGGCCCATTAGGATGGAATCCGGGCAAGAGTACTCATATTCACCCAGCTGGGTGATGGTTAAGTTCTCAGGAATAAGGGGGATATCAAACTCCTCGAAAGTCATGTTAAGTCCGTTGAAGTTAATCAATCGGCCCGAGAGTGTTTCCCCCATTCCGGTGATGATTTTCAAAGCCTCCAGGGCTTGCATCGATCCAATAATTCCGGGAATCATGCCAATAACACCGGCCTCGGAGCAGGAGGGAGCCTCCAGCGGGTCGGGCTCCTCGGCAATTAGGCATCGGTAGGTAGGACCACCCTTGTAGTTGAAAACCGAAAGTTGTCCCGAAAAGCGCAGTACACCGCCAATTACACATGGTTTTTTCAGGATCACGCACGCATCGTTTACCAAGAACTTTGAGGGGAAATTATCAGTGCAATCTATCACCAGGTCGTAATCCTTAACTATATCTAGTGCATTGTTTCGATGCAAACGGACAAGGTGTGTTACAACCGATATTGATGAGTTCATTTCCTTAAGCCTTTCGCTTGCTGCAATCGCTTTGGGTTTACTTAAATCAGCCTGTGTGTATAGTACTTGGCGATGAAGATTGGTAATATCCACCTCGTCGCTATCAAGTACTCCAATTTCTCCAACACCTGCTGCAGCAAGGTACATAAGTGCTGGGCTACCCAATGCTCCTGCACCCACTACAAGCAGCTTGGCAGCCGATAGTTTCGCTTGGGCTTCGGGGCCAAACTCTTTTACCTTAATCTGACGAATATACCTATCGGAATCCAGCTGCTTCATTTTGTCGGATTTTAAAAGTCCATAAAAATAGGAAGAATTTGGCTTTTATTAAGCATGAATTTAAACTGCTATTGAATCACTTTAAATTAGCAGAAAATGCGCTTGCCCTATAACATAATAAAACACAATCCAATTTCAATTGTAATTGCATACCTTTGGAACTATTAATAATAATAAATCATAGTCATCATGCAACAGCTCGATTGGAGTAACCTCCCGTTTGGTTACGTGAAAACACACTATAACGTTCGCTGCAAATTTAAGGATGGAAAGTGGGGCGAACTACAGATCTCCGACTCGGAGAATCTACCTTTACATATTGCCTCAACCGCATTGCACTACGGTCAGCAGGCATTTGAGGGGATGAAAGCCTACCGGGGAAAGGATAATAAGATTCGCCTTTTCCGCTGGGAAGAGAATGCTAAGCGCCTACAGCGCTCCGCCGAAGGGGTTCTTATGGAACCAGTTCCCGCCGAACTTTTTCAGCAAGCAGTGGTAAAAGCGGTTAAGTTAAATCAGGAGTTTGTTCCACCCTATGGAACAGGAGCATCGCTTTACATTAGGCCAATGCTGTTTGGATCGGGCGCCGAGGTGGGAGTTAGGCCAGCCAAAGAGTACATGTTTGTGGTGTTTGTTACACCCGTTGGTCCTTACTTTAAGGAAGGATTTAATCCGGTGAAGATTGCCATTGTGCGCGATAGCGATAGGGCAGCACCCCTTGGAACAGGAACTTTTAAAGTAGGCGGTAACTATGCGGCTAGTCTAAGGGGAACTGTTAAGGCTCAAAAGGCTGGTTACGGTGCGCCCATGTATCTCGACTGTGTTGAGAAGAAGTACATTGACGAGATTGGTGCAGCCAACTTCTTTGCCATTAAGAATAAAACCTACATCACCCCAAAATCATCCTCAATTCTTGCCTCAATTACCAATATGAGCCTTATTACTCTTGCTGAGGATTTGGGCCTAAAGGTTGAACGCAGGCCTGTTCCCGTTGAGGAACTTGAGACATTTGAAGAGGTAGGTGCATGCGGAACCGCAGCTGTTATTTCACCCATTGGCGAGGTAAACGATTTGGACTCAGGAAAGGTTTACACTTTCTGCTGCGATGGTAAACCTGGGCCAGTATCGAAGAAACTCTACGAAACTTTGGTGGGAATTCAGTACGGAGATATCGCTGACAAGCATGGCTGGATTACCGTAATTGAATAACTATTATTCCATATTTAAAATCCCAGCAGTTATGCTGGGATTTTTCTTTGCGGTTGATTTACTCGTTCTTCAGCGAAAGAGCAGGAGTTTGGGTTGATACTTTATAGCTTTGGTATGTTGTGGTGAGAATCGAAATAGTAACCGTAACAAGCGCTGCAATAATATAAATGGCAATTCCCATATCGACCCTAAAGGCAAAGTTATTCATCCAATTTTTCAGCATAAAGTAAGCTAATGGCCAAGCTATAAGATTTGAGATTAAAGCCAGCTTGGCGAAGCTTAACGATAGCATCAGGTATATCTCAGCAGTTGATGCACCATGAACCTTACGAATACCGATCTCCTTTGTACGCTGCTGTGCCGAAAATGTGGCTAATCCCAATAAGCCAAGGCATGCAACGAATATTGCTAGCGAGGTAAATATCAGGAATAATGCGCCCAAACGACTTTCCGTTTTGTACAAATTCCCCAGATCCGATTGCAAAAAAGAGTATTTAAATGGAATTGCTGTTTCAAATAATTCGTAAACTCTCTCAACATCTTTCACAATACGATTGTAGTTGCTGGAGTTAACCCTAATCAGCATGTTCTCAATTTGCCTGTTATTAAAAAGCCTCTGAATTATAAGGGGTTTTACCCCAATATGAAGCGATTGAAAATGAAAATTGTCGGTTATTCCAATAATTTTCCCTTTTACCGTTCCCGGATAGTCGCCATACCAAGTAATTAATTCTTCGGTTGGATTTTTTAAACCAAGGCTCGAGCATGCCTCCTTATTAAGAATAAATGTACCAATGGAGTCGGTAGAGAAATCTTTTGAAAAACTTCGGCCATCAATTACAGCAAGGTGCATCACGCCAAAGAAATCATCATCAACAAACATCTCAGCGGCATTAATCCCCTCATCGTCGATTCTCCACTGAATTGTATTATTGTTGAACTGACCTCCAGGAACATTTGATACCCCAGCGGCGAGTTCAACGCCATCAATAGCAACAATCCTCTCCTTGAAAGCCTCAAAGCGCTGTTTAATACTATTTCCCCGAATAGCTAAAACCATAATGTTTTGGCTGTTGAACCCCATATCCTGCTTACGCAGATAATCAATTTGGTGGTAAATTCCAAGGGTGCAGATTATTAGAAAGATAGAAATTGCATACTGAAACGAGACGAGTACTTTACGAATATTAATATTTCTTTCCGAAACCTGGATCTTGCCCTTTAGAACATCGTTGGGCTTAAATCCCGAGAGGAAGAAAGCAGGATAGCTTCCCGAGAGAAAACCAATTGCTGCGGAAGCGACTGCAAAAATTATCCAAATACTTGAGTGGAACGATAGAATATTACCAAAACTCTTGCCTGCCAGTTGGTTGAATAGGGGAATTACCAATTCAACAATCAGGAGCGCAAAGACTAGCGATATTACCACTAGTAAGAAAGACTCACTTAGAAACTGACCAACTAGGTGCATTCGTTGAGCACCAAGGGTTTTTCGTACGCCTACTTCTTTTGCCCTTTTTTCGTATCGTGCTGTGGTTAGGTTGATGTAGTTAAAAATGGCAATGCCCAGGATTAGAAAGGCAACCAACGAAAAAGCATACACGTATACAACATTCCCGTTTTCGCTAAGTTCCCAGGGCATATTCGATTTCAGATGTATGTCGGTAATTGGTTGCAGTTCAAGTTTTCCACCATTTTTTTGCAACTCATCCAGCTGTTTGGGTGTGAAGGGTATGTAATTCTGTATCCATTCAAGAAGACGAGCCTCAATATCGCCTGGTTTTGCATCCTTGGTTAGCTTTATGTAGTTGTAGTGACCAAAATCTCTCCAGGTATAGTATTCGGATAGTTCACCATTATTATTGCTCCTGCTTTGCTGCTTTAAGCTTACGTATGAGACTAAAAAATCAAATGTAAAGTGTGTATTACTTGGAATATCCTCAACAATACCGGTGACATAAAGCTTTGTGTCGCCGTTCACCTCAAGAACCTCACCAAGGGGATCGGAATCACCAAAGTATCGTTTCGCTGTACTTTGAGTTAGAATTATACCACCTGGAGCGGACAGCGCTTCCTTTGGGTTTCCAACAATCATTTTAAAAGGAAAGACCTCGAAGAAGGTTGAATCTACGCTTAATACTTCGGTTTCCTCAAAGGTAATATCGTTGTACTTAAAGGTAAACTGCGATTTTGATAGTCCTGATCCAAATAGTGGCGATAAGCTAACCCCTCCTTCAACCTCCGGAAAATCATTAACCATAGCCAATGGCATGGGATGAGGAGTGCGGGGTTGACTCCAAGTGGCATCGCGATACACGATACGGTAAACCTGATTGGCATTAGGGATATGCTTATCGTAGCTCAATTCGTCGGTTACCCAAAGAGAAATAAGGATAAATGCTGATATTCCAATTGCCAAGCCAGTTAAATTGATGATTGAGAATCCTTTACTACGAAGAATACTCCGGTAGGCGGTTAGAAAGTATGATTTGATCATGTTTTTGTATTTTAAGTTGATAACAAATCAGTTATTGTGCCTAAATTAACATGAATCAGTATTACAGAGGTTTAATAAATTTTTATTTGTAAAGAATAGTAGGAATTTATGTACGAAAACACTCATGGATGTTCGTTTTCGAACAATATTCTCTCGAAAGTAAACATGATAAATACTATTGATGCGTTGCAAAAACCACAAGTGGACCTGGTTCAAACTCCAGTTCAAACCATTCGTCTAGGCTTTGGTTAAGCGTTCCCATCCAGGGTTCGGGTAGTGCAGTCCCCGTAATTGGATATTTTAGGTTGTGCGTGGTTACGCGAGTGGCGTTGTTAAAAGAGAAAATGGATACCTGTTGCCCTGCAAAGCTCTTGAGTTTTGTACTTGTGAGTAGTGGGGTAAATGTGCCAAAATCGGTTACCATATTAATTTTCATGCCCAATTGGGCATAGCTGGGTAGTAACCCAATATTGCCAATGGTGTGGTCGTCGCGCTTGCCGGTTCCGGCAAGTATGGTAATATCCAAATAATCTCGTTCCTTGCACCAGGCGATAGCCTTGGTTAAGTCGTTGGTGTTTTGGTCGGGATTATAGTAGATTCTATCGGCGAATTGCTGCTTAAGATTTTCGGAAACCGAGTCCAAATCGCCAACAATGGCAGTGGGTTTAAGTCCAATTGCCTCGAGATTCTCCACCGATCCATCGCAGCAAACTATACGCGAAGCGTTATTTAGCATTGCAAGTGGAATGGAGTGGGAGGGAAACCGGCCGTTGGCTAGGATTACTGTTGACATGTAGATATTGGATAGCAACCAAATTAATTTTAAAATTGTTTAAAGTTACAATAAACTATGCTGATGAGAAGGCGAATTCAATGATTATTTACCTTATAAGATCTACTCCTTCTCGTCTTTTGTAACCATACTTCGTTTCCACTGCAGATAACCTACAATGCTCATCACCGTGTAGAAAAAGAATAGCACCGATGTTGGGTATAACCCCTTGTAGATGTAAAGGGTCAGGGAAACGGCATTTACCACTAGCCAAATCCACCACATCTCCAGTATTTTACGGGCAAGCATCCAGGTTGCGGTAATGCTTAGCGCCGTGGTGAACGAGTCGCCAATGGGAACATCGGAATTGGTGAAGTTTTTAAGTATAAATACCAGCAATCCAAAAATGGCAATGGTAACTAGGGCGAGATTAATGGCTAGCCTTTTTGAGATATGCGTTACGGGTAACGTGTTTGTCTGCTCCTTTTGCCCGCCGTACAGCCAGTGCCACCAGCCGTAAAGGCTAACGCCCAGGTAGTAGAACTGTAAGCCCATATCGGCATAAAACCTCGAGGTAAAAAAGATGTAAACGTAGAATGCTGAGGTGATAAAGCCGAATGGCCAAAGCCAAATCTTCTGCTTAATCTCCAGGTACAGGTAGATAATGCCCGTTACCGCGCCAATTACCTCGATGTAGTGTGTTTGTAGCCAGTCAATCATGTTGTTTTGTTGGAAGTTGGAAGTTAGAAGACAGAAGACCGAAGTTGGGATTTATACTTCTGCCTCCCGACTTCCAATTAGTTTGCTAGAACTCCAGTGCAATTCGTCCCATAAAGTTAATGCCCGATTGGGGGAAAAAGCCATCCTCCCGGTATTCGGGCGAGTTATCCTCGAATTGTGCTCGGTACACCCAACCATTTGCTATATACTGCTTGTTTAATAGGTTGTTGACTACCAGCTGTAACCCCAAGCCTTTTGTTCCCTTTAGGTTGATCTTGTAATCTATTTTCAGATTGTTAACAAGGTAACTCTCAATTTTACGATCTGAATTACTTGTATTGTCTATATACTGTGGGCCAACAAACTTTGTGGTAAGAGTGAAGTAAAGGTTTTGCAAAGCCATCACACGAATTTGGCTTGAGCCAACAACTGACGGGGAGAAAGATATATCAGTCTCGCCCAGCTCGTATGTGTTTTGGCCAATTAGATCCCAGTTGGCATCGTACAAATCGACATACTCCACAAAATCCCTTATTTTGTTCCGGCTAAGAGTAAGGTTTACATCCCAGCGCAGCCACTTGGCTGGCATAAAGCCAACCATATACTCGAGGCCAGTGCGGTAGCTGTTTTCCACGTTGGTCATCAGCGGATAGCCCACATCGCTCAGCTTGCCTGTGTGAACCAGCTGATCCTTATAGTCCATGTAAAAGTAGTTTAGCCCCATGGTAAATAGCCTCGATTTAATGTTGTAGCCCAACTCGTAATCGATTAGTTGCTCGTGCCGGGGAGTTTGATTGTTGCCATACTTTAGGGCATCCTTAATATCGGCACGGGTGGGCTCGCGGTGGGCAACGCCCACTGAGAAGAAAACCTCCTGAGCTGGGGCTACCTGTACGAAAATGCCCGCTTTGGGGTTTATAAAATCCCAACGATGAGTTTGGTCGAGAGCCTGTAAATCATCGTCGTTGCCAGCCATTTGGTAACGAATTCCCCTGTAATGGATATCGCCAAAGAGGGAAAGGTTATCGAGCACCTGATAAGTGGCTTTTCCAAAGACATTATAGTCGTTTTTGCGACCAGTGTTTCGGTACCACTCGTAATCCTTGGGGATATTTAAATTGATTTTTGTCCACAGCACTTTGCCAAAGTGCGCGTTATCGTACTGATTCCAGCCCCCACCAAGAATGGTGTTGAGCCTCTCCTTGCTGTACGACAGCGAGTAGGTTAGCCCAAACAGATCGTTGTCGAGCCATTTTTGGCGAACCATATCAACCCTTTTAATTGTTTCGCCATTAATATCGAAGGGAGTAATTCCATATTCCTCCAACTTACGGTTGCGCTTGTACTGCTCGTAGTATCCCAAGCCATCAATCCAGTACCCAGCAACGTTTAGCGACAGGTTTTGGCTTAGCTGGCGACTATAAATCAGATGGTAATGCGTTTGGGTATAGTTGTCGGACTCGTTGGGGTAGAACTGCTCAACGCCATTCTCGTCCTTGCCCATATAGCCTGCGGGGTTATACCTTCGATTTTCGTTAAGCATGTATCCAGGTGTTCCCTCCCAGGTTATGCCAGTGTGCTGAACACCGTGGATTAGGTTAAAGCGAAGGATACTCTTCTCGGTATGCCATGCTCCGGTGGCAAAAAACGACTCATGATTGGACCAACCACGCTCCACGTAGCCATCGGATTTTAGCTTGGAGTAGCGGGTTTCGAAGCTGAAGTGGTTATTTAGTAATCCTGTTCCCGCACGAGTTGAAGTTTTTAGCGTGTTGAAGGAGCCCGCCATTACCTCGGCCTGCGCAAAGGCTACGGGTTTCAGGGTGGAGGTTTGGAAGTTCACCGTGGCTCCAAACGCTCCTGCTCCTTGCGTGGATGTTCCCACGCCCCGTTGCACCTGAATATTATCAACAGAGTTGGCAAAGTCGGGCATATTGACCCAAAAAACACCCTGCGATTCAGGATCGTTAAGTGGAATTCCGTTTACTGTTACATTTATGCGGCTCATATCGGTTCCGCGAATGCGGAATGCGGTGTTGCCTATGCCCGTTCCCCCTTCGGAAATTGCCACCACCGAGGGCACCATCTCGAGCAGGTAAGGGATATCCGATCCCGACTTTTGGCGCTCCAGCTCGGCAGCATCAATATTAGTTTGGGCAATGGGCATGCGACTGCTGGCGCGGGTTGCGCTCACTATCACCGCTTCGCCCATAATGGCTTCGGGCGTAAGAGTAAAGTCGATATTAGTATCGCCATCCACCACAATCTGCTTAGTTTCCTTGCCGTAGCCCATAAACGATGCTGACAGTTCGTAAGTGCCTGTTCGTCGAAGTGTAAGGGTAAAATCTCCATTTAACGATGTGGTTGTGCCCAGCAGCGAGTTTTCCACCACAACCACTGCGCCAACTAGTGGATTACCATCGTTATCGAGTACCCGACCCGTAATTCTGTAAATTCCCTCGCCCTCGGTTGGTGATGCATTGGCGAGCCATGCAAGCTGCGTGATCAGCAGCAGTAGAACAAATCTTTTCATCTCAAAGAATCCTTTTAATGGTTAATGAATTGCCTGCTCAAATACCATGTGATAGGAAAGGGTGTGCACAGTCCGCTTACCAGCATTCACAAGGCATTCAGCAACCAGAAAAAGGGGTTTAATACGTGAAGGTTGAATAAAGAAGACTCTTTTTCCCTTCGCCGGAACTACCCGGATCAGGTTCAAAGGGTGTGATCTCAGCCCGTTGTATTAAGGCACCCCTAAAAGTTACCCTGCAAAGATAGGCCAAGAAATTTGATTATTCAAATGCATGGGGGTTTTTAGCTAAGAGGGGGGAGTTGGGGGGAGTTGGAAGACGGGAGTTAGAAGACGGAAGTCAGAAGCATAGGGCATATCTCGTTAACCGCAAAGGACAGCGGTTCCCGAGACTAGGGGCGGAGGGCGAAGGGCAAACAGTTACTGAGTAGTTCGACAAGTGATACACTGAGCCAGCCGAAGTGCTCACGATACCACCTGTTGAAGTAACCGGTGCGCTGCATTTCTATCTACCTATAAGTTCTCTATGTTTCTATGTGTTAAAAAGTCATAAAGTCATAAAGTTGAAAGACAGATGATAGTTTGGCTTAGTGTGACTGAGTGTTCTTAGTGC
The DNA here is from genome assembly GCA_964490015.1 of uncultured Rikenellaceae bacterium. Lineage (GTDB taxonomy): Bacteria > Bacteroidota > Bacteroidia > Bacteroidales > Tenuifilaceae > Perlabentimonas. The sequence continues at coordinate 13,126 of CAZBBA010000088.1, forward strand.
CTTAGTGGTAAAGGAAGTTTAAAGTTAATAAAGTGCCTAAAATGACTGGCTTGCAATGGACTTTTGATTTATCTTGAATTTAGGTTATTCTGTTAAATCTTTGATCCGTGGGAAGTTTGTTTTAATAAAGAAGATGTAGGTTATGCCCGAAAGCACAACGAAAACCATTCCGGCAATAAGTATGGCACCTGTAAGGCTAAAGGCATCGGTGTACCAGCCGTAAAAGGGTCCCCAAAGCGCAAAGATTATCCGAATTACAAAATTGCGGATCGATAGGATGGTGGCTCGCACATCGGATGATGTGATGCGATTGATATAATCTTTTAGCACAGGCGTGGCTATACCTCGCGCTAAGTAGAAGAGGAATAGGAATATTAATCCCCATAAACTCTCGAAAAGAGCTGCTCCCAAGAATCCAATGGCAAGCGAGAACGTTAATCCTAGCACTGTGGCTCTAACTCCCAGAAACCTCTCGAAGCGGTAGGCAAATAGTGCCGTTACTCCTACGGATAAGTTGAGCAATGTCCAAAGCACCCCAAAGAGAGAAACGGACAGATTTGCCCTGATAAACCAGGGCTGTACAAACCAGGCCATGGTTAGCGTTGATGCCCCAACCACCGATGAGTAGATAATGTTCCATCGGAGGCGTTTATTGTCTATTAGGGCAAAGCGAACAACAACTAAAATTTTATTTAGGGTGATTTTTACATTTGCTTCATGAATTTTTGGCTCCACCAACGTGAAGGCAGCAGGAACAGCAACAAAAGCAATTACCGATTGGAAATAGTATGGATATCGGAGACTTATGGCAGCAAGCAAACCACCGGCAATTCCGGCTAATGCTTCGGCAAAGTTACCCGCCGATATCATGCGCCCCTCGTGTTTCATGTACTCCTTTTCGCGATTATGCTGTTTAAGAGTATCGTAAAGCAGAGCAGAATCGGCGCCGGAAATCAAGCTTTGACCAAAACCCAGAACAACCTCGGCCACCAAGAATCCCCAGAAACCGAAGGAGAACGAGTACACCACGTATCCCGCGAACCCGAGGACACTGCCCATAATCAGCGTATTCCTGCGCCCCAGCGCATCGGCAAAGTAGCCCGAGGGAATCTCGAGCGCCACTATGGAAACCGAGTAGATGGCTTGAAGGATAAACACCTCCTGCATGCCCAACCCATTATCGTGGTAGAATAGCACCACAATAGGCATTATCAGCATAAACCACTTGGATGCCTTGATAATGTATAGCCTAATAATATTGTGAAGGGCACTGTTCTGCATGGCGCCGCAAAGATATCGCTTTTGGCGATTTTTAGAAGATAATTTGTTTTGTGTTTAGCGAATTTAGCTTAGGGTTGAGAGTGGGAAGAGAAATTTTAGTGACGAGTGACTAAAGTACATGGAGCTCATAAAGTTTAGAGTTCATAGAGTGCCTAAAGTTGAAAGTCAGAAAACACCTGTCTCGGGATGCGAAGCATAACGAGAGAAGACCGAGGACCGAAGAGGGTTTACCTTAGTGTAACTTAGTGCGCTTAGTGCCTGAGTGGTAAAACAAGTCAGAAGTCAGAAGTCAGAAGTCAGAAGACAGAAGACAGAAGACAGAAGCGAAGAGCAGAGGGCAGAGAGCATATCTCGCAATGTCTCGGAATTTCGTCGTTATCTGACGAAATGACGAGATTAACCGCAAAGGACAGCGGTTCCTCTCGTTAACCGCAAAGTACGCGGTTCCCGAGACGTGCGAGACTAGGGGCAGGAGTAGAACATCGAATATCGAATAATGATTAGCGATTTAGGGGCTGTTTAGTTATTTGTGTGCTTTGTGAATGCCTTCGTGGGTTTTGTGGTGAAATTAGTCTGAAAGTTGGAAGTTGGAAGTCTGAAGACCGAAGACCGAAGACGCCTGCCTCTGGATGCGGAGCATAACGAGTGAAGACCGAAG
>CAZBBA010000089.1:0-14545 GCA_964490015.1 uncultured Rikenellaceae bacterium
AATTGACTTCTTTAAGTGTTTTGTGTTTATTTGTGGAATTGATTAGTCTGAAAGCTTGCCCTGAACTTGCCGAAGAGTCGAAAGTCTAAGAGCATTACAATTGCGAATGTGATTTAGGTGCTTTACAGTACTTATGTGTTTGTGCAGTTTGTAGCAGTATAAGCCCTTTACTTAATGGTAAAATAATCTATGAAGCAACGAGCGTTTTTCGCGTGGTTTAAAGTTGCTGGGCTTATCCTCACCCAAAAACACCTTGTACGAAACTGTTGGGATAATAGGAAAAAAACTTACCTGATACAGCGAGAAGGGTTCGTAGGTTTGCCGGCCACTAAAGAAAGGAGTGGGCACAAGCCCTTCCGTTGATGTGTCGTGAGTATAGATATAGCTAAATGGATTTCTTCGATTATAGGCATTGTAAACGGCAAGCGTCCACTGCGCCCTATTCCCATATCGTGTATATGTGCTGTAGTGCAGCGCCAAATCGAGCCGGTGGTAATTCCTCATCCTGGCACTATTCTTTTCACCATATATAAATGCTTCGTAGTAGAACGGATCGCCATCGTTTAGATTTATGAGACTTGGAACGCTCTGTCGCCCTATTACAGGGGTAAACGGCAATCCCGACTGGAAAACCCACGATGCACTAAGCGTAAGGTTTTGGTTTAGCTTTCGGTTCACGTTTAGCGAAAGGCTGTGCGGCCGATCGAACTCAAAAAGGTACTCAACACCATTGTTTATGCCGCTGTAACTACGGTATGCCTTGGACCATGAGTATCCCAAAAAGCCCGTCCATTTCCCTTGGTTTTTTCGGATAAATACTTCCGCCCCATACGCTTTCCCTTCGCCCCCACTTTCCACCTTCGCCCGCCAGCTGCCATCGCCCATAAGCGATTTGTAGCCCTCGGCGTAGGTCGATATATTTTCTAGGGTTTTATAGTATCCGCCCACCTCGGCATCGAACATGCCATTTGCAAACACACCTCGCCAGCCTCCCGATATCTGCTGGGTTGATGCCGGGCTAATGGTTTTATCGGCAGGAACCCACACCTCGCTGCTCATAATTTCGCCTTGCGTAAATAGCAGGTGTGAGAATTGATTGGTTTTCATGTACCCAATATTTACCGACTGGTTGGGGCTAAGAGATATGTCGATGTTGGCACGGGGCTCCACGCGTAAAGCGTTATAATTTTTAGTAAAATAGTTTACCACCCTTGCACCAAGCCTAAGGGTAAGGATTTTTGAGATTTCCCAAGTATTCTCGGCATATATGGCCGATTCGGATGCGTTGATGGGATTCTCATTTTTCAACCCAGTGTAGTTTGATATATAAATTCTGTTGGGGTTAAACCTAAGATACGATGAGTGTAGACCAAAATCGAGCCTCCAGCTTTTAAAAAGATCTGCTTTAAAGTCCCATTTGTAGGATAATTCCTGCACCGAGGATCGGAAATCCTTCTCGTAGCTGAATTTTTCGTCGGAATCGGTACTCGAATAGTTCTGAAAGTTCTTTAACCTATATCGAACAAACGACAGACTTTGGGTTGAGTACAGCCTTGGGTTATGAACCCTGTTCCATCGGGTGGAAAGTAGCCAGTTGCCCCAAATATTTGCCAAACGGGCTTTTTCGCTCCCCGACAAGGATTTTTCGCTATACCAGTAATTTAAATAATCATCGCCCTGGTAGAGGTTAACGCTAACAGTGTTTCGGGCGTCGGGTCGCCAGGTAAACTTCCCGTTAATATCGTGAAAACCATACGACACTATGTAATCGCCAACAACCGCCAAATGGCTGGCCAAAGCCATTACTGGATCGATTAGCGTTTTGCGCCCAGTTACAATAAAAGTTGTGTTTTTTAATGGTGATGGGCCTTCTACAGCAAATGAGGCATCGGTAATGCCAATGCTGTACGATCCTTTTATGTTGTTTACATTACCCTCACGCTGGGCAATATCGATGATTGACGATAGTTTTCCTCCGTAGACAGCTGGAAAACCGCCCTTATACACGTTGATATTGTTGATGATATCGGGATTGAAAACAGAAGTAAATCCGCCCAGATGGTTTACGTATATCAGTGCAACGTTGTCGAACAGGTAAAGGTTTTCGCCGGGATTGCCTCCGCGAACCAGCACGGTGCTTGCCCCCTCGTTTTGCGACTGAATTCCGGGTAAAAGCTGTATTGCCTTCATCACATCGGGCTTTGCGCCCAGCGACGGAATTTGTTGTAACTCCACATTGCTAAGGGTCGATATGCTGTGGGTAAGCCTTTTGGTATGTTTAACTACCACCTCATCAATTTCGTTCGATGGGGCTAATAGCAGCTGCACAAGGGTGTCGCTTTTAGGTTTTGCAAAAAAGTATTTCGATTTGTAGCCCACAAACGATACCGTGAGCGAATTTCCCGGTTTGGCGTTGATGCTAAAATAGCCATTGTTGTCCGTTGCCACAACCCTCATTCGGGTACTGTCGGTAATATGCGCACCAACAAGTACCTCGAGAGAAATGCTATCCCTTACAAAACCCGATATGCGAAGCTGGCCATATCCGCAGAAACTGGTTAGTAGAAGTGCCGTTTTTATGACGACTAACTTTATATGCATCTTTTTTAAACCTAAGGATATATAATACTTGACTCTACAGTTGTGTACCCCGCAAAAATTCCGTATCCGTTATCCACGTTGCTATATAGATTAAAAGTAGATGTTGCTCCAGGCGAGAAGATAGGTTCACTGTTTGATATCACGTACAGAAATCGCTGCTTGGTAAACTTGTAGTAGTTGCTACAAGTGGTTCTTAGTTCTACCTGAATGGGGTACAGATCTGTTATCCAACCATTACTACTTGTTCGTAAAGCGCTACCAGTTGTGTAGTTGATTATCATTGTATACGTATTTGTCTTCATTAGCTCGTTGCTGAAAACGGCAAGGGGCAAACCCTCGTTGTGTAGAACGGGATCAATAATATTGGTAAGACTTGGTTGGTCAATCTCCCCTTCGCTTGGAAATAGTTTAATTTTCAATTCGTAGTGCACAGGCGTATTAATGTCGTTTTCAAAAGTAACCTTAACGGCTGGGTAGGTTAGTCCTTCCTCATCGACTCCAGCCTTGTTGATATGCTCAAATCTGATTATTCTCATTTTCTTAGGGATAATAGTGGAGCAAACTGCCTTAGGATATCCCGGAATGGTAACCTCGCATCGGTATTCGGTCTCTTCCTGTGCCAATAGCTGCGACTTATACACACCATCGCCTTTGTGTTCTAGGGTTTCGATCAGCTCGTTATTTGCAAAGAGTAGCACTTCGGCATTATCCACAATTGATGCCTTAGATGATTGCAAACCTACCGTCAGAGATACGTACACGGTAACTCTCTTTCCCGCCACAATAATGCTATTGACTATCGGTTTGGGTTCAAAGGCATAGTTAGGTACGTCTAATTTATCAATGCATCCTGAATGTGTACATAGCCCGAGAAGGACAAAAGCCCTAATCAGCATACGTAGTGAGGATTTCATGGCTATACTGTTATAATTTAACGGCTATACCCAGCTTATAACCCGGCTCAAACTCGTTTAGCTTAATCTTTTTGCTAAAGCTATACTCGGCGTATACCCCAAACTTACGTGTAAAATAGTAGCCAACTCCTAAATTGATGCTTGCATTAAATGCCGAACCATTGATCACACTCTGCTTGGGAGCAATAAAGCTTACAAGTCCCACTTTTCCTGAGATATATAAGTCGAATCGGGGCTCCTGGGCGATGTTTAGTAGCGGTATAATTTGAAGGTTTGTGTTTACGCCGTAAAATAATGCATTGGAGATGTAACTTTGGGTATTCTGGTTTATATCTGTTGGAGCATCAAGATTTGTGTAGTTAGTGTAACCAAGGTAAATTCCTGATTCCAGGAAGTTTTTATACCCATAGTTGCCCTCAATCCACAGGTTATTATCCATTAGCTTGCTATTCCACCTTGGGAGTAAAGGGGTTTTGTTGTAACCCAGCTTAAACGAGAGCCTGCCATTTAGGTAAGAGCTTTGGGCAAAACTTGCAGAGGTAAACCCTAAGGTTAGGGTTAGGCAGAGTAAAATTTGCTTCATTGTTAATTATTTAGGGTTAAATTAAGTGGTTAATGTAAACTTAGCGAGTTTTACCGACATGCAGCATATCTATTTACACTGTTTAACAGGAGTTAACGCTAAATAACCCTACAAGGTATTTGATACACTCTATTACATGGGTAAATGATTATTGATTAGTTTCCAGTCTACGATACCCACATTCGGCTGAGGCTTCATCCCATAGCAGAACTCCTACTCACGGGTTGACTATGCGCTTAGCAGATAGTCAACCCGTGAGTAATGTTAGGAAGCAACGACATGGTTTGGCACAGGCGGAACCTGTTTTTAATGAATTGGCTCGGGCAAAGCCTGCCTCCTGTTGGTAAACCTGAGCCGAACGGGGCTATCATACAAAATATATTTTGCGACAATAAGGGGTTACTATCATTCTGTTTATAATATTTGACTAGAGAAGGTTGATTTTCAGGTCAATGTATTATATTCTTTTATCTTTAAACCATTTTAGACTGAACTTGTTGAGCTGAGTAAATTTACAGGGAAGATTTGGGGTGAGAATGATGTATGCCTCGTTTTTTGGTATGATTAAATAGTTGTGTTTATTTATCGTGCTCTCGGTACAACCACCAATAAACCAAAGGTATAATAAATATACTGATTAACGTCCCAAAGGCCATTCCGCCAATGGTGGCAATGGCTAGGGGCTGTTGTAGCTCCGAGCCCAAATCGTGCCCCACCAGAATGGGACCTAGCGCCAGTATGGTGGTTACGCTGGTCATCACAATGGGTTTAAGCCTCCGCTTTCCGCCCTCTGCAATGGCATCCATAAGGGTTAGCCCCTCGGTGCGTAACCTGCTAATGGTATCAATCTTCAGAATGGAGTCGTTCACAATAATACCGCCCATCACCACAAGCCCAATCATGGTCATGAGGTTTAGCGTGCCGCCTAGCAGCCAAACAATGGCCAGTGCGCCGGCAATATCAATGGGTAACTCTAGCAGCACAATAAGCGGCTGCTTAAGCGACTCGAATTGCGCCGCAAGTATAAAATAAAGCAGCAGTACCGATACCAGCAGTACCCCAACCAGTTCCCATACCAATAGCTGCGAGCTGAAGTAATCACCGCTGAAACTGAGGTTTACCTTCTGGTTCTCGGAGTTTACTTTTTGTAGATATTGGTGCGATTGCACAATATCTCCATTGGTTCCATTAATTTTTAGGGGGATAAATGCACCGCTGTTATCGCCATAGATACTCCTAAACCCCGACTCCTCGGTAGTGCTCACAAGGTTACGTATGGGAATATCCACGCCGTTGGAATTTTTTACGGTTATCTGTTCTAGCATCTGTTGCATTTGCTCTGGCTCATCGCCAAAAACAATGGGCAGCACCTGCTGCTCAAAGGCCAATCGGCCCACCCGGTTGCTTTGCATGGCCACCTCAAGGGCTTGCTTCACACTGTTTGTGTTGATATTATAAAGGCTCATAGCGGCGGGGTTAAGCACAAGGTGTAGCTGCATTTGCTGCGGAACCCTCTCTATGGCAAGATTTGGAAAGTTTACCTGCAGCTTATTGGTTAGCCCTTCCATTGCTTGGGTTGAGGGGATAAGCTCGCCCTCGCCACCGGCAACCTTCACAATTAGCCTTGCCTCGGGAGCGGGGAAAATTCGCTCGAATGCCGACTCGGCAAAGGTAAATCCCAGGTTTGCTGTGGGGTAGTGGGCGTTTACCCATTCCATTATTTCTTGGTTTAGTTTATCATTAGTGGTGTTGCCGTTAAACCGAAAGTACAGGCTGGCATCACTCTCGCCCATCTCCATACCTCGCGCAAGGAGCAGCTGCTGCTGACCCACAAAGAATGCCGACTCGGTCACATCACCCTCAACGGCGCGGAGCAGCTCCGAGCACCGCTTGGTGTTCTCGTCAACGCTAATATTGCTACCCCATGCTATATTGGCCACCGTTTCAATGCGGGTTAGCTCTGGCATTTGGCGTTTTTCAATTTTCAGGAAAAGCACAGGGGCTAGACCAATTAGCAGTAAACTAATCAGCAGAAATAGGTTTCGTCGTCGGAAAACCATATTGAACCCTGCCTTGTAGCTGCTTACCAAAGGAATTAAGCCCGATTTGGCCACCCATTTATCTGCCCGCTTTAGGTTGAGGCGGTAGTAAAGGGTGGGCAGCAGCGTGATGGATACCCAAAACGAAACGCCAAGGCCTATGCTTACGGCCAGCGCTTGGTCGCGGAACATGGCGCCCGACAGACCGCTTAGGAATACCAGCGGAATAAACACGGCAATGGTGGTGAGCATCGACGAGAGCAGGGGACGAATCACCTCGTTGGTTCCGCTGGTAACGGCATCGTGTAGCTGTGTGCCTCGGGCGCGCCACTGGGTAATATTATCGATAACCACAATGGAGTTATCTATCATCATACCCACGCCAAGTATTAGCCCCGAAAGCGAAACGATGTTTACCGATAGGCCCGTAAGATGAAAGAACATCATACCCACTACTAGCGAAACGGGAATGGTAATACCCATTAGGATGGGATTTCGGTAATCGCCGAGGAACAGGAACATCACTGAAACGGCTAGTAGCACCCCGGTAATTAGCGAGTTGCGCAGGTTCACAATACTGTAGTCCAGAATCTTGGTTTGGTCGTGGCTTAGGTTGATGTTTAGCTCTGGGTAGTCGTTCCGAAGTTGGACAATCAGCTCATCCACGGCCTTTTTCATATCGCCCATACGGGCATTGGTGTGCTTTACCACGGGCATGCAAATGGCCGGACTGCCATTGTAAAGGTATGTGCCCTGAGCGCGGGCAGGTTGCAGGGTTATGGTTGCCAATTCGCTAAGCGTGAAAACCCGGCCACCAGCATTAATGGGGATTTTGTTGATATCGGAGGGCTGCACCACGTTCTGCTCAATTATCACATCGTACACCAGCTGACCCTCGCGTAGCCTAAGGCTGCCCAGCTCAAACATGCTTTGGTTTAGGGCAGCCTGTATTTGCTCGGCACCAATTCCTAGCGCATGTAGCTTGCCCCTATGGGGCTCAATAACCAGCTGTGGCGATGTTGTTCCGGTGATATCGGCTAGGGCAACCTCGGGTAGCTGCTCCACCCGCTTACGGATAACTTTTGATGATACCTGGCTTAGATCCAGCATATGGGCAGGGGTAAGGTTGCCCGTATCGGCATATTGTATATTGATATTAAAAACGGGCAGATCCGATGCGCTGGCCTTTATTACGCGTGGTCGTGGAACCTCTCGGGGTAAATCGGCCATGGCCATATCTACCTTTTCGTTAACCTCAACAAATATAAAGTCGATATTTACGCCGTAGTCGAATTTTAGCGTTATGGTAGCTTCGCCATCGCGGGAGTCGCTCTGCATATCGTCCAATCCGGGTATTTGCAGCAGTTGCATACGTAGCTGCGATACCACTGTTTGTTCCATCTCCACGGCGGGCTTGCCGGGGTAGCTTACCTTTACGGTTATCTCGGGGATATTGATGTTTGGTAGTAACGATACGGGTAGCAGAAACGACGAGAAGATACCCAGCAAAAGCAGGGCAAAAAATGTCATTAGTACTGCAACGGGACGGTTAATTAAGAACTTTACCATAGGTTTACACTTAGTCTTTCCTGATTTCAAAATTTGTTTTTCAAGTATCAGAACAACTTAATATTGAACATCGAACATCGAACATCGAATAATGAAGGTTAACTATGGCGTGGCCTTTTGCTTCTGATCAACGACTTTTCAAATTCCCCTACTACGAAATTCGAAATTCATTATTCGAAATTCATCATTCATTACTTATCCTTCCTAAACATTCCCCCAGGCAGTGCTGGTAAAAACAGCAGCAGTGCCGGGATGCTAAAAATTAGTCCTCCAATGGTTCCCGTGGCCAGCGAGAACCAGAATGGCTCTTCGCCAAACATCACAAAGGGCATCAGCCCCAGTACGGATGATAGCACCGTGAGCAGCACGGGAACCACCTTGGCGTTTACAGCTCGTATATAGATGCTTTGTGGTGTTGCATTCGGGTATCGTTTCCTCAGGTTATTCTGCTCGTTTATAATGTATATAGCCGAGTTTACCACCAGCCCGCCTAGCAGGATAAAGGCGGCGTAGGTTCCTTGGTCGAACGAGAGATCGAACATCCAGTAGGTGATAAACACCCCAATAAACGATAGCGGAACCAGCAGTATTACCGCCAGCGGTTGCCTAAGCGACTCGAACAGCACCGAGGTTATAATAAAAAGGATTAGCACCATAAGCCCAATTAGCCCATACTGCTTTTTATCCTCCTTGCGCCACGAGGCATACTGGCGCTTTCCCGCTTTAAACCCTATGGGCAGAATGGTGTTAAGGCGTTCAATCTCCCTATCCAATACCATTTGCACCAGCTTGTCAGGGCCAATGTAGTTGTAGGCCAACGTAACGATGTACTCCTGGTTTACCTTGTGAATTTGGTCGTTGGTGAGCTCATCGCGGAAAGTACCAACCGTTTCGGTGCGAGTTTGGTGCTCGTTTACCTCGATGGGCGATTTTTTTATCTCAAAATCCGAGGGTACCATATGCCTTGCAGGCCTTATGCGAAGCGTTGATGTTTTGCTACTTACCGTTTCGTAACGAATCATATCGCTACGGGGTGAGAAGCGGGCCAGCTCGCTGGCCATTTGGTATGCGGGGATGCCTTGCACCAGTAGCAGGCTATTATCGAGGTTTAGGAAACGCCGATACTCATCGGTAAACCAGTAGGCATCACCACCACGAATCCAAATCTTATCAACCCTTGGCATTTTTATTAGCGAGTCGGCTGCTACCCGAGCCCAGCTCATTAGCTGCCTGTGGCTGTATCCGGTAAGCCTAATTTGCGAGTTGACCCAGCCAGTGCCAAGGGCATTGGAAAACCCACGCCCCACGCCGTATATTGAAAAATCGGCGCCGGCTTGGGTAATGGCAACGCTCTCCATCTTCGATTTAATGATGAATGGGAACGAGCTGTTCTCGTGCTCGGTGGTAAAGAAAATTTCGATATTGAAGCCAGTGCCCCGTACGTTGCATATGGACTGCTCCACCTCGCTATGCGCCAGTATGTGCGACTCGAAAATGGCAGCCAGATGGTTAGCCTGCTCAAGGGTTGAACCCTGTGGCAGCGAGGCTCTCACAAACACTCGGGTTCGCTCTGGCGTTCCCCAAAAGCTTTTAGTCCACACGCTGTTGTAGAAAAGCCGTAGAGAACCACCCAAAACCTTTTCGGCTGTGGGTTTTATTGATGTTCGGTAGGTGTTTGAGCCCAGGGTGGAGTTGTATATATTTGGCCAGAATCCCTCTTCTTCTATTTTATCGGGCAGGAGAAAAATGGGTAACCCAACGGCCAGCACTCCAACGGTAAGCGCTATCTTTCTAAATCGATATATTTTTGATACTAGCCAAGCATATCCCTTAGCTAGTTTGTATCTGAATCGGAGTGTGGCATTGCGCCGCAAATTTTGAATGTTGCCAAGTTTAAGCCTATCCACCAGTGAGGGGATTAGGAATAGGCCAATAAGCAGCGATACCGAAAGGTTCACAATAATTACCCAGGCAAAATCGGTGAGGTTTGCCCGCTGGCTCTCTTCTAAAAAAAAGATAGAGACCAGCGCCCCAATGGTGGTGAGCGTTGCGGCCAGAATAGCCGTAAATACCAGCATATTGCGCCTATGGCGAAGGTGGTCCACCATTACCAAGGTATTGTCGATTATTAGCCCCAGCGATAGGGTGATGCCTGAAAGCGAGTACATATGTATCTCGAGTTTCATGGCGTGGTAAAACAGTATGGCTATGGACAGGTTGGCCAAAAGGCTTACAGCCACCACCAGCAGGTATCGGAAGCTACGCGATGCCACCAGCACAAATATCAGCAGAATGCTGATGGAGAATATGGTGCGCAGGAAATTCTTACGCAGGTCGGAGCGCAGGTGCGTGGTGTTGTCGTGCGATTTTTGTAGCTCAACACCCGGCGGAAGGATTTGCCTAATCTTGTCAACCTCAGCATAAACCTTGTTGGCTGTGGCAATCTGGTTTGCCTCGTCCGACGATTGTACTACCAGCGTAATGGCCGTTTGCCCATTTATGCGGAAGTACCCATCGGGTTCGCGCTCGCGCAGCTCCACGGTAGCAATTTGCCCAAGGGTTATAATGCGACCATTAATGTTGGCCACCTCAATGGTGTGCCATTTTTTTGGGTTGATACCCGGCCCGGTGAGCAGCAAGGGCATAGATTTTTCAGTGGCGGTTGCCTCAGCACCAAGGCCAACGCTATAGCCATACTGTGCAATGGCTTGGGCAATGTGCTGTGCGGTTATGCTGTGACGCAGCATGGCCTCGGGGTTATACTCAATATACCAATCGTTGGTATTGGCACCGTATATGCTTACGCCGCTAACCCCTTCGATTAGCGATATGGGCGCAACAATTGCATCGTTGGCCATATCCCTTAGCTCGGGAGGGTTAATATCCGAAGATATGGTGTAGGTGAGGAGTTGCACCAACTTTTCCCTATCGCTGGTTTGAGCGCTGACCCGTGGGTAGGTTACTCCCTGCGGGAGTTGTGGGTATGCCTCGCGGATGGCCGATAGCACCTTGAACCTGACCATATCGGGCTCAGCATCGCGGGTTAAGCTTAGGGTTATGCGACCCCAGCCATCGCCCGATACGGAGCTAACCCGCTGCACGCCATCAACCAGCGAGAGTAGCCCCTCGAGGGGTGCTGTTGTTTCCATCTCAACCGCCTCGGCGCTTGCCCCGCTGTAGCTGTACGAAACGTAAATGCTGTTTCCCTGGGTTGATGGGTAAAGGCGAATGGAGAGTTGAGGAGCAATGGTTATCCCGGCTAGCACTAGCAATGCAAAAATTACAACAACCGTAAACGAGCTGATGTAGGAGGGAAGGAGGGAGGTATTTGGTTTTTTGGGGAGCATTTAGCGGTTACCGGTTTAGAGTTTAGGGTTTAAAGTTGAAAGTTGAAAGTTGAATTGGGTTCCTAACTTAGGCAGGCTAGCTGAACCATAAACACTAAACTTTAAACAGCAGTAATTTCTATTCACTTTCCTTTACCCATGCCTCGTGTCCAATGGTGGCGTTGCCCTTCACAATAGCCCGGTCGCCCTCGTTTAGGCCCTCGGTAATTACCACATCCTGCGTGTTGCGTGGCCCCACGGTTACATACTGCCAGTAGGCCAGCGAGTCGCGCATAACAAAAGCCACATCGCGGTTCTGGCGGCGTGCCAATCCATCAACAGGGATAACCAGCTGGTTGGGAAGCCCCTTGCGTACCAGCACCCTTACGTTCATTCCGGGTATAATATCATGTTTGCCATTGGTAAGGCTGGCAATAACCAATACCATTCCGTTTTTATCGACCATCCGGTTTATCTCGGTTATTTTACCTTTTATCCTAAGGTTTTGATTTGAGAATGGGTGCACCTCAACCTCGGTGCCCAGTGTGGCCATATGCAATTCCGACTCCAGCACGCTGAACGAAACCCTGAGCGATTGCTCATCGACAATTTGGCAAAGGTACTCGTAGCTGCTGGTGGGGTTGTGGGGTTTTGCCTGCAGGCTTACCACCCGCCCAGCAAACGGCGATTTTATAATCGTTTTGCTAAGGTTGTGCTCACGCTCCCTAACCTGCAACTCGGCCTCGGCAAGTCCACTCTGTATGCGGGCTGTATGCATTACCTGTGGGGGCAGGTTCGATGTGTCGGAATAGCCCAGCAGCACATGTCTCATCTCAACCTTGGCGCGTTGCAGGGCATTATGGGCACGCTCCAGCGCCATTTGCTGCTCGGTGCTATTGAGTTGCGCTAACAGCTGGCCCTGTTGCACAAACTGCCCGTTAGTAATGGGAATGCTCTCGATAATTCCCTGCACCTCGAATGTGATTTTGGCCATTCGTCCGGCCTCAACCGCTCCGTTGCACAGCAGCTCATGGTAAAATGTTTTAATGGTAGCCGGTGCGGTGGTAACCATTACCGGGGTTGGGGCGCTCTTGCGCTCAGTGCTGTTGGACTGCTCACCATCGGCCCTGCCCGATGAGCAGGATGCTAACCAAAGCAGCTGCCCCAAAAGGGGGAGAATTAGAAAAAGGCGATTCATCTTTTAGGTTTTGTGGGTGTTTAGTGCAAATATAGTGTTTTGTTTGAACTTGAAATAATTACAGGGAGTGTTAAAATAGGCACTTGACAAGTATTTTAACACTCCCAGTATTGAAGTATTTAATCAGTTTGATTCAACTATAAAAACATTTCGACATTAATAAACATCATCAATTTCTAATATTTTGCTAGCAATAGTATTGAAATACCCAGAAAGCCAATCTTCATTAATAGGTTTTGATGGAATGAAAAGATTTCGAACTTTTAGATTATCATCAATCAATATAAAAACCCCACGTCCCGTATTAAATGCGAACTCTTCAATTGGACTTTCGTATGCATATATGTTTTTAATGTTAAGGTTGTTCTGCTGATTAATATTAATGAATTCACGATAATTATTAATAGGTACAAATACATATAATTTTTCGTACAACTCGTTTTTTTCGTATCCTTTCATTGCTTCATATAAGTCATAATCGCAGATACTACATAGTTCTGAGGAGTAAAAGAGAACTAGAATAAATTGGTTGTTTTGAAGAAGATCAGTTATGTTAACACCAGATGACTCGCCTAATAAAGGATAATTCTTTATACCGACATCTAAATAGGTTGTATTTGTCAAGTAATTTTGCTTCCAGTGGGTCATCTCAGCATCTAACACGTTTGTCGTATTTTGCAGATTAACCAACTTAATTCGGTATGTTTTAATTTCATTAATTGAATAGAATATGAATACAGATAGTGCAATGATTAAGATTACTGCAGTGTAATTTATTTTTCTCATACATATTGAGTTTACTTAAAATAATATTTAAAAATCAAGGGGTTACCCAACAAATCAAGAGATAAACTTTCTGTAATATGAACCTTTGAACCATTTTTTTGATATTCTACATCTGCATTAGATAAAACGCTCGCTAGGAATGATGGTTCTATAATGAAAAATATTGCTTCTTCGCTAATATATGCTGGTTTTATTTCTAACTTAAAGCCACTTGTGGGTATAATTGCATTAATAAGCAGGTCTTCATTAAAGGATGTGTATGTTAAAGTTTCTTTCGTATTAACAGAATGCAAACACGAATAAAGTTGCTCTTGATGGTAAAAGGTGAAAAAGACCCTTTCCCCATTAGATAGTACATTGTTAATGTTCCATACGCTATTTGAATTTCTACAGTACCTGATAAATTCTGATATGTCTAAATTTTCATTTTCATACTGTTCAGTTGGTAATCCGAAATGGTCAAAATCAAAACTACAAAAAGTATCCAATCCGTTGGTTTGTATTTCATAGATGACATTAGAAAAAGGCTCTGTAAGTAAGAGTTTATCACCTACTCTTAATAAGATGTTTAACTGGGAGAAACTTCTCTCTTCTTCAACTAATTGCAAAGGGTAAAACTGTTTCTTAAGTGCCAAGGTCGGAAAATCATATACATTAACTTTGTACTCTTTTTTCGAATCAGGACTAGAACGTCCAGTTTTATACAAAACCAATGTATTGGTGTCTGTAAAATTTACATCTTCGGCGAAATCGGGAAGTTTGATAACACTTAACCTCTCTCCATTTAGAGTGAATTGATGAATGTTTTTTTTCATAAAATCATAGGCAAAGAGGCTGTTGTTGAAAACAAAGATATTTTTCACATTATGAAATTCGTTAGGACCTTTGCCAATGATTCCAATACTTTTCGCAATAGTTCCAGTTGTTTTATCAAAAAGATGTATTCTTTTCTCGCCAGAGGACGTGTGGATATAAATGAAATTATCGTGTTCAATTATTTTCTTAATCTTTCCTAGGATAATACCTTCAATTTTAAAGACATCAACCATGCTAAAAATATCGCTCGCATTTATGGTAGAATTTACAATGTCAATTTTAATATATTCTGTGGCATCATCCTTGGTATTACTACACGAAAAGAGTAAAGCCATAAATGCCAAATAGAATAGGGTGTTACCGAATATTGCATGTGGTTTCATCTTGTTGGTAATTAGAGTTATATGTTTTACGTTAATAAGCAACTGGCTGCAATTTGCAGCCAGTTGAAAAAAGAATAGGTTAACATCCCGAGCAGAAATTTGTATGACTACAAGTACGCCATTGGTGTTCACAACAACCCTCTTGTCCAGCATCATTGCACCAATTATTTCTTGATAATTTATGTTCATCTGTTGGTAAACCAGGGGGAACTACTTCATTAGCAAACAAGGCTAAACTCCCTGCAATCATTGCAGTCACGGCTATCAATACTAACACTTTCTTTTTCATAACTTCAATTATTAAATGATTTCAACCAAGCGCAAAACATC
>CAZBBA010000090.1:0-2173 GCA_964490015.1 uncultured Rikenellaceae bacterium
TCGTCCCAGCCATGCTCATCGTCGCCAATTAAGGCTCGGTTGGGATCGGTCGACAGGGTGGTTTTTCCCGTACCCGACAGGCCAAAGAAAATGGCCACATCTCCATCGGTTCCCACGTTGGCGCTACAATGCATGGCGGCAATTTCCCGGAGGGGTAAAAAGTAGTTCATTATGGAGAAAATCCCCTTTTTCATCTCGCCACCATACCACGTGCCTCCAATAACAGCCATACGCTCGGCCAGATGGAATGCCACGTAAACCTCGCTGTTGAGTCCCTGCTCCTTCCAGATAGGGTTCGTGGTTTTTGAGGCCACCATTACCACAAAATCGGGTTCAAATTGCTCCTGCTCCTGCTCGGTGGGACGAATAAACATATTCTTTACAAAGTGCGCCTGCCAGGCCACTTCCATTATAAAACGCACTTTAAGTCTGCTACTCTCGTTGGCTCCACAGAACGAATCGACAACGTAAAGTTTTTTTCCGGTAAGCTGCTGGGCACTTATCTGCTTAAGATGCTCCCACACTTCCTGGCTTATGGGTTTATTATCGGAACTTTTCTTACCGGGTTGAGCCCACCAAACATTCTCCTCCGACGAGGGCTCCTTTACAATGTACTTGTCCTTGGGCGAGCGACCAGTAAAGATGCCTGTATCAACATTTATAGCACCTAAGTTTGTAAGATACCCCTTCTCGTAACCCTGAAGGTTGGGATCGGTTTCGTGCTCGTAAAGCAGATTGTAGCTGGGATTGTAAAAAAGCTCATTGGCAGGGCCAATTCCGTAAGATGACAGATCGATATTTTTCATTTTTCAGGTTAGGGTTAAAACAAACGAAGCGGATCGATTTTTTTGTTCGAGCCGCCAAAACACAAAGGTAAACCGAAAAAAGGTACGCTACACAAACGTTTTCTATGTTTAATATCAGCAAATGGAAATAGTTAAATATGTTAGCTGGCATATTTCGGAAACCTACTAAGTGGAAAAGTAAATTACCTGAAAATAAGTAAAATTATAGGTTTTTGCTCCTGATGATCAAAAAATACCCTCAACTTTGTAACACGATTAGCCAAGGTTTAGTCAAAGGGATACAAACTAAATATTAAGTAAAATGAATTCACTTGAATTGTTTATCCCAATTGTGGCTATTGTGTTTAGTCACGCGTTGATTTTTGGAGTACTTTTCGTTTACTTCAGGAACAGGAATCGAGAAAGAACCCTAATGATCGAGAAGGGAGTTGATCCATCTGTCTTTATGGCAAAGCCAAAGAACTCGGCATCAACAGCTCTAAAGTATGGCCTATTTATGGCTGGCCTAGCTATAGGAATTCTTATGGGAGGAGTTATTGCCAGCGCCACTACTCTTCCTGAGCCGGTTGCCTACTTTAGCATGATTTTACTGTTTGGCGGTTTTGGACTGCTAACATACTATGTAATAGAAAAACGGAATGATAACAGCGCAAACGGATAGTTTATCCGATGAAGCACTTATCAAACTAGCCCTTGAGAACCACTCCGACGCCTTTCGCCAGCTGGTAAACAGGCATAAACGAATGGTTTTCAACCTGGCCTACCGTCTCCTTGGCAACTACCATATTGCCGAGGAGGCGGCTCAGGATACCTTTGTCAAAGCTTTCAATTCACTAAAATCGTTTAGGGCCGATAGCCAGTTTAGTACATGGCTTTACAAGATTTGCTACAACACTTGCATCACCTACAAGCGGAAAAAAGTGCCAGTAACTCTCGATATTAGCGCAGGTTCAGAGGTAAACCATTACGCGGTTCAACCACATGGGCTGATGGAACAAAGCCAGCGAGCCGAGTATCTGAACCAGGCATTGAGTTCCCTTTCGGCCGAGGAGGCCACCATTGTTACGCTTTTCTACATCGACGAAAACCCAACTCAGGAAATAGCCAAGATTGTTGGAATTTCCGAAGGCAACGTGAGGATCAAGCTACACCGAGCCCGTAAAAAAATTAAGGATGAGCTACATTTACTTCTACGAAACGAGGTAACAACCCTTTAATACAAAAGATATGAAGGAGCAAGATTTTACACCGAACAACCTAACGGATGCCGAATTTGAGAAATGGATTGAGAAGCAACTTAAGTTGTCGATGGTTGAGCCTCCGTTAAACTTCACCGATGCGGTGATGGAAAGGGTTGAAAAACCAAT
>CAZBBA010000090.1:2273-14522 GCA_964490015.1 uncultured Rikenellaceae bacterium
TAGGTTCCGCGCATATTCTGATACTGAAGGTAGTAGGCATGTTCCCACACGTCGAGGCCAAGGATTGGAACTCCGCGTTTTGCCACAACATCCATTAACGGGTTATCCTGATTTGGGGTTGACGACACGAATAGTTTCCCGTCCTTATCAACCGATAGCCATGCCCAGCCGCTACCAAATTGGCCAGTTGCTGCGCCCTCAAACTCCTTCTTAAAGGCATCGAAGCTACCAAAAGTGCTCTCAATTACCTTCATCAGTTTTCCGCTGGGCATTCCACCGCCGTTTGGCGACATCACTTCCCAGAAGAGGTTGTGATTATAGTACCCTCCGCCATTATTTCGGATGGTTGCAGGATACTTGCTGGCGTTGGCAAAAATCTGATCCATTGTCAAATCCGTCAATTTTAGCTCATCAACAGCCTTCACAAAGTTGTTGAAGTAAGCCCTGTGATGGCGGCTATAATGAATCTCCATGGTAGTTTTATCAACAAAAACCTCTAAGGCATCGTAGGTGTATGGCAGATCAGGAAAAGTGAATCTAGCTTGACTCTGAGAGTTGCTTGCAAGCAAACTGATAATTAGAAGCATAAAAGCTATAGTTCTCATATCACAAATTGTTAAATTACAGATTATAAATCATTTGTAATACTAACAACTGGGATTCGATTTTGTTTAACTTATTTGACGGATACCTTTTCCAATGCTTGTTGCCAAAGCTTAGGTTCCAACTGATCTCGGCGACAAACCTAGTGCTACTACTTATTCCGAAGTAAGTGTTACCGCCTAATTATCTGC
Source organism: uncultured Rikenellaceae bacterium (assembly GCA_964490015.1). Taxonomy (GTDB): domain Bacteria; phylum Bacteroidota; class Bacteroidia; order Bacteroidales; family Tenuifilaceae; genus Perlabentimonas. The sequence goes on from CAZBBA010000090.1 coordinate 3,068, forward strand.
ATATTATTGTTTAATTGGATAAAGCTATTTTTCTTTGCTCGCGATTCAACAATCATACATCTAATTATCAATCTTTAACTCTTTAAGATTATGAAAAAAACACATTTTGCAGCCTCATTAGTATTCTTGCTATTCAGTTTGCAGATCAATGGGCAAGAACTAAAGCTAAAAGCAAATCAGCGCCACGGGAGGATATTCGTTACGGAAAGTGAAACGTTAGAAGGCATCATTGAGCTAAACGGGGACGATAGCAGCCCATGGAAAAATCAGGAAAAAGTAACCTTTATCGACAAAGACGTTTATGCTAATGGGAAAGTGAAAAGAAAGGACAAAAAAAATTTCAAGCCCGGGGATATTATAGGATACGAGTTTGATGGCAGAAAATTTTACACCAAACAATTCTGGGGCTTAGGTATGGTAACCTTAAAAATCGGTAAAAACCTCTACTTTCTTGAAAAGATTATTGATGGTAAAATTTCAGTTTACAACTATTTCTTAACCCCAGCACCCATAACTACAGGAAGTGGATCAATGGAACAAGAACACGAAAGGTGTAGGGTCGCCAATTTTATTCTTGAAAAGGATGATTTACCCCTTAAGGGATGCCAGGATGTTGTTATACTAGATTACATAGCCGATTGTGGTGCCATTACTGAAAAGTATAAAAGTGGTGGTTACGGTTTCACCCCTCTAATTCAAGAAAACAAATCAAAACTCGCCGGCATGGCTAGTAAAATGGTTGATTCTGAAAGAATGAACGAAATAATAGTTCCATTAATAAGTGATTATAATAAATATTTTTAAAAAATCAAAAAAGACTAGGGTGTAACTTACGTGAAACCTGTTACACTCTAGTTAAAAGAAATAGCGAACAAACCAGACTATTCTCAAGAGCAAAATTTTCTATATCCTGCTGTTCAAGATAATCCCGAATTATTTTGGTTTTATGGGGATGTTGCGCGATAAGTTCATTGGCTCTACACTCAATTTTTGAGAATATCTCCCTATTCATGCGTTTAATGTATTCCACATCTAAAACTAGCTCCAAATAAACTTCGAACCCAGCCTTGCTAATTTGCTCCAAAAAAAGCAATTTATCAATTGATCTTCCATGAACTTGGTCACTGCCTTCGGATAAATAAGAATCGTCAAGAACAACAATGCCAACGGGTTTCAAACATTGAGATACTTTTTGTAATGTTTCCTCTATATTACCTAGCACTGGCCCAATGGCGCCAAGAATAACCACATCAAAATTGTTGTAATACGCATACTGTATCCTAATATCACCCTGTGAAAAAATGCACTTATGGTAAACTCCATTCTCAATGGCAAAATCATTTGCCGATTCAACAAACTCAGGCACTGCATCAATTCCAAAGACCTGGCAGTTGTAATCCTTTGCTAATCGGACCGAAACCGCTCCCTTTCCACACCCAAGATCCAAAATCCTAATCAGTTCTGTATCATCAATGTGATCGTGAAGCATCTCGCTCACCAAAAGGGGATCGGTTCCAATTTCGCGAAGATCTTGCAGGAGGTAGGGTAGATAAGGAAATATCTCCATCGTTTTCCCATCGAGCGATTCCACCACGCTAGCTTGCAGCTCTTTCATTATGTTAGATATTCATTAAGTTCCTTATCCCAGGATTGGTAAAATCCTCAACATACAACGACACCAAGGGCAACTCATTCTGTTGATGAGTGGTCAGAAGAGCCACAACATCCATTCCTGCTGTATGGGCGGCCTGAATACCCGCCACGGAATCTTCAAAAACTAGGCATTCGCTGGGCTTTACTCCAAGCCACTCGGCGGCTTTTAGGAAAATATCGGGATGTGGTTTGCCCCGCTCAACACAGGATGAATCTACTTGAGCATCGAAAAAATGCCTAATATTTAGGCTTGACAAAACAAACTCAAGGTTTTGGGTACCCGCCGAGGTGCCCACGGCAATGCTTATGCCGTTCTCCCTGAGTAACCGAAAGAACTCTATAAGCCCAGCTACGGGCTTTATATGTTCCTTATAGATCTTCCGGTACACGGCCTCCTTCTCATCACCTAGCAATGTCGATTCGGCATGCGATATCTCCTTGCCAAGCAGGCCAGTAAATATCTCGTGGTTCGATTTTCCAAAGTACTTCACCCTAAACTCTTCTTCGGTAAATGGAATCCCCTTTTGCATGCAATACTCGCTAAATGCAATTACGTGGTAGTGGTGATTGTCGACAATCACCCCATCCATATCAAAAATTACGGCTTTATACATCTAGAAGAATTTTGATTTTGATAATTGATTTTGCCCGAAAGTAAGAAGAAATTACTCAAAACACCAATATTTATCTGCTGTTTTCTAGTACCGCTGATCGAAAATCTTGAAAACAATCCATTTTGGAATTAGATCCGTATAAAAAAAGGGTATAAAAGGGTTAGTTCTAAAAACCAGGCGTTTAAGCTATAAGAAACCTAACCCCGATGGTGTAGCCATTTGGTAATACGCTTCAAAATGAGTATTTTGCGATTTCAAAATAGGAAAAGCCAGAGAATGTCATTACCAAAAAATCTACGTGATCAGCTTATTACACTTCGTCATCAACTTCACCAAAATCCTGAACTATCGGGGAACGAAGAGGTAACAAGCAATGCAATTGTTAACTTTATAAAGAGTGCTAATCCAACACAGATTATAACACGTATTGGAGGCTTTGGTATTGCAGCATTATACGATTCGAGTAAATCCGGCCCCACTGTTTTGCTAAGAGCCGATATGGATGCACTTCCAATTCAGGAATCGAATGGTTTTGAACACCGTTCAAGGGTAAATGGGGTCGCACAACTTTGTGGCCACGATGGGCACACAGCCATTCTTGCCGGAGTTGCTCATCTTCTAAATGCAGAGCCAATTTCCAAGGGGAGAGCAGTTCTTTTATTCCAACCCGCCGAGGAGATTGGGCAAGGTGCTGCAGCGGTTATTGCCGACTCCAAGTTCACGGATATTAAACCCGACTATGCCTTTGCGCTGCATAATTTACCAGGGTTTGAGCTAGGTAAAGTATTGCTCAGGGAAGGTGTTTTTGCATCGGCATCAACTGGACTAATCGCCAGAATCAAGGGTCTCTCCTCGCATGCGGCTCACCCCGAGGATGGGAATAATCCCGATAGAGCCTTGGCTAAAATGATACTTGGATTAAATTCGATAGCTGGGAATCAGCAATTATGCAACGATTTCGCTCTGCTTACAGTGATTCACGCAAAACTTGGTGAGGTGGCATTTGGAACAACCCCAGGCTCTGCTACCCTTATGGCTACCCTACGCACTTACCTCGATAGCGACATGAAAACGCTAAAGAATAATGTGGAGAACGTTATTCACACTGTTTGCAAAGAGCACAACCTTGAAGTCACCATAGAGTATACAGAGGAATTCCCGGCAACAACCAATGCTGCAAACTGCATTGAGATTATTAAAAATGCCGCCTCAAATCTTAGCATACCCATGCATAATCTTGAAGTTCCATTCAGATGGAGCGAAGATTTTGGGCACTTCGCAAAAATTTGCAAGTCGGCAATGTTTGGCGTGGGTTCGGGCATAGAACACCCTCAACTCCACAACGAGGATTACGATTTCCCCGATGAGATAATTGAATCATCGTCCCTTATATTCCGAAGTATTTTACATCAAATACTAGGATAAATACATAATTAACAATATTTTAAAAAGTTAAAATGGATCATACATCATACATAGAAATTAGCCAATCGGCCTACCGACACAACTTAAAATACCTCCGAAACATCATTGGTTCTGGAGTGCGATTCACCTCGGTGATAAAGGGAAATGCATACGGGCATGGCGTTGAAATCATTGTTCCCCTTGCCGAAAAGGCAACGGTAAACCACTTTGCCGTATTCTCGGCCAGCGAGGCCCTCGATGTGTATAGGGTGGCAAGCCCCTCGTCTGACATTATGATTATGGGTTACCTCAACAACGATCAGCTGGCCTGGGCAATAGAGAATGGAATTGAGTTTTACATCTTCGATAAGGAAAGGCTAACAAAGGCTGTTGATCTTGCAAAAAGAATTGGAAAACCAGCCCGTTTACACATTGAGGTCGAAACCGGATTTCACAGAACTGGTGTTGAATTCGACTTGCTACCCAGCATTGTTGGATTTCTTAAGGACAACAGTGAACACGTAGTATTTGAGGGCCTTTGCACCCACTACGCAGGTGCCGAAAGCATAACCAACTTTTACCGGGTGATGAAGCAGATACAGGAGTACCGACGGTTTGTGAAGTATTTTAGCAGACACGGTCTAAAGCCCAGGTATCGGCACACTGCAGGATCGGCGGCTACGCTAACCTACTCGCAAACCACGATGGACATGGTAAGGGTAGGCATTGCTCAGTACGGCTTTTGGCCTACCCATGAAACATTTGTCCATCAGTTCAAGCGTAATCAGGCTAAAGACTCCGATCTCCGAAGGGTTATCTCGTGGAAGTCGAGGGTGATGACCTTAAAAGAGGTAGAACCTGGAGATTTTGTGGGGTACGGAACCTCGTACATGGCAAATAAAAAATCGAAAATTGCCATTATACCCGTTGGCTACGCCAATGGGTTTAGCCGATCGCTCAGTAATACTGGTCGAGTTCTGATAAGGGGCAAAAGGGTTCCTGTTGTGGGAACCGTTACCATGAATACCATGAGCGTAAATGTGACCGATATTCCCAACGTGCAACCGGGCGACGAAGTAGTTCTTGTGGGTAAGCAAAACAAGCTGAATATCAGCATTGCATCATTTAGCGAGATGAGCAACCAGCTAAATTACCAAACCCTGGCCCGCCTACCGGGCAATATTCCCCGTACTATTGTCGCGTAATTTTGGCATAATTTTAGAATACTTAGCTTTAGATTGCCAAACAAATAGATAATTTTATCGTTACAATTTAAAAAATATTGATGTATCATGAAAAGGATATTTACTGCTACTATTTGCTTAGTATTTGCTCTTACTACTTTTGGGCAGCCTCCGGATGATGAGTTAAAGAAGACAGGTGCATTTATCCGTTTTTCGCCAACGGAGGTTAGTATGGGTTCAATACCGGTGAACGATGTTACTGATGAAACCGGGAAAATTGACATTGAGGTTTTCAACGATGGCTCAATGCCCCTTATTCTTAATCAGGTTACGGCATGCTGTGGTACACGGGTAACCGATTGGCCACGCCAACCCATTGTTCCCGGACAGAAAGCAACAATAAAAGTCTATTTCAGGGTAAACCCAAGCCCAAACCGCATTAGCCGTACTGTAACTGTTCAATCTAATGCGGTCAATGGAGCAGTCCAAAAAATTGCCATACTTGGGGAGGTGATACTTCCAAAAACAGGTAATGAGATAAGTCTTCCAAGATAAACTTCTAGATTCATTATATCCAGCCCGAATATTAAACTGAATATTCGGGCTGTTCGTTTTCGTACACAGGGTGTAGCTATTTGATGCATACGGGACTGTTGTTAAAAACAACCTTACAAAAGAATACAATCTCATCAAACTTTGTATCAATCAATTACACATAGTGGCACAGATTATGAATAATTGAAATCAATTTGAAACCAATTAATCTGCATACTATGATACGAATTGAAAACATGATGAAGGTGTTTCGCACCGAAGAGATTGAAACAACAGCCATTAACGACATATCGATAGAGGTAAAGAATGGCGAATTTGTAGCCATTATGGGCCCCTCGGGCTGCGGCAAATCCACCCTTTTAAACATTCTGGGGTTATTGGATAATCCCAGCGACGGTAAGTTCTACTTTAACGGTATCGATGTAACCCACTTTAAGGAGCGCCATCGAACAACGCTACGCAAATCGAATATCGGATTTGTTTTCCAAAGCTTTAACCTGATTGATGAACTCACCGTGTATCAGAATGTGGAGCTACCTTTGGTTTACCAGAAAGTATCTCCTGCTCTGCGCAAGGAGATGACCGAGAAAGCCCTTGAGCGCATGGGCATTTCGCACCGACGGAATCACTTCCCTCAACAGCTGTCGGGCGGTCAACAGCAACGCGTTGCCATTGCACGTGCAGTGGTATCAAATCCAAAGGTAATTCTTGCCGATGAGCCAACCGGTAATCTCGACTCAAACAACGGGAAAGAGGTGATGAACCTTCTGGGGGAACTGAACCGCGAAGGCACAACCATTATTATGGTTACGCACTCGCAGAGCGACGCTGAACATGCTCACCGCATCATCAACCTGCTCGACGGAAAAGTTGTTAGCGAAACCAAATCAGCACGAATCAATCAGGTTGTAGAGACCATGGCCAGCGCAGTTTAGATATTCTGAAAGATTATTCAATTGAAAACTCGATGGATTTGGCTCAAAGCCAAATCCATCGTTAAAATAGAAAAAGCGATGAAAAAGTTTTTAGTAATAATATTAGCGTCTTGCTCCATTCTACTTAGTTCCAAGCTAAGTTTTGGCCAAGAGGATTCGAAAAACAGCAGGGATGTGGTTTTCTACTCATTCTTCGTAAATTTTGTACCCGATGGTTATAACATCCCCCTTATTGGCTTTGTGAATAATGCCATGGGCAACCATAAGGGTGTCCAGGTGGGATTTATTAACACCAACTTCAAAAGTTTTGAGGGCATACAGAGTGGTTTTGTAAATACCGTACTGGAAAATACCAAAGGGGCTCAAGTGGGTTTTGTGAATACAAACTTCAAAAACTTCGAGGGAATACAGGTTGGGTTTGTGAATACCGTACTAGAGGGTTCTAAGGGTGCTCAGGTGGGTTTTGTTAACACATCGCTTAGCTCAATAAAGGGTATTCAAGTAGGATTTGTTAATGTTACCAGCGCTGTTGACAATAGCCCACAAATTGGATTTGTTAATACTGCTTCGAGGCTAAATGGCTTTCAGCTGGGGTTTGTAAACTTTGTTGATTCATTAGAGGGTGGAATTCCCCTGGGATTTGTGTCTATTGTACGCAAAGGTGGCTTTAGGGCTTTTGAACTTTTTACATCCGAAATGCACCCCGTAAATCTCTCCTTTAAAATTGGGGTTAAACCTCTGTACACATTTATTATTGCATCGTATAGCGGACACAACAACAAGTTGTTTGAATATGGGTTTGGCGTGGGAAGCATCATTGGAATCAGCAATAGAGTCTTCTTTAATCCAGAGTTAAAATCGGTAACCTCATCAAAAGATTTTAACACGCACTACTATAGTTTTGCCCCAAAAATTGGATACGAATTCACCGATAACATTTACATCGCCGGGGGGCCATCCATTCTTTGGAATTACAACGAGGAGTTACATCCCATGGCAAATCCTACATTCTCAATTATAGATCATTCAATTGGGCTTAATCATAGACTAATTGTGGGCGCAAGGATAGCCATTGGGGCAAAATTCTAGCTTAACCCAAAAAACCATAACCTATGCTTAAAAACCTGTTTGTGGTATCATTTCGTAACTTATTGCGGAATAAGGGTTACACCCTACTCAATATCCTTGGGCTTACGGTTGCCATTACCATTTCGATGCTCACCATCATTAAGGTTGATACCGAGTTCAGCTTCGAAAAGGATTACCAGGACTACAAGCGTATTTACCGTATCAATCAGGATCTTTTCATATCCGATCAGCATATCGAGGCGGCGGTAACGCCCGGAGCCATGGCTCATGCCATGGTTGAATCATTTCCCGAGGTGGAGATGTGCGTGCGCCTAGAACGTGGAAATGCAACCCTTCGACATGGCGACAAAGACTTCGATATCGACAACCTTGTAATGGCGGACTCTACCCTTTTCTCATTGTTCGGCATCGAACTGGCAAACCATGATAAGCCCACCCCCACAGCAGCACTTAATACCATTGCTATAAGCCAAGCGTTAGCCCAAAGGATCTTTGGCAATGCCAATCCACTGGGACAAAAACTTGTTACTGGTGGCACTAATAGCGCCATTGTAACAGCGGTATTTGCCAACTTGCCCGAAAAATCGCACCTAAAGGTTGATGCTATTATTGATCTTGCCAAGCACAGCCAATCGGGCTCTGTTACCTCGTGGTACGATAGCGGGCTTTTCACTTACATCAAGGTAAGCGAACACGCCGATGTACAGCAACTGGAGAAAAAGCTGAATGGTTTTATGCGCGAAAAAACCGCCGAAATCCGACAGCAAACAGGATGGCGCTCGGAGTTCACGCTGATGCCCATCACAAGTATTCGGCTTCACTCTCATCGCATAGGCGATAGCGGGGGTGGAAGTTTTGGCCATATTATAGCACTGTTGGTGGTTACTCTTATAGTGGTTTCCCTTGCTGCTGTTAACTACACAAACCTTAGCGTTGCCCTGGCCAACAGGCGCTCACACGAGGTTGGGATGCGAAAAATTGTGGGAAGCCCAAGGATAATTATTGTTGGTCAATTCCTGTGCGAATCGGTAATCCTATCGCTTCTAGCCTTTGTGCTTGCGCTACCCCTAACTGAGATTTGCTTAAACTCCTTTGCCGAACTTACAGGAATGCGGTTGAACTTTGATGTTATAAACAACCTCAACATCACTCTATCGTTCCTTGGATTTGCAGTTATACTAGGGATCCTATCGGGTTTCTACCCAGCATTTGTGCTTAGTTCTTTTAATCCCCTAAAGGTTATACGCAAGGGCTCATCAAAACAGAGAAGCAGAACTTTGTTGCGAAACTTTCTGATTGTAACGCAATTTGCGGCCAGCCTTGCGCTAATTATTGTAACTATCATTGTGTATCAGCAACGCGAATTCCTGGCCAAGCAGAGCATGGGCATCGATAAGAGTAATACAATTGTGCTAAGCACACGGAGTATCGACAGAACCTCATCGCTGGAACCCATAAAAAATGAGATAAAAGAGATTAACGGTGTACTAGGGGTTGCTCTAACGGCCTCGAACCCTCCGCAGGATTTTAGCGCCAGCAACTTTATCCCCGAGGATTCGCCCGAGGACGGAACCATTCTAATAACCCGAATGACTGGCGATAGCGATTTTATTAACAGCATGGGAATTCCGCTGGTCGAGGGTCGACATTTCGATCCTGCTCTTCCTGCCGACAGCTTGTCGGTAATAGTTAACCAAACCCTTGCAAAGAGGATGGGATGGAACGACCCAATTGGCAAAAGAATATGGAAATCGAAAGAAATGGAACCATACCGGGTTATTGGCGTTGTGACCGATTTCCACTTCGAATCGATGCACACGCCCATAAAACCTTTAGTTATCCAGCTAAACTCGCAGGGGGCAAGGAATATTATTGTACGCTTAACCCCTGATAATAAGACAGAAACCATCGAAGCGATTAAAGCTGCGTGGAGTAATATGTACCAGGGTCAAGAGCTAACCTTTGCCTACGTGTCCGATAACTACAACAAGCTTTACCAGTCGGAGGAGGGCATGTCGAAGGGATTTATCCTCCTCACCGCCATCGCCATTTTTATTGCCTGCCTCGGGCTTGTGGGCTTAGCGGCTTACTCCACAAACCTTAGAATCAAGGAAATCGGGATTCGGAAAGTTATGGGTGCTACCACTTTAACCTTACTGATAATGCTATGGTGGAGTTTTATAAAGCTTATTGGCATTGCCACGCTAATTGCTTGGCCAGTGTCGTACTACCTCGCTAAGGATTGGCTCAATAATTTTGCCTATAGAGTCGAGATTAGCCCGTGGGTATTTATTATTACAGCAATTGCGGGAGTAGTGTTGGCAATACTATCGGTGGGTTCAATCACCTATCAGGCTGCCGGACAAAACCCCTCGGAATCGATAAAATACGAGTAATCACATTAAACCAAAGAACATGAAACGAATAATTTTCTCACTAATTCTAGGCTTACTGCTTATTGGACAATCGCAAATAGGCAGGGCACAATCAAAATCCTTCGATATTTCAGAAATAACTGTGATTGAGATAAACATTGCCTGCCAGCTGGTGATAGTTCAAGGCCAATCGCCAAACATTGAGATTGTGGGCGACAAAAAGGCATTAGCAAGCTTGGAGACCAAGGTACGGAACGGCAAGTTTATCATAACAAGCGAAAGAAGAAATCAGCAGAAAGAGGATATTGTAGTTAAAATTGAGGCACAAAACCTGGAGCACTTGGCTATTGGGGGTGTTGTGGATATGAAATCGGCACGAAAACTGGAATTCCCAAACTTTAAACTCTCCATTTCGGGTGTGGCTAATGGTGAGTTGCAGATTATCTCCAAAACCCTAAAACTAGCTTGCAGTGGAGTGTGCAATCTCGACATAAAGGGGAAAACCGATGAGCTTAAAATGAATGTGAGCGGCGTGGGCAATATCGATGCCTTAAACCTTACAGCTCGCATGGCCGATGTTCAAAATAGCGGCGTGGGTCGAATTGTGGTTATGGCCACCGAAACCCTCGACGCCTCGGTATCGGGGATTGGGTCGATTAGCTACGCAGGTGAACCCAATGTAAGAGCCAACGTTTCGGGTTTAGGCAGAGTAAAAAGGTACTAGCATTATGGCCACGGATGCACCCATTTGGATGGATAGATTATGCATGCAAGGAATTCGTTCAACCTACAATCGGGCTAAGATTTAATAAAAACACCGGTGCATTCGTGGCCTTTTATTCCCAACAAAATGGATCATATTGTCTACCTTGACCATAAAGCCAAGGAGTTGGAAAACCTGATATCGGGGCGAAAAACTATGATAATCAGGGGTGCCATGGGCCGAAAAATGCCGCACGGGCGCACTGAGCCCAACGATACCCTCTACTTTATGCTGAATAATGGCAGCGGTATGGTGTTGGCCAAAGCCAATGCACAAGCGGTTTTCTGCTCGGGACAGCTATCTAAAGAGGAATCAAAGGAACTTGTGGATAGATTTGCCGATAAACTGATGCTAAATACTGACTTACACAGGCGATTTAGGGGCAAACGATACTTAACGCTAATTACCCTATCGGACTTCAAAACAATTGAACCCTTTAGCATTAACCGCGAGGATTATGGCAATATGGACGACTGGTTACCCGTTGGAAATATTGAATCAGTAAGGCTGTAAAACCTTAATCACGGCTAAATCATCCCCTTTAGAAACGCCTGTCGAATATCCTCGGGAAACTTCTCGATGGCGCAGCGCAGCATGGTTCGGGGCATATTTCTGTAATGCCTTTCCAGAAAATCATACTCCACATCGTAATCGCGATTTCCCACTTCGCGCAACATCCAACCCACAGCCTTGTGAATAAGATCGTGCTTGTGGTTAAGGAGTATTTCGGCAATGCGCAGAGTATCGTCATACTGGTTTTTTCTGATAAAACAGAAGGTTGCAATTATGGCAATGCGCTGAACCCATAAATTTTCTGCTTTTGCAAATTCGTAGAGCAGCTGCCTATCCCTTCCCAAAAGGTAATCGCCCACAATAAGGTGCG
>CAZBBA010000091.1:0-14199 GCA_964490015.1 uncultured Rikenellaceae bacterium
TAATTAATCAATACTCTATATTTTATGGAACCTAGAATACGTTGGATAAACCACAAAGGAAAAAGGATTGTGTACGTTGACTACACCAATTTAAGCTCGAACGACAAAAAAGCCTTTTTCGCTGTTATCGATCAGGCCAAGGAATTTGTGCTAAAAGCGGGCTCAAATCTTCTACTGCTTGTTGATGTCAGAAACTCGTTTGGCGATAGCGAAATTATAGCCAGGCTAAAGCAGGATGGCAAGGACGAAAAACCCTTTATCCACAAACAAGCGGTTGTGGGCATTACGGGCTTTAAAGGGGTTCTGCTTGCCGCCGTAAACAGCTTTACCGGATTGGGCATTAAGCCCTTCGATACGCTCGATCAGGCAAAAGACTGGTTGGTGTCGTAGGTATAAAAGAACCTAAATCAAACTAGTAACACTATCACTATCAAAAAACAGAAGGGTAGCCCAAATTGCATTCTGGGTTACCCTTTAGCTAATCAACAATTACTACGAAGTTTAAATGCAAAAATAAACTATTGTATCCATTTAGGCCATTTTAGAACTCGTTCTTGCCAAACTCGCTCCCACCCTTTTTACTCTGTCCTTTCCAGTTTAAGTCGAAGGAAATGGCCATCTCCACAATGGGACCATACCAAAAATACTCGGTATCTTGATAGAAGATTTGAATTCCAGTGGCATCGTAAGCACGAGTGCTAAGCGCGCGAGTATTCGAACTTAGGAGATTTAGTCCCCGCAGGGTAAAGTTCCAACCCTTAGCTTTTGCTGGGGAATACCTTAGGGCTGCATTGGCCAGATACTGCAGTTCGTTTTGACCCTGTGCTGTAACCTGCGCCGAGCGCATATCAAAATCGGCATTAAAGCTTAATTCACGACTAAAGATTAGATTAACATTTCCCTTAAGACTCCATGACAAAGAGCGGTTGTCTTCCTTAAATCCAAAAATATCTGCTTGTACATGATAGTCGTACAGTGATCCTCCAATAAATATTTTTGTTCTTTTCCCAAGTTGCAGATTGGCATTTAACTCCCCCCCTATTGCTTTGGTATTGCCAGAGTTTGTAAAACTACGTATAAGAACCAGCTCTTCGTTGTAAACGGTATTCACCCTAAAGATTGCGTTATCAACTCCACGATAAAAACCCACAAGGGTAAATCGCTGCTTATCTATAGTTTTGCCATACGAGAGCTCTACATTATTAATGTATTCGGGTTTTAGTGCGGGATCACCCACAAGGTAAACCTCTAGGTGGCGACGGAAAAGGAAAGGAGCCATATTCTTAATTGGCGCACGGCTTATCCTTCTACTGGCTGCAAGAGTGATATTATCTAATTCCGAGAAAGAGTATCCCACGTGCAAGCTGGGAAACCAATCGAACTTGGTGTACTTGTTGCTTGAAAGAGTTTGTCGATCGAAAAGTGTAAAGTAATCGGGATTTTCAATACTCAACAGCTGATCGGTATACTCCATTCGTAAACCAGCCTTATAACTGATATCGCCATAAACTCCAGAATAATCGATATATCCAGCATAAATTCCACGAGTTAAATCGATATTATTCTCGAAATCGGTGTTTGAACCCCAGGTATTGGTTGCAATGTTTAACGTATCGTAATCGAGACCACCTGTAATTCTAAATAGCTGGGGCTGAACACCAAGACTTAACGTATTCCCATTCTCAGATTTCTTTTGAAAATCAACCGACAATCTAAAGCCATCCAAAGGGGTTTTATCCATTTGGTTATAGTGCAGCAGGTGATCGCCCAACTCTTGGGTACTGGGGTTGTAAGCAATATTTGGGTTATCAACGCTATGCGTCAACACCGAATGCTCGTACAGTCCCGAGAAGCTAAGCGTTGTTGTTTTGTCGATTTCAAGAGTATAATCGGCATTTGCTGTATGGAAAAGTCCTTCGCGAATACCCTCATTGGGGTTAAATACCCAATGATCGTTGAGGGGAATTCCATCAACCGGATTCTTATCCTTATCGGCAGTAAAAATGTTATAAAGATACATCGCTTTTCGCCCTTCAGTTCTAGTTCCAAAATAGTATGAAGCTGAGAACTTAGAGCGTTCTGAGAGTTTCACCTCTAGGCCAAAATTGGCCGATTGGTTCTCGTACCATTCGGGTTTTAAGCCAGAAGCAACCATATGCTTGTAGGTATCGTTCTCGGCATTAAGTATTCGGGCATCGCCAGAGCGGCTGCTGTTCACATCGCGCCAGCTATAGTTTACCCCACCAAAAAAAAGCCAACCATTATTACCATAGGTAAAATTCAGCCCGCCCCCATAGCTATTATCGGTAAGGTTGTAGCCCGTTAAATTATCAGTTCTATTACCCCAGGGAGCACCACCCAAAAGACCATTGGTGGAAAGTGAAAACCCTTCGATACCCGATGATTTTGTAGTAATGTTGATAATCCCACCCTTGCCCTGCGCATCGAACTGGGCGGAAGGAACGGTAATCACATCGATACTTTGGATATTATTAGCCGATATTTGCGCAAGCAAAACCGAGGGTTCAATTTGAGTGGGTTTACCATTGAGGTACACCATAAAATCGGTGGTGCCACGCACCGACACCTCGCCATCGGGCGAAACGGAAACCGAAGGAAGACGGTTTAATACATCGGTGGCATTACCACCCCGGGCAGTTTCGAAATCTTCGGCTCGGTAGGTTCGCCGGTCGAGCCTATTTACTACTGTTCGTGCCATGGCGGTTACCTCAACCCCCTCGAGTTGAACAGCCGACTGAGATAAAGAAATCACACCTAGTTGAACGCTGGGTGCATTACGGGTTATGGGGATATCAAAAAGATCATGGCTATCATAACCAATGAATGAGATTGACACCCTATAGTTACCATATTCCACACTACTTATTCTAAACCCTCCATCAATATTGGTTGTAACACCTTTTACTGGTATTTCACTTCCCGCCTTGAATAGGGCAACAGTTGCAAAGGGGATACCATCCCGGGTATTGCTGTCCATTACAGTGCCCTCTATTACACCCTGTTGTGCAAATCCCGGGATATAAACTAGAGAAAAAACTATCAGACTAACAACTAATTGATACATCATGGTGATTTATATTTAACGATAACTACTACTCTGTTTAACATTTTGGTTTATTAATAGTTCAAATCAGTAATTGCTTAAGCTTAATTTCTGGAAATTCCCCTTCATTCTATTTTAGGATATCTGTTCGCTCCCGAACACAATTGTTCGATTATATACATTATTACATTAATTCAAACATTCTTATCAAACTCTTTATCTTTACTTTGTGATTATTGGCACTATATATGATTACTACGAAGAGAAGTAAAAAAGAAAATATTATGATTTTAAAAAGTAAGTTCGGCAATATTTATTACCAAGTATTTGGTAATGCGAGTGCACCAGTGATTGCCTTTATTCATGGGGTGGGAATGAATCATAAAACGTTCGGTCAGCAAGTTAAGGCACTTATTCCAGATTATAGGATTTTGGTATGGGATTTACCCGGGCACGGATATTCAACCTATATTGAAACAAAACAACGATATACAACGATGGCTGCCGATTGTTTAAACGAAATACTTAAGGAGATTGGAATTGACAAGGTTTATATTGTAGGTCAATCCCTGGGAAGCATGGTGGCGCAACATTTTCAAATTAAACATCCAGCGTCGGTGTTGGGTACGGTTCATGTTCCAGGCATTGAGTTAACTAGCCATGTTGGTGCTTGGTCAAAGGCGTTTGCTCCGCTTATGATGGGGATGTTTCATCTGTTTCCCAATAAACCATTCTATAAAATGTTTGGAAAACATAGGGCGGTAAAAAAAGAAGTGCAGTTATACCTTTCCAAGTCAATTGAGCAAACAGGGAAAAAAATCGTACTTCGAATCACAAAAGATATGGTTTACGATTTAATAGAAGAATCTCCTAAGCCAGAATTACGCCCACAACTAGTAACTTACGGCGAAAAAGACCTGTTCTTTATTCGTAAAGGAGCAATGAGTTGGTCCAAAAAAACACCAGGTAGCCAGTGTATTAAGATTAACAACGCAAACCATATAGCCAATCAGGATAATCCGGAGATGTTTAATGAAGCGGTATGGACATTTCTTCTTCAAAACGAATAAAACAGATTTAGTTAACTATTACTAACCACTTAAAACTTTCCATTATGTTACTCACAACAACGCATTCTGTTCCCAACAAAGAAATTGTAGAGATTTTAGGCCTAGCTCGTGGCAGTACAGTTCGAACCCGGAATATTGGTCGCGATATAGTTGCAGGACTAAAAAATATAGTTGGTGGTGAAATTGAGGAGTACACCCAGCTTCAAGCACAGGCCAGAGAACAGGCACTCGAAAGGATGATAGATGATGCCAAAAAACTTAATGCTGATGCCATTGTAGGAATAAATTTCACAACCGCAATGGTTACCAACGGAGCAGCCGAAATGCTAGCGTACGGAACCGCAGTAAAACTTAAGTAAAAAATGGACCCAATTCTGTATATTTTTCCATACAGGCCTATATAATGATTATTGCACTAATTGGTTAGTATTTCTTATTGTGCGAAGAGTAAAAAAAGTAAAGAATAAAGGTTTGAGAAAAGGGATAGCTAACAAACCCGTGGAAAAGCATGCAGCAAAATATTGATGAGTCTGTCTCAAAAATGCATTTTGCGCAGTAACGAACTGGGTGATGGTGTCTTTTTCGACTTACTAAACATATCGTATTGCTTGGCTGATACATTCAACGTAAATTGTATATTAGGGGTTTTCAGGCAGCCTTATTTTAGTTTTCAATAGTTAATCTTATTAGATTAAAATGAAACAAATCAATATGCGAGTTTTCTGTCAGAAAACTGTTTTAAAAAAATACATGTATTTTGAGGTTTATCATTAAAAGGAATAGTTCAACATTAATCCCATTCTTATATAAACATTATTACCATGATTAATGCAATTTTACTAACAAGAGTTTTCTGCTCACAGGAGGTTGAAACCTACGCCTTAAATAGAGTTTCATTGGCTATTGAAAAGGGAGAGTTTATAGCAATAATGGGTCCATCGGGTTGTGGTAAGTCAACATTGTTAAATATTTTAGGACTTATTGACAGTCCTACATCGGGACAATATTTTATTGACAATCAAGAAGTAGGAAACATGCCCGAAGGGAAAAGAAACAATTTTAGAAAAGGGAATATCGGGTTTGTTTTCCAAAATTTTAACCTTATCGATGAGGCTACTGTGCAGGAGAATGTGGAACTGCCTCTTGTTTATCTTGGAGTTAGAAGATCGGCAAGGAAGGAGATGGTTCAAAAAGTTCTCGACAGGATGAATATGACACATCGTAGAAATCATTTTCCACAGCAACTCTCGGGCGGACAGCAACAACGTGTTGCCATTGCCAGAGCGCTGGTTACCAACCCAAAGCTTGTGCTTGCCGATGAGCCAACGGGAAACCTTGATTCAAAGAACGGCGAAGAGGTAATGGAGCTTCTTAAACAACTTAACGATGATGGAACAACCATCGTAATGGTTACCCATTCGCCCCGCGACGCAGAGTATGCAAGTAGAATTGTAAACCTGTTTGATGGGGAGATATTATAGAATCAAAACCTGGTTTCAAAAACCTGTCAGGTTTAAAATAAAAGATCATGAACAGTATAATACTCAGAATATCAATTCGCAACTTGCTGAAGAACAAGTTCACTTCGCTGGTGTGCGTGTTAGGGCTATCGCTTGGATTTATAGCTTTTATACTAATCGCCCTATTTATCCGCTATGAACTAAGTTGGGATAAAACCAACGAAAACTACGAGAGGATTTACCTTGTGCAACGCAATATTGCGCTTTCGGCGCAAAGTATTGGCTCACAATCCATAGTGTCGTACACGCCAGCAATTACAGCATCGCTAATTGAGGATTTTCAAGGTTTCGAGCGGGTTACATCGGTTCACTTCTCCAACGACAAGTTCCTATCGGCTAACCAAATTGACCAGCTAAAGGTTGACCAAGGAATTTACGCCGATGCCAATTACTTTAAAGTATTCACCTATCATTTTATCGACAATTTTAATCCGAAGGATTTTGAACAGCCCTTTTCTGTTGCCTTATCGCAAACCATGGCAAACAGGCTTTTTGGTAACGAGAATGCTGTTGGAAAATCAATAACCCTCGATAAGCAAACTCAGCTAAAAGTTGTGGGTGTATATGCCGATTTACCAATCAATAGCAGCATCCGTCCTGAGTATATCATATCATTCTCTACCATTGAGCGTATGGACGGATATTCCCATTCCGACCTTTGGAGCATGCTTTGCTATACATTCACTCTTATTGAGCCAAACGCCAATCCTAATGCCCTTGAAGAGAATATAAAGTATCTGTTCAAGCAGCGCAAAGGCATGGAACACGAAACGGTTCGTCTTAGTTCGCTATCAAAAGTGCGCAAGGAGAGCGTATCCGATTACTATACCATAATTTGGATTTTTGGACTTATCGGAATTTTTATCCTTTCCATGTCAGCATTTAACTACGTAAATCTTTCCATTGCCAACGCAGCCATGCGGGGCAAAGAGATTGCTGTAAAGAAGATGAACGGCAGCAGTCGGTTCAGGCTTATGGTTCAGTTCCTTGGCGAAACGGTTCTGCTTTCGCTTCTGGCCATTGCCATATCACTCTATTTGGTTTCATTCATCATCCCATTTTATAACGGAATTATGAATACGGCCATCAGCCTAAATTTTTACACCGATTGGCAGTTTGTTGGTCTAGTTGTAATCAGTTCCATAGGAGTTGGCTTAATTGCAGGGGCTTATCCTGCCTTCATCATGTCGGGCAAAGGAATTGTAAACCTCTTTAAGAAAGGTTTCTTCGATGCGGGTAGCGAAAAAATTCATGTGCGCAAAGCGCTGGTTCTATTGCAATTTGCAATTTCAGTGTTCCTTATCTGCTTAAGCCTTCTATTTCTTCGTCAGGTTAACCATCTTACAACTAAGGATTTGGGTTTCGATAGGCAAAATATGATTTACGTTAGGCATACCTCAACGGTTGAAGGAAGGAATTTTGAGGATTTCAGAGCACGAGCGCTCGAAAATCCATATATTGTTAACGCTTCCATGTCTAAAAACTTGCCCTTTGTGAACTTTAACGGAGGACGAATTAACTGGGAGGGCTCACATGCCGATGATAGGGTAAACTATCGCCCCAACTGGGTATCGTACCATTTTATTGAAAATCTTGATATTGAGTTGCTTGATGGACGCAATTTCTCGCAAGTTTATTCCACCGATGCTGAGAATGCCGTAATTATTAATGAAACTGCGCTTCGTTACTTTGGGTGGGACAATCCCATTGGCAAACGAGTTGATAACAACAAATACACGGTTATTGGCGTGATTAAAGATTACCACATTATGGATATCCACAATCCCATTGACCCCGTTGTAATTTGGCTTGCGCCAAATGAAATGCACGGCGATTGGGTTTATGCTTTCCGCTACGTTCCTGGAAACAGGCAAGATGTGGAAAAATATCTTACCAATGAGTTTAACCGTTTGTTTCCCAACGATGTTTTTGAAATTCAGGAGTTGGAAATGGCATTTAACAACGAATTTGCCTTCAGAAGCTACCAAACGGTTAAGAAATCAATTCTGTTTTTCACAGCCTTTAGCATTTTTCTTGCCATTACAGGTTTACTTGGATTGGTATCGTACAGCACGGCAAGGCGTACTAAGGAAATTGGCATCCGTAAAATTACGGGTAGTACAATCCCAAATATTTTCTTACTGTTAAATCGCGAATTTTTTATACTGCTGGGCATTTCCCTTCTAGTAGCATGGCCAGGGGCTTGGTTTATTTATGATTCAATTCCGGGCATTCACAAGCTACCCTTTGCTCCGTGGATACTTGTGATTTCGGGTCTTATAATTGTTGCCATAACGCTTGTTACCACTGGCTATCAAACCTGGAGAGCGGCAAACAGAAACCCCATTGAGGCGCTTAGGTATGAGTAATAAAATTGAAAAACCATATAAATAATTGAATTTACCATGAAAAAACTCCTAGTTTTTACTTACGCTATTGTTATTGCATTCAACTCGTTCGGACAGAATTCAGGTAAGCAAGAGAAAATCAAAATTATGACTCTTGGGGTTTTCCACTTCGACTTTCCTAACCTAGATGCTGTTAAGACTCAAGAAAAGGACAAGATATCTGTCCTTGATGAGCCCTTCCAATCGGAGATTATAGCCATAGCAAAATCTATTGATGAGTTCAAACCCACCATAATAGCAATAGAAACAACGCCAAATAACCAGTCTCGAATCGATTCACTTTATCAGCTTTACCTAAATGCGAAATGGGAACTGAGAAAAAACGAGATTTACCAGTTGGGTTTTAGGATTGGGAAAAATATGAATATCGATAAACTTTACTGTATTGACGACTTTGGTGTGCACTATAACCATATAACTGCAATTTTTAACGACAGTATTCGACTTGCTAAAATCTCCGCATACCAGTTAAAAACTTTTGAGGAAGATGGAAAAGGGAAAACCGCAGAAACAGTTAAAAGTATTATTGAAAGTTTACACACCAGAAATAGTCCAACAAGCATACAGAATAATATGTCTGGCTATCTTACAGGTATATTTATGTATGAGGAATTGGAAGGTGATTTTGTTGGTGTGGACTTTCAATCCGGACGATGGTTCAACAGAAATCTTAGGATATTTCGAAACATTCAAAGGATACCTAAAACTGCCAACGACAGGATACTGCTTATAGTTGGATCGGATCATCTAAACCTCTTAAATTTCTTTTTCGAGAGTTCAAATGAATTCAATTTGGTGTCACCAATACCATACCTTGAGAAGGCAAAATTAATAAAGTAATGTCATCTCTATGAGAACTAAAGTATTAATATTAGGAACATTCGTTCTTCTTAGTTTAAATGTTAATGGGCAGTTAAATAGCTATATTCATAGCGAACTAGCTGAACTAACTCTTAACTTTAAGCCCCTTGAGCCCTGTTTATACAAAAACCTCATAATCCCAATTTTTATGATTACCATGGGACTTGGTATGGCGGGAATTTGGGGTGCCGATATTGCTTCGGGAAAATTTTCCGACCAAGGCAATTTCTTTAAGTGGCGCGAAGGTGAGAATATAATGTGGCCTCACATTATGGCTGAATACCTTACTGCAGCTGGGCTTATTACAGGTGGAATTGGACTTTACAACGGTAAAGAGTGGGCTGTATCGGTTTCGCTTTTCTCGCTGGGGGCGGTTACCTACTCTGCCATAAATAGTTCTGGGTGGGTTCTAGCCGATAAAAGCAGAACTGCATATGGAATTCCCATGTGGATTAGTTTGGCTGGCTCGGCAGTATCATTTGTGATTCTTCTTAAATAGCACAATCATTAAATAATGAGCAAACAATATAATACACAAAAATTCCCCCGCTCACGCATCGCCACCTTCGATGTTTTCTCAATTGGTCTGAAGCAGCATCATGTTGTTGCCATGCTGGAACTTGATGTAAGCGATGCCCGAAAAAAGATTAGAGAACTTAGAAGAGGTGGAACCAAAGTCTCATTTAACGCATGGTTTTTAAAGGTTATTGCAAGAACCTTACAACAACACCCCGAAGCAGCAGCATACCTAAAGAGCAAAAGGAAACTTATTGTTTTTGGCAACATAAACATCTCATTTTTAGTAGAAAAAGTGATTAACGGGATAAGAGTTCCTTTGCCCATGGTTATTGAAGATTGTTACACCAAAAGCCTTACCGAGATTACCAGCGAAATTGAGGATTTAAAATCTCTATCTACTTCATCATCGGATATTGTGCTGAATAAAAAACCAACAATAACCGAGCGGATTTATTACTTTCTTCCTGGTTTTCTAAGGCGATTCGTTTGGAAGATAATGCTACGCAGCCCAAAATTTGCCTTTGGCAAAATGGGTAATGTTTCTGTAACATCGGTGGGAATGATGGGCGAAATAAGTGGCTGGTTTATCCACAAAGCCGTGCATCCTATATCCTTTGGAATTGGCTCAGTTATAAAAAAACCTGTGGTTGTTAATGATGAGATAAAAATTCGTGAGGTGCTAAATGCTACCATCCTTCTCAACCACGATGTGATTGATGGCGCCCCAATGGTACGGTTCATGAAGGAATTTACAAGAAGAATTGAAAAAGCGGAGGAGCTATAACCATGGTAACTCAAAGATTTCAAGGTTTTTTTATTGATTTTCAGAGCTTTGAATTGCTTGTATGTAGCATACCAATAATCAAGGCTAATAATAGTAAAACATTATTATTGTAACATTTTGCAAGTAACGTTAAGTAATATAATTTATTATCAAAAACCAATATCACACCATGCACTCAAAACTAAACGAAATCTATCTCAACCAAACAGTTGAGAAAATGGTAAAAAGCAAGAATGTTTTTAGCGCAGCGCTTTGCGTGGAGAATGGTAGTGGTACTTTCTCGTGGAATGGAGCTGCAGGCGAAATGGGCAATAACGACAAATACTTTATTGCCAGCGTTACTAAACTATACGTTACTATAGTTGTAATGCGCCTAATTGATGAGCAGAAAATTAGTCTTGATGATAAAATATCAAAATTTCTTCCCGAGCAGCTAATACATGGGCTTCATGTTCTTAAGGGAGTTGACTACACCAGTCAGCTAACGATTAAACATCTTATATCCAACACTGCGGGTATTCCCGATTACTTTTTCCACAAGCAGCCAAGCGGTAAAACCGCTGCGGATGAGTTGCTATCGGGTAAGGATGAAGCATGGGATTTGGATAAAACCATTGGACTTGTGAAAAACCTGAAGCCTAACTTCAAACCTGGACAAAAAGGGAAAGCATCCTATTCCGACACCAATTATCAACTTCTAGGTCGAATAATTGAAACCATAACTGGCAAAACAATTGCACAGGTATTCAAGGAGTACATTATCGTTGTGCTAAGTTTGCAAAACACTTACGTTTACAGCGATATAAACGATACTACACCCACCAAGTTTTACAATAATTCGGAAAGATTATGGTTGCCAATCTACATGGCATCGGTGGGGGTTGAGGGTGGTATTGTTTCAACCTCCACAGAGGTAATGGCAGTGATAAAAGCATTCTTTAATGGAACATTTTTTCCAAAGGATAGAATTAATGAACTAAAGCAGTGGAACCTGCTATTTGGCCCTGGAATATTCTATTTTGGTATTGGACTGGAAAAACTCTTTATTCCCAGAATAATGACCCCCTTCAAACCAATAGGCGAGGTACTAGGCTTTTGGGGTCAAACCGGTTCATTTGCTTTTTATAATCCCAAAACCGACCTTTACTTTACCGGCACAACCAACCAGATTAACGGCGCAGGGCATAGGGCTGCGGGAAGTGCCATCTACAAAATAATTAGGAAATCTAGCTAGCAAAATCATCTGGCTAATGCGATAACTCATTAGGATAAAAACATCTGATACAATTAAGCATTCCCCCTTCCAACCTAAACACCCAAAATAGAGGATAGCAAAAAACATATTGCACTTATAATTGCCACGGGCTTTAGCAATTAGAAAATCTGAGCTTGGTAAGAATCTAAACTGTTTATCGAACTTACAAGATTTACCAATGCGAAAAAGGAAAGTACAATATTTTGTAATTCTTAACATACGTCATTCAACGCCCAAAATCCGTCATTCATTCCTAAAGATGATTGTTGAGAATAGTTTCATTCTTACCTTTGGTAGTAAAATATTGTAAACATATCACTATGTTATCGCTAAGGAATATCGGCAAAGTCAATAATAACCCTGAGTTTGTTCGCGAACGCGAGAAGTATCTCAAGAACTTCCTTGTAATCCTTACCCTTGGAGGCTCGGGTGTGGTGATAGTTTGGGCTTTGTTCGATTTCCTTTTCTTCTCCCAGCTTATAAATACACTTCTTTGGTTGAGATTTGCTACTGTTATGGTTTACATAGTCAACCTGTTTGTTGCCATAAAACGCAATACGCAAATTGGTTACCGCCACCACCTGATTGCAGGATTTTACCTTGGAACAATTTTTTGTGGCTTCCTTGCCGCACTCACAGGGTTTTACGAGAGTGGATATTCATACGGATTTCTTTTTGTTCTAATTAGCTGGTTTGCGCTTATTCCCTTTTCGCTGAAAAGGATATTAGTTCACGCAAGCATTATGCTGATAGTTTTCAACCTAATTATTTTTATCTATTCACGATTTTCTTTTGACTGGAGGCCACTGCTCGAAACCAACTTTATCCACCTTGGTGTTTCGGTGGTTGGTATTGCTGCAGCATACTTCAACAACCAATCTGCTGTCGAAAATTTCAGCATCAAACGCAGCAATGAACTCGCTTTACAGCAGCTTACCGAGACCAACAAACTGATTCAGAAAGAAATTGTTAAAAGGGAGGAAGCCGATATTGAACTAAGGGAGAAACAAAACCAGCTAACGACAATTCTTAGCCAATTGCCAGTAATAATCTGGGGGATTGATAATAATGGGAATTTTTTATTTACCGAGGGTAGTGGGTTAAAAAAAATTGGGTCAAACTCAAACGAAAGGGTTGGGAAAAATGCATTCGATGTTTATGCCAATAACCATCAATTAATCAGCTTTATCAAGAAGGCTCTTAAAGGGGAGATTGCATCGGATGTTATACTGATTGACGAGATTTTTTGGGACACCCGAGTATCACCTTACTACAATGTTCAGGGTGATAAAATTGGGGTTTTTGGAGTTTCGTTCGATATCACCGATCTTATCAAAATGCAGCAAAGCCTTCAGGAGAGCGAGTTGAAGCATCGAACATTGATTGAGAAATCTCTCGATGGAATTATTATTAGTCAGGATGGTAAAGTTCTGCTTGCAAACCAGGCCATTGCCGATATGCTAGAGTTTTCCCTGGAAGAGATGTACACACACTTTGGCCCCGATTCAGTTGCACCTGAGGATAGAGAGAGGGTTTTGCAAATTCATTACAGGAGAATGAAGGGCGAGGTGGATAATATGCGTTACTCTGCAACCCTATTAACAAAAACAGGACGCAGGGTAATTCTTGATTTCAACTCAACGTCAATTATTGTTGATAATAGGCCGGCATCGCTAATCACGCTTAGGGATATAACCGAATACACTCAAATTCAGAATGCGCTAAAAGAGAGCGAGGCAAAATACCGAATGCTAATCGATAGGGCCAACGATGGAATAATTATTACCCAGTTCGGTAAGTTTAGGTTTGCAAACCGTGCTTTCTGCGAGTTGATGGAGTATGCCGAGGATGAGGTGTTGGAAAAACCCTTTGTTGATTATCTTGTTGCTGAGGATCGGGAAAGGTTGATGGAGTACCACAAAAAAAGGATGGCGGGCGATAAATCGCAGTTCATTTATGAATGCCAGGCTATTACTAAAAGCGGCAAAATAGTTCACCTTGAGTTAAATACAACCTATATCGACTATCAAGGGCATCCTGCGACATTTATCATTATGCGCGACCTTACCGATCGCAAAGCCATTGAGCGCGAGCTCGAGAAGAGCCGGATGCGCTACAAGAACCTGATTGAGAGCATACAGGAAGGGCTTTACGTGATTCAAGATCAGCGATTTGTTTTTCTTAACGACTCCATTGTAAACCTTGTTGGCTACAATGTGGATGAGCTTATAAACCATAACTTTATTGAGATCATCTCGCCCGAGCATCGGGCAAAAGCAATCGATATCCATTTACGAAGAATTAAGGGCGAACCCGTAGAAACCGATTTAGAAATCGCACTTCTGCACAAAGATGGCAAAACGAGGATTCCGGTAATCGTATCGAGTACACTAACCGAATTCGATGGAAGGCCAGCCGTGGTTGGCACAGCCAAGGATATCTCCGAAAGGATTAGGGCCGAGCAGGATATTCGTGCTGCACACAAAAAGCTTGAGGAGATAAACCACACCCTTGAATCCACCATCGAAATGCGAACCAACCAGCTTACCGAGGCCAACACGCAGCTAATAAAGCTGCAAAAGGAGAACCTGCAATCGCAGTTCGAGATGCTTAAGCAGCAGGTGAATCCACATTTTCTGTTCAACAGTTTGAATGTGTTATCGTCGCTCATCAAGCTCGAGCCCGATTTGGCCGAAAAGTTCACCGACCACCTTTCGA